>JBGVGD010000079.1:0-146484 GCA_045121515.1 Phocaeicola sp. | reverse complement strand
CACGTTGTCGATGACGTTGAGTGAATGAATTAAATGAAAGCTTTGGAACACAAATCCAAGTGTCTTGTTACGGAAGGCAGCGAGTTCTTTGTCGCCCATGTTTTCTGTGTGTGTGCCGTTGATTTCAATGGTTCCCGAAGTCGGCGTGTCGAGCAAGCCCATGATGTTGAGCAAGGTTGATTTTCCGCATCCGGACGGTCCCATGATGCTGAGGAATTCGCCTTTCTTTACTTCGAGGTTCACGTTTTCGAGTGCCTGTGTTTCAATCTCTTCTGTACGGTAGATCTTGTTGATATCTGTAAGCTTAATCATTGTTGTCATAATGTTTCTTATTTCAAATTGTGATTATTCGATTGATTGTTTTTGTTTAAATTATTCATCTCTCAAAGCATCGGCCGGAAGCACCTTCACGGCTCTGCGAACTGGAATCAGTGTGCCTACCAACGCAATGACGAGCAAGGCGAGGTAAGTGATGAGGCTGACCATGGTGAACTGTACACTTGGTGATAGCCATTGGCTGACGAGGGCAAATTCCGGATAGCCGGTTACATTCTGTTGAGCCATATCGTCTGTCATCACTACGAGATTTACCACCAAGACTAGTGATAAGATAAAGGCCGCTGTCACCAAGATACCTGCTTCGGTGAGGAACTGGTTCTTTACCCGTCTTTCCGTAGCGCCCATGCTTCGCATCAAGCCGATTTCCTGCCGACGAGCATTGCAACGAATCCAGAACGTGCCCACCATGCCGAGGAAGATGCAGAGGAGGGTGAAGGCTGCCAAGGAACCTTTTAGGCGAATCTGATTGTATGCACCAAACATGGTGCCCAATTCCTTACGTGAATCGGCGAATGATTGAAATCCGTAGAAGTAGAAATTGCCTTGATTCATGTGTGGGGCCACTTCCTTCTTGAAGCGTTCGTTGAAAGCATCGAAATTTACTCCTTCTTTTAAGCGGAAAACAATCAAAGTGTTCTTGTGCATCCAGTCGTTGACATCAAAATCATTGACAGCCTGAATGGTTAGAGGATAAGATGCTTGGAAATCTCTTGTCTTGATATTCTTGAAAACACCGTCTATTTCCACGTGGTCTTTTTTGTAAAAGAAGATTTTTTTGCCTACGGCTTGTGTCGTTCCATACATCTTCTTGGCAAATTCTTCAGAAACGTACCAAGATATGGGTTTGTCGCTGGTTCTCATTTCTTCTCCAGTATTTGCATCTTTGATTCCCAAGGTACGTAACATGTCCGATCCTTCAGTAGAATAATAATAGAATTGTTGTGTATGGACGTACTTTTCCTCTGCTATGGAAGCCGTATCAGGAAAAAGTTGTCCTCCATTCCAACTTCCAGAGTTGGGAAGCGAGCGGTAGAGGCAGATGTAATAGGAATCCACTTCGGGCTGTTCCTTTACTAATTGAGCAATACGAAGGAATGCTTCTTTCCGTTGTTCTTTAGTAATGGTAGTGTCACGTTTCCCGTGGCTTTGCCCATATGAACCCAGTTGCAATACATATCGACCCTCTTCTTCATATCCTTTGTCCTCCAGGTGGTTGACCATAAGCACATACATCGGGTCAATCACCGTCCAGAGAAAGAATCCGGCAATGATGATTTCGATGAAAATCCAGCCATTCATGCGTCGCTGGTTCCAGATTTGTTTGATTATTTTGTTCATAATGTGTTATCTTTTGGATTGAATGGAATAAATAATGGTATGGCGAAGTGCCAAGATAGTAGGCACCAATGCCGAAATCAGATTTAGAATGACACACAATCCGAATACGGAAAGGAAAAGTGTCGGATTGAAAAGCATTTCTACTGTATACGACGGATTCACACCTCCCGGCATCACGAAATTGTCGAAAAGGTGATACACCCAATCGCCACCGGTTAAGGCAATGAGATAAGCCAAAGCCAAGCCGACTGCTCCACCGACCAAAGTCAGCAAAAGGTTTTCGGTCAAGACTTGGGAAATCAATCCGGCATTGGTCGCTCCGTATGCTTTACGCACGCCAAGTTCGCTCATACGTTCGTCCATACGGGAAGAAATCATACCACAAAGGTTCATGGCAGGGATGAAGAGTAAGGCCAGCAGCATATAGAGGATGCTTCGGATAGTACCGGCAATGTCAGGAGTGCTGTTACAGGTGTTACGGAAAGTATTTTTCCACCAAACATCAGGTTGATCCATGTAGAAGTGGGAAAATTTCTGGTTTTCTTGGTCATAACGGTTAAGAACATCCACTACTTCATTGCGGAGAAGTTCCAATTCAGAGGCAGAAGTGGCAGTCATATAAACGGCAACGGAACCTAACAGGCTGTTCTGACCAGGTCGATTTTCTCCACCATAGTAAAGAGGGATGTAAAGGTCGGCTGCTGTAGCCGGTGTTGTTCCCGATACATCTGCCACAACACCTACCACTTGCATATCCTTTCCGTCGTAAGAGATGTATTGTCCTACTACATCGGTTGAGGCAAAGATTCGTTTGGCTAAACTCTCTGATAAGATAGCGATAGGAAGTTCGGCTTCTACACTTGCTTCATCGAAAGGCTTTCCGTTCAAGAACTGGAAGGTAAAGACTTTCCAGAATCCAGCATCTACCATGCCTGGAATCACTTCCAGTTGCTCGTTGCTATTGGGGAGAAGAACGGTGCTTCCAGCCCAAGAATTCATCATCGCCATGCCCACTTGGTCGAGGTGTGGCAATCCTTTGACTAACTCTGCAATCCTGGGGCTGGCGCCTGTGTTGCAGGAATTCCATTTCTCGTCTCCTTTTTCAGCAACAGCCATGTTGTTGATAACCAGCGTCCGGTCACGGTTATACTCCGGATAAACGGGAGCGAACTTCACATAATAGATAATGAATAGTACCATGGTAAAGGCAATGGAAAGGCCTGTACCGGCTACATAAATGGACGTGAAGAGTTTGTTTTGTCGCATCATCGTCCAGGCTTGTTTGAGGTATTGTTTGATCATAATACAATGAGAATGAATGTTGTTTCTTATTTTTATTTTCTTTTCTCCCCTCTCGAGAGGGGGAAGGGGGTGTGTTAGAAAACATTCATCTGGATGCATATCACACACCCCTTAATCCCCTCTCGAGAGGGGAAATTTATTTATTCCACTTTTAATTTGTTCTTATTTTTATAACTACTCATATCGCTCACTACCACTTGATCGCCCGGTTGGAGGCCGCTTATCACTTCCACAAATTCGAAGTTCGAGTCACCGAGTTTTACCTTGCGCTTCACGATTTCGTTTTCGCTATCGAGCACAAAGAGTTCGTAGTCGCCACGACCTACGTAGTACGAAGCATTGGCTATGCGCATCACGTCTTCTTTCACGGCATTCATCACATAGACATCGGTCTTCAAGCCTGAACGGAGGCGCTTATGGTTATCGTTGGCCAGTTGTACGGTGAAGGAAATCACTCCGTTCTTCGAGAGAGGAGTCACGCTGCTGATTGTACCTTCCAATTTCTCGCTTCCCATTTTCACAATCGCCTTGCCTCCGGCTGCCACTCTATCCCCGTACGTATCGGCTATCTCGCCTTCCACCTTGAAGTGGCTCAAGTCCGAGATGATAGCGATTTGTTGGCCTTGCGATACTTGGGCACCCACCTGGTTTTCTACGAAGGTAAGGATAGCCTTGCGAGGCGAACGGATTTGAGCATCGTCCAAGGTGCGTTTCATTTCGCCCAAGCCTTTCGAGAAGATGTTGAATTCAAGTTCCTTTACTTTCAGATCGGCTGCCTTTACCTTCTTTTCGTTTTCGTATTGTTGGCGGAGTTGCTCCAATTCCAACTTACCCTTGTTGTAGGCCAATTCGGCTTGGCGCACCTTGTCAGTGGTTCCGGAACCGATGCTGTCGAGGTATCGTTCGTTGCGGAGTTCCACTTCCTTTCGGTTCAGTTCCATGGCGCTCACCTTGATATTCATGGCCATGTTGCTGAGTTGGGTCTCGTTGGTAATCTTCAACTGTTCCAACTGATAACGACGCATCTGCTCTTCGTCCAAGAGTTTCTTGTAGGCTGTCTCGGTACTTTGCAAGTCGAGTTTCAAGATCGGTGTTCCCACGTCCACGCTATCGCCACCCTTTCGGTATGCCTCGATGATGCGGCTATTGATAGGCGAGTTGATGATTTCCTCGAAAGCAGGTACCACCTTAC
This sequence comes from Phocaeicola sp., assembly GCA_045121515.1. Taxonomy (GTDB): domain Bacteria; phylum Bacteroidota; class Bacteroidia; order Bacteroidales; family Bacteroidaceae; genus Phocaeicola. The sequence continues at coordinate 142,313 of JBGVGD010000079.1, read as the reverse complement.
CCGATGCGCTGACACTCACTTCGATCGTACCATGGTCTACGGTGGAGAAGACGATATCTCTACGTTTCACGCTGCTTTGCATGAAAGAAATGAGTACTGCCATACATACTACGATTCCGGCACCGATGCCGCCATACTTCATGATTTTCTTGTTACGTTCTTTCTGTCGAACTTCTTTTGGTATTTCTCTATCCATATTGTTATTGATTTTATTTTCGTTTCCTTTCGTTCAAAACTCACCTTCTATACTACAAAAACCGTGCCAGAAACGTAAAGTGTTGAAAATGAGGAGAAGTAATAAAAATAGGGGTGTCCGATATCGGACACTCTGTTCGATTTCGAACGTTTATTCCGTACACTATAAGTGTCATTCAGAGAGAAGCGAAGGAAGACAAAAATAAAATTCGTTCTTTTTTAAAGGGTTTCTCAGAAATTTCTTATCTTTGTATCTGTTCTTCTTTAAAATCTAATGTGAATGGAACCGATACAGGATTTTTCCAGTTTAGTTAGTCGTTTGCGGTCGATGAAAGAGCGTAAGCGTGTAGCGGTAGTTTGTCCGAACGACCCTCATACGGAATATGTCATTTTGCGAAGTCTGAAGGAGGGCTTTGCCGATTTCCTGTTGGTGGCGGATACACCTCATATATTGAATGCCGAATACATCCGTCAGCAATATCCCGACCATGTGAAAGTGTTTGAGGCCAGCAGTCCCGATGTGGCTGCCCAGGAAGGCGTGCTCTTGGTGCGTGAAGGCCATGCCGATGTATTGATGAAAGGGATTATCAATACGGACAACTTGCTTCGTGCGGTATTGAACAAGGAGCATGGCTTGCTTCCGAAAGGGAATGTGTTGAGTCATATTACCGTGGCCCAGATACCTACGTATAATAAGCTGCTCTTCTTTTCGGATGCGGCGGTGATTCCGAATCCGCAATTGAATCATTTGGATGCCATGATCCGGTACAATGTGGATGTGTGCCGCAAAATGGGCATCGAATCTCCACGTGTGGCCTTGATTCACTGTACGGAAAAGGTGAATGAGAAGTTTCCGTTTACCCTCGACTATGTTACCTTGAAAGAACGTGCCGGAGCAGGAGAGTATGGCTCCATGTTCCTCGACGGACCTATGGATGCGAAGACGGCTTGCGATGCGCATAGTGGGGAAGTGAAAGGCATCAACTCACCGGTAGTAGGGCATGCTGATATGGTTATCTTCCCGAACATCATTGCTGCCAATACGTTCTACAAGACGCTTTCTCTATTTGGTGATGCGAATATGGCGGGTATGCTTCAAGGAACTACGGCTCCGGTGGTTGTTCCTTCGCGTGCCGATTCGGGTAACTCGAAATTCTATAGTCTGGCATTTGCCTGTGTTTGTAGTGATACTAAGAAATAAATGTAATATATGAAGATATTTGTAATCAATCCCGGTTCAACTTCTACTAAGTTGGCTTTGTATGAAAACGATAAACCTGTTTGGGTAGGGGGTGCGCATCATCCGTTGGAAGACTTGGCGCAATACACCCACATCATCGAGCAGTTGCCATACCGCAAGCAGTTCGTGCGCGATATGTTGGCAAAGGCAGGCATTCCCGTTCAGTTCGATGCGGTGATTGCCCGTGGCGGTTTGTTGAAACCGACTCCAAGTGGTGTCTATGCGATTAATGAACAAATGATTCACGACTTGACCTATGCCGAAATGGAGCATGCGTGCAATCTCGGTGCCTTGATTGCGGTAGAATTGGCGGAAGAGTGTAATTGTCCGTCTTTCATTGCCGACCCAGAAGTGGCCGATGAATTCATGCCGGAATCTCGTTTTACTGGTATCCCGGACATCGAACGCAAGTCTATTTTCCATGCCTTGAACAGCAAAGCGGTTTCTCGTAAGTATGCCGCTTCTATTGGTAAGGAATATGAAGATTTGAACATCATTGTAGTGCATTTGGGTGGTGGTATCTCCGTAGGTGCACATCGCAAGGGAGAAGTGATTGATGTGAACAATGCTCTCGACGGCGACGGTCCTTTCAGTACCGAACGTGCCGGAACCATTCCAGCCGGTCAGTTGGTAGACCTTTGCTTCAGCGGTCAGTACAGCAAACTTCAAATCAAGAAGATGCTCAACGGTCGTGGTGGTCTTTCGGCACATCTTGGTATGAATGATATGATTACCATTGCAGCCAAGGCCGAAGCCGGTGAAGAACCGTTTAAGAGTGTGGTAGATGCCATGTTTTATACCATTGCCCGTGAGGTAGGTGCCCGTTATGTGGCTCTCCGTGGTAAGGTAGATGCTATCATCGTGACAGGCGGTATTGCCCATAGCGAATATTGCATGAAGATTTTCTTGCCTTGGATTGATTATTTGGCTCCGATTGTCATGATGCCGGGCGAAGACGAAATGGGTTCGTTGGCATACAATGCTTGGTGCGCCATGAAGGGCGAACGAAAGTTGAAGGTTTATAATCCGGCATAAAATAAAAGAGCATCCTCTAGGGATGCTCTTTTTCTTTATTCATATTCATGTTTTCGTTTGGGATTCATTGGGAACCAACCTTTCAATACCCGCTTCCGTTGGTCAAATACTTCTTTAATTGTCCATAGGGAAGAAAAGGCAAAGACACCTAGCAATGACGAAACCAGAATGTTGCTGACAAGCAATGCGCCTATAATGCCTAAAATACCCAAAACAAGAAATATCCACCAACAACGGGTTCCCCAATAATATTCTGCCTTAATCACCACGGGATGAAACAGCCCGATAATGAGGAAAGTGCTGATGCCGATAATGATACCTTCCATTATTTACTGATAGGAATTTCTTTCTTGATGCTTTGTTCCAATGAAATCAAGGTTTCAGTGGCAGTAACACCCGGGATTTCCTGAATCTTGGCATTCAACAATTCCATTAAGTGCTCGTTGTCGCGGCAATAAAGTTTGGTCAACATGGTATAGTTACCAGTGGTGAAGTGACATTCCACGATTTCTGGAATCTTCTTCAATTCCTTCACGGCATCCTTATACATGGAACCCTTTTCCAACTTGATACCTACGTAAGTGCATGTTCTGTAGCCAAGGCTCTTTGGGTTTACATGATAACCCGAACCAATAATAACGCCCATATCTATCAGTCGCTGAACGCGTTGGTGGATAGCAGCACGCGATACGCCACATTCTGCTGCTACATCCTTGAACGGAATACGAGCATTTTGTGAGATGATTTCTAGTATTTGTCTGTCAAGTTTATCTATTTTCTCCATAATTGTTAGAATTTTAATAGTACATCATTTTGTAAGCAAATATAAGTGATAGTTTTGAATGTTCGTGCTTTTTTGAAGGAAAAATCGTGTCTTATTTGATAATTTGTGTGCTTTTTTACTTCTTTTTGCAAATTAAGCAAAAAAAAGAGCGGATAATTGATAAAAGTACCCGAGTTCTGTAATGGAAATGTTATCTTTGTAGATGAATCTTTAAATCGATGAAAAATGCATCCATTGGAGTTATTTAAATATTGCCCGAAATGTGGTTCCGCCTCTTTTGTTGAAAACAACGAGAAGTCGAAACGTTGTGACGATTGCGGATTTGTGTATTACTTTAATGCGAGTTCGGCTACGGTCGCTTTTATCTTGAATGAGAAGGGAGAGTTGCTGGTTTGCCGAAGAGCCAAAGAACCGGCTAAGGGGACACTGGACCTTGCGGGTGGTTTTGTGGATAGGTTCGAAACCGGAGAAGAAGGGGTGGCTCGTGAAGTTCGGGAGGAGACCGGACTGGAAGTGGTGGATGCAGCCTATCAGTTCTCGTTGCCGAATACCTATATGTATTCTGGATTTCTAGTACATACGCTCGACCAGTTTTTTCTTTGTCGGGTGAAAGACGACAAGAGTCTGAATGCCATGGACGATGTGGCGGATTCTTTTTGGACGCCTTTAGCAGAGGTGAATCCTGAGGAGTTTGGATTGGATTCGGTACGTGAAGGAGTGAAACGATTTTTGAAGGAACATAACATAACCAAATAAACAATGAAGAAAAGGACTGTTTGGGTGGCTGCTTTGATGAGCCTTTCCATGTCGGGAATGGCCCAGGAAGTGTTACCGAAAGATGTAGCGGGCGACAAGGAGTATGCCCGTGTCTGTAAAGAATATGAACTGAAATCGGAAAACAGCATCGAATTGCTGGAGGCTTATCTGAAGCAATATCCGGATTCCAGACATGCCAATCGAGTGGAGGCGATGATAGCCTCCGTGTATTTTGAAGAAGGAAAGTATCAGGAAGCGATTGCTCTCTATCGTTCGTGCGACTTAGATGCCTTGGCAGACAAGGAAAGAGATGAGGCTGCCTTGAAATTGGCTACTTCTTATTTGAAGGTAGGCAATCTGGAAGAAGCGAAAGTATGGTTTACCTTGTTGAAGGATATGAGCAAGACTCATCAGGCGGATGCTGTATATAACCTGGGTTACATTGACTATGTGGAAGGTCAGTACGATGCTGCATTGAAGGCTTTCACTTCATTGAAGAACGATGAAGTATATGATTCGCTCGTACCTTATTATATAGGCGAGATTCATTTGCTTCGTGGCGAATACAAGCAGGCAGATGAAGTGGCATCGGATTACCTCCGTCATTTTGCCGGACATAAGGACGAAGCGGAAATGCAACGTATCCAAGGGGAGGCCCGTTATGGAATGAAGGATTACTTGAATGCCGTTTCTTCGTTGGAGGCTTATGTGAATGCGATGGAAACTCCACAACGGAAGGCGATGTACGAATTGGGTATGGGTTATTATCATACCGGTGCGTATTCCAAGGCTACGGAAATGTTGGGTAGAACAACTTTGGTGCAAGATGCATTGGCACAAAATGCCAACTTGCATATGGGTTTGGCTTATCTCCAGTTGAAGGATCGCAATCAAGCCCGTATGGCGTTCGAACAGGCGTCGATTGGTGATTATGACAAGGCGGTCAAGGAACAGGCATTGTACAACTATGCCTTGTGCATCCACGAAACCTCCTATTCTCCGTTTGCCGAATCGGTTATCGTCTTCGAACGTTTCTTGAATGAATTCCCGGATTCCAGATACCGTGAACGTGTGAACGATTACTTGGTGGAAACTTACATGAATACCCGTAGTTACGATGCGGCCTTGAAGTCCATTGCCAAGATTTCGAAGCCGGGTCCTCGTATCATGGAAGCCAAGCAGAAGATTCTTTTCCGTTTGGGTACACAGGCATTTGCCAATGCTCAGTTTGCAGAGGCATTGCAATATTTCAACCGTTCGTTGGAAATAGGCCAATACAATGCGGCTACCCAAGCGGATGCCTATTATTGGCGAGGAGAAGCCAATTATCGATTGGAAAAGTATGCCCAAGCCAACAAGGACTTGCGCCGATATTTGGAATTGGCCAAGAACAAGCGCAGCCAGGAATATGGCTTGGCACTTTATAACTTGGGTTATGCCGACTTCAAGCAGAAGCAATATGGCAGTGCCTTGAATTGGTTTAGCCGTTTTGTAAACGAAGGTACCAAGGACAACAAGCAAGTATTGGCGGATGCATACAACCGTATGGGCGACTGTAACTTCTATGCCCGTAAGTTCGATGATGCCCGTCGTAGTTATGACAAGGCAGAGCAAGTAGATCCGTCATTGGCAGACTATTCCTTGTATCAGGAAGGTTTCGTGAAGGGCTTGCAGAGAGACTATAATGGCAAGATTCAGTCGTTGAACCAGTTGATAACCAACTATCCGCAATCGCAGTACATCGACGATGCCTTGTATGAACAAGGTCGTGCGTTCGTGCAGTTGGAAGACAATGCGAATGCTATCGAGCGTTTCCAGTTGTTGGTGAAGAATTTCCCACAGAGTCACATGGCCCGTCGGGCAGCAAATGAAATAGGTTTGCTCTATTATCAGGACGACAAGTATCCGGAAGCAATTGCTGCTTACAAAGATGTTATCAAGAACTATCCGGGCAGTGAGGAAGCCCGATTGGCGCAGCGCGATTTGAAATCCATTTACATCGACTTGAACAAGGTGGATGAATATGCCGACTTTGCATCGACCATACCAGGAGGAGCAAACTTTGATGTGAATGAACGCGACTCGCTCACTTACGTGGCTGCCGAACGTGTGTACATGCGTGGTGAGAATGTAGAAGCTCGTAATAGTTTTGTGAAATACTTACAAACCTTCCCGGAAGGGGCGTTCAGTTTGAATGCTAACTATTACATCGGATTGATAGATTATAACCAGCGGAATTACGAAAGTGCATCGGCTCATTTGAATAAGGTCTTGGAATACCCGAACAACAAGTATTCGGAAGAAGCCATGATGATGAGTGCGGAAATGGCTTATTTGGCGAAGGATTATGCCAAGGCTTTGGAATGGTACAAACTTTTGAAGGATAGAGCATCTACACCGGAACGTCGTGAATTGGCCGCAACGGGTATGCTCCGTAGTGCAGCCATGGCAAACAACGATGAAGACGTAATCTTGGCTGCAACGGCTGTATTGGCAGATGCGAAGGTAGCACCAGAATTGGAGAGCGAAGCCCGTCATTACCGTGCCCAATCGTTGGTGAAAGTGCACCAAATGCAACATGCCGTAGCCGATTGGGAAGTTTTGGCCAAGGATACACGAAATGTATATGGTGCAGAGGCTAAATATAGATTGGCGCAATATCTGTTTGACGCTGGCAAAACAGCAGACTCGGAAAAGGAAGTTTTGAACTATTTGGAAGTGAGTACGCCTCATACCTATTGGTTGGCCCGTAGTTTCGTCTTGTTGTCGGACATTTATGCGAAACTCGACCGTAAGTTGGAAGCCCGTCAGTACTTGCTTTCATTGAAGCAGAATTATCAGGCAGACGATGACATTGCCGGTATGATTGAAAGCCGTTTGGAGAAGTTGAACGAATAAAATGAATGGTATGAAAAAGAAACTCATCATAGCAGGTTTGGGAATGTTGCCATGGTTGGCAGCATCTGCCCAACAACAAGATACGACACTCGTCCGTACAGTGGTGGTAGAAAATGAATACAACCCGACCGTCATGGATGCTTCGAAAATCAATGTGCTTCCGAAGGTGGAAGAACCTACGGTTCCGAAGACACATATCGATTATTCCACTTCTATCCGTCCGGTAGCCAGTTGGAATTATCAGGCGATGAATCCGATTATCAAGGACTGGACAGCGGATGCCGCTTATCGAGGTTATCTCTGTGCCGGATATGGAAACAATGGCAATGTGGATGCTAAATTGGGATATTTGTGGGATATCACGAAGAAAGACCGTTTGAATGTGGCTGCTTCATTGGATGGTTGGAATATGGAACAAAGACATTTATATGATTCAGAATGGATGTCACGGTTGTATAATACGAAGGTAGGATTGGACTATCGTCATTCATTCAGAAACGCAGATCTTTTGTTGGGTGGTTATTATCGCTCGCAAGTGTTTAACTATATGGATTTGGGGCCTATCGTTTGTGTAGGAGAGGTTGCTTCTCGTTCAGGTGAGACTAGTAGTTCTTCTAGTGGAACCAAACAGCATCAGACATTAGCCAATGTATATGTCGGGCTGAACTCTATGAATGAGGAGGCTTTGATACAATACAAAGGTGAGATAGGTATGAATTACTTTAAACAGAAATATCCGACAATGGTACCGGTACTTTTTACGGATGATTCAGGAAGTGAAACCAATCTTTATGTGAAAGGTGATTTATGGAAATCGTTTGAGGAACAGTCTTTAGGCCTGAACTTAGAGTTCAACAATTATTCTTATTCCATGGAAGACATGGAAAATGCAATTTCTATGGAATTTAATCCATATTATAAATATGAGAATGATGATTGGAGAATTCGTTTCGGCGCACATGCGGATTGGTGGAGTGGTATAGAAGATAAGGTGAGATTTGCTCCTGATGTAAAGGTGGAATATATCTTTTCGGACAAATATATGCTGTATGCAAAGGCTGGTGGTGGAAATGAAACCAAGAGTATGTTGGATTTGACCAATATCACTCCGTATTGGAATTTGCATAATAATTTTATTCTTCCTACTTATGTCTCATTGGATGCTGCTTTAGGACTGAAAGCATCGCCGGCGAATGGTTGGTGGTTTAATCTCACTGGAGGCTATCAGATTAGGACAAATGATATGGCCTGGATGATAAGAGAAGGATATGTGGGATATTGTACTGGTTTTGTTTATGGAAAGGCAAAAGTGGCATATGGTAGTATTGAATTGAAATATGATTATAAGGATTTGTTTGATCTAGCCTTGAAAGGCACTTACTACAGTTGGAAGATGGACGAAGTAATGGATCAGGGTTGGTCTGATGAATTTTTGATGTCCTTGAAACCAGAATTGGAAATGAATGCGGAAGTAGGATTCAAACCGATAGAAGGGTTAAGAGTGAATGTCGGATATGAATACGTGAAACGTGCTTCGGATATGTATGACCCAATCAGCAACCTTTATGCAGGTGCCGATTATGCTCTCCTGAAGAACTTGAGCGTCTTCGCAAAAGTGAACAATCTTCTGAATAAGGAATATGTAAGACACGATGCTTATCCGGCTCAGAAATTGAACTTCCTAGGAGGCCTTTCGCTTCAATTCTAAGGGGAAAACGCCCGAATTTAAGACATTTTAAGGAAAAAAGCAGAAACATACCTTATTATATAGGTGTGATTCTGCTTTTTTTTCTACTTTTGCCACCAAATTAATTTAGAACATGCAGAAAAACCTTGTTATAGTAGAGTCACCTGCCAAAGCGAAAACCATTGAAAAGTTCTTGGGGGATGACTATAAAGTCCTTTCCAGTTACGGTCATATCCGTGACTTGAAGAAGAAGGAATTCAGTATTGATGTAGCGAATGGCTATCAGCCTACTTATGAAATACCGGAAGACAAAAAGAAGTTGGTGAAGGAATTGAAAGCCGAAGCCAAGAAAGCCGATATGGTTTGGCTCGCATCCGATGAGGACCGCGAAGGGGAAGCCATATCTTGGCATTTATTCGAAGTGTTGGGCTTGGACCCAGTAAAGACCAAGCGTATCGTATTCCACGAAATCACTAAGCCGGCTATCTTGAAGGCAATAGAGAATCCGCGTGATATCGATGTGAATTTGGTAAATGCTCAGCAGGCGCGTCGTGTACTCGACCGCATTGTAGGTTTTGAACTCTCGCCTATCTTGTGGCGTAAAGTAAAGCCGGCATTGTCTGCAGGACGTGTACAGTCGGTGGCTGTCCGCTTGATTGTAGAACGTGAACGCGAAGTGAATGCATTTGTCAGCGAGTCATGGTATAAAGTGACAGCTGTCTTTGAAGTCCCGGGTGAAAATGGTGAGAAATCGGAAGTAAGAGCCGAATTGGGAAGCCGTTTTAAGACGAAGGAAGAAGCACGTGCATTTTTGGAAGTTTGTAAGGATGCTAAGTTTAAGATAACCGATGTGGTAACAAAGCCGTCTAAGAAGTCTCCGGCTCCTCCATTTACTACTTCTACTTTGCAGCAGGAAGCAGCCCGTAAGTTGGGATTCTCCGTATCGCAGACTATGGTGGTGGCACAGCGCTTGTATGAAAGCGGGCAAATCACCTATATGCGTACCGACTCGGTAAACCTTTCGGATTTGGCGTTGGCTACCAGCCGTCAAGCTATTACAGACTTGATGGGAGAGAAGTATGTCAAGACCCGTCAGTTTGCAACTAAAAGCAAGGGAGCACAAGAGGCTCACGAAGCCATTCGTCCGACTTACATGGCCAATGAAACCATTCATGGTACAGCACAGGAACAGAAGTTGTATGAATTGATTTGGAAACGTACCATTGCTTCCCAAATGGCAGATGCCGAACTTGAAAAGACTACGGCTACCATTTCCATTAGCAATAGCAATGAGGTATTTGTGGCTACAGGAGAGGTGATCACTTTCGATGGTTTCTTGCGTGTTTATAAGGAATCCTACGATGATGAAAACGAACAGGAGGACGAAAGCCGTTTGTTGCCTCCGTTGTCGATAGGCCAGGCTTTGGAAAAAGCGACTGTCTCGGCTACCCAACGATTTACCATGTGTCCGCTTCGCTATACAGAAGCCAGCCTGGTGCGTAAGTTGGAAGAATTGGGTATCGGACGTCCGTCTACATACGCTCCGACTATCTCAACTGTTCAGCAGAGAGGTTATGTGGAAAAGGGCAACAAAGAAGGTGTAAAACGTTCATTCGATATCATGACCTTGAAGGAAGGTAAGATTGCCGAATCTACCAAGACAGAAATGACTGGTAATGAAAAGGCCAAACTCTTGCCGACTGATGTGGGTATCGTAGTGAATGACTTCCTGATGGAATACTTCCCGGGAATCATGGATTATAACTTTACCGCTAACGTAGAAAAAGAATTCGATGAAGTGGCCGATGGAGAAAAGGAATGGACAGGCATGATGGATGCTTTCTATCAGGATTTCCACCCGTTGGTAGAAAAAACATCGAATACCAAGACAGAACATAAGGTAGGTGAACGTATCTTGGGTACAGATCCGGTCAGTGGAAAACCGGTATCGGTAAAGATTGGACGTTATGGACCGATTATCCAGATAGGTTCGGTAGAAGATGAGGAAAAACCACGCTTTGCTCAGTTGCCTAAGGGAATGGCTTTGGAAACCATTACATTGGAAGAAGCGTTGGAATGTTTCAAGTTGCCTCGTACCTTGGGAGAATTTGAAGAAAAGACTGTATCTGTGGGTGTAGGTCGTTTTGGCCCTTATGTCCGTCATAACAATGCATTCGTTTCTATCCCGAAGGGTACTGACCCAATGAGTGTAACTTTGGAAGATGCTATCGCCTTGATTCAAAGCAAGCGTGAAGCAGCCGAAAATAAGATAATCAAGACATTCGAAGAAGAACCTGGCTTACAGATTCTGAATGGTCGATATGGTCCTTACATTGCATTTGAGAAAAAGAATTATAAGATTCCTGAAAATGTAGATCCGAAGGACTTGGATTTGCAGACTTGCTTCAAGGTTATCGAATTGCAGAAGTTGAAAGGGGAAACCAAGAAAACACGCTTTAAGAAAAAATGATACGTATCTTTCTGATAGGATATATGGGGGCGGGCAAGACGACGCTGGGTAAGGCGTTTGCCCGTGCCATGGGATTGACTTTTGTTGATCTGGACTGGTATATCGAAGAACGTTTTCATAAAACGGTCAGTCAGATTTTTACGGAGCGGGGCGAAGAAGGCTTCCGTGAATTGGAAAAGCGGATGCTGCACGAAGTGAGTGATTTTGAGAATGTCGTGATATCCGTGGGAGGAGGAACTCCTTGTTTCTTTGACAACATGGAATATATGAACCAAGTGGGCGAGACCGTTTTCTTGGATGTGGACAATAAAGTATTGTTCCGCCGGTTGAAGGTAGCCAAGCATCAACGGCCGCTTTTGGCAAATAAAACCGATGAGGAACTGATGACATTTATTCAAGAGGCTTTAGAAAAACGTCTTCCTTATTATTCGAAGGCGAAGCATGTATTCAATGGCGAGTTGTTGGAAAACCGCCATCAGATACAGCAGTCGGTGGAAAGATTAAAAGAATTGTTGAATTTATGATGAAAGAAAAACTCACCGTCATCAAGGTCGGTGGAAAGATAGTAGAGGAAGAAGCCACATTGAACCAATTGTTGGCTGATTTTTCAGCGATAGAAGGCTATAAGGTGTTGGTACATGGAGGAGGCCGTTCGGCTACTAAGTTGGCTGCACAATTGGGCATTGAAAGCCAAATGGTGAACGGACGCCGTATTACGGATGCCGAAACACTGAAAGTTGTAACTATGGTTTATGGTGGCTTGGTAAACAAGAACATTGTAGCCGGATTGCAGGCCAAGGGTGTGAATGCCATGGGATTGACGGGTGCCGATATGAATGTCATCCGTTCAGTGAAGCGTCCCGTGAAGGATGTGGATTATGGTTTTGTAGGCGATGTGGAAAAGGTGAATGCCGAATTGTTGGGCAATCTCATCCGTCAAGGCGTAGTGCCAGTCATGGCGCCGTTGACACACGATGGCCAAGGATCTATGCTGAATACTAATGCCGATACCATTGCGGGTGAAACAGCCAAGGCATTGGCCGAATTGTTTGATGTCACTTTGGTATTCTGTTTTGAAAAGAAAGGTGTATTGAGTGACGAAAACGATGATGATAGTGTAATTCCAGTCATCACTCCAGAACTTTTCAAGGAGTATGTAGAGAAAGGTGTCATTCAAGGCGGTATGATTCCGAAGTTGGAAAACTCCTTCTCGGCGATTGATGCCGGGGTTTCACAAGTGGTGATAACATTGGCATCGGCCATTCATCAGGAAGGTGGAACGGTAATTAAGAAATAAAGATATCCGCATCGGTTTAAAAACTGGTGCGGAAATTTTTTAACTCTGCTCGAAGTGTTTTCGCTCTCCCTTCCGTCAAATCATCCAATATCTCCCAAAACTTCGGCCCATGATTCATTTCTTTTGTATGAGTAAGTTCATGCAAAAGGACATAATCCATGAGGTGAGGAGGAAGCAACATGAGATAGCAAGATAAATTGATGCTTCCAATAGCCGAACAACTTCCCCAGCGGCTTTTGCTTCCCGTAATCTTTACCCGTTTATATTTAAATCCGTAGTGTTCCGCCAGTTCGTTCAATAATGGGGGAAGATAAGTTTGTGCGCTTTTCTTCAAGGCGCGAATAATGGCATTTCGTAACAGTTCTTGAACGGCTTTCTGTGAGAAATCTACATGGGGAGGACAACAAATAGTGATGCCTTCTTCGTCTGTTCTAAGGGTAAAGCGTGAAAACCGTCCTTGTTCCAAGTGTAATCGGAAGCAAGGAGCATCAATCCGGAAGTTCAAGTCCAATGGTTGAGGTGCGGCCTTTTGCCATTTCTCCAGCAAACGTGAACGATATTCTTCTACCACCTCCAATACTTTTGATGTCAGGCATCGAGGAGGAACAGTGACATGCAGACCGTCTGGTTTAGTACGCATGCTGATGTTCCGTGCCGTGATTCGGGTACGGATGATGATTTGGCCGAAATCGTTGTCGGGGATGATTCTTTTGGTTGCCATAAAACGCGGCGGTGTTTGGTTTGAAACGCGGCGGCGTTTTTTAAAAACGCGGTCGTGTTTCTTCGAAAACGATTTCGCCTTCCTGTTTCTTGACTACTACCTTGCTGCCTTTCGGGTCTAAGTTGAAAGGCGTGGCGGTGTCGGTTGCATTGTCGACAATGAGTAGGGCGCTCTCTTCCGCAAAGCGGTCGATGTCCAGAGTTACCAATGTGTCAGGCATTGCCTGATTCCATAGTAGACTGTCATTTACATAGATGCTGAGGCTTTGCCCTGCAAAATCGTTGTTTACCTCGATGTGGTATCGGCCTTCGTAGGTGACTTTCTTGTTGGCGTCACGCTTGAAAGTGTATGCCATATAAAGGAAAATACCGCAGACTACTAGTACGGCAATGAACAGCACGGCATTGAAAACCATGAAATTCTTATGTGGATTCTGTCTTTTTCTACCCATATTGTATTAAGTTTCCGCAAAAGTAGAAAAAAATAAGGAAAATATTGTGGCTCTGTAGGATAATTTGTATATTTGCACCGAAATGGATGAATGGTGGGGCTTGATTAAAGCCCTTTTTTTATTCTTAATAGTTAATCAATGATAGATAAAAACGTTGTAAGCGGGATTGTGAACGAATGGCTGGAAGATAAGGAATATTTTCTGGTAGATGTTTCGGTAAGCCCGGATGACAAGATTGTAGTAGAAATCGACCATGCGGAAGGCGTATGGATTGACGATTGTGTGGAACTCAGCCGATTCATCGAGTCGAAGTTGGACCGTGAAGAGGAAGACTATGAACTGGAAGTCGGTTCGGCCGGTATCGGACAACCGTTTAAGGTACTGCAGCAATATTTGATTCACATTGGCAAGGAAGTGGAAGTCCTGACTAGAGAAGGTAAGAAACTGGAAGGTGTGCTGAAGGATGCCAATGAAGAGAACATGACGCTGACCATTCAAAAGAAAGTGAAACCCGAAGGAGCCAAGCGCCCAAAGTTGGTGGAAGAGGATATCACTTACACTTATAGTGAAATAAAATATACTAAATACTTAATTAGTTTCAAATAATTATGGCCAAGAAAGAAGAAACAATCAGTTTGATTGATACATTTTCGGAATTTAAGGATACTAAGAACATCGACCGTACCACTATGGTAAGTGTGCTCGAAGAATCGTTCCGTAGTGTGATTGCGAAAATGTTTGGCACCGATGAGAATTACGACGTGATTGTAAACCCGGATAAGGGGGATTTTGAAATCTATCGTAACCGTGTGGTGGTGGAAGATGAGGAGTTGGAAAACGATAACAGAGAAATCTCGTTGACGGAAGCACGTAAGATTGACGCGTCGTACGAAGTGGGTGAAGAAGTAACCGATGAGGTGATTTTCGCTAAGTTCGGTCGTCGTGCTATCTTGAATCTTCGCCAGACATTGGCTTCCAAGATTTTGGAATTGGAAAAGGACAGTTTGTATAATAAGTACATCGATAAGGTAGGTACTATCATCGCTGCCGAAGTTTATCAGATTTGGAAGAAGGAAATCCTTTTGCTCGATGATGAAGGCAATGAATTGCTTCTCCCGAAGACAGAACAGATTCCTTCAGACTTCTATCGCAAGGGTGAAACAGTACGTGCCGTGGTGGCTCGCGTGGACAACCGCAACAACAACCCGAAGATTATCCTCAGCCGTACATCGCCGATGTTCCTTGAACGTTTGTTGGAACAGGAAGTACCAGAAATCAACGATGGTTTGATTACTATCAAGAAGATTGCACGTATCCCGGGTGAAAGAGCAAAGATTGCCGTAGAAAGTTACGACGACCGTATCGACCCAGTAGGTGCATGTGTAGGTGTGAAGGGTAGTCGTATCCATGGTATCGTTCGTGAATTGCGTAACGAAAATATCGATGTAATTAACTATACAGCGAACATCCAACTCTTTATCCAACGTGCGTTGAGCCCAGCAAAGGTATCGAGCATCACAATGAACGAAGAAGACAAGAAGGCAGAAGTTTATTTGAAGCCGGAAGAAGTATCGTTGGCTATCGGTAAGGGTGGTATGAATATCAAGTTGGCTAGTATGTTGACTGAATATACCATTGACGTATACCGTGAATTGGATGAAAATGTGGACGATGAAGACATCTATTTGGATGAGTTTAAGGATGAAATTGATGAGTGGGTCATCAATGCTATTAAGAGTATCGGACTTGATACAGCCAAGGCTGTGCTGAATGCACCGCGTGAAATGCTGATTGAAAAGGCCGACTTGGAAGAAGACACCGTAGATGAGGTGTTGGATATTTTAAGCGCTGAGTTTGAAGAAGAGTAATCTCTACGGACGCTCAGATTTAATCATTAAAAGACGAATATGGCGATTAGACTGAACAAAGTAACAAGAGATCTGAATGTAGGAATAGCGACGGTAGTTGAATTCTTGCAAAAGAAGGGGCATACCATTGAGGCAAGTCCTAATGCTAAAATTACCGAAGAACAATATGCTGAACTTGTGAAGGAGTTCAGTAAGGACAAGAATTTGAAAAAAGAGTCTGAAAAGTTTATTCAGGAAAGACAGAACAAGGATCGCAATAAGCCGACTGTATCTATCGAAGGAACTGAAGAACCGAAGAAGGAGGAAGAAATCGACCTTCGTCCGAGTGTTAAGTTCAAACCGGTAGGTAAGATTGATCTGGATAGCCTGAACAAACGTCATGCCGTGCCTAAGGTGGAAGAACCTGTGAAGGTAGTAGAACCGGAGGTAGTGCCAGAACCGGAGCCTGTAGTACCGGAACCAGTAAAAGAAGTGAAACCGGAGCCTGCTCCTGAAGTCGTTGTTGCACCGGTAGAAGAAGTAGAACCACAAGAAGTACACATGGAAAAAGAAACTTCTGAAAAAATAAATGTTCAAGAAGAGGATGGCGTTTTCAAAATCCGTCCGACAGAATTTAAGTCAGGTATCAATGTCTTGGGTAAGATAGACTTGGATGCCTTGAACCAATCTACCCGTCCGAAAAAGAAATCGAAGGAAGAAAAGCGGAAAGAAAGAGATGAAAAGGAAAAACTTCGTCAGCAGCAACGTCAGCAGATGAAGGATGCTATCATCAAGGAAATCCGTAAGACAGACGATAAAGGCAAGGAGGGTGATGATGAAAGCGCTAAGAAGAAGAAACGTAATCGTATCGGAAAGGAACGCGTAGACATTAATGCTCCGGGAAACCAAGGTGCACCACGTAAGGAAGGCAAGGATGGTCCTAAGGGCAGTAACCCAGGTAAGCCTGCTAAGGAACAGGGTAAACCAAACAAGGATCGCTTCAAGAAGCCGGCTCCAAAGGTGGAAGTAAGCGATGAAGATGTAGCAAAACAAGTAAAGGAAACGTTGGCTCGTTTGACCAACAAGACCAAGAATAAGGCTGCTAAGTATCGTAAGGAAAAGCGTGACAATGTCCGCGACCGTATGATGGAGCAGGAAGAAATGGAACAGGAAGAAAGCAAGATCCTGAAGTTGACCGAATTCGTTACAGCAAACGAATTGGCAAACATGATGGACATTCCTGTAACACAAGTTATCGGTACTTGTATGAGCATTGGTATGATGGTTTCTATCAACCAGCGTTTGGATGCAGAAACTATCAACTTGGTAGCAGAAGAATTTGGCTATCAGACTGAATACGTGAGTGCAGAAGTATCTCAGGCTATCGTTGAAGAAGCTGATGCAGAAGAAGATTTGCAACCACGTGCTCCGATTGTAACTGTGATGGGTCACGTAGACCACGGTAAGACTTCATTGCTCGACTACATCCGTAAGGCCAATGTAATCGCTGGTGAAGCGGGTGGTATCACTCAGCACATTGGTGCTTACAATGTGAAGTTGGAAGACGGTCGTCGCATTACGTTCCTCGATACTCCGGGTCACGAAGCGTTTACAGCGATGCGTGCTCGTGGTGCGAAGGTAACAGACATCGTTATCATTATTGTTGCTGCCGATGACAATGTGATGCCACAGACTAAGGAAGCGATCAACCATGCGATGGCTGCTGGTGTTCCTATCGTTTTCGCAATCAACAAGATCGATAAGCCGACTGCTAATCCGGATAAGATTAGGGAAGAATTGGCTGCTATGAACTTCCTCGTGGAAGAATGGGGTGGTAAGTATCAGTCACAAGAAATCTCAGCCAAGAAGGGTATAGGTGTAGAAGAATTGATGGAAAAGGTATTGCTCGAAGCCGAATTGTTGGAATTGAAGGCAAATCCGAACCGTAAGGCAACAGGTTCTATCATCGAATCTTCACTCGATAAGGGTCGTGGTTATGTAGCAACCGTATTGGTATCGAATGGTACATTGCGTATCGGTGATACAGTTTTGGCCGGTACTTCTTATGGTAAGGTAAAGGCAATGTTCAACGAACGTAACCAGCGCATCAAGGAAGCAGGTCCTGCTGAACCGGTATTGATTCTCGGTTTGAACGGTGCTCCTGCAGCGGGCGATACATTCCACGTATTCGATACTGACCAGGAAGCAAGAGAAGTGGCTAATAAGCGTGAACAATTGCAACGCGAACAAGGCTTGCGTACTCAGAAGATGTTGACACTCGATGAAGTGGGCCGTCGTTTGGCTTTGGGTGACTTCCATGAATTGAACATCATCGTGAAGGGTGACGTGGACGGTTCTGTAGAAGCATTGAGCGACTCGTTGATCAAGTTGTCTACTGAACAGATTCAGGTGAATGTAATCCACAAGGGTGTAGGTCAGATTTCAGAATCAGACGTAACATTGGCAGCAGCATCAGATGCAATTATCGTTGGTTTCCAGGTACGTCCTTCAGCATCGGCTGGTAAGTTGGCTGAACAGGAAGGTGTGGATATCCGCAAGTACTCAGTCATCTACGATGCTATTGAAGAAGTAAAGGCAGCGATGGAAGGTATGTTGGCTCCTACATTGAAGGAACAGGTTACTGCTACTATCGAAGTGCGTGAAGTCTTCAATATCAGTAAGGTGGGTCAGGTAGCAGGTGCTATGGTGAAGACCGGTAAGGTGAAACGTAGTGACAAGGCTCGTTTGATTCGCGATGGTATCGTGGTGTTCACTGGTCATATCAATGCATTGAAGCGCTTCAAGGACGACGTGAAGGAAGTAGGTACTAACTTCGAATGTGGTATCAGTTTGACTTCTTGCAACGACTTGAAGGTGGGAGACATCATCGAAACATTCGAAGAAATCGAAGTGAAGCAAACGTTGTAATCCATAAATAAACTATATTTGTGTGCCAATGTGCTGTTATGGCACATTGGCACATTATTTTTTATATAGATGGAAGTAATAGACATTATCATATTAGTATTGATAGGTATTGGAGCCATCAGCGGATTGATGAGAGGATCCATTAAGCAGTTGGCACAAATTGTAGGATTTGTTGCCGGTTTGCTTTTGGCTCGAGGAATGTTTGGAGTAGTGGCCGAGCAGTTGGCTCCGGCTTTGGGAACTTCAATCACTATTGCACAGATCTTGTCTTTCATTTTGATTTGGGTCGCAGTACCTATCGGTTGTTCGCTCATCGCTTCTGTGTTGACCAAGGCCCTGAATGTGGTCAATTTAGGTTGGTTGAATCGATTGGCCGGTGCTTTGTTGGGAGCAGTGAAATTGATGCTCTTGATAGGGTTGGGCATATATGTGTTGGAATACATCGATCCGAAGAGTGAGATGGTAAGTAAAACAACAAAGAGAGCATCCGTGTTGTATAGTCCCATGAAAGAATTTGTGGACCAATGTCTTCCGGTAATCAAGGATATGACGGAAGATATCAAGGATGTGACAGATAAAATTATTAAGTAAATATTATGCAGGAAGAGCAAACAAATAATGTATATCTGAGAGAATTGACGCAGGAGAAGTACAAGTATGGCTTCACTACGGACATTCATACAGATATCATCGATAAAGGTTTGAATGAGGATGTCATCCGACTGATTTCGGCCAAGAAGGATGAGCCGGAATGGTTGTTGGAATTCCGTTTGAAGGCCTATCGCCATTGGTTGACGATGGAGATGCCGACTTGGGCGCATCTTGAAATTCCTGAAATCGATTATCAGGATATTTCCTACTATGCAGATCCGACCAAAAAGAAGGAAGGACCCAAGAGTATGGACGAGGTAGATCCGGAATTGATCAAGACATTTAATAAGTTGGGTATTCCTCTCGAAGAACAGATGGCACTCAGTGGTATGGCAGTAGATGCTGTCATGGACTCGGTATCCGTAAAAACGACTTTCCGTGAAACACTCATGGAGAAGGGTATTATCTTCTGTTCGTTCAGCGAAGCGGTGAAAGAACATCCGGATTTGGTACAGAAGTATTTGGGTTCGGTAGTAGGTTATCGTGATAACTTTTTCGCAGCATTGAACTCGGCGGTATTTAGCGACGGTTCGTTCGTCTATATCCCGAAGGGTGTTCGTTGTCCGATGGAACTTTCAACCTATTTCCGTATCAATGCGGCTAATACCGGACAGTTTGAACGTACCTTGATTGTAGCAGATGACGATAGTTATGTATCGTATCTGGAAGGTTGTACCGCTCCGCAACGTGACGAAAACCAACTTCATGCTGCCATTGTGGAAATCGTGGTGCATGATCGTGCTGAAGTGAAGTACTCAACCGTCCAGAACTGGTATCCGGGCGATGCAGAAGGTAAGGGCGGTATCTATAACTTCGTAACCAAGCGCGGACATTGTAAAGGTGTGGATAGTAAGCTGAGTTGGACACAGGTGGAAACCGGTTCGGCCATTACTTGGAAGTACCCAAGTTGTATCTTGACGGGTGATAACTCAATCGCTGAATTCTATTCGGTGGCTGTGACAAACAACTATCAGCAGGCCGATACAGGTACCAAGATGATTCACATCGGTAAGAATACCCGTAGTACGATTGTGAGCAAGGGTATCAGTGCGGGTAAGAGTCAGAACTCTTATCGTGGTTTGGTACGTGTTTCGGAGAAAGCAGAGAATGCCCGTAACTATAGTCAATGTGACTCGTTGTTGTTGGGTAGTGAATGTGGTGCTCATACCTTCCCTTATATGGATATCCATAATGAAACAGCCATTGTGGAACATGAAGCGACTACCAGCAAGATCAGCGAAGACCAATTGTTTTATTGTAATCAGCGAGGTATCAGTACCGAAGATGCTGTGGGCTTGATTGTGAACGGTTATGCGAAGGAAGTAATCAACAAACTTCCGATGGAATTTGCAGTAGAGGCTCAGAAACTCTTGGCTATCTCGTTGGAAGGAAGCGTGGGATAATAATAGAAGTTATGAGTTCTGAGTTATGAGTTCTGAATTGTAAATGAAACCTTAACTCATAACTTATAACTCATAACTTATAACTCAATAAGATTATGTTAGAAGTAAAAGACTTACATGCCAGTGTCAATGGCAAAGAAATATTGAAAGGCATTAACTTGAGCATCAAGAAGGGTGAAGTTCATGCCATTATGGGACCGAACGGTTCGGGAAAGAGTACACTTTCTTCGGTATTGGTAGGTCATCCGTCATTTGAAGTAACTAAGGGTTCGGTGACTTTCGAAGGTCAGGACTTGTTGGAGTTGAGTCCGGAAGACCGTAGTCATGCGGGCTTGTTCCTTTCGTTCCAATATCCGGTAGAAATCCCGGGTGTGAGCATGGTGAACTTCATGCGTGCTGCAGTAAACGAAAAACGTAAATACGAAGGTAAGCCGGCTTTGACTGCCAGCGAATTCTTGAAGTTGATGCGTGAAAAGCGTGCGGTAGTGGAATTGGATAATAAGTTGGCTAACCGTTCGGTGAACGAAGGTTTCAGTGGCGGTGAAAAGAAGCGTAATGAAATCTTCCAAATGGCGATGCTTGAACCGAAGTTGAGTATCCTTGACGAAACAGACTCTGGTTTGGATATCGATGCGCTCCGTATCGTGGCCGAAGGTGTAAATAAATTGAAGACACCGGAAAACAGTTGTATCGTGATAACTCACTACCAACGTTTGTTGGATTACATCAAGCCGGATGTAGTACACGTACTTTATAAGGGTCGTATCGTTAAGACTGCTGGCCCGGAATTGGCGTTGGAGATTGAAAAGCGTGGTTTCGATTGGATTAAGAAAGAATTGGGAGAATGATGAAAGCGGAACAACAATATATTGACCTCTTTTCTCAGTGCGAAGCCATGATCTGTCGGAACAGCACCGAGGTGATGAATGCGCCTCGTGCCAAAGCTTTTGCTGATTTCGAACGTTTGGGCTTCCCTACGACCAAAGAGGAAAAATATAAATATACCGATGCGGCCAAACTCTTTGCACCGGATTATGGTTTGAACCTGAATCGTCTCGACATTCCGGTGAATCCGTATGAAGTGTTCAAGTGTGATGTACCTAACATGAGTACGGCCCTTTACTTCGTGGTGAACGATGCTTTCTATAGCAAGGCTTTGCCGAAGACTCACCTTCCTGAAGGTGTATTGCTCGGTAGCTTGAAGGAATTGGCAACAGAACATCCGGAGTTGGTCAAGAAATATTATGGCAAATTGGCAGATACATCGAAAGATGCTATCACTGCTTTCAATACTACCTTTGTGCAGGACGGCTTTATGCTTTATGTACCGAAGGGAGTGGTGGTGGATAAGCCGATTCAGTTGGTGAATATCCTCCGTGCCGATGTAGACTTCATGGTGAACCGTCGTTTGCTCGTGGTGTTGGAAGACGGAGCACAAGCCCGTATGTTGGTATGTGATCATGCCATGGACGATGTAAACTTCCTTTCAACCCAAGTGGTAGAAGTCTTTGTGGGCGACAATGCCGTGTTCGACTTGTATGAATTGGAAGAAACACATAATAGTACAGTACGTTTCAGCAATCTTTATGTCCAGCAAGAGGCCAATAGTAATGTCTTGTTGAATGGCATGACTTTGCATAACGGTACCACTCGTAACATGACCGAAGTAACGTTGAATGGTCGTGGTGCTGAAATCAACCTTTGCGGTATGGCGATTGCCGATAAGAACGAACATGTGGATAACCACACTGTGATTGACCACAAGGCAAGCGATTGTACAAGCAACGAATTGTTCAAGTATGTACTCGATGACCAGTCAGTAGGTGCATTCTCTGGTTTGGTGTTGGTACGTCCGGGTGCTCAGCGCACGGCTTCGCAACAGACCAATCGTAACCTTTGTGCGACTCGTGAAGCCCGTATGTATACCCAACCGCAGTTGGAAATCTATGCCGACGATGTGAAGTGTTCGCATGGTGCTACGGTAGGTCAGTTGGATGAAAAGGCCTTGTTCTATATGCAGCAACGTGGTATCAGTTATAAGGAAGCCCGTTTGTTGTTGATGTTTGCTTTCGTGAATGAGGTGATTGATACCATTCGTATGGATGCTTTGAAGGACCGTTTGCATTTATTGGTTGAAAAGCGCTTCCGTGGTGAGTTGAACAAGTGTCAGGGATGTGCTATTTGTAAGTAAATAACTATGTACGATATAAATAAAATCAGAGAAGATTTTCCTATCCTGAGTCGGGAAGTGTATGGCAAGCCATTGGTTTATCTGGACAATGGTGCGACTACACAGAAACCCCGTTGTGTGGTGGAAGCAATCACTAATGAATACTATTCGGTGAATGCCAATGTACACCGTGGGGTACACTTCCTTTCTCAGCAGGCTACTGAGTTGCATGAGGCTTCCCGCGAAACGGTACGTCGCTTCATCAATGCCCGTAGCACGAACGAAATCATCTTTACCCGTGGTACCACAGAGAGCATCAATCTCTTGGCTTCGTCTTTTGCCGATAGCCAGATGCAGGCGGGCGATGAGGTGATTGTTTCGACCATGGAGCACCATAGCGATATTGTACCTTGGCAATTGCAAGCAGCCAAGAAGGGCATTGTCATCAAGGTGATTCCGATGAATGATAAGGGTGAACTTCTCCAGGAAGAATATAAGAAACTTTTCTCGGAAAAGACCAAGTTGGTTTGTGTGATGCATGTCAGCAATGTACTTGGAACAGTGAATCCGGTGAAGGAAATGATTGCTGAGGCTCATGCTCACGGAGTGCCAGTCTTGGTGGACGGAGCACAGAGCGTTCCTCACATGAAGGTCGATGTACAGGACTTGGATGCTGACTTCTTTGCGTTCAGCGGACACAAGGTCTATGGTCCGACAGGGGTAGGCGTACTTTATGGTAAGGAAGAATGGCTTGATAAGTTGCCTCCGTATCAAGGCGGTGGCGAAATGATTCAGAGCGTATCCTTCGAGAAGACCACTTTCAATGAACTTCCGTTCAAGTTCGAAGCCGGTACACCGGATTATATCGGAACTACCGCTTTGGCAAAAGCATTGGATTATGTATCAGCCTTGGGTATGGAGAACATCGAAGCCCATGAACAGGAACTTACGAAGTATGCCATGGCTCGTTTGAAGCAAATCGAAGGCATGCGAATCTTCGGAGAAGCCGATCACAAGAGTAGTGTTATCTCCTTCTTGGTAGGAAATATTCATCACCTCGATATGGGTACTTTGCTTGACCGCCTCGGCATTGCCGTTCGCACCGGTCACCATTGCGCCCAACCGTTGATGATTCGTCTTGGCATCGAAGGTACGGTTCGTGCGTCCTTCGGCCTTTACAATACGAAAGAAGAAATCGATATCCTGGCTGCCGGAATTGAACGGGTGAGCCGGATGTTTTAAGGATAGGTTTCACCTGTCTTCACTTTATCACTATCGGCATTCCAATTGGTAGTCAAGCCATTGGAGTGCCGATGCTGTTTTTATCTGATGCGATACTTCACAATCACCGGATTGTCTTCTTCATCGATAACCTTCCCATTGATTTCCGTACCTGCCAAACTCGGAGCATGCACACAGCAGATAAATGAATCGTCGCTATCGCAAGAAACGGCGGTAATGAGGTAGCGCACGTTCATACCCGGGAGCAGGTCGCTCTCGATGCTTGCTTTTGGATGAAGCATGTATGAATCCCATTCATTGCCATTACCTCGACGAACCAGCATCTTCTCGTCCTTGGGAGAACGCAGGAAGGCGATGCTTGCGTCTCCACGACGACGGACGGTCACCAATCTTGTAAAGGTCTCTTCCACTTTCCCCGCTTGTTCCAGGTAGCCGTATCGTTCCATATACTCTTGATTGTCCTTTCGGGTGAGTAACTTGTCAATATTACCGGAAGCATACTTCAATAGCTCCAAAGAATCCGTCTGTTCATTATAGACCACCGCTTCATCGGTTTGGTCGATGCAATAAAACTTACGTCCGTCCATTTCGATGAACGGCAGAAGCTGCACAGTTAAATTAGCTGGGTCTCTTTTCAAGAAAGTATGCCGGAAAGTACCTTCCATATTGCACAAATGGAAAGTGTATTCTTCCGTTGTCTTTACGATAATGGTTTCGTCAGAAATATAGGTAAAGGATTCGATACTACTTCGAGTTGGAATCATTCCAAGGAATGAAAAAGTTTTTTCATCATATCGGGAAATGCCTCTGTTATGCGCAATCCATATCTCCAGTTTCCCACTGCGACTTACTACTTCGTAGTCGTTGATGCTTTGATAGTCGCCGGGGCCTTGGCCGATGCGTGACAACTTTCCGACGAACTTTCCTTTTTCGTCGAACTTGAAGATTTCATTCATCGAACTGGCATAAATGGAACCTTTAATTGCCAAATATTTGGCTTGAACATCTAAGAGGGAGGAATCGTTTGTTTCCAAGGGAATGATTTCCACGTCTGTCAGCAATTCCGACAGCTTGCACGACTTCTCGTTCATCTTTTCGAAATGAAAGAGTGTCTGCGATTCTTTTTCTACCGATGAGCAGGCCGACCACATCATTGTCAGCAATATGCTGCTCCATATTATCCATGTTTTCATATCTTATAGATTTGGAAAGTTTAATGATGCAAAAGTAATGATTTCTTCTAAATAATATAAAGAACAAAACAGATATATTCAACTTCAATTCTCTGAAGAGTGCTTCAGAATAAGTAAATCATAAGTTATGATTAAGTAATCACAACTTATGATTGTACAATTAGAACTTATGATTGGGTAATTATAGATTATGATTAACTTATGTATCAAGAAACGAAACAGAATCTTACTTGGTTCCCGAAAGAATACCAGCATCCGTATCGGAGTTTTCCATGCGCTTATTTGCCGTCTGCTTTTGCTTGCCGAAAGAAAGGTTGAACGAAACATTCAGCATCACCATTCGGGTGAAGTCCTTTGAAAAAGCCACTTGTTTGTTTGGAGCCAACTTAGACACATTCTCCACACTTTGATGATAATCGTTGGTGAACGGATTCATCGTCATAACTTGTATTGCCCATTTCTCCTTGTTATAACCGAGAGCAATGGAGTGTATCGCTTCACCCTTCGTTATGGTTTCGCCTTCCAAGCCGTGATAGGAAGTATTCATATCTGCCATGAATACCCAGTGCTTGTACATGCTGATGATACTTCCGCGGAATCCCCAATTGCTATGTGTATGAAGATAATTATTACCTTCGCTAATATAACGATTGAAAAATGGATTCAAACTAATGGAAAGATATTCCTTGAAAGGACGGATTTGGATACTTGTCTGACACATCAACCGATGAAGTCCCTTCTGATTGGCGTAGGTTCTCACGAACTTGCCATTCTCAAAAATAGTCTCTTCCATGATAGGCTTATCATCGTAGCTATAACGAGCCGAAAGGTCTACATTCATCCACTTGTTGCGATAGGACACTGAAAATCGATTGGTGAAGTAAGTTGCGCTCTTCAAATTCGGATTACCTCGACGCACTTGATAGGCATCCATGCCTTGCACCACATTGCTCAATGCCGACAAGGAAGGAGCATAGCCCGACAAACTAGCATTGTAACGCAAGAAGATTTTGCCTAATGAATAAGATAAATTCAAGGTCGGACGGAAGAAATACTTCTCTTGACTGGTATTCCCTTGTTTATAAAAAGTACGCAATGCTCCCATTCCCAAACTGTAGTTCAACTTACCTGCTTTCGATTGATATTCGGTGAAGAGGGACGTTTCTGCCGTATTCATTGATACTTTGGTCTGTGCCTCTCCGTCATACACATTGTCCATAGTGGCTTGGTTATGTTTCATGCCAGTTGTAAACTTTCCTTTCCATAATGAACGTTCGTAAATGGCTTCACCGATCATGGAATATTTGTCGCCTTCCGTCTTCGAAAATATCTTGATAGGGGACTGACCGACCTCAGTCATGGAATAAGTACGTTGGTTGTTACTTTTCAAATAAGTACCCACCACATCGAAATAAAGATGTTGGTCGTTCTTCAAGTTCAATTGGTAATAGACATCGAGCGAAGGAATGTGTGTTTTTGATTGCTCACGATCTTTTACCTCGTATTCCTTATTCTCTTGATGAAGGATAGTGTTTCTATCCGTAAACCCATACGGGATGTCCTTGATGTCAGTACGGAAAGCGATGTTCAGCATACTCTTTTCGCCATTGGTATAATTGTAGTTAAGCGAGGTATTGAGGTAATCATATTTGATTCGGTTGGGTGCAGCCACGGTTTCGCGATTGGTAATGACTTTATCCGGATAATAAAACGTCTCCTCGTTCTCGCGATTCCATTCCAAATCCCGACGGCTCCATTGCGCCAATGCTGTAAAGGACGATTTGCCATAATGATACTTTCCCGACATTTGATAATTACCGAAACCGAGAGGCAAAACACCATTGGTTAAATCCGCAGAGACATTGCCTCCTGATTCCCTCCGACGGACGATATAATCAATTACCGCAGCGGAACCTCCATAGCGCAAGCCCGGTTGTTCATGAACCTCCACTCGGATGACGTCTTCGGGACGAATGGCAATGACCTCGGCTTGTGTTACTTCTACTCCATTGATACGTAACTGAACAGACTCTCCATAGTTCGTTGCTATAGTCTTTTCGATTACATTGACAGAAAGGTTTGGGAGTTGCAGATGTTGCAACAACGATATGCCATTGGTAGCCGCCTTCTTCTGTGCCTGAGTGGGCATTACCAATTGACGGTCTATCTTTTGAATCACTTTTTCTCCTTCTATTACCACTTCATCGAGCACTTCGGATGCTGGCTTCAAGCGGATTTCACCCAAGTCCGTGTCTCTTTCCAGTTGCTTCAACACGAGAGTAAATGTATCATACCCTATGTACGAACATTGAAGTGTATAGTCGCCCGTCATCACTTCCTTCAACTCGAAGCATCCGTTTGTATCAGTCGTTACTCCCATTACTTGCTTGCCCGCTTCATCGGATAAAACTACGGTTGCACCAATCAAAGGCGAAGTGTCATTATCGTCCACCACTCGTCCATTGATTCGGCTATTTGCCATTGCCATGCCTTGTACCAACAGCATACAGATAAACATCATCATTGCTTTC
This sequence comes from Phocaeicola sp., assembly GCA_045121515.1. Classification (GTDB taxonomy): domain Bacteria; phylum Bacteroidota; class Bacteroidia; order Bacteroidales; family Bacteroidaceae; genus Phocaeicola. The sequence goes on along the minus strand of JBGVGD010000079.1, from coordinate 114,814 downwards.
ATACTCCTTGTTTTTATTGTTTTCGTTGAAGCAAAATTAGGATGAAAGGGCATTTCAAATCGTTTATATGGGAATTTATTTATAGTGCAATGGGTTGTGTAAGGTGTTGATAATCAGAGAATGTTTGAATAAAAAGTTTATATCCGAACGCTTTGGCCTTTATATACCGAGTGCAAGAGGAATGAGCAATCAGAAAAAATACTACCTTTGCTAAAAAGAAACGTTATGAAACAACTTATATTTATCCTTATCCTTTGCTTGACTGGTTGTACCACTCGTCAAGAGCCGATCGACTTCCAACAAGTATTGGATGCGGCAGAAGGTCGTGCCAACCAAGCGAAATCGTTAGGTGAAGACACTTTGCTCGTTCAAGCATTGGACTATTACCAAACCTTAGAGCCGAAAGACTCTGCCCGATTGTCGCAAGCCACTATCCTTACTGCCTATCATTATTGGTGGAAAGGCGAGAAGCCAAAAGCCTATGACCTATTGGAATCCATTTCCGATACAAACAAAGAAGCTTTGGAATGCTTGTTGGATTTAGGTAGTAAGGATAACAATTACGAAGCATGTTATGAGTATCTGAAACGCCTCATGAAGATGGATACAGAAAATGAATTTTGGATTCAGCAGGCATGGGCTACCCTCCATTTTTATCTCAACCAACCCGAAGAATGTGAACGCCTTTTTGATAATCTTACACAATATATCCGTACAACGCAAGACTCCACCTTATATTGGTATCAAGTCTTGCCCAATCAAGCAGACATCATTAGCGATTATGGCAAACAGGCAAAAGCAATCGAACTTCAAGAGCAAGTCTTGAATCATTTCATCGGAAAGGATAGTACTAAGGTAGCTTCGGCACATGCTTCTTTGGCGCGCTATTATTTGTTACAGAACCAATTAAAGGACGCAGAAAAGCACATGCTCCTAGCCGAAAGAAATGCTGATCAAGAGTTCAAAACCAGTTGGGCGATGACTGGCTACATGGAGTTGATGAAAAGTATTCTGAATTATGCCAAGAACAAACGCATTGATATGATGGAATGGGCCAATTTTGCCAATTCTTTGCAAGAAAATGCCTCCATTAAACAAGCCATTACCGATGCCAAGGAAGAAAACAATCGCTTGCTCATTGAACGCAATTTGAAACTCACAATCGAGAAGCAACGTTCGCAAATTACCTTTATCTATATAGCCATCAGTTTGGTAGTCATCATTGGTGGTCTTGCTTTTTATATTCGAAAGCGTAAACGTCAAATGGAAGAAAAGGAAGAAGAATTGGAAGCTTTGCGACAACTGGTTACGGAATCACAACAGCATACCGAACAGAAGGACGACCGTTTCTTCAAGCGCATCCTCTTGCAACAATTAGGTGTAATACGTATGGCGGCTTCCAATCCTACCACCGCCAATCAGGAACTGATTCGCCGGATGAGTGAAATTGTGGACGGACAAATACCCGTTGATTCCTTGCTCAATTGGGAAGACTTGTTCCAAACGATTGATTACATTTACGAAGGCTTCTATACTCGCATCAAAGAAAAGTACGGAGACCTTCTCAATGAAAAAGAAATCCAACTTTGTTGTTTGTTGAAGGCCAACTTCTCGACCAAGGAAATCAGTATCGTAAGTAGTCAGGGAGTACGTACGGTGTATCAACGGAAGAGTGTTATCCGTCAGAAGTTGGGAATGGAAGAGAAGGGTGATATTGTGGAGTTCCTTTCAGAGAAAAAGTGATTCCTATCTTGATGTTGGTGAAGTTCAAAAAATAAAGGGAATACACCATTGGCACTCCATAGATTGACAACCAAGTGGAATGCCGATGGTGATCAAGTGAATATGGGTGGATTTTCGTTTATAGAATCCACTCTAAATAGTTCCCTGGTGTAATGATAGCCGATTCCTTAATAGGGTAAGTATTCATAAATGGAGAAGGAAAAGCGGTCGAAGCTTTCTTTGGATTCCATTTCATTTCGAAGGCTGTGAACGTTCCGTCTTCTTCTTCAATATAATCTATCTCCTGTTGTTGGGTTGTTCGCCAAAAATAACTTTTGCAATATCGGCCGTTGTAATGATTGGCCTTCATTCGCTCGCTGATGAAGAAGTTTTCCCAAAGTGCTCCCATATCATTGCGCAAATTCAATGGTGCAAAATTTTGAAGAATGGCATTGCGGATACCATTGTCATAGAAATAAATTTTCTTGCTTTTTTTCAACTCGGTTCTAAGGTTTCGGCTGAATGCGGACAGTCGGAAGACAATGTAACACTTTTCCAACAAGTCGATGTATTTCTCTACTGTTTTTGAATCCGAACCGATGGTTTGGGCGATTTCATTATAGGAAACTTCGCTTCCTATCTGCAAGGCTAAGGCTACCAAGAGCTTTTCCAATAAGGCGGGTTTGCGTATGCCTTCTAATGCCAACAAGTCTTTATACAGGTAACTTCCTGCGATGTTCATCAGAATTTCTTTGGCTTCGTCCGAATGGTTCAGTACATCGGGATAGGAGCCGAATATCAATCTTGATTCCAAAGTTTGTTTGACAGTTAAAAGTCCTTCGCTCTCCATTAATTCAGCAGTTGAGATAGGGTAGAGGTGGTATTCGTATTTTCGTCCTGTCAGTGGCTCGTCAAGTTCATCTTGAAGTTGGAAGGATGATGAGCCTGTAACTAACAGTTGTACTTCGGGGAAATTGTCGATAATGAGTTTTAAGGTCAGACCGATACTGGATACTCTTTGAGCTTCGTCTATCATCAGGATACGGTTGTTGCCAATCAACATTTTTAGTTCGGAAGTGTTGATTTCCGTCAGCATACTTTTTACTTCGGGTTCATCACAATTTAATGATAGAACCTCTTCGTCCTTTCCTTGGATGAGTTGGTTGAACAATGTACTTTTACCTACTTGTCGGGCACCAATCAGCAAGATGGCTTTTCCTTTAAAGAGTTTCTTCTCGATGACGGTTTTTAATTTTCTATTGATGAGTCTCATAATGGTGGCATTTATGAGTGCAAATATAAGCGAAAAGTTTTCTAATCCAAAATATAACTATGATATTTTGGATTACAATCCAAAATTTACATGTAACTTTTTGGATTAGCGTTATATCGAACAAAAGAACGTAACCAAAAAAGGAACACTGAAATCCACCACAAAGCCATGAAAGATAGAGACGATGACGTACTTCTGTCCGGCACATTGGGTGATGATGGGAAGCGTGGTATCCATCGTAGTGGCACCGCCCGATGAGATGGGAGCGAGATTGCCAAACCAACGTACCATCAGCGGAGCGCCTAATAAGGTCATAATCTCGCGGGCGATGTTCGAAAGCAAGGCGACTGTTCCTAATTCGGCTCCCTTGTACTCCGTGATGAAGATACTGGAAAGCGAATAATAGCCGAAGCCCGAACCTACGGCCATACACTCAGGGGTAGTGCGATGGGGGAGTACTAGGCTAATCAAGAAAGCGGCTGATAATGTACCTAAGATAGTTCCAAGCGGAAGAAGCATCAGTCGGGGATTAAGCGTACGGAAGTTCTGTACGGTTTGTGGGTCGTGTCCGATGCTGAGACCTACACTGAACATCAATCCACAGAGGGCATAGAAACTCAAATCGGCCGATAGCCAGTCGGAGGGTATCCAGTTGAAGACTCCACAAAGCACACCAAGAGCAAAGAAACTGACGATAATCAAACTACCTTTCATGCCTTTCCCTCCTTTCTGCCGTTTACGTATCTCCACAAGCCCCAAGCCGCCAAGCAACTTCCAAGGACACAGACAAGAGCAATGGCAAAGGCTTCAACTCCCAACGTAGGAAGACTGCGGATGATTTGCTCGTTATGGCCTACTTCGATGCCCAACAAAAACAGCAATAGCCAAATTAAAGCGGTAATAGCTTTATTTATCCAAGGTAGAGACTGACGGCGCAACAAGTAGCCTAATCCTATCCCTACGAACATAATTCCGATGACTGTAAACATAAATCTTTCTTTTTTGAGCCGGCAAAGATACATCTTTTGAATGAAATCCGTATCTTTGTTGCATAAATAGAGAAGAAGATGTTATTGCCCTACTTAAATAAAGATGTAATCGAGGCCGGATGCGATGAGGCTGGGCGCGGATGCTTGGCAGGTGCTGTATATGCAGCAGCCGTAATCCTTCCTCCGGATTTCCAGAATGAACTATTGAATGATTCCAAGCAATTGACGGAACGTCAGCGGTATCTGCTTCGGGAGGTGATTGAACGTGAGGCGGTAGCTTGGGCGGTAGGTGTCGTGACTCCCGAGGAAATCGATCAAATCAATATCTTGAATGCTTCCTTCTTGGCCATGCATCGGGCGGTCGACCAACTGAAGGTACGTCCGGAGCATTTGCTGATAGATGGAAACCGTTTCAAGAAATACCAGGACTTGCCGCATACTACGGTGGTAAAGGGAGATGGTAAATATCTTTCCATTGCAGCGGCTTCTATCTTGGCAAAGACGTATCGTGATGACTATATGAATGCCTTGCATCAGGAATATCCATTCTACGATTGGAATAAGAACAAGGGGTATCCTACCAAGAAGCATCGGGCAGCTATCCGTGAACGAGGTACAACGCCTTATCATCGGATGACCTTCAATCTGTTGGGTGAAGACCCGCAATTATCTTTTGAATTTTAATCTATTACAAATCATAAAAACAAATGCTTATGCGAAAAAAAACTTTAAGTCTCTTGTTTGGCTGTTTGGCATTGCCGCTCATGGCTCAGGTAGCTCCTCTGGAAGGATTCTACTACGGCACGATGCAGGCACCGACAGGCTGGGAATGGCAAAGCGTGGATTCTTTGTCATTGAACAAGGAGCAACCGCACGCGTGGTTCTTCTCGTTCGAGAATGTGGAACAGGCCCGGAAGGTATTGCCGGAGCACAGTAAGTATTGGCAATCGCTGGATGGCGAATGGGCTTTCCACTGGGCGCCCAATCCCGATGAACGTCCCAAGAACTTCTTTGAAACATCGTATGATGTCAGTGGTTGGGACAAGGTGCAAGTGCCGATGAACTGGAATATCTACGGAGTACAGAAAGACGGTTCGCAGAAGTATGGCACACCGATTTATTCCAACCAACGTGTCATCTTCGCCCACAAGGTGGAAGTGAACGACTGGAAGAAGGGTGTCATGCGTGAACCGAAGTTGGATTGGCCTACTTACAAGCATCGTAACGAAGTGGGTTCATACCGCCGTTCGTTTACCGTGCCTGCTGATTGGGCAAACCGTAAGGTATATATCAACTTCGATGGGGTAGATTCATTCTTCTATCTTTACATCAACGGCAAGTACGTAGGCTTCTCAAAGAACTCTCGTAACTTGGCTCAGTTCGATATCACTCCTTACTTGGTGGAAGGTGAAAACGTGGTCGCTGCCGAAGTCTATCGTAACAGTGATGCATCGTTCTTGGAATCACAGGATATGATGCGTTTGCCGGGTATCTTCCGTAGTGTTTCTTTGGTGTCAAAACCAAAGGTGCAGGTTCAGGATATCGTAGCTATTCCTGATTACGATGATACCTATACGCAAGCGAAGTTGAATTTGACTGCTACTCTCCGCAACCTTGACAAGAAGAAGGTGAAGGACTATACCTTGAACTTCTCTTTGTATGAATTCGGATTATATAGCGATGAAAATACCTTGGTGAAGGATGTAGCCGTAAGTGTACCGGTTGCACAACTTCTTCCGGGTGATATACAGCAGGTAAGTGCCGTGCTCGATGCAGGTACAGCTGTTAAGCCTTGGAATGCTGAAAAGCCTTACCGTTATGCCTTGGTGGGTGAATTAAAAGACAAGAAGGGACGTACGATTGAAATTTTCTCGACTACTGTCGGTTTCCGTGAAATAGAAATCAAGGATACTCCAGCGGATAAGGATGAGTTTGGTTTGGCGGGTCGTTACTATTACTTGAATGGTAAGCCTATCAAGATGAAAGGGGTAAACCGTCACGAAACAGATCCGGAACGTGGTCACTACATCACTCGTGAACGTATGACTGAGGAAGTGATGATGATGAAGCGTGCGAACATCAACCATGTACGTAACTCGCACTATCCATGTGCTCCATATTGGTATTGGTTGTGCGACAAGTATGGTATCTACTTGGAAGACGAAGCGAACATCGAAAGCCACCAATATTACTATGGTAAGGAAAGTACTTCGCATCCGGTAGAATGGAAGAATGCACACGTTGCCCGTAACATGGAAATGGTACATGCCCGTATCAATCATCCTTCAGTTTGTTTGTGGAGTTTGGGTAACGAAGCAGGTCCTGGTGATAACTTCGTGGCTGCTTACGATGCTATCAAGGCATTCGACCAAAGTCGCCCGGTACAATACGAACGTAACAACAACATCGTAGATATAGGTTCCAACCAGTATCCTTCGATTGCTTGGGTACAAGGTGCGGTAACTGGTAAGTATAACATCAAGTATCCTTATCACATCTCGGAATATGCTCACTCTATGGGTAATGCTTGTGGTAACTTGGTGGATTATTGGGATGCGATGGAAAGTACCAACTTCTTCATCGGTGGTGCTATCTGGGAATGGATTGACCATGGTCTTTACAACTACGACAAGAAGACTGGCGACCGTTTCTTCGGCTATGGTGGTGACTTTGGTGACAAACCAAACGATGGTACCTTCTGTATGGACGGTGTTGTGATGCCTGACCTGACTGGCAAACCACAATATTACGAAGTGAAGAAGGTATACCAGAACGTGAACTTGAAGATGCTCGATGCGAAGCAAGGCAAGGTAGAGATCTTCAATGAAAACTACTTCGAACCATTGAACGATTATCAAATTGTATGGTCGCTTTGGAAGGATGGTGTATGCGTACAGCAGAATGCTCCTGTACAAGGCCCTCGCATGGCTGTATTGCCACGTGGTAAGCAGGTAGTGACTTTGCCATACGATTTTGCCAATCTCGATGCACAAGGTGAATACTTCGTAAAGGTACAATTCCTCCTCGGTGCCAATATGCCATGGGCAAAGCAAGGCTATGCACAGATGGAAGAACAGTTGGCTGTCAAGGTAGCCGAAGATGTAGCTTCGATTACATCGGTAGCTACTGGCGATGCTTTGAAGGCTGTGGCGGAAGGTGACATCATTGTGGTAAATGGCAAGGATTTCACAGCGAAGTTCGATACGAAGACTGGCTCTATCTATAGCCTCGTTTATGGTGGTAAGACACTCATTGCTGAAGGTAATGGACCGAAGTTGGACGGCTATCGTGCACCGGTATGTAATGACAACTGGGCAGACTACAAGTGGTACCAATTTGGCTTGCATAACTTGCAGCACAAGGCTCTTGATTGGAATAAGGTAGAAACTAAGGATGGCCGTGTGATGTTGTCATTCACCGTAGAAAGCCAGGCTCCATACGGTGCTAAGAACGACTATCGCAACCGTGACCGTAATCCGGAAGAGACTTATAAGATTGTGAACAACGAAACGAAGCCATTCGGCGCAGACGACTTCAAGTTCACTACTAACCAAATCTGGACAGTATATCCAGACGGTTCAATCGAATTGCAAAGCTCAGTGACTTCCAATAAACCGTCTACTGACTTGGCTCGTTTGGGTTATACCATGATGTTGCCGAAGGAATATGTTGACTTTACATATTATGGCCGTGGCCCGATCGATAACTTCAACGACCGTAAGGTAGGTCAGAATATCGAAATCTTTCGTCAGAAGGTAGGCGATGAAATCATCCTTGGTAAGCCACAAGCAATGGGTAACCACGAAGAAGTTCGTTGGGCAGCTTTGACCGATACAAAGGGACAAGGTGCTGCATTCATCGCAGACGGTATCATGTCGGCTTCTGCTCTTCCTTGGAGTGAAATGGCTATTACTGAGGCAGGTCATCCGTATCAGCTGAAGGCTGAAGATGCAGTTTATCTCCACCTTGATGCAAAGGTAACAGGTCTCGGCGGTAATAGTTGTGGTCAGGGTGCTCCTTTGGTACACGATCGTGCGAAGGCTGCTATCCGCAATTTCGGCTTCATCATCCGTCCATTGGCAAGTACGGCAGCGTTGGAAAAGACTGTGAAGGTGGTTGCTGCTGGTGAAACACCGATTATTGTGAATCGTGACAAGGAAGGTATCACTACACTTTCAAGTGCCGATGCCAGCCGTGTCATCATGTATAGTTTGAACGGTGCCAAGAAGGGTAAGGAATATACCGAAGCGTTAAACTTACGTGAAGGTGGTGTTTTGAAGGTATGGTATAAGGATAATCCGAAACTATTCTTCGTGAACCAATTGGAACGCATCGAAAATGTACCTTTGCAAGTAGTGTATGCAAGTAGCCAAGAGCCTCGTGAAGGTGATGCCGCTCACTTGACCGACGGTGAAACGTCAACTATCTGGCACACCATGTACAGCGTGACTTTGGCGAAGTATCCGCATTGGGTAGATTTCGATGCCGCTTCAGTAAAGAACATGAAGGGCTTCATCTATACTCCGCGTATGGATAGCTACAATGGTTACGTGAAGGATTATGAAATTTACGTGAGCCAAGACGGTAAGGAATGGGGCGAACCGGTGATGAAGGGAAGTTTCGAACGTACCGGCGAGGCACATAAGGTGATGTTCGAAAAGCCTGTCAAGGCACGATACATCCGCTTCCGTGCCCTCAACGAACAGCGTGGTAATGACTACGCAAGTGGTGCTGAATTCGGCTTGATTGCAGAATGATATAGATAAAAAATAACCTCCGTGGAAAAATCCATGGAGGTTATTTTTTTATGGTAGTAACTGATTACTTGCTACGCAAATAAGAACGATAACCGTAAATGGTAATTACCACGAAGCAAATCAACGGAAGAACGAATGATACGTTCACGGCCGGCATACCGAGGCAAGTACCCATATCGATGATGCTTGCTTGCATTGGAGGCAAAACCGAACCACCGAGGATAGCCATAATCAAACCGGCAGCACCGAACTTCGCATCGTCACCCATACCCTTCAAGGCGATACCATAAATGGTAGGGAACATCAACGACATACAAGCCGATACAGCTACCAAGCAGTACATACCCATTCTGTCTTGGAAGAAGATGACACCGCAAGTGAAAACACAAGCAGCCACCGCCAAAATACCCAACAACATACCTGCGTTCAAATAACGTAAGATGAAGGTACAGATAAAGCGGCTACAACAGAAAATCACCATGGCTACGATGTTGTATGTTTGCGACAATACTTCAGCATCGAGCTCAGACATGCCTTCTGCCATGAAGACACGGGTACCGTATTGGATAACGAATGTCCAGCACATGATCTGTGCACCTACATAGAAGAACTGTGCAATGACACCTTCGCGATAGCGCTTCATGCCAAAGATACGCTTCAAGGTAGGAAGGAAGTTGATTTCCTTGGATTGGTCACCGTTCTTCGGCATCTTAGTGAACAAAATGACCAAGAACATGGCTGCAATAACCAAACCGATAATCAAGTAAGGACCAATCAGCACGCCGAGGTCGGATTGCTTCAAGGCTTCGAATTCCTCTGGATTAAGCATCGCACGTTCGTCTGTTTCCATTGGGTTGAGCTTAGCCTGGATGAAGTTCATCGCTACATACATACCAAGTAAAGAACCCATCGGGTTGAACGATTGGGCGAGGTTCAAACGGCGGGTAGCCGTTTCTTCTGTACCCATCGAGAGGATATACGGATTTGCACTTGTTTCGAGGAACGAGAGACCGCATGTCAAAATAAAGTAAGCTAACAGGAACGAATAGTATTCACCTGTCATCTTGGCCGGGAAGAAAAGGAGTGCACCGATAGCGTACATACCCAATCCCATTAAGACACCTGCCTTATAAGAGTATTTGCGGATGAACATGGCTGCAGGGAATGCCATAGCGAAGTAACCTCCATAAAAGGCTACCTGTACCAAAGCACCGTCCGTCACGCTCATGCGGAAGATTTTGGAGAAAGCCTTCACCATTGGGTTGGTGATATCATTGGCAAATCCCCACAATGCAAAACATGAGGTGATAAGTATGAACGGAATCAGATAGCTGACTCCGTCCTTACTGATAATGGATTGTTTGTTCGATTGAGCCATGCAGTCTTATTTTGTCTTTTTGCCCAATACGTAAATTTCCAAGTCGTCGATTTCTTCTGGAGTAAGCACGCTGTAATCGCCACCACTCTGAACGATGATACGGCAAGCCATTTCGAAGAAGGTAGCACGTTCCATTACTTGGTTGAAGTCCTTACCGCACACTACCTGACCATGGTTAGTCAAGAGGATAGAGTTGTGGTCCTTCATCGCTTCTACTACAGCAGCTGCCAATTCAGGAGAACCCGGACGGTAGTAAGGTACTACAGGGATTTCCTTACCTACGTGGCAAGGTACTTCAGCAGTTACGTTGAAGTTAGTCGGCTTGTTCTTCATGCAAGCTACAGCAGTAGCATATTCCGACTGGAAGTGGAGAACTACATTCACGTCTGGACGGGCACGGAGGATACCGAGGTGGAAAGTACTTTCCATAGACGGCTTCACACCATTAGTAGGAGTACCTGTTTCGATGTTGCAGATAGATACCTTTTCCTTCTGGAGGTTAGGCACCCATGAACCTGTACCCGATACGAGGGCTTCATCGCCGATACGCCAAGAGAGGTTACCACTACTGCACAACATCAACTTTTCATTACCATAGCGGTGTGCTTGTTTCAAAAATTCTTCTATGTGGAGATCTGTGATCATTTCTTAAATTGAAAATTAAAAATTAAAAATTGAAAATGAATTTAGAGAATTGAAAATCAAAAACACCATTTGTATGGAATAATTTTTAATTTTCAATTCTCAATTTTTAATTATTTATAGATTGGACCGTAGTTCTGGCAAGCTCTGTAGTCAGCACCTTCCTTATCCATACCGAATGCATTCCATGCAGCTGGGCGGAAGATTGCATCTTCAGGAACATTGTGCATACATACAGGGATGCGGAGCATAGAGCAGAGAGTAATCAAGTCTGCACCGATGTGACCGTAGCTGATAGCACCATGGTTAGCGCCCCAAGCGTTCATTACAGAATAAACATCCTTGAACGGAGCCTTTGTTTCATCCAAACGAGGAACGAACCAAGTAGTTGGCCATGTTGGGTCAGTACGCATGTTGAGTACTTCGTGGATTTCTGGATCAACGTCAGCTGTCCAACCTTCTGCGATTTGGAGGACAGGGCCAAGACCCTTAATGAGGTTCAAGCGGCTCATAGTTACAGGCATGCCACCCTTTGACAAGAAGTTAGAAGAGAAACCACCACCGCGGAAGTAGTCACGGTCAGCCGGCATCCAGTTAGTGTTCTTCAAGCAACCTTCTACGTCAGCTTCAGTCATTTCCCAGCATGGCTTCATGCAAGGTTCGCCTGTAGCGTTTGTACTAGCACCAGTAGCGTCGAGAGTAGTTGCACCAGAGTTGATCAAATGGATCATACCACCAGCAGCGAGACCTGTCAATTCCTTGCCAGTTACACGCTTCACAGCTTCTGGGCTCCAGTATGTACGAACGTCAGAGAACATCTGTCCGCAACCAGTCAACAACTTACCGAACAACATAGCAACAGCGTTGCAAGCGTCGTTTTCAGTAGCTACTACGTATGCTTCGCGGATACCGTTCCAGTCGAATGTACTACACATCAAAGCTTCAGTGAAGTCACCGTTTGGCTTCCAGTCAGTCCATTGGCGTTGGCCTTGGAAACCGGCAGCGATAGCGTTGTGACCGATAGCTTCTTCCAAGAAGCCCATTTCGCGGAGTTTCGGATTGCCTTGCATCAAGTCGCGAACGATGAGAGTCATCTTCACTACGAATTCCCAGTCAGCATCCTTACCTGCGCGGTCTTTTTGCTTTTCAGGACGGTTCTTGTCCCAACCTTCGTTCACCTTGCACCATTGTTCTGTCCAAGCCATTGCCTTTTCGTATTCTTCGTGGTCGTAGATACCTTCTTCCATACGGCGGAGGATTTCTGTTTCGTCCACGCTTTCGTTACGCATACCGAGGTATTCCTGGAAGAAATTCTGATCCACGATACTACCTGCGATACCCATACATTGGCTACCTACTGACAAGTAGCTTTCACCACGCATAGTAGCTACTGCAAGAGCAGCGCGTGCCCAACGGAGAATCTTTTCTGAGCAGTCTTCAGGAATCGTATTGTCAGACAAGTCCTGTACATCGTGACCATAGATACCGAATGCAGGAAGACCCTTCTGAGCATGGCCTGCCAATACAGCTGCCAAATATACAGCGCCCGGACGTTCTGTACCGTTGAAACCCCAAACAGCCTTCGGCCAATGTGGGTGCATATCCATGGTTTCAGAACCATAGCACCAGCAAGAAGTTACAGAGATAGTAGCGCCTACACCTTCGCGCTCAAATTTAGCCTGGCAAGCAGCAGTTTCAGCTACACGGCCGATAGTACCGTCAGCGATCACACATTCTACTGGAGTACCGTCTGCATGCTTCACGTTAGCAGAAATCAATTCAGCAACGGCCTTTGCCAAGTTCATTGTCTTTTCTTCAAGACTTTCACGAACACCACCTTGGCGTCCGTCGATAGTGGGACGAATCCCAATCTTAGGATACTTGCTCATAGTATGTTAATATTAAAAGGTTTATGATAGCTATAATTTATACAAAGAAACTGAAATTAATTAGGATAGGCAAATAAGCCAAGTGTGTTGTTTAGCATCTTATTAAAGAAAAACGTGGATGTATCTCGAAGAGACATCCACGTTATGTTTTTTTAGTAATTGACTCTTATTTCAGCAAGATGCCCAAGTCGCCGATAGTAGTCTTTTCGGCAGCGTTGATTTCGCTGGTTGGTTCCAACTTGAAGTAACGCGCATTATAAGTCTTGCCAAAGCGTACGAAGTACGGAACCGGGTTGTGCATGATGTTGCTGAACTCACCGTTGGTGTCACACTTGGTCCAGTTCTGTCCGTCTGCACTTACATAGAAGTTATACTTATAGATAGTACCTGTCAAGTCTTCTGCAGCTACCGGAGCATAGCAGAAACCAGCGATAGCTTCTTCCTTACCCATGTCTACTACCAATGCAGTCAAGCCGTCAGCCTTCCATGCTGTTTCAGGGTTGCCGTCGAATGCAGCCGCTGCGTCAGCACCTACTGCCTTCCATTCTTCTGTCTTCACGTGGCTAATTCTTACTCTGGCGTCCTTGTCCTGCAACGGTTCTGCATAGTACAAACCGATGTTCGAGATATTGGCACTAGCACGAGTACCGCGAATAGTTACGCGAATCTTTTCAGGTTGGCAGTCCGAGAAGCGGAGCAAACGCTTGTAACCTACAGTTGTACCTTCGGCAGCATATTGCCATGCACCGTTGCTATATACTTCTACCAAGAAATCTTCTACACGTTGACCTTGGGTGATGTCTTCCTGAATAAGGAAAGTATTTACCATTGAACCTGGCTTCACATTGTATTCTTTCGACTGACCAGTTTCAGCTACCCATAATTGGTTGCCGTTTTCTACATAGTTGTTAGCAAATGTCTTGTTGATGTATTCAGAGAGTTCCTTGATACGTTGTACATCCACTTCATGAATCAAACCACGTCTGTCTGGAGGAATGTTGAGCAACAATACAGAGTTGCAACCTACTGAACGGTAGTAAATGTTCACCAAGTTTGCCAATGAGCGTACACGTTCATCTTGGTCTGCATGGTAGAACCATCCCGGACGGATCGATACGTCCACTTCAGAAGGATACCAGTAAGCTTCCTGAGCCTTGGCAATCAATTCACGGCTACCCAAGTCCTTCGACATGTTGTCGATACCCAATGCAGCCATCGCTTCGTTCTTTTCAGTATATGAGCCTGGAGCCATCGCAGTAGCACTCCATTCGGTATCACGGCCCATACCGCCTTCGTTACCTACCCAACGTACGTCGTCGCCCATGATAGCGGTAACAGCCTTTGGTTGGAGTTCACGAATCTTGGCAAGGATAGCTGTCCAGTCATATTCCTGCTTCTTACCGTTCGGACCTTCACCGCAAGCACCATCGAACCACACTTCGTGTACTTCACCGTAGTTGCTGAGAAGTTCTGTCAACTGTTCAATGAAGAATTTGTTATAAGCTGGTGAATCACCATAAGAAGGAGCGTTTCTATCCCATGGGGAAAGATATACACCGAACTTCATACCATATTTTTCGCAAGCGTCACGGAGTTCACGAACCACGTCGCCCTTACCATCCTTCCATGGAGAGTTCTTTACTGAGTATTCAGTAGTTTCAGTTTGCCACAAACAGAAACCATCGTGATGCTTGGCGGTGATTAATGCCATCTTGAAACCACCGTCCTTCAAAGCTTTCACCCATTGTTCACAATCGAGTTCCGAAGGGTTGAAGATTTCTGGGCTGTCTGTACCGTGTCCCCATTCGTTACCTGTAAAGGTGTTCATACCGAAGTGCAAGAAGGCAGTGAATTCCATCTGTTGCCATTCCAACTGTTGAGGTGTAGGGACCAAACGTGATACCATGTCAATTTTTTGTTCCGGAGTTGCATCAGCAGGGAATGCTACATGCTTTTCATAGAATTCCTGCTTAGGCTGTGTGGCGCAACTTGCCATTAAAGCAGCAATTGCTAAAGAGAAAATCGTTTTCTTCATAGTAGATATTTTTATAATTTCTGCAAAGATAAAATTATGTCCCGATTTTCTCAAACCAGGACATAATAACTGTGTTAAAAAAACCTTTTTTAGTTTCAAACAGTCAGTTTGTTATATTTTAGTCGTTAAACAACTTCTTACCATCCCGGATTCTGGGTGATGTTAGGGTTAATCAACATAACGTTCTTTGAAATCGGGTTCAAGAAACGCTTGTCGTCAGCAGACCATTTGCGACCTGCATCGTTCAAATCCTTTGAGTACGGACGGATATAAGTCTTTCCTTCGTATTCTACCAATGCACGGCCCTTGTCACCACCGAATGTACCTTCTTGGTACAAAGAGATTACCTTATCTGTTACGCGCATACCAAGGACAGTCTTTGGATTTTCGAACAATTTCACAGCCTTCCAGCGGATGATGTCATCGTAACGAAAACCTTCTGCTACCAATTCGATACGACGTTCACGACGGATTTCCTGCAACAATGGAGCCACTTCGTAGCCATAGTTAGGCCAGTTAGGGTCAGTGAAACCTACGCTCATAGTCAAGTGAGGCATACCTACACGGTCACGGATCACATTGATAGTCTTATCAAGAACATCCTGACTCATTTGGTCCAATTCATACATGGCTTCTGCATAGTTCAACAAAACTTCTGCATAACGATAAACCATGAAGTCATAAGTAGTTGATGAAGCTACCCATTGAGTCGGGTCAGCAGAAAGGTGTTTGGTATTCAAGTATCCAGTCACACTCTTAGATGCTGATACGTCCGGAGCAGAAGCGTTCAAGTCGAATGCACTTCTGTGGAGTTCGATAGTACCGTCAGCTTGTACAGCCCATGGGCGTTTTACGTTGTCTACAATCTGATACAAACGTGGGTCACGGTCTGTCAATTCGATATCCAAAGTTTCATCACCTTGGTACAATTCGCTTACTCCAATAGGCTTACCATCCTTGCAAAGGAATGATTCCATGAAGTCTTTAGAGAAACCTGGAGCAGCATCCTGACGACCTGTTTGGTGCATCAAAACACCGTCTTTGTATTCGCGGTAAAGAATCGCTTCCTTGTTACCGTCCAAATCTTCTTGTACGAATTGGTTCTGGTAGTACATTGGGTAACCTTCGAATGATACCATACCACAACCATTGTCTGCACCTTGAACAATTGCATAATTACCGGTGTTCATAACTGCCAATGCGTTGTTTGCAGCCTTTTGCAACAAGTCTTGGCTAGATGGGGTACCACCTACGTTGTGATACTTCTTGAAAGTACCATAATACAAACAAACACGACTCAACTGAGTGCGGGCTGCATCCTTGTGCAATGCTCCCTTAACAGCAGCATTCTTTTCAGGCAACCATTGGATAGCAAATTCCAAGTCTTCGATTACTTTACCCAATACGAAGTCGCGGCTATCACGAGGCTTGAACAATTCTTCTGTATCGCCATCAGTCAAGTCCTTTTCATACCAAGGTACATCACCGTATGATTTGATCTTTCCGAAATAGTCCAATGCGCGGAAAAAACGGATTACAGCCACCTGTGCATTGATGTCTGCTTCAGAAGCCACTACGCGTTGGTAACGGTTCATGAAGAAGTTCAAGTTACGGATATTTTCCCAATTCCAGTCGCCTGCTCTGTCCAATGTATATTCGTTATACAACCAAATGTCGTAGTTAGCTGGTACACGATTATCACTTTGTTCGTCATAGGTACTGCTAGGTGCTGCCAAATTAGTATAGAAACGATTTGCATAGTTACGCAAGTCGTCGACAGAAGTCCAATAAGACTCGTCGGTAAAACTGTCAAGCGGCTTCAAATCGATTACATCGTCACAAGCGGTGAATCCCAACAAGCCAGCCAATGCTAAATATTTTAGTTTCATATTTTTCCTTTTAAATGTGTTATTAGAATGTCAAGTTCAAACCTACAGAAACTTTCTTGGTGATTGGATAAGTCATGTTACTCAAAGTTTCAGGATCGAATGATTCGATAAGGTCAGTGAATGTCAACAAGTTTTCACCTGTTACGAACAGACGCAATTTAGCGATATTCAACTTGTCCAAAACATTCTTTGGTACATTATAACCCAAAGTGATGTTCTTCAAACGCATGTACGATGCATCTTGCAAGTAGCGTGTACTTGTTTCGCGGTTGATCCACTTGTTCCAGTTTGGAGCAGCAAAGTAAGCGTCTGTATTTTCCGGAGTCCAGTAATCCAATGCTGGAGTATACGGAGTATCCCATTCGCTAGTGAAGCCCCAGAAGTGTGCACCACCAGGATTGTAGTCGCGCTTACCTACACCTTGGAAGAATACTTCGAGGTCGAAGTTCTTGTATTCAGCACCCAAAGTGATACCGAATTGGTAACGAGGAGTAGAGTTACCGATAAGGGTCTTATCTGTACCTTCCTTGTCGTAGATAGTTTCCTGACCCCAAGCAATCTTGCCATCACCGCTTACGTCCACATACTTCACGTCACCCGGAGTGTATTTTACGTTTTGCAAACCTGTTTGTGAGAGGTAGTTGTCAATTTCTTCTTGAGTTTGGAACAATCCGTCTGCTACAAGCCCCCAAATGTCATTCATCTTATGACCTACGTAATAAGCTTCGTTGTTGTTCTTGAACTTACCTGCCTTATTACCGTTGTATTCAGTAATTTCTGATTGGTAGTCAGACAAAGCAAACTTCGCCCAATAACTCAAACCATTTTCCAATCTGTCTTGCCAGCCAAGAGAAAGTTCCCAACCGACTGTCTTCATAGAACCGTTGTTTACGTTACCCATCTTTGCACCCAATACGGCTGGAAGTTCATCCGGTGGAGTCAACATGTCCTTAGTATCACGACGATACCAGTCGAACGAACCGTTCAAGCGGTTGTTGAAGAAACCGAAGTCAACACCGAAGTTGATTTGGTTTACAGTTTCCCATGTCAATGAACTTGCAACCAATTTTGTGTACGGGTCTACTATTGTTGGTTGTTCGCCATCTAACAAATATCCCAACTTTTTTGGGGTATAATTTGCCAAATATGGGAAGTTGCCAGATACTGCCTGGTTACCCAATGAACCGTATGATGCACGTACCTTCAAGTCGTTCCACCATTCGTTGATTGGTTCCCAGAACTTTTCCTGAGATGCACGCCATGCTACAGAGAATGAAGGGAAGAATGCAAAGCGGTCGCCTTTCGGGAACTTGGAAGAACCGTCGTAGCGTCCGTTGAATTCGAACAAGTAACGGTCATCGTAGTTATAGTTGAAACGTACGAAGTAACCGGCTGTGCCCCAATGTGTTTCGGTAGAGCCCAAGTTCTTGTCGCCAGTACCGCTGTCAAGGTCAGGAATTGCATTCGAAATCAAGTTCTTACGTTGTGCATAGAAATACTTGTTATGCTTGTATTCCTGGTTGTAACCTACCATTACCTTGAAATTGTGCTTTTCCCACAACTTCTTGCTATATTCAGCAAAGAGATTCAAAGAGTTGTAGTAATCTTCACTATTTTCGTATTGAGCGTAGCTTGGGTTAGTCCAAGGATAGTAAGTTTCAGTACCTACTACAGCACGTTGTTCGTAGAAGTTGTTACCTACCGCTTTAACACCGTTGTTGTAGAAGTTGAATGTATAGTCAGCATTGATAACCAAACCTTCCAACGGAGTGAGCTGTACTGCACCTGTAATCCACAAGTCGTTCTTCTTGGTGTCGGTCAAACCACCGAGTTGTGATACAGAGTATGGGTTGGTATAATTACCCTGACCAGCATAATATTTGGCGTTTTCTTCCACATATTTCAAGCCGCCAATTGTGCTGATACCCAATGTTGGGTCATTGATAGCAGGAGCGCCTGCTTCACGTACCAAACGGCCGGTGTGTGAGTGGTAAACTGGCATCAACGGAGACAAGTCGTTCTTCAACATACCACCATAGCTGGTTACACCGGAATTGGCACTACCTGTCGGGTGATTTTCCTTAGTGTAAGTATGCATTACCTTACCTGAAACCTTCATCCACTTGGTCACTTGTGATGAAATGTTCAAGTTTACATTGAACTTCTTGTAGTTATCATCGGTCATCTTCAAGATACCGTTCTGGTCAGCGAAACCTAACGATGCATAGTAAGTAGTATTTTCGTTACCGCCATTCAATGATACGTTGTACTGTTGAGAGAAGTTTGTAGTATACATTTCATTGAACCAGTCTGTGCTACCATTGTATTGCCACTTGTTGGCATCGATAGTTTCGTCGAAGAATTCAGTATGCTTGTAAGTACCGTTAGCATAAGCTTCTGCGTACTTCCACAATGCTGGGCTAGCCAAAGAACCTGAGCCACCTGCATTCTGGTAAGCGATGTCGCGCATTGTCAAGTAATCCATAGTGCCAATGTTGTGCATTTCCATAGCCGGGCTTGACCAATAACCGCTGGCATTGAATGAAACTTGTGGTTTAGAGTCCTTCTTACCAGTCTTGGTTGTAATCAAGATTACACCATAAGCCGCACGAGCACCATAAATAGCTGCTGAAGCAGCATCCTTCAATACAGAGATAGATGCGATGTCTTCTGGGTTCACCAAGTTCGGGTCCATTTGTACGTTGTCTACCAATACGAGCGGAGAACCACCATTGATAGATACATCACCACGGACATTGAATGTAGAACCTTTACCTGGAGCACCAGATACAGTTACGTTCAAGTTAGGAACAACCCCCTGAAGACCCTGACCGATGTTGGTAATAGGGCGGCTTTCCAATACGTCACCGTCGATAGCAGCTACTGCACCAGTCAAGTTCACTTTCTTCTGAGTACCGTAACCTACTACAACCACTTCTTCCAAAGCTTGTGCGTCATCCTGCAAAATAACGTTCAAAGCTTGACCGTTCCAAACAATTTCCTGAGTTTGGTAACCCACGAACGAAATCTGGATGATGTCTCCCTTCTTCACACCGGAAATAGAGAAATTACCGTCGAAGTCGGTAATTGTACCGTTGGTAGTACCTTTAACTACAACAGATGCACCGATGACTGCTTCACCTAGAGCATCCTTCACAACACCGCTAGCAGTACCATTCTGCTGAATGGTTTCAATACCAGCTACATTTTCTACAGGTATCGCATTTGCCACTCCGCCATACATAGACGCAAGGAACAATAGCATACCTACTGGTCTTAGATGTTTTAACATAGTTTATAAAATTATTAATAGTTAAAAAATAAGTTCCTGTAGAACTTGGCGCTTTTCAACAAAATTCGACTACTATTCAAAAGCCCTTTAGAAGGGTCTTTTTCGGTGTCTAAAAAAAAAAAAAAGACCCTTGTGTTTTTTGTGATAAAAAAACTTAAAGATTCAGTAAAAAATTATATCTTTGCCCCAAATCTTTGATAAAGTTCTACAGGAACTTTGCCTGTTATGAGTCTTGATTTTCTTTGGAGTATTTGTCAATGCTTCTTTGAGGATATAATTTTTGTGCTTCTACGCAAACAATAAGTTTCTTTGACTTCTGTTTTTCATCGTTTTTTCCTATCTTTGCCCGATAATAAACAATAACGCGAAAAAATCTTTTAATAAACGTATAACATTATGAGCAAGAAAGCCCTTTTAATGATTCTTGATGGCTGGGGAATCGGCACTCAAGGTAAGGAAGACGTGATTTTCAATACCCCAACTCCGTATTGGGACAGTTTGTTGGCCAACTATCCGCACTCTCAGTTGCAGGCTAGCGGTGAAAACGTAGGTTTGCCTGACGGTCAGATGGGTAACTCGGAAGTAGGTCACTTGAATATCGGTGCAGGTCGTATCGTATACCAGGACTTGGTGAAGATCAACCGCGCTTGTGCAGACAACAGCATCTTGAAGAACAAGGAAGTGGTTGCTGCTTTCTCTTATGCTAAGGAAAACGGCAAGAACGTTCACTTCATGGGCTTGACTTCAAACGGTGGTGTACACAGTTCTTTCGATCACTTGTTCAAGCTTTGCGATATCGCTAAGGAATACGGTGTAGGCGAACGTACATTCATCCACTGCTTCATGGACGGTCGTGATACTGACCCGAAGAGCGGTAAGGGCTTCATCGAACAGTTGACTGCTCACTGCGCTCAGAGCGCTGGTACTATCGCTTCTATCGTAGGCCGTTTCTATGCCATGGACCGCGACAAGCGTTGGGAACGTGTGAAGGAAGCATACGACCTCTTGGTAGCAGGTAAGGGTAAAGACGCTACTGACATGGTACAGGCTATGCAGGAATCTTACGATGAAGGTGTAACTGACGAATTCATCAAGCCAATCCACAACGCTACTGTAGACGGTACTATCAAGGAAGGCGACGTAGTGATCTTCTTCAACTACCGTAACGACCGTGCAAAGGAATTGACTATCGTATTGACTCAGGAAGATATGCCGGAACAGGGCATGATGACTATCAAGGACTTGCAGTTCTACTGCATGACTCCGTACGATGCATCGTTCAAGGGTGTTCACATCCTCTTCGACAAGGAAAACGTTCAGAATACATTGGGCGAATACCTCGCTGCTAACGGCAAGACTCAGCTCCACATCGCTGAAACTGAAAAGTACGCTCACGTAACCTTCTTCTTCAACGGTGGTCGTGAAACTCCGTACGATAACGAAGAACGTATCCTCGTTCCTTCTCCAAAGGTAGCTACTTACGACTTGAAGCCGGAAATGAGCGCTTACGAAGTGAAGGATAAGTTGGTAGAAGCTATCGGTACTCAGAAGTTCGACTTCATCGTAGTGAACTATGCTAACGGTGACATGGTAGGTCACACTGGTATCTATCCGGCTATCGAAAAGGCAGTCGTTGCTATCGACGAATGTGTGAAGGACACTGTAGAAGCGGCTAAGGCCAACGATTATGAAGTAATCATCATCGCTGACCACGGTAATGCTGACAACGCATTGAACCAGGACGGTTCTGTAAATACTGCTCACTCTTTGAACCCGGTTCCTTTTGTTTACGTAACAGAAAACAAGGACGCGAAGGTAGAAGACGGTGTATTGGCAGACGTTGCTCCTTCTATCCTCCACATCCTCGGCTTGCCACAGCCAGCTGAAATGGATGGATGTGATTTAATTAAAAATTGAAAATTAAAAATTAAAAATGGATAAGAATAACATTATCCGTGATAAATCGTATGCGTTCGCTATTCGTATAGTGAGCGCATACAAGTTTTTAACAGAAAGTAAGAAAGAGTTTGTACTTTCAAAGCAGTTGTTGCGAAGTGGTACAGCTGTGGGAGCCTTGGTTGCTGAAGCAATTTTTGCACAAAGTGGACCGGATTTCTTGAACAAAATGAATATTGCTTTGAAAGAAGCTAATGAGACGAAATATTGGTTGGCTTTGTTGAAAGATACAGGATATTTAGAAGAGGATCAGTATGATTCTATTTCAAATGATTGTAAGGAATTGGTAGCTCTTCTTGTCAGTATCGTAAAGTCAATGAAGATAACTCTCAAGAGATAATTTTTAATTTCTAATTTTTAATTTTTAATTTAGAAAAAATGATTCAAATAGATGATGTAGTAGTTTCGCTCGACGTATTCCGCGAAAAATTTCTTTGTGACCTAGGCGCTTGCAAAGGCGAATGTTGTATAGAAGGTGATGCCGGTGCACCGGTAGAAATGGATGAAGTGGCGAAACTCGAAGAAGTGCTCCCGGTGATTTGGGATGACCTCGCTCCTGAGGCGAAGGCTATCATAGACAAGCAAGGGGTAGTGTATACCGATGAGGAAGGCGATTTGGTGACTTCGATTGTAAATGGTAAGGATTGTGTATTCACTTGCTACGACGAGAAGGGCAGTTGTTATTGCGCTATCGAAAAGGCTTATCGTGCCGGAAAGGTGGATTTCTGTAAACCGGTGTCTTGTGCGCTTTATCCGATTCGTGTAGGCGACTATGGTCCTTATAAGGCCGTGAACTATCATCGTTGGAGTGTGTGTAAGGCGGCTGTCTTATTGGGAAAGAAAGAAAACTTGCCTGTGTATAAGTTCTTGAAGGAACCATTGATTCGCAAGTTCGGTGAGGCTTGGTATGATGAATTGGAAATTGCCGCTGAAGAATTGAAGAATAGAGGGTTGATTTAAATAGGACGATATGAGAAAACTGATAGGACTAATCGCATGGTTGGTGATGCTTTGTTTGCCGATGCAGGCACAAGAAAATCCATTGGTTACGCCGAACGACTCTCTTAAGAGTTTATTGAACCAATTGTTACCGAAGAGTAATCCGGATGTTTCAGCACATATGAATTTGGAATTCTATACTTCGGCTGCTGCTTATTTCACCGAAGGAAACTTTGATGAGGCTGCTTTCAAGATCAACCGTGTGCGTCTGGAGATTTTGGGTTCGTTTAGTAAGGAGTTCAATTGGCATTTCCGTCAGTCGTTCAATAAGTATAGTAATCCTCATGCGTTGGATAACCTATCCTCTTCTATTGAATATGCCTACGTGAATTGGAAACCGTCGGACAAGTTCAATCTGACCGTTGGTAAGCAGTTTGTGGCCATGGGTGGTTACGAATATTATTTGAATTCCAACAAGGTGAGAGAATTCAGTGAATTCAACGATTATGTGGCCGCTTATCAAGCGGGTGTCTCAGCAGCATTCAACTTCTCGCCGACACAGGAATTGGTACTCCAAGTCACTAACTTCCGAAGCGGAGAAGATGAGGATATGTATGTATATGGTCGTCCGGAAGGCATTGCCAAAGCTCAAGTTCCGGTAATCTCCACCTTGAATTGGAACGGCTGGTTTGCAGATAAGTCTATCCAATTACGATATGCGGCCTCTTGGGGGCAGCAGGCGAAAGGAAAGAACGTCTTGTATTTGACTGCTGGTAATATTTACGAAAAAGGTCCTGTAACTGCATACTTGGATGTGATGTATTCCCGTCAAGGATTGGACAACCATTGCATCATCAGTGATATGCAGAGTTTGGTTGTGGAGAATCCGGTGACAGCACAGAATACGGAATATTTGGCAGTCATTGCCGATTTCGATTACCGCTTCCACCCGAATTGGAATGCTTATATCAAGGGGGCCTATGAAACGGCTGGGGTTTATAAAACCAATGGCCATTTTGAAAAGGGATTGTATCGCACCACTTGGAATCTTCAAGGATGTGTGGAATTCTTCCCGATGGCCAATAGCGAGCTGATGATTTTCGGGCATGTGTTGCACAAAGGCCATAAGTTGATGGACAGAGCCCGTGCATTGGGTGCCCTTGCACCGGATAACCAACGCATCTCTGTGGGTTTGGTTTATACCATTCCGGTGTTTTGATTGACAATTCAGCATATTCAAACAACATTTTCCACTCATTCTTGTTCTCCAAAAAGTATTCACTAAAAACTTTGGAGAATGAAAAGAGATTGTTTGAAATTGTATCTTCTCTTCTTGTTATTCCCATTACAACTATTTGCACAACAGATTCAGGTAAATGGGAATGTACAGGATGTGAAAGGCGAACCAATTATCGGCGCCAATATTCTAATCAAAGGAACGGCTACCGGAACAATTACCGATTTGGACGGTAACTTCCAACTAACCGCCGATGCCGATGCTCTTTTGGTTATTTCATTCATCGGTTATCAGACACAGGAACTTCCTGCCCAGCCAGTCATGAACATCACCTTGCGTGACGATTCGAAGCAGTTGGAGGAAGTGGTGGTCATCGGTTATGGCTCGGTCAAGAAAAACGACTTGAGCGGCTCCGTGGTGGCCATCAAGGCCGAGGACATGAACAAGGGAGCGGTTACTTCGCCTCAGGAACTGATTCAAGGCAAGGTGCCGGGGTTGTATGTATCGGTAGGCGACGGTCAGCCGGGAGCGGGAAGTAACATCCGTATCCGTGGCGGTGCTTCCTTGAATGCCAGTAACGACCCGTTGATTGTGATTGACGGGATTCCAGTAGCCAATGATGCTGCACCAGGTACCCCCAATGCCTTGGCCACTATCAACCCGAATGACATCGAAACCTTTACGGTGTTGAAGGATGCTTCGGCTACGGCTATCTATGGCTCCCGAGCTTCGAATGGAGTTATCATTATCACCACCAAAAAGGGAACGCAAGACCGTATCAAGGTGCATTATGCCGGTACGTTTACCGTTAAGGATCCTTACAAGCGAGTGAAGGTCATGGGTGCGGATGAATTTCGTGCAACCACCATTCGCCAGTATCCGTTGGGTACTACCTTGGGCGATGCGGCACAAGCCATGATTAACCAATATCCCGAACAATCCACTCGTTGGCAAGATGAAATCTTCCGTACGGGCTTGGCAACCGACCAGAATATCAGTGTGGCCGGTAAGGTGGCTTTTCTGCCTTTCCGGGCATCGGTAGGGTATAATACCGAGAAGGGTACCCTATATACTTCCCATTACGACCGTTATACGGCTTCGCTCAATCTCAGCCCCAAGTTCTTCGATGACCATTTGTCGGTAGATGTGAATGTGAAGGGGACAATCAACAAGACCCGTTTTGCAGAAAGCGGTGCGGTGAGTGCGGCTGCTTTCTTTGACCCGACCAAGCCTGTCTATAACGATAATGGCCGATACAACGGCTATTGGACGTGGGAAACCAGGGTAGAAGACAATGGAGGAACTTCCTATTATCCGAATACCTTGGCAAGTATCAATCCGTTGGCGATGCTGGAGCAATACAATAACCACGGAACCACTCGTCGTAGTTTGGGAAATCTTCAACTCGACTACAAGATTCATGGTTTCGAGGAAATGCGTGCCAACTTGAATCTCGGTTATGACGTAGCGAAAAGTACGGGTAGCCGTTTCGATGTGGCAGGCTCTCCGCAGGCTGCTCGGAATACCACTTTCAAGGACATCGGTCAAGGGGCGACATGGAATAGCCTTCGCCGGAACTTGTTGCTCGATTTCTATGTGAATTATAATAAGGAGATACCTTCCATTCAGAGTCGCATCGATGCCATGGCCGGTTATTCGTGGCAGCATTTCTACAACTCCGATTTTGATATCACGAAATCCAATCCGGTGGCGTTTGGCGAAAAGGAAGGTTGGGTTTATGATGAAACGGAAGGACGTTTTTGGCAGGAAGGCTATCATCGCATCCCGAAAGAAAACTATCTGGTCTCTTTCTTCGGACGCTTGAATTGGCATTTCAAGGATCGTTATTTGTTGACGGCTACCTTGCGTCGAGACGGTTCTTCCCGTTTCAGTTCGAACAACCGTTGGGGTACCTTCCCGTCAGTCGCTTTTGCTTGGACAGTCTTGAATGAATCTTGGATGGAACCGGCACGGGAAGTGCTTTCCAATTTGAAACTTCGTCTGGGTTACGGGGTGACCGGTCAGCAGGAAATCAGTGATTACCTCTATATACCTACTTACTCGTTGGGTACCAATCCGACCGGGCAATACCTAGGTTCCTATTTGTTGAAGCCGAATGGCTATAGTCCGGACTTGAAGTGGGAAGAAACGACCACTTACAACTTAGGTTTGGATTTCGGTTTCTTGAACAACCGAATCACAGGTACAATAGAGTATTACGACAAGCGTACGAAAGACTTGCTGAATAGTGTCAGTGCGCCGGCCGGAACGAACTTCACCAACATCATTACTGCCAATGTGGGTAAGATGACGAATCAGGGGATTGAATTCAATGTCAATGCAGTAGCCATTCAGATGAAGAATTTCAGTTGGGAGTTGGGATACAACTTTACCTGGAACAAGAGTCGTATTACGAAACTGACAGCGGTTTATAATCCTAATTATCCGGGTATTGCTGCCGGTAATGCACCCTTTGCCACAGGTACGACTATCCAGTATCATCAGGTAGGTCATGCACCGGGTACCTTCTACCTTTATGAACAGGTATATGATGACCAGGGACATCCGATTCAGAATGAAGTAGTGGATAGGAACAACGATGGTGAAATCACGCAGTCAGACCAATACTTCACAGGCAAGAGCCCGATGCCGAAAGTGTTTATGGGTTTGAATTCGCAATTCAGATACAAGAATTGGGATTTGGGTTTCAACCTCCGTGCCAATTTCGGAAACTATGTGTTCAATGGTTTTGCCGCCGATCATACCACCTTGGCGCACTTCAATAACCAAGGATTCATCAACAACTACTCGGTAGATGCCGATAAGTATGGTTGGACCAAAATGTCGGAAAACTATCAGAAGACGAGTGACCTCTATTTGGAAAATGCTTCCTTCTTGAAGTTGGACAACATTACGGTAGGGTATACGTTTGATAAATTCTTTACAGAAAAGATTTCGGGACGTGTCAGTGCTTCAGTGCAGAATGTGTTTACCATTACGGGGTATAGTGGCCTTGATCCGGAAACATCGGCCATTGACTCGAATATTTGGCCACGGCCGAGAACGTTTACTGTAGGATTGAGTTTGAACTTTTAAAGGATGAATATGAAAAAGAATACCTATATAATAATAGCGGTGGCTCTGATGAGTGTAACCGCCTGCATCAACGACTTGAATGTGGAGCCATTGGACCCAACGGTTTCTACAGACAAGCGTGTCTATGCCGATGCGGCCAATTACCAAAAGGCATTGAACAAGATATACTCCGTATGGGCCTTGTCCGGTCAGGACGGAGCCGGAGGCTCGGACATATCCGACCTCGATGCCGGTAATACGGTCTTGTTCCGTAGTTGGTTTACTTTACAGGAGCAAACTACGGATGAGATGAAGAACTCTTGGAGTGATCCTTGGTGTCTGGATGTGAATGGCATCCTATGGAGTACCACCAAGTGTGAACCGATTGAAGGTGTGTATCAGCGTTGCATGTTTGTGGTAGCGCTAACCAACGAGTTCTTGAAGAATATCCCCAATGCGCCGGAAGGAGTGGATAAGGAACGTATGGCTGCTGAGGCCCGTTTCTGTCGGGCATTGGCTTATTATACCTTAATGGACTTGTTTGGTATTCCTCCGTTCATTACGGAAGAAAACTATTCAATCAGTCCTAGCCAACTTTCTCGTGTGGAATTGTTTACCTGGATTGAAAACGAATTGTTGGCTATTCAGCCTGCTCTTCCGCTGGCAGGGGGAGGAGAATACGGACGAGCCAATCAGAGTGTCGTTGATGCGTTATTGGCACGGATGTATCTCAATGCAGAGGTGTATACCGGTACGCAAAGATATACGGATTGCATTGCCGCTTGTAATCGGGTGATTGCTTCTGGTTATCAGTTGGCAGAAAACTATGCCGAACTGTTTATGGCAGACAATGGGCAGAATGCTCGAGCCAATCGGGAAATCATCTTCCCGGTTATATTCGATGGAAACACTACACAAAGTTATGGTATGGCAGCCGTTATCTTAGGCTCCAGAAGTAGTAGTGATTTTGCCGATGTGCCGGCTGGTATCGGTGGTGGTTGGGACGGTTTCCGAGGTACACCGGAGTTGGTTTATATGTTCGATTATCAAGATAACGCAAATCCAAAAGCCAATGAGATTCTGGATAAGCGAGGCGTCTTTTATGATAAGCACCGGAGCATCGATATCACGACATCCGTAACGGGTACCTTTACCACCGAAGGTTGGTCGGTTTATAAGTATACCAATTTGCGGAGTGACGGTCAGCCGGGCAGCAATACCACTTTTCCTGATACAGACTTCCCGATGTTCCGTTTGGCTGATGTTTATCTGATGTATGCCGAGTCAGTGGCACGAGGTGGGCAAGGAGGAAGTCTGGCTACAGCGGTGCAATATATTAATGCTCTTCGTCAGCGTGCCTATGGAGATACTGCACATGGTGTGACCGAAACATGGTTGACGGAGAATAACTACCGCAACATCCTTGATGAACGTTGCCGTGAGTTGTATTGGGAAGGAACTCGCCGTACAGACTTGGTTCGGTATGGATTATTTACTTCTGCCAACTATCTCTGGACATTCAAGGGAGGAGTGCTAAGCGGTGCTGGAGTTTCGGACCGTTATAATGTGTTCCCTATTCCGACAACAGATTTAAGTGTGAATGCGAATCTGAAGCAGAATGAAGGGTATTAAAATAGAATAATAGGAGTCAAAGGGAGGGTACAGAAAAAGTGCCCTCCCTCTTTTTATAAGGGTTGTTAAGATTGCCTTTTTGTAAGGTTCTAAAAATGAGACTATTTATCCTTCCTGCCGTAAAGACGGAATCTATGGCTGTTCGCAAGAAAAGGTTTACCTTTGCAAGAAAGGAAACGGTAAAACTTAAGCAGTTATGGAAACACTATTTATGTAACAGCAATTTCTATTACATTTATGAAAAATGTCTCAATGTCATCACACCGAGAATTGGAGGAACGGGTAAAGGAACTAACAGCCGAACTTGTTGATAACCACGAAGTCATTTGGAAACTTCGTGAAAATCCTATATACTTGGAAGTGGACGGTTGGAAAAGACTGGAAGAAGTTACCAACAAGATTTATAAGAACTATACTCTACGATTAAAAGAGGAATTTCCTTTGTTGACAGAGTTGGATATCCAATTCTGTATTTTATTGAAACTTCAATTTACAATTTCTCAGATAGCGGCCATTATAGCCGTATCTTCTTCTTCTGTTTCTGTACAGAAGAATCGCCTGAAGAAACGTTTGTTACAGGTTAACCCTCATTTGTTTGACGATAATAGTCGGACATTGGATTTGTTCTTGTTGGAATACTGACTTTATAATGAAAATATTGTATCTTTGTGGAGATATGCTAAAATAAATAATTAAACGATGAAAAAGGAATTAATTGAAAAACTGTACAACGACTTCGAGAAGTTGGCCTTTGAAAATGAAGGATTGGAATGTTGGAGTGCCCGCGAATTGTGTCAAGCATTGGGATATAGTCAGTGGCGTAATTTTTTGAATGTAATAGACAAAGCCAAAGAGGCTTGTGAAAATGCTGGGAATAATATGACTGACCATTTTGCTGACGTCAGCAAAATGGTCATGTTAGGTAGTGGATCAGAAAGAGAAGTCGAAGATATGCTTCTCACTCGGTATGCCTGCTATTTGATAGCGCAGAATGGTGATCCGCGGAAAGAACAGATTGCATTTGCTCAAACTTATTTTGCTATTCAGACACGTAAAGCAGAACTGATAGAGCAACGTTTACAAGAAATAGAACGAGTAGAAGCACGGAAAAAACTTCAAGATACCGAAAAACGACTTTCTGGAGTTTTGTATGAACGAGGTGTTGATAGTAAAGGCTTCTCAATGATTCGTTCTAAGGGTGACCAGGCTCTTTTCCAATTGAATACGATGCAGATGAAAAGGCGTTTAGGTGTACCAACTAATAGACCTGTTGCAGATTTTTTGCCGACAATAAGTATTAAGGCAAAAGATTTTGCGGCTGAAATGACCAATATGAATGTTCAGACAAAAGATTTATATGGAGAGCCTTCCATTTCCCAAGAACATGTTGATAATAATTTGGCTGTTAGAAAAATGCTGCTTGAACGTGGTATTATTCCTGAAAACATACCTGCTTCTGAAGATGTGAAAAAAGTGGAACGCCGGATAGAATCTGAAAAGAAGAAGGCATTGGGAAATAAGTCATAATAATTGTAATGTTAAATATTCAAGGCTGTGACAAAATGGATTGTCGCAGCCTTTTTTGTTCCTTTCTGAATGCACTGTTAAGATTTGATTTATGTAAGTAGTTGTTTGTTAGTGTATTATGTATCCTTGCTGCTAAGACTGTTTTTATGGTTGTCCGAGAGAAAGCCCCTACCTTTGCATCATCAGAAAACAATAAAAACAAAGCATTATGAAAAACTTTAGAATGATCTTAATCGGCTGCTTCCTGATGATAGCAGCGTGTGCAAAGGCACAAAGTATCAGTGGACGGTTAGTGGATGAACGGCACAAACCATTACCATACGCTAATATTTTACTACTTCAGGCTGACTCGACTTTCGTCAGCGGAGCAATCACCGATGAAAAGGGCGGTTTTTGTATTTCGAAGGATGAAAAAGGAAAACTTCTCCGCATTTCGTCCGTTGGCTATCTCACCCTTTATAAAGAGGTGGATGAGAACTTGGGAACTATCCAGATGAAACCCGATGCCCAATTGCTGGGTGAAGTGGTGGTAAAAGGGAATCTGCCCATTACCCGTGCCAAGGGCGATGCCATGGTGACGACCGTCATTGGTACCCTCCTGGAAAAGGCGGGTAATGCAAACGACCTGCTCGACAAGATTCCGAACGTGAGTGCCGGAGGAGGAAGTGTGAACGTATTCGGAAGCGGACAGGCAGAGGTCTATATCAACGGACGGAAGATGCGGAATGCCTCGGAACTGGAACAACTTTCATCGGACAACATCAAGTCGGTGGAAGTGGTACATACCCCTGGTGCCCGATACGATGCCGAGGTAAAGGCCGTAGTTCGCATCCTCACCAAGAAACCGCAAGGCGAGGGATTCGGCTTCAATAACATCACTTCCACCAACTATAAGTGGGACTGGTCGTTCAACGAACAGTTCGATTTCAACTATCGCAAGGGAGGCTTCGACTTGGGCGGTACGCTCTTCGGTAGCAACTCAAAGGGCACGCAGAAGAAAACAATCATCCAGCATAGTTATTTGGAAAACCATTGGATGCAGGACTCCTATAGTGACATGAAGTTCACGACTCAAAATATGACTGCCATGCTTTCTGCCAACTATATGCTGAACGCCAACCACTCCTTCGGTATCCGCTATCAGTTTGACCGTACTCCAAAGTCCGATTTTGGTTTCCCGATGAGTACCGAAGTGACCAAAGATGATGCGTTCTTTGAAACCAGCGAAATGACTTCGATGCAAAAGCGACAATCCACCGGGCACGAACTCAACCTTTATTATAACGGAAAGGTAAAAGACTGGACTATCGATTTCAATGCCGATGGGATGTGGGGTTATACCCGTCAGAACGATTGGGCGGATGAAAGCATTAAAAGCATAGAAGGCGACGAGGAAGTGACCGTTACTTCAAATAGCCGGAAGGAGAACTCGCTTTATGCTGCCAAGCTGATTCTTTCGCATCCGTTGGCAGGCGGACAACTTTCTTTCGGGAGCGAATATACCTATGCCCAACGCATTAACGGATATGAGAACCTAGAAGGCATCCTGAATGATGACGATAGCGAAATCACGGACAACGGCATTTCGGTCTTTGCTGAATATGCCCGTCGTTTCGGCAAGGCACAGGCACAAGCCGGAGTCCGCTATGAGCATATCACTTCCGACTATTATGAATACGACAAGAAGGTAGATGAGCAGAGCCGGAAGTACGACCACTTCTTTCCTTCGCTTGCCGTGTCCTTCCCGTTGGGTAAGGTACAGATGCAGTTGGCTTATCGGGCAAGCATCAAGCGACCGACCTATTGGGACTTGCGGAGCAACATTACTTATGGCAATCGCTATACCTACGAAACGGGGAATCCGTTGCTTCAACCTACGACCATTCAGTCGCTTTCGTTGAATACGGTCTATCGATGGATGTCGCTTTCGTTCAGTTACAATCATTACAAGAACGATTACACCAGTTATGTCCGTGCTTATTCGGAAGAGAATCCTACCATCGGCTTGTTGACACGTGAACATTTAGCTCCTTACAATCGATTGAGTGCTTCATTGATGCTTTCTCCCGTCATCGGAAAGTGGAGTCCTCGTTGGGGTGTGCAAGTGCAACGATATGATTGCAAGGTGAATACTCCACAAGGGGTGGAAACGTTCGATAATCCTCGGGCTATTCTTTCTTGGCGAAACACGGTGAAGTTCACTGATAGCTTTTGGATAAATGCTGATGCATACTATCAAACGAAAAGCCAAATAGATAATACGGAATATTTGGAGGATAGTTGGTATATGAACCTCAACCTTTACAAAGGTTTCCAGAATAACCGGATGAGCTTGCAACTCCAAGTTTCCGACCTCTTCAATACCCGGAAGAGCCATGTCCTTGTGTATAGTGGTCTTCGCACCATGGAGTTAGAGGAAGAGATGCGCCGTACCGTCAGCCTCACCTTCCGCTATAAGTTCAATCCTACCAAAAGTAAGTATCGCGGCACGGGAGCAGGACAAAGTCAGAAGGCGAGAATGTAAACCAATGAAAGAAAAGACTTGCTAAAAAACAAGTAACAAATTATTGTATTTTCAATGAAATAATAAAGTTAATCAATTGATATTCTATTGTATGTTAGCACGTTATGTACAATTCTTCCACTCTCTTGCTGATGGCAACATGTCCCCAAAAAGGAAGAAGCAGGCATTGTGGAAGCGGTGAAAAAGTGAAGAATGAAAACTTTGTAGATTAAAAGTAAAAGGCTATCTTTGTGTATAAAATAAAAAAACCCGGATTCATCACCAGCATCTAATATCTGGGAGAGGAACGCCCGGGACTGCATTGCAAAGATACACAGTTTATGGAATACAACAAATCTTTTTTTGAAAAAGTTTTCTCAAACAAACGAATGGAACGCTATTTTCGACTATACGAAGATGAAAAGAAAGCCATAGACCACTATCAGTCAAACATTGAATTGGCCGAATCTTTTTATCCTTGCTTATCGGTATTTGAAGTGACGTTACGCAACGCTTTGAGTAGAGAATTGGAAACTATGACTGGACGTGAAGACTGGTACTCGATATTTCCTACTACTCCAGGGCTTGTCAATCTGAATCGTTATATCACACAAGCCCAAAAGCAAATAATAAATCGCAAGGAAAATGTGACACCTGCCAAAGTAATAGCGGAACTCACATTAGGATTTTGGGTCTCGCTATTGAATAGCGAATATGAACGTTTGCTATGGAAACATCTGCGTCGAGCCTTTCCATATATGCCTAAACATCTGCGTCAAAGAAAGAACGTTTCCGCACCGCTCAACTCATTCCGTACTTTTCGCAATAGAGTTTTTCACCATGAGTCTATCTGCTGGAATCTTCATCGTGTATCAGAAATACATGATAGTTTGTTCTTAATGTTGGAATGGATGAATAAGGATTTGCCTTTATGGCTGAAAACCATTGACAGATTTGAGGATACGAAGAAACGTATTAGCTTACGCATGAATTGGAATAATGAATAATAGAACCATGAAACACATACTACCTTTCCTGACAACTCTCTTACTGATGGCAGGATGCAATACATCTCCCCAAAAAGGAACTGGTTGTCTCCCTAAAATTAAAGTGAACCAAACACCAGACGAAAAAGAAATCATATTCCAAGAGATAGCGGAAGAAATAAACTACATTCCATTGGAGACCAATGATACCATGTTGCTTCGTGGGGTATTCATCTCCATCGGCATAGAAGGAATTGCCGTGATGCACCAAGCTGACGGACGGATTTTCCTATTCGACAGCAAAGGGAAAGCCCAAGGAAGTATTTCTAGGAAAGGTGGAGGTCCCGAAGAATATGTCGGAATGCAACAAGCCGTAGTCGACTGGAAACGGAATGAACTCTTTGTACTCGACTACAAACCTTATATAAAGGTATATGATTTGAGCGGGAACTACAAACGTACTTTATCTATGCCAATCAAAGTACGCGATAGAGAAATGTATTCATACTCCGACTCACACTTAGTGCTTTTCAAGGAAGTACCCGATACAGAAATAGGGCAAGCGGATAGAGACTTTGCTCCCTATCAGCCGATTATCTTATTGGACAAAACCACAGGCGAAACAACCACATTACCATACACAAAAAACTCTAACGTGAGTATTCGCCTGTCAAGCGGCTGGGTAAACAATAATGCAATTTATGCATCGGGAATCAATGTTTATCTGTCGGATGTATCTTCGGATACCATTTATCAACTTCATCCGTTTGGTCATAAAGTAGAGCCTATGACAATCCGAACTCCTTCTGTCAACTCCATGGATGGAGAACGCTACCTATTCAATCTGGAAGGAATTACCGACCGATATGGTTTTTTCCGCAGAACAAACAAGCACATTCAAGGAAAAGCCTCTCAATACATACAGGAATGGATGTACGATTATCAGACTGGAGAAACTTTCCTGCCCATATTCAAGAACCAAGATTATCTTTCGATGAAACTGGATGCACATGATTTGATTCATTGCCACGGAGAGAAGAATTGCCTTTATGCAAAGTTGGAGGCCTTCGAACTGATAGAAGCGTTGAAGAATGATGAATTGGATGGTGAACTCAAAACCATTGCTCAGGAATTGATGGAGGATGACAATCCTGTGCTGATGATTGTGAAATTGCGAGGAAGCTACAAATGATGACTTGCTAAAAAACAAGCAACAAATTATTGTATTTTCAATGAAATAATAAAGCTAATTGATTGATATTATATTGTATGTTAGTACGTTATGCACAATTGAGCCAGGAAACAGAAAGCTCTATCTTTTGTCTCTACATAAAGTTGGAGAAGAATGCCTTCACCGTTTAACGGGGAGATAACACGCTTATTTTCTGTTAATCGTCTTGATTCTAATTGTGTCAACCATTAAAGGATTCCCGTTTAACTACATTCTCGATGATGGTACAGGGGGCATTGGTATGACTATCTTCCTATTGTTATGGTCGCTCATTTGGTATGGCATCGGTTATAAATCAAGGAAAGATTATGTCATTGCTAGAAACATGTATAGAGAGCAAGTACCGCTTTTAGAATACGAACAGTTCAATAAGGCTTATCGTGATTACTATATAGGGAAACAAGCCAGGCTTTTGTCGATAGTGTTTGCCACTGCTGTTCCTTGGTACATAATAGGGTATGTTGATTTTCCGATGACGACAAAGGATGTAATCATTGTCGCTATTTTGGCAGTCATTTCAGCATCCTGTTTCTATTTATCAAGAAAAGCATTAAACTTTAACTCCTAAATAAGGCTATGAAAATAAGAATTTATTGGATTTTATACCCTCTTTATGTGTTGAAACTTTTATTAAGGCTGTGACAAATAGATTGTCGCAGCCTTTTTTGTTCTCTTCTAATTGTGCTGTTAAGATGTGTAATTTGTAAGGTGTTGTTATATAATGATTTACATAGCATTGCTGCTAAGGTCGTTTTTATGGTGTTCCGAGAGAAAGCCCCTACCTTTGCATCATCGGAAAACAATAAAAACAAAGCATTATGAAAAACTTTAGAATGATCTTAATCGGCTGCTTCCTGATGATAGCAGCGTGTGCAAAGGCACAAAGTATCAGTGGACGGTTAGTGGATGAACAACACAAACCTTTACCATACGCTAATGTAGTCCTTCAACAAACGGACTCTACTTTTGTAAAAGGTGAAACTTCTGATGAAAAGGGAAGTTTTCGTATGACGAAGGTTTCGGGTGGCGATTATCATTTGGTGATTTCCAGCATCGGTTACGAAACCTTATATATAGACTTGCAAGGCTTCAACCGTTCGACCGACCTTGGTACCTTGACTTTGAAGGAAGATACCAAGCAACTGGGCGAACTGACAGTAACTGCCAGTAATGTTACTGCTACTGCCGACAAGAAACTGGTCTTCCCCAACCAACAACAAGTAAAGGCATCGGCCAACGGAGTCGATTTATTAAGAAACCTGATGATTCCTCGCCTTACTATCTCGCCTTTGACTAATAGTGTATCGACCACCGACGGAGGAACAGTGCAATTGGCTATCAATGGACGGAAGGCTACTCAAGAAGAAGTGACCGCCTTGCAACCTGCCGAAATCATCCGTGTGGAAATGCTTGAAGATCCTGGTTTACGTTATGGAGAAGCCGATGCGGTGGTGAACTATGTGGTGCGTCGTTACGATATGGGTGGTTTGTTTGGCTATGACGGAACGCAGAGCACCAAAAGTTGGTTTGGCAACCACAACGTGAACGGCAAGCTGAACTTCGGCAAGTCCGAAATCTGTTTCTACTATGGCACCAACCAGCAATACTTCGAAGAACTTTGGTACAAGCGTACAGAGACGTTCACCTTCGAGGACGGAAGCCAATATCATCGGCATCAGCAGACGGAACCGGTCTATTCCAAAGGCTATGACGGAAATGGCGGATTGACCTACAACCTTCAGGACGGAAATAAATATATGTTGAACATCACTGCCAAACTGAATCATGGGGCTGACCCTACCCGTGAGGAAAAGGGAAAGCTCTATACGGAAGAATATCCGGAGCTGGTGACTGACCGCATCGACATGTATCATAGTTCGGATTTCACTCCTTCGCTCGACATTTACTATCAGCGCAACTTGAAGAACAAGCAGTTCCTCGCCTTCAATGCCGTGGGTACATATATGCGGACTACTCGACAAAGCCAATACAAGGAGTTCTTGAATAATGAGCCAATAGTGGATTATACTTCCTCCGTTAAGGGGAAGAAATATTCCCTCATCGCTGAAGGCATTTATGAAAAGAGTTTCGCTAATGGTGGACGACTGAATACTGGCATCAAGCACACGCAGAGTTATACGAACAATCTTTACGACGGAACTTTGTTCTACCATACCCGAATGCGTCAAGCTATTTCTTACGGTTATGTGCAATACAATGGTAAATGGCAGAAGTTGAGATACGGCTTCGGTGTAGGCGCTACCCGTTCGTGGTTTCATCAAGACGGACAGAAGGAGTATGAAAAATGGTCGTTCAATCCTCGTTTCAACCTCAGTTATACCTTTAACAATCATTGGAGCACCTCGCTTCAAGGGAATGCCAATAGCCGCAACCCTTCGCTTGCCGACATCAGCGCTGCCGACCAGCTGATTGACTCCCTTCAAATCAAACGAGGGAATCCCGATTTGGATACTTATATGCAGTATGCCTTGAAATACCGTCTGAACTTCAACAAGGGAAAAGTGAACATTGGCTTCTCCAACAATTTCTACTACTATGACCGCCCGCTGATGCAGCACATCTATAGGGAAAACGGTAAGTTCGTGCAGAGTTATGCCAATCATCGTCGGGGACAATCGATGAATACCGGAATAAACTTTCGTATAGGTCCGTTTTGGGATATGCTGACTTTAAGTGGTGATCTCTCATTCAATCAACGTTGGGTTCATGGCATCAATTATACACATACCAACCGGAGCATCGGTGGTGAACTGACGGCTATTTTCGCTTACAAGAACTTTACTTCTTTATTATATTATCAACATCAAGGAGATAGTTTTTGGGGAGAAACACTGAGTGAAGGAGAAAAGTTACACATGGTCAGTGTGAGTTATCGAATCAAAAATGTGAATCTTGGCTTTCGGATGTTCAATCCTTTCAAGAAAGATCATAGCCAGATGACACAGAACTTCAACCAATATGCCGGATATACCGATGAATACCACATCGATGATGTGGCCCGT
Source organism: Phocaeicola sp. (assembly GCA_045121515.1). GTDB lineage: Bacteria > Bacteroidota > Bacteroidia > Bacteroidales > Bacteroidaceae > Phocaeicola. Next base: position 76,839 of record JBGVGD010000079.1, on the reverse strand, counting down.
ATGATACTTGTTACTGCTTCGTGGAACTTTTCTTTCGGTCGTGACTACAAGAGTAAGAGCAAGCGTATGAACAATAGCGATTCGGATAGTGGGGTGATGTAATGATAGAAAGACATAAACGGCGTTTTACTGTTTTCCTTTTATAATGCTTGCGCCGTTTGGGGCTGTGGTGAATTACCGCAGCCTTTTTCTGGTATGGATAAGTGATATTAGGAGGAATTGAATTACATTTGTAGAATAAAAATAGAAAGACTATGAGGAAACTAATATATATCATTTTACTTTTGGGAGGTGTACTCCCGTCTTTTTTCTCTTGTGGCAGGCCATATTCCAATGGTGACTGGATTCGCATGGCCAATGAGCAGGTAGATAAAAGTACGGACAGTTTGAAAGCATTGTTGAATCAAGTGAAAAGACCCTTGGAGCTGCACGGGGAAGACCGTTTGCTGTATGGTTGGTTATCGGGGTATGTCCATGCCAAGAAGGGAACTTCTATGGTAGAAGATTCATTGCTCATTCCATTGGCAGATAGTTATATTGAGAATAAGGATACCACTCGGAAACTTTTTTCCTATTGGATGAAGGCCCGGTATACAAGTTGGTTGGAAAAGCATGATGAGGCTTTTGCCTTGTATGATGAAGGTTTTCAGAAGGCCAGTGAACTGAAAGATACGTTTTGGATGCAGGAAATGCTCATGGAACAGGGAAGGATGTACCGTTTCGTCTGGCAGGATTATCCGAAGTGTACTGACATTTTCCGGCGGATTGTTGCCATTAAAGAAAAACCTGTAGAAGTCTATTCGTTGGGACTTGCCATGGCTCTGGAGAAAAATGATTCGGCTGTTTATTGGATGAATCATGCAGCTGAACTCAGTATGCAGGAAAAGGATACGGCACAAGCCGTCTTTTTTCTTCGGAACCTGCTGGAGACTCAGGTACATGCATTAAATACTCATCGGGATGCGATTCAAACGGCACAAAGATTGATTAGGGAGAATGAACGCTTGCATTTGAATGATAAAGTTCTTGTGTTGGCTTGTTATGAATCTATCGTAGAATCCTATTTGAAATTAGGAGAGTTGGATGCTGCCCAACATTCTTTGAATCTGGCGGATTCAATGGCACAAATAGTTGACTCCAAGAGTCCGGTTACCAAGAACATGTTATCCCTTTATCAGGCATTGATTGACTATACCCGTAATCGCCATTTTGATTTGAATGATATGTTGCAATACAATGTGTTGTTATATGAGAAACTAGGGGAGGAACGAAAAAATATCCGTCAGTTCAAGAACTCAAACGAGCAACTTACCGCTGATGCATTGGAGATGATTGTTGAGCAACAACGGACACAGATTTCGTTGTTGGTTGTCCTGTTGGTGGCATTTGCATTGGCGTTGGGAATTATTATAGTGGTCAATTTTTATCGCCGTAAACTTCGTAGAAGCCGTGAACAAATCAACGGTTTTATTCTCATCCAGCAAAAGAATGAGAGAATCATTTGTCACAACGAACAAATGATTGCTGATTTGCAGACACAGATAGCCGACGGTCAGGAAGCACAGGAACAATTAGAGGAATCGAAGGCGGCACTTGTTGGGTTGCAACGACAGACGGAAGCCCTCCGTGATGAAAATGCGAACTTGCAACAGCGCATTGAAAAGTACAAGCACCAGCCTTCGGAGGAAGAAATCGAGAAATGGAAGGCTAATGCCCAGCGGATGTATCAATTGGAAGAAAGGGAGCGTGAACTAACAGCTGAATTGGCCAATAATAACGAGCTGATGCGCAAGCTTCGGGAGAAGCCTAAGTTCTTGGGTGCTTCTGAGTGGAAGAAATTGGAAGACATCACTAACCGTATTTACAATCGTTTCACGGAACGGATAAAATTGCAATATCCTCATTTGACAGAGGTGGATATTCAACTCTGCATTTTATTGAAACTTCGGTTTACGGTTTCTCAAATAGCCATTCTGACGGCTACTTCGCCTTCTTCGGTTTCTGTCCAGAAGAATCGCTTGAAGAAACGTTTGCTACAGAAAGACGAGCATTTGTTTGAGAGTGGTCAGACACTCGATATGTATTTGTGGATGTATTAAATATAATGAGGATGCGCCAATGTGCATCCTCATTATATTTCAATTGGTAAGTTTGAAAACTACTGAACTATACTTGTCCAATTTCACCGTGAATTCGGTTGCATTTTTGCTTTGTTGTGCATTTCCCAATACGGCAATGGCTTTTTCAATGTTTTCCGTTAGAGGTAAAGTCACAGAAGAAGAGCCCAAGTTATGGATGACCAATAATTTTTCATTATCCTTAGTCATATACCAAGCCGCTACAGATTTGTAGTTCTTTTCATTGGAATCATTGTAAACAGGATGTTTACTCATGGTACCTTCTGCCAAGGCTGGGTAGGTGTTACGCAAACGGGTAAAGGTCAAATAAGTGTTCAATAATGAATTCTTGTCTTCCAATTGCTTGTCTACGGTAGCGATATTGCTTGCTGCATTTTTATCTATCTTGTCGGTATAAGCAGTAGTATAACTGTCTCCCCAGAGCATCGGAGCACGGACATATTCATCACCATTGATCTGTTCGCCATACATACCCAATTCTTCTCCATAATAAATGTAAGGCTCACCTGGAGCAGTCAGTAAGATTGCGGCTGCCAATTTACATTTATCGGCAGAACGGCCCAGTTCTGATGCGGTACGATATTCATCATGGTTGGTTAACTTAGTGGCCTCGATATAATCGTCCCGGTAACTTGCATAGGCTTGTTGTTGGTTGAGGATATCTTTGGCAAGATAGCAACCGGCATTGTTGTTCAGTGCATATTTCAGACGATACCAGAAAGCAAATTCAAACAAGGCAGGTAGGCCGGCATAATAAGGGGCCACTTCCTGATAGTCGGACAATACTTCGCCAATCATGTAGAAATCTTCCGTGTGTCCTTTCCCCTTATAATATTGATTCATGTCGTCATAGAACATTCTAAGGAAACGAGGATTTTCATCGCTACGGGCATCATGATAGATGTGTTTCACGGCATCCAGACGGAAACCGTCTACTCCTCGGTCTATCCACCCCTTCGCTGCTTTGGCTAAGGCTTGGTATGCTGGTGATTCATTGGCCGTTTCCACTGTACCATAATTCAAGTCGGCAAACCAATTTGTCCAGAAATGGGAATGGAACCAAGTTATATTCATGTTTTCAAATAGAATGTCTTTCGCTGTCTTATTGTCGAGGGTAAAGGCTGTTCCCACCTTACATTTATCGTTATCCGATGCTGCCCCATACTTTGTCCCATTGTCCCATGTTGTATTGCTTGTTCGGATAAGGAATCCCCAGTCTGATGCAAAATTGACTGTCAGTTCATAGATGCCATTGCCTTTGTTGTAGAAACGCCAGGCTTTACCATTGTCACCGAACCACAAGAAGCGGTCGTCTTTCCCTGCTTGTGTATTTTCTTTATCGGCGGTTTGGGCTTCGGTGACAGTGACGCTTGGCTTGGATGCATTGCTCCAGTCCAATGTGAACTTGTAGATACCTTTTACCTCGGTATTTGTTCCGGTTGTAAACCATTGTCCTGCATCGTAACCGTTAGTGCCTTCATTGTTTATCATTGCAATTTGTCCATTGGCTATATCTTCTTTCGGATGATTGGAGAAGATAAAATAATTGCGGTAAGGACTTTCCGGATTTGATACTGCTTCTTGGAACCAGGGATGCTCTCTACCTGTATGATTCATGACATAATCCAGGTAAATCTTGATATCCCGTTGGTTGGCTTCCTGTATCAATTGGTCGAAATCGTTGTCTGTACCGAATTTAGGATTGATAGCGGTATAGTCCGTTACATCATATCCATGGTATGACATGGCAGGATGAATAGGAGAGAGCCAAATAGCATTGGCACCCATTTGGTCGATGTAATCCAATTTTTCGGTAACGCCTTTCAAGTCTCCCCATTTGTCTCCATTGGTGTCGGCAAATGAATAGACGAGTAGTTGATAAGTGATGTTGGCACGCTTTTTGCCGTCCCAAGTATCGGGAGTTGCGGTTACATCCGTCCATGTGGTGGGAGCCGGTGTAGGAGTCGGCGTTGGTGTGGGAGTTGGCGTAGGGGAATCTGGAATTTCTGTTTTACAGTCGCTGCAGGCCGGCAATAGCCAGCACAGGCAGAGACAGATGATAGGGTAAATTGCATAATTTTTCATAGTTAAAACCTTTTCCTAATTTTACTTTTTATATGATGTTTTTTATAGTCTTCACTGTATCACTTGCGGCATACTGATTTATTTTCAGCCGATTAGCGTGCCGTTTCCTGTTCCTTGTCGGTGCTGATTCCATAGTTTCCCGGTACGGGGAAATAGAATGCGGAATAGCGATGTCCTGGGTGTGTCATCTTGCCGGCTTCTACCCGTTCTTTCAAACGTCGGAGGGCGGTGTGGTTACTTAAACCGCTTAGGTGTTGCAAATCCTTCGTAGTGATGTACTGATGATCCTTGAAGTACTCTGTCAGTATTCCGTCCAGTTCGATTTCGCTCACTTCGTAGGATGTATTGGAGTACATGACCTTTTGGAACTTAGTGCCACCCAACTGACGGAGCAGTTTCTTTTCTGCTCGATAGGTTACACCTCCGCACTTGATGCTTTCGGCACGTACTTCTTTCTTCGAACGCACGGAGGGACTTTGGGCACTGATATGAAAAGTGCCAATACCTTCCAACTTGATAGCATGGCCTTCCATTAGTTTTTGACGGAATATTTCCGCCATTTCGTCCATGACCGCCATGGCTTCCGCCCGGTTTATGGTGCATCGTTTGGATATTTCTGTAGCAATATCCTTGTTGCCCAATGTACTTTCGACCACGGTCCGTGCGTGGTATCTCACTTTTTGTTGTTTTTCCTTAGGCTGGGGCGTAAGGAAGAAATCATATTTTACAGGCATGATGTTATGATTTTTTTAGAAGGTTTTCTTTTTGTTGTAAACGAAAAAACTCTTTCTGATTTTCTATTTTACGGCGGAGTTATTCATTGTTTATTTCATTTTATTGATATAGGTTACAATAATTTTTTAAGGTCTTCTATGTTCGGCAAGGCTTCTCTGAGTTGTTGAGGTAATTCCTGTGAAGTACGATATGTGGCAACTCCCATAGGCTTTGATGTGTCGGAAAATGAAAGTTCTACGATTTCTTCATTTTTCGTTTTGCAAAGAATAATTCCGATGGACGGATTCTCATCGGGTAGTTTTACATATTTGTCCAATGCGGCAAGATAAAAGTTCATCTTTCCTGTGTATTCGGGCTTGAACTCACCGCGTTTTAATTCAAAAGCGACAAGACTTCTTAGACGGCGAGAGAAGAAAAGCAAATCTATGATAAATTCTTTTCCTGCAACTTCTATACGATGTTGATTTCCCATAAAAGTGAAATCCGGTCCAAATGCCATAATGAAATTCTTGATGTTTTGTACAATCTTTTGTTCAATCACCCTTTCATCGACAATTTCAGGATCTTCTATATTGACAAAATCAAGCATGTATTCGTCTTTAAAGGATTGTAATGCTCGAATCTTGAACGTAGAGTCTTCTATGGTCTTGTTGAAGTTGGTCTGCTGTATGGTCCCTTCTTTGTAATAAAGTTTTTCGTTCAAATAATATTTGGTAGTTTCGACTTTCCAAAATTCGGTGGAACAACGGCGGATATAGAATAAGCGCTCTTCTAATGATTGGGTCTTTGTCAGAATGATATAATGGTTCGTAAAACCAACATTCAAAAAGTGTTCAAAATCGGTTTCTGATAATTCGTCAGTTGCTAATTGACGAATTATTATTTTTTGATTCGAATTGTAAAGTAAAGGTCTGTTTTGAAAATCGTCAATCAACAATTGACGATTTTCAAATAAGCATTTCCATTCTTCGTAGAATGTTCGCATCATTTTGATGCTTGCTTCAGAATACCCCTTTATGCCAGGTAATTCTTGCTGCAGTAATTTTGAAATTACGGAAATTGCATTACTTCCCCATTGTGCGGTACGGCTGTTAATTGAAATAAATTTACCTATGCCATAATTTAGGGCAAGTATTTCTTTGTTAACTAGCCGAGCAGCACGATAACGGCTTTCTAAAACGGCTTGTTTGATTGCTTTGACGGCTTGCAGATATTCTCGGGAAATATTTATGGTTTCCATATTTTCAATTAGTATATTTGTTTTGCTACAAATATATCACTTTCCCTTTAATCTGTCAAATAACAGTCACTAAAAATTATAAGCCTTAACCCCTTGATAAACTAACCGAAAGGCGCTGACGTATTAGCCTTTCCACAAATGTGGAAGGGACTTTCCATATGATGTGGGGAGGTCTATCCACAATATGTGGAAAGAACTCTCCACATTTGTGGAAAATATAAAATGCCGCCACGTTTAGGCTAGTTCTTCATCGTCTTCCGGTTAGTGTTCTTACATCTTCCAGATAGACGATTTTTTCAGAAATCCCTGCTGGGAAAATGGGTAAATTGGGGTATTATGAGTATATATTTGTGCTTTCAAAAATCAAAACCGATATCTTATGATGAAAGCAATTACATGGGAAACTATCCTGGAATGGTGGGGCAAGATGCTCCGAAAGAACGAGAAAAAGAATGTTGTGAGCAATGAAGAAAAGCCGATGCAAAGTACCCAACGCTTGAAGGACTTCCTCTATAAGCGTTTCGATTTCCGTTATAACCGCTTGACGGGTGTGACGGAATATCGTGAAAGAGGTGCTGTAGGTAATCCGTTCCGACCGATTGATGAGCGTGAGATGAATGGTATGATTGTGGATGCCCGACTGGCGGGTATTCCTTGTTGGAACAGCATGATTCCTACCTTGGTGCTTTCCAATAAGGTGGAAGGCTTTAATCCTTTCCACCTCTATCTATCGGAATTGCCGGCTTGGGATGGTACGGATAGAGTGACACCGCTCTTGCAGCGTGTATCCGATGATGCGATGTGGATGAAAGGAGGCCGATACTGGCTTCGTGCTATGGTTGCCCAATGGTCGGGAGAGGAGCGAAGGCATGCCAATTCGCTGATGCCTATCCTTATCAGTAACGAGCAGGGATTGGGGAAAAGTACGTTTTGCCGTCGATTGTTACCCGATTCGCTTCGAGGTTATTATTTGGATAATCTGAATCTCTCTCCAGGAACTTCGCCTGAGAAGAAATTGGTGAATAAAGGCTTGATAAATCTTGATGAATTCGATAAAATCGGCGAGAAACGTCAGCCGGATTTGAAGAATCTGTTACAGATGTTGTCTGTCCCTGTTTATCGTGGAAAACGTTTGGGGTATGTTACGGAGCCTCGTTTAGCCTCGTTCATTGGTACGACCAATAGCCGACAGATTTTGTGCGATGTAACAGGAAGCCGCCGTTTTCTCTGTGTGGAGGTAAAGCAGTTCATACCTGATGAGGCTTTGGAGCATAAGCAACTCTATGCCCAATTGAAACAGGAAGTACTGAATGGAGAGCGCGACTATCTGAACAAGGAGGAAGAAAAGGAATTGCAGCGTAAGAACAAGAAATATTATCGCCAGTCGTTGTTGGAGGATGTGTTCTTCGCTTGCTTCCGTGTGCCTGAAGATGAGGAGGAAGGTCGTTGGTTAACGGCTGCCCAGATGTTTCAAGTGATGGCAAAGCGCAATCCTTCTGCATTGCGAGGCGTTTCGGCGAAGATGCTCAGTTATCGTCTTTCGGGTATGGGATTGAAATACAAGCATACTAACCATGGGAACTATTATTTGGTTCACTTCACGAATTCAGAAACGGCACTTCAATCGGTTGATAATCAGTCGGTATGACGTTGGTGAAAAAGTGAAGGTGGTTTATTTTAGAAGTAAAAAAGCGGGTATCCGTTTGTTGGAGTACCCGCTTCCCTTGATTTTACTAACCTATAATGAATTACTTAGATAGCTTGGAATACGAAATCACCAGTAATGTCATTAAAGAATACGTTGTAAGTTCCGGCAGGTACACTGATATTGTCACCATTACCTACACCTACACCATAATTAACATCACTTACGTTGAGAGTCGCTCCCCAATTGATAGCCCAATCATGGTTTGCACGGAATTTTAATCCACCTGCATTACCAACTTCGAAGTTACCGATGAACCAGTTGTGTGGAGCGATTTGTTCCAAATCTGCATCGCCACCCCAACCATTGAAGTCGCCAATCAATGAGATGTTAGTATATACTGTTGGCTCTTGATTTTCACACTTATCCCAAGTATAAGTCATGTTTCCGAAATCTACAGTCAATGTGTAGTAACCAGTTGCAGGTACATGGATAGCACCACCGTCTTGCTTCAAACCAGCGGATGCGCTAGTGTCGCCATCAATAGGAGTACCATAACAAGCACCCCAATTGTCTGTACCCATGTCATTGCTGTTGATCATTTTGATGTTGCCCTCGAACTTTGTGGTATATGAGTGTACCGCTGCAGTTTCAGGATACATCATGAACTTCTTTTCGTTAACATTCCAACCGAAAGGAGTATCACCCAATATGAAATATTCCGGAGCCAAGGCACTGATTTTATATGTATAGTCCATCATGTTGATAGTCATCTTATATATACCCGCTTTTTCAATCTTTCCGGCTTGAGCATTGGTGTTTACCAATGCTCCTTCCAAACTAGCATCACCATCTACAGCAGTACCTACTACATTTGCACCCCAAATATTACCTTCATCTACATGTTCTTGAGGAATGATTTTCCAATATTGGTTATCCGCCTTAGTGGTAAACATGATTGTAAAATATGGGTCTTCATATACATCTGCATCGCTGTGGCTAAATTGTACCATACCAGCTGCATCCCATGCAAACATATCACCTACCATGTAATATCCAGAAGAGATGTGTGGAGCTACAGGAATGGCTGTAACTGTGGTTTCGCTCTTTAATAAAGAAGCCTGTCCGTTCATCATAATGTTAGCGTAAACAGTTGCATTGAAGCTACGTTCTGTAGGACGTTTGCCGTATGCTTTTTCAATGGCTGTTTGCAACTCAGTTGTCGCTACCTTACCGCTAGTTGAGGTATTCAATGTAGAGGTATTGTTCTCTGTTATTAATTCTACACGGAAATTCTCTAAAGTAGTACCTTCTGGAATTGTCCCATTAACTGTTGGGGTGAAGATTGCAACGGAATCACTGGCAATTGCTAAATCTATTGTAGCAACTGGGTTTGCAATCAATTCAGGTAGTGCTATCGTTTCTTCTTGTTCCCAACTTTGTGGGTCAGAAGCTTTCACGCCGAAATCCGCTTCTTCACATGATGTGAAGAAGGGAAGTGATGCAATAAGTGTGTAAAATATTTTTTTCATTTTATTCGTATTTTAAAGGTTATTGAATAGAACCAGTACCTTTGGTGAAGTTGATGTGAAGAACTTGTCCCTTTGTACCGTTAACACGTTCTTGGTCACCTCCTGTTGCACGATACTTCAGTTCGCCGCTGAACACCATGAATTCAGTTTTCCACCAATCGTATCCGTCTATACTTACACATGCACGAATACCACCATCACCATCTGTATCGTATGCGAATGCAGGTGAGATGAAATCGCCATCAGCGTCAGTTGGTACTGTGAACAAGTTTGCTTCATTGATACTCCAGTCGTTTATAGGTGCATTGCTACCCATCAAATAAACGTTTGGCTCATTGAAATCTACTGTGTATGCATAGTTTCTACCTTCTACGGCTGTATGTACAACCAACAGATACCATCCACCATTAGCTACAACGATATTCCCGTCACCGCTTAAACCAGCATTAGCATTATCGTTCAATGTCGCAGATGCACCGAATTCTCCACCATTCCATGCCTTAAGGCTGTTGAACTTCAGTTCTCCACCAGCAGGGATGTAAACCAAACGCCAGAAAGTACCATCGTTGTCGTAAGTCGGTACCATAGGGAGAGAATTACCCCAGTCCCAGTCGCAGATACTTCCGATGACGTACATGTTTTCAGGAAGAAGTACTGGCGGGAGTGCATAGTGAAAGCGTACATTCGGTAATGTAATGGTATTAGAGTATACTTCACCCATACCGCTTTCGCTCAACGATGCTTTCAGTCGGATGTGTACTTGTGTGGTCAATGGGAATTCTGCTTCATCTTTATTAGCTAATGCGGTTAACGCTGCTGCCAATTCTGCTGCGTCTACTCCCATTTTGGCAGTTGTATAAGTTGTGCCTAATAGAGTAGAATTTCCTTCTCCCCATTCCCCGTTCAATGATACTTCCACTGCATAAGTGGTAGCTGCGGTAAATCCATAATCAGGTTGTGAACATGTCAATTCCAATGAAGCGGAATTTTCTAAATCATACACCGTATTGACGTATGCCGGTGTATTGAGAGTAAATGATGTAGGCTCTTGTAATATTGGGCTATTGTCTTGATCTTCACATCCAGTGAAAAAAGCCAGTCCCATAAACAAGGACGCAAGTATGCTTAACTTTTTCATATAAATATTCATTTTGGACAAATTAATAACCAGGATTCTGGGACAAATTAGGGTTACTGTTCAAGTCTTTGTCAGGAATAGGGAACAGATTCATGTGGCTACTAACAGATTTTCCACCCTTGATGCCGCCTTTCCAACTCCATAAATAATTGGAAGTTGTGAATTTGTTGAAGCGGATCAAATCTGAACGACGCCAACATTCTTGATATAATTCACAACCGCGTTCACGGAGAACGTCATTGGCATCATAGCTGCTTTGAGCAGGAAGACCAGCACGTTCACGTACTTGGTTCAAATATGAAAGCCCTTCTTCTAATGAGATTCCTGATGTGTTATGCAATCCGCATTCAGCTAACATTAACAAAACGTCTGCATAACGGAACAAAGGGAAATCTGTGTCGACGAAACCTTCTGCTTTGCCTGGAGTACCGTCACTGTTTACATTCTTGAATTTCATGAAAGCATATCCGTGTGTAAATTCAGCAATACTTTCAATTTCCTTTTCATGACCTTCTGTATAGAACAAGCTTCTCTTGTCGCCATTTTGGAAAGAGTCGTAAAATTCAGGAGTAGTACGGAGACCTCCCCAACCAGAACTGATACCTACTGCTTTGGTATCCATCTTCCCACCTGTTGATGCAAAAATGATGTAATTGGTTACACCATAACTTTGGGTATCAATACCATCTTGTTGGATGGCAAAGATTATTTCATCAGTACATTTATGGTTGTCTGCCAAGAAAAGTTCCTGGTAATCTGGATGTAATGAATAACCGTCAGCCATGATAGATTTACAGATTTGGGCACATTCATTCCATTTGGCTGTTCCGGTATATACTTCTGCGTTCAAATACAATTTTGCAAGGATCATTTTGGCAGCACCTTTGTCAATGCGACCGTATTCATTTTGACGTGCATTAGCCAAAGCGCTATTGTCAATGATGTCTTTCAATTCAGTTTCAAGCCAATTGAACAAATCGGCACGACTGATTTGTTCTGGATAATAGCCGATTGAATGGGTTTCGTCAGCAAATGGAACGTTACCAAACAAGTCAATAGCATGCATATAGCATATAGCACGCAAAGTACGGACTTCTGCTTTATATGCCTCCATATCTGGGACATTGATAGATGTGTTGCTTGCTTGGCGCAAGAACTCATTGCAGATGGCTGCTTGATGGAAGAAACGATAATAGATAGCTGTAACAAAAACGTCTGAAGGAGTCCATGCCAAAGCATGAAGGTCCTGTAAGGTTTGGTCATTCCATCCGCAGATAGCTTCATCTGTAGTTAATTCGTTCATGTGAAATAACCCACGGAAATATTGACTGAAACCACCGTCAATACCAGACATATTTGCGGCTCCATTAGGGCCTTGGTAGCTACTTGTAGCAAAACCTGCATAACATTCAGCAAGGAATGATTTAAAATCATCTGCAGTGCTAAAAATTTTATCTGCTGTGTCCAAATTGGGATCAATTGGAGTTACATCCAAATCCCCTACACACGAGCTTAATGATAAACCTATTGCCAAAGCAAATGTGCTTATATAGAATTTAATATTTTTCATGTTAATCTAATTTTGTTGTTTAGAAATTCAATTTAGCTCCTAATGTGAAGGTTCTTGGACGTGGATAGATGTTATTGTCTATACCGCCATATACTTCAGGATCCAAACCGTCATATTTTGTAAATGTACAAACATTTTGTGCGGTGAAGTAAAGGTTAAGACCTAAAGTTTTGTCTTTTACTTTGAACAATTCAGGGAAATTATATCCCAATGTAATATTGTCAATTTTCAAGAATGAACCATCGCGTATATAATAATCTGAAAGATATTGTGCCTTGTTTGCAAAATTGGTTTTAGTCGCGCTTTCCAATCTGTTGGAAATAAAGCTGTTTGTCCAAAGATCTGTCAATAATTCTCCATCGGATGCAACGTTGTTGTATACCCAGTTTCCGATGCTACCATGTGCAGATGCTGCTAATGTCCAGTTTTTGTACTTTAAAGTTGTGTTCAAACCTAAAGTAACGTCTGCACTTGGTTTGTGGTAGAAATATCTGTCGTTTCCATCGATGACACCGTTGCCGTTACGGTCTACATATTCGCCTTCTATCGGATTTCTGTTGGAGTCGTAAACTTGTTCGTAAACAAAGAAAGCACTTGCAGGATAACCAACTTGATGCATCTGGATGTTGTTACCTACCCCGCCAGAAATACCACCCGTTTCAACACCTGATGTATCTTTTGGTGATGCTGTCAACTTAGTAATTTTATTTTTATTCCAGGCAACATTTGCACCGATTTGCCAGTTCCAATCTTCTGTCTCAATTGGATATGCATTGATTTCAAATTCGACACCTGTATTTTCCAAACTACCAATGTTTGTGTCCAAATAGTTGGTAAGATTAGAAAATGCTGGAACAGGTATGTAGTTGAGTAAGTCTTTAGTTTCACGGAAGTAAACATCCAAAGATGTTGTGATGCGTCCGTTCAAGAAACCGAAATCTAAACCAGCATTCCATGTAGTAGTTGTTTCCCACTTCAAACCAGCATTGTATCCTAAACCTGCAATAGGATAAATAGTTTGTCCAGCAAATTGGTAATAACTACCCATATTGTTTTTGTAATATGTTGCTAATGTTGGATAATCACCGCTACCTACTCCTTGCTGACCGGTTTGTCCCCAACTTAAGCGAAGCTTCAAGGCAGAGATAACTTCATTGTCTTTCAAGAATTCTTCATTTCCTACATTCCAACCAGCGGCAACTGATGGGAAGGTACCCCATTTGTTGTTCTGGAAACGTGAAGTACCGTCTCGACGAAGGGTAAATGTTAACATATACTTATCTGAATAGGTATAGTTTGCACGTCCAAAAAATGAAACCAAGAAATATTCACTCTTGTTATTGCTCTTGTCCAATACAGTATTTCTATCATTTTGCTTTACACCCAGTGAAGATGATTGATAGAAGAAATGCTGCCATGAATAACCAGCCATGGCATCTACATGGTGGAGATTGAAATCATGGGCATAAGCCATGTATGCTTCCAAAGTTTGGTCGCGACGCATGTAATCATAGTCTTTATGATAACCTGAGCCACTTTCTGTTGTAGAATGATAAGATTGTTCAGAGCCCTCAGGGGTATCTATACTACCATTACTTTTTGAATAGTCTAAACCTAAGTTCAAATTGAAACGTAAATCTTCGAAACCATGCAATTTGTAGTCAAATTGTGCGTTACCTATGAAACGTTTGGCTGTACCTCTATCGTCTTTTTCTTCCAATAAGGCAATAGGATTCATAGTAGCCATTGTATTTACGGTACCATTAGGAGCACGCCAAATTTGATAGCCATGCAATCCATTTTCTGAATTATCGTAAATAGGAAGTGTTGGGTTCATGCGAACAGCTGCACCGATAGCACCTTGATTGGCGAAAATGCTCTTAGCGTATGTTCCCTTCCCATTCAAGTTGATAGTAAGATGATCATCAAGGAGTGAAGGATTCAAATTCAAAGAAAGTGTACCACGATCCATTTTTGAGGTTTTCAAAACACCCTCTTGGCTTAGGAAACCACCAGAAACACGATATGGCATATTACCGATTTCGCCTAATCCAAATTTACCGTTAAGACTTAAATTTGTTTCGTATGTAGTGGCTGTTTGGTAAATTTCTTTTTGCCAATCTGTATTAGCGCTGCCCAATGCTCTGTATGCGTCTGAATCTTCACCATAGCGGTTGACAATTGTTTCACGCAATTGGTTAGCATCCATTACATCAACATAATCGCTTACGTTACTAAGAGAAGTAGTGAAGTCTAAGTTGATTTGTGGTATGGATGAACCGCCTTTTGAACCTTTTTTAGTTGTAATAACGATAACACCATTAGATGCACGTGAACCATAGATAGCAGTAGCAGATGCGTCCTTTAAAACTGTAAATGATTCAATGTCATTTGGGTTTATACTTGAAAGCGGATCGGCCATACCACTAATACTTGAATTGCTTACAGGCAAACCATCAATGATAATAAGCGGGTCGTTGGTTGCAGACAATGAAGATCCACCACGGATACGGATGGTTGCACCTGCACCTGGTTGGCCGCTACCGGATGTTACAACAACACCAGCAGATTTACCCCTAAGCAAATCAGAAGGTGTAGTAACAACACCCTTATTGATTTGGTCGGCCTTAACTGTTGCTACAGAACCTGTCAAGTCGTTTTTCTTAACCGTACCGTAACCGATAACTACGACTTCACTCAACATTTCTGAGTCGTCTTTCAAAACTACATTCATCAATTCGGCTGTAGCAGGGAGTTCCTGAGCTGTAAAACCGATGAATGAAATCACGATGATGTCGCCTTTATTGGCCATCAACTGGAAATTACCGTCGAAATCGGTAATGGTACCATTGGTTGTACCCTTTACCAATACGTTTGCACCAATCACTGGTTCACCTGTGGTATCCTTAACAATACCGTTAACGGTGATTTGCTGAGCAAACGCTCCGACGGACAAGAACAGTCCAATCACTAGGGTGAAAAGGACTTTAAACATAAAGTGTTTTCTCATGTCGCTTAATTTTTAATATGATTAATTTATAGTAATTTGTCTTTTTAAAAATACCTATTGAAAACTTTTGTAAAAACCTTATTTAACCTAATCTATAAAAACCTGTATGTCTTACAATCTTTTTAACCCTTTTGTTTCTTTATTGTCTTTTACCTCTTTGATGCTGATAGCAAAACCGCCTCCACTGGCTGCTTTCAAGTTCAACTTGCTCTTGTTGGTCAAGATACCTTTGGTGATGGTGTATGCTTGTGGGTTCTTGTCCCAACTAGCATCCTTTGCATCGGCATAAATGGTAGCAATGTATTTCTTTCCTGGTTCCAAGAAGTCGAATGACAACTTGGTAGCATGTCCGTTTTCGTCGGCTGTACAACCTACATACCAGTCGCCTGTTCCCTTGGCACGACGGGCAATGGTAATGTAGTCACCCGGTTCTGCTTCCAAATACTTGGTTTCATCCCAATCGATAGCCACGTCCTTGATGAACTGGAAGGCATCCATGAAACGTTCATAATTTTCTGGAATGTCGGCAGCCATTTGCAATGGGCTGTACATGGTTACATAAAGTGCCAATTGGCGAACCAAGGTAGAGCGTACTCTGGACGTATTGGTTGGACTCATCTTGCTACAATCGGTTTCGAAGATACCCGGTGTGTAATCCATAGGACCTCCCATTAAGCGGGTGAATGGAAGGATAGTGGTATGGTTTACATTGTTTCCACCAAATGATTCATATTCTGTACCACGAGCCGATTCATTACCAATCAAGTTCGGATAGGTACGGCAGATACCTGTAGGACGGACTGCTTCGTGAGCGTTGACCATAATCTTATAGTCGGCTGCTTTCTTTACGGCATAGAGATAATGGTCGTTCAACCATTGTCCGTAGTGGTGCTCGCCACGTGGGATCATGTCGCCTACATAACCACTCTTCAACGAGTTGTAGCCATTGTCTACCATGAATTGATAAGCCTTGTCCATGTGACGTTCATAGTTACGGACTGAAGAAGACGTTTCGTGGTGCATCATCAACTTCACGCCCTTCGATGCTGCGTATGCGTTCAATTCCTTCACATCGAAATCCGGATAAGGAGTTACGAAGTCGAATACATAGTCCTTGCTCTTGCCGAACCAGTCTTCCCAACCTTCGTTCCAACCTTCTACCAATACTTGGTCGAAACCATGTTCGGCTGCGAAGTCGATGTAGCGCTTTACGTTTTCAGTGTTGGCTGAGTGTTTACCGTTTGGCTTGGTCTTGGTATAATCCAATTCACCGAGTTTTACACTAGGCACTTCGTCTGTATAAGCCCATGAACCCTTGCCGGTAATCATATCCCACCATACACCGATGTACTTCACTGGCTTAATCCAAGAGGTGTCTTCAATCTTGCATGGTTCGTTCAAGTTCAAAGTCATGCGAGAAGCCAACATATCGCGAGCATCGTCGGTCACGATGATGGTACGCCATGGAGTGTGGCAAGGTGTTTGCATATAGCCCTTGTCGCCCTTTGCGTCCGGAGTCAACCAACTTTGGAATACCATATTCTTGTCGTCCAAATTCAAGTGCATGCATGAATAGTCTATCAAGGCTGCTTCGTGCAAGTTGATGTACAAACCGTTGTCGGTCTTCATCAAAAGTGAAGTCTGAACACCTGTTGGCGAAAACGGAGTCTGTGATGAGTTCGGTGTGATAGCCTTCTTCATCAAGCCACGGATTTCCGAAAGACGGGATTCTGTATAATCGTATTCCTGAGTGTCATAGTCACCTGGAATCCAGAAAGCCTTGTGGTCGCCGGTCATGGCAAACTGGCTACGTTCTTCCTTGATGACGAAATAGTTCAAATTCGGTTGCTGTGGGAATTCGTAACGGAAGCCCAAACCGTCATCGAACAGACGGAAACGGATGACGATATAACGCTTGTTCTTCGGTTGGTCGAGGGTCACTGCCAATTCATTGTAATGATTGCGGATTTCCTTTTCTTCGCCCCATACCGGAGTCCATGTTTCATCGAAAGTAGATGTTTGCGCATCTTTCAATACGAAACCGTTGTAAAGATCAGCCTTGGCATCCAATTCCGCTTGGTCGATGTTCTTTTCCGTCCATTCGAAGTCTGTCTTCTTATTGGCATCTTCCTTCTTCAACTCCAAACCCAATTTGCTTGGCTTGATGACAAGTTGGCCCTTGTATGTCAAGTCATATACGGGTGCTCCCTTTTCATCGAGGCTGAATGTCATTTCGAAGTTGCCGTTCGGAGAAGTCAGCTTCTGTTGAGCATTGGCCACGAAAGCGCAAAGGAGCAGCGCAATCATTGTTAAGTTTTTCTTGATATTCATTTTTATAAAGTTATGAGTTATAAGTTATGAGTTATGGACTCAGAACTAATTAAAATTCTAGAACAAACATTT
This sequence comes from Phocaeicola sp., assembly GCA_045121515.1. Taxonomy (GTDB): domain Bacteria; phylum Bacteroidota; class Bacteroidia; order Bacteroidales; family Bacteroidaceae; genus Phocaeicola. The sequence continues at coordinate 59,343 of JBGVGD010000079.1, read as the reverse complement.
CACGGTTGCCCAAAGTCAATTCCTTGCCCAAAGAAACAATCTTTCCTGTAAGCATGTCCTTGGCTTGGTTCCTAGGAAGCACTTCGGCGTATGGAGCCAAACCGATGGTTTGTTCACGATCGTTACCGTTCATGATGACTACAACCGACTTGCCGTTGTATTTACGTTCGTATACATAGACACCTTGGTTAATGGAGAAATGCTTCAATGTTCCTTTACCAATAACGTCGTTACCCTTACGCCAGTTCAAAACTTTCTTGATAAAATCGAAAGCTTCCTGTTCTTGTGCGGTACGTCCTTCCTTGGTGAAGCAATTGCGCTTGTCGCCTTTCCAACCGCCTGGGAAATCCTTACGGAGCATTCCGTCGCCTTCGCTCTTGTCGCCTGTCATTAAAATTTCTGTACCATAATAGATTTGAGGAATACCTCTGGTGGTCAACAAGAATGTAATGGCTTGCTTGAAGCGAGTGAGATTTTGCGCCTTTTCATCGTTGGTCGTGAAACGGGAAGTGTCGTGGTTGTCGAGGAAAGTCAACAAGTTCATTGGGTCGGCATATACCAAGTCTTGTGTCAAATAATCATACAAGCGATAGAGACCGCCCGACCAATCGGTGGTTTCTTCATCGAATGCCTTGTTCATGTGCTCCATGAGCGGGAAGTCCATGACAGTCTTCAGGTTCGAGTTGCGTGGAGCAGCCAGTTTGCTGTCCTTCTGCCAGAATGAAACGAGTACATTGCTGTTCAACCAAGTTTCGCCCACGATGTTGAAGTTAGGATATTCATCGTTTACTTCCTTGCACCAACGTGCCATGAAATCATAGTCGGCATACGGATGAGTGTCCTGACGGATACCATTAATACCGGCGTATTCAATCCACCAGATGCTGCTCTGAATCAAGAAACGTGCCACGTGGCGGTTGCGCTGGTTCAAGTCCGGCATGGCTTGGGTGAACCAACCGTCTACAGCAATCTTATATTCATAGTCCGAGGCATGAACATCCTGTACGCTGGCAGTCTTGTAAGAAGTACCTACGTATTCAGATTTGAAGTTGAACCAGTCCTTTGAAGGTTTGTCACTAAAGAGGAAGTTATGGCTTCCGCAATGGTTGAAGATCATGTCCATAACAACTTTCAAACCTTTTTCGTGCGCCTTATCTACCATGCGAAGGAAATCTTCGTTTGAACCATAACGACGATCCACCTGGAAATAGTCTGTAATGGCATAACCGTGGTAAGAACCTTCCGGCATGTCGTTTTCTTGGGTCGGGTTCAACCAGATGGCAGTAACACCAAGGTCTTCCAAGTAATCCAAATGGTCTTCAATACCTTTCAAGTCACCCCCATGACGGCCGTATTGTTCCTTACGATCCACCTTGTTTTCGAGCATACCCGGCACGATGTCATTGTCCGGATTACCATTGGCAAAGCGGTCTGGCATGATGAGGTAAAGCACGTCGCTAGCGTCGAAGCCCTTCACTTCTGATGAGTTCTGGCGACGTTGTTTCAATTCGTAAGGGATGTTGGTAGTTTTCTTACCCTTCTTCAAAGCGATGTTGAATGTTTGCGGAGCTGCTTCCGAGAGGTCAACATATAAAATAAGGTAATTGGGATTATCCTGTTTGACTACGTCACGGAGTTCTACACCCGGAGCAGAGATACTCACTTCGTTCAAGGCGATATTGTCGCCATAAAGCATAATCTGAAGTTCAGGATTCTTCATGCCAGCCCACCAGAAAGTTGGCGTAACTTTCTTCACTACGGTAGCTTTTGCCGCATGCAGCCCAAGGAATGCAAAGAGTGCCATAAAGACGAATATTTTTTTCATGGTATAAAGGTTAAATGTTTAAATACGTGTTTCCTAACATCGCAAATTTAGGTGGATAAAATTACCCATATCCTTTATAGAATGAAAATATAAACGTTTTAGAATGATAAATGGTTGATAAATAAAAAATTAATTGTTTTGATTGGACTGAAAAATATAAGTGATAATTAAAAAATATCGTCCTAATTTGGAGGGGTTTTAGAAGTTTGCTATATTTGCGGGAACCAATCTGATAGACTATGAAAATGAAAATATTTTACTTGCTCCTGGCTACCTTCTTTGGGCCTCTCCAGTCGTTTGCAATAGCGAATGATTCAGTCAAACTGGTTTTGGAGGAACTGGATGCTATTATAGATAACAAACATGTTTATCATGCTGAAAAGGAAAAGCATATTGAAGTCTTAAAACAGAAGTTGAAGAATGATGTAGGCAATGAGGAGAAATTGGATGTCTATGGTCAGTTGTTTAATGACTATCTGCATTATCAGGCTGATTCTTCCTTGTATTACATAGATGAGCGGATACGGCTACTTTCTTCGATGAAAAGGGAGGATTTGGAAGCGGAGACACTAATCAGTAGAGCGGAAGTGTTGGGCTTGATGGGCATGTATACAGAGGCTTTGGAGGAATTAAAGCAGATAGATTCCAAGACTTTGGACTTAAAATCCTTGAATTATTATTATCGGGTGTATTGTGCTTGTTATGGTTGGCTGGCAGATTATACCACCAGCAAGGAAGTGAAGCAGAAATATCGCCAACAGGCCGATGCTTATCGGGATTCCATTCTTTGTGTTCTTACCCAAGATTTGGACAAGGACATTGTTCAGGCGGAACGGTATCTCATGAAAGGAGAGGTGAACAAGTCTATCGCCATGCTGAAGGAGTTGTTGGAAAAATATCCAGACCGTCGGCAGAATGCTTATATTCATTATATTCTGTCCGATGCGTATGAGAGGGCTGGCAATCAGGACATGCAAATTTATTATTTGGCCAAGACAGCCATTATCGACTTGAAATCGGCCATTCGTGAATACGCTTCTTTGCAGAAGTTGGCACATCAGGTGTATGAAAAGGGAGATATAGACCGAGCCTATAAATATCTGAATTGCTCGATGGAGGATGCCGTGGCTTGTAATGCCAGTTTGCGCTATATTGAGGTGGCACAATATTTCCCTATTATCGACAAGGCCTATAAATTGAAAGAAGAAAGGGGGAGGACCATTCGTTACGGTTTGCTTTTCTTTGCCAGTTTCTTGTCTTTGGCTCTGATTATAAGTGTGGGGTGGTTGTATCGTTGGAACAAGAAGTTGTCCATGATGCGACTGAATCTGAGTGCTGCCAATGAACAACTTCGTCTAGTAAACAAGGAATTGGCACAGGCGGGTAAAATCAAGGAGGCCTATATTGCTCATTATTTGGACCGTTGTGTGGCTTATTTGGACAAACTAGAAGCCTATCGCCGCTCGTTGGGCAAATTGGCTATGGCTTCACGCATCGACGATTTGTTCAAGGCAATCAAGTCAGATCAGTTCATTCGTGATGAGCGGAAAGATTTTTATCATAATTTCGACAAGTCATTTTTGGAATTGTTTCCTAATTTTATAAACTCTTTCAACAACCTTCTGATAGAAGAAGGGAGACTTTCTCCGAAACCGAATGAACTTTTGAACACCGAACTCCGAATCTTTGCGTTGATTCGTCTCGGCGTCACTGACAGTAACGCAATAGCCCATTTCTTGGGCTATTCATTGGCTACAGTTTATAATTACCGGAGTAAGATTCGTAATCGGGCGAAAGGCAATAAAGACACGTTTGAACAGGAAGTGATGAATCTGTAGTTGTAAAAAATCCCTTGGCATTTTAGGTAAAACACCAAGGGATTTTTTATTGGATAGTAGAATGTATTATTTACCTTCCTTGATGACTCCCACACAACAAGCGCCGATAATCAAGAACACACCTGCCAATACAAGCATGTTTACTTCTGGGGCAATGCTGCCTTCTGTGGTGAACATCTTGAGAATCAAGCCGCCCAATGATGCTGCTACAATCTGTGGGACGCAAATGGTACCATTAAACAAACCAAGATAAGTACCCATGTGGCTGCCACTCAAAGCATTGGTCAAGATAGTGAAAGGCAATGCCAACATAGCGGCCCATGCACAACCAATCAACAAGAACGAAACGAACAAAGCGTATTGGTCTTGGATGAATAGAATGGAGATGAAACCTACGGCTCCCAAAAGCAAACTAACCACATAAGCCACTTTCAAGTTCTTGAACTGTGGAATGATAGTTGCCCAAATCACTGAACCTACGGCTTGTACAGCGAAAAGGATGCCCACCCAGTCGCCTGCGGTCTGATATTGTGCCGAAGCGGTATCAATGACGGTTGCACCCGCTGCATTGAGGATAGACGGAGCATCGAATACATTGGCAGCTACTGTACCGTTGGTGTAAGTCCACATGAACATGAAGGCTGCCCAGCAGAAGAACTGAACCAAACCGACTGTCCAGAAGGCTTTCGGAGCCTTGATGAGCAGTTGGAGCATATTCACCTTTTCTTCCTTCTTCTCGTCCTTAATGCCGTGATATTCCGCATAAAGTTTCGGCGGATATTCCTTCACCTTTACCGAAGTATAGATGACGCAAAGAATCAGAATCAAAGCACCGATATAGAAGGAATAAATCACGGAGTCTGGAATGACTCCCTTCGGAGCGATGTTGCTGATGCCAATAGCTGCAAAGATGAACGGGAACAGATAACCTGCTAAACTACCGGCATTGCACAAGAAACTCTGAATGGAATATGCCAAACCTTTTTGCTTTTCGTTCACCATATCGCCCACCATCATCTTGAATGGCTGCATCGCCATATTAATAGAGGTGTCGAGGAACATCAGCGAAACCAAACCGAAGATCATGGCTGCACCTACCGTCATACCGAAACTACCGGCATTCGGAAGCAAGCACATCACGGCTACGGCAAACAAGGCACCGACAAACAAATAAGGAATACGACGACCGAAACGGGTCCATGTACGGTCACTCAATGCACCGATAATCGGCTGGACAATGATACCTGCCAATGGTGGTAGAATCCAGAAATAACTCAAATCGTGCGGGTCTGCTCCAAGAGTGGAGAAGATACGGCTGATGTTGGCGCTTTGCAAAGCGTAGGCTATTTGTACGCCAAAGAAACCGAAGCTGATGTTCCACAGCTTCCAAAATCCTAAATCGGGTATTTTACTCATAATAAATTAGTTTCTTCCTGTTTCGTCAATCATTTCAGTCAACTTCTTGTTGAAGGCTTTCTTCTTCATCAAGTCTTCCAAAGTGAGATGCATACGGTAACGCCAGTAATGACGTGGATTAGCCGGAACGTTGATGCGTTCTGCATTGGCATCCGGATAGCGAAGGTCTTCATCCAACGACAACCAATCCTGGAAGGCGAGGATACAGAGCAATGACGGAGATTCCAAATGCTGGCGAACGATTTCTTCGCAAGCCCAACCTGGAGCGCTTGTTGGAACTTCACCCCATTGACCCAATACTTGGTTATAGTAACGGGCTGTCAACTCAGGATCTTCTTCCCACCAACCGCGAAGGGTGGCCATATCGTGTGTGGAAATGGTACAGACAGAACGCAACGGATATTCCCACAAATGGCCGAATTCGTATGCTGGATTCTTCGGCATGCGTTGGATTTCGAGGCTCAAGATTTGCAATTGTTCCATGACCCAAGGCACACAATCAGGTACCATACCCAAGTCTTCACCGCAAACAAGCATGGAAGTGCATTGAGTGAGCATCGGCAACTTCTTCATGGCTTCGTGATACCAGAATTGGTTGTGACGTTGGTAGTAATAATGGTTGTACAGACGGTTGAATGCTTCCTTTTCGCTGTCGTTCAAACGATCGAAGATGAAGTCGCTCTGAACGGCTATGCGCGGATGATAAGTGGAAGGATTCTTTCTGTCCGGTACGAACAATACATTGCTGATTAATGTGTAAATACCTTCACGCATGTTCACGCTTTCTTCGTCTTTCTTGCCGGCGAACCAGACTTCTACCTTGCGTTGGGTATCGTATTCCGGACGCATTTCCCAAATGTCGTCGTGGCTGTTCTGTAAGAAGGTCTCTTTTACAAAATCCGCCTTTTCATCGAAGATTTTGTTCAAAATCTCATCGTTGATGAATGGACGTGTCATAAAATCTTTTTGGAAATGCAAACCGAAGTTTTGGATTTCTTCTTCGCCCATTGGCAATGCTGGTACGAACTGACCGAGCAAACCATGTACGGAATGAGAAGGAATTTCCCAAATACGGAAGAAACCCAAGATGTGGTCGATGCGGTAAGCGGTGAAATATTCGGCCATTTTGCGGAAACGCTTCTGCCACCACAAGTAATTGTCTTGCTCCATTACATCCCAATTGTAAGTCGGGAAGCCCCAGTTCTGTCCGTTGGTAGAGAATGCATCAGGTGGTGCACCCGCTTGACCGTTCATGTTGAAGTAATATGGTTCAATCCAGGCTTCCACACTGTTTCGGCTGATGCCGATAGGAATATCTCCTTTGAAGATGATACCTTTCTGACGGGCATAGTTGCCTGCTTCCAACAATTGGATGTGGAGGTTATACTGGATGTAATAATAGTAAGCAATGTCTTCGTAGCATTCGCTCTTGGTATCGCACATGGCAGCAATTGCCTTGGCGTCATAGACTTGATGTTCCGGCCATTGGCTGAAGTTTGGTGTACCATACAAGTCTCTTAGGTGAGAGAATGCAGCGTACGGGAGCAACCAATGTTCGTTTTCCTTGAAGAATTGCTTGAAATCAGCCGATGCCAATACCTTCTTACCTGTTTGCTGGAACATCAAGCGGATGTATTCACGCTTGGTGTTGTTCACGCTTTCATAGTCAATCTGTGCCAATGCATTCAGCTCTAGGCGCTTTTCTTCGAAGGCTGCGGCTGCTTCCTTATCCTTCATCTTGCCCAATTGGCGCAAGTCGATGTACATTGGGTGGAAGGCATAGATAGAAATGCTATTGTATGGATATGAATCTATCCATGTGTTGGTGATAGTAGTATCGTTGATTGGAAGGATCTGAACAGCCTGTTGGTGTGTCTTTTCAGCCCAATCAACAAGTTTCTTCAGGTCGCCGAAGTCACCTACACCGAAGCTACCTTCGCTGCGGAGTGAGAAGACTGGAATGGCTGTACCTGCCACCTTGCGTGACATGGAGCCGAATTGTACTTCCATTTCGTTGGTATAGAAGATTTCTCCCTTACGCAAATCGTTGATATGCAAATGGCGGTTATTGCCCATTTCCCATTCTTCTACTTTGCCAGTGCTGATATTAATAGCCACGAATTTGAATTCCAATGGGAACTTCAAGTCCTTGATAGGGAGGGTGGCCACCCATTCATTGGCTTGGATTTCTTCCATGCAGATAGCACGGTCAGGATTCCAATAGCCTAATTGTTCTTCACGACCACAGATACCCAATATTTGCTTGCGGTGGTGCAGGCATGGACAGAGGGCACGGAAAACGATGTCGCCTTGACCAGTGCATTGGTCTTTCGGAGCATTTTCTAAGGAATAGTTGCCGCTGAATGCTGCACTATAAAGGTGGGAAGCCATCGGTAGGTCTTTCCATGTGTCATTCAAGATGTAATGACTCTTTTGCTTCTTGCTTGGGCAGAAGATGTGTGCCATGGTTCCGCTTTCCCGACGGCTGCATTGACCATCCAAAAATACACCATAGCGGTAGGTTAGGGGAACACCGGCAGGAGCGTCGATCATTTCTTCGCTGCCTTCCCACACGATTCCGTCACTTGTACCCAACATGATTGGGCTATTCTCTTGACCTTGCAGCATGACGCCGATTGATTCGCCCCATGCAGTACGGTACTCAATTCGAAATGTGAGTTTCATAGTTATTCTTATAGTTGTTAATATTCCAATTATCTTCAAAAATAGGATTTTCTTTGGGAATATTGGGCTTTTTAGATAAAAAATATAAGTGGGAATTGTTTGTGTTTACTCCTTATTTTACGTTGAATTTGCAATTTCTTTCCATTTCATCGAAGAAAATAGGATGTTGGATGATAGGAGTAAAGAGAGAAGTTGCTTGGAAAATATAAATGAGGAGGGCATAAAAAAGTCCCGAACTTGTGGGTTCGGGACTACCTCAGTGTAAGATGTGAGGATGGATTTAAAAAATTAGTTATGAAACAAATTACGCATCGATATTTGCATACGTTGCGTTTTTCTCTATGAATTCGCGTCGTGGAGCTACATCGTCACCCATAAGCATGGAGAAGATATAGTCTACGTTTGCGGCATTTTCAATGGTTACTTGCTTGAGGATACGAGTTTCCGGATTCATGGTTGTTTCCCACAATTGTTCCGGGTTCATTTCACCAAGACCTTTGTATCGTTGAGTGTGGATGCCACCTTCGTTACCGTCAGCATACTTTTCGATGAAGGCCATACGTTCTTCTTCGTTGTAGCAATATTCGCTGATCTTACCCTTCGAGCACTTGTAAAGAGGAGGGTTGGCAATGTACAAGTGACCAGCCTCGATGATTTCCGGCATATAGCGATAGAACAATGTCATGATAAGGGTGTCGATGTGTGCGCCATCGACGTCGGCATCGGTCATGATGATTACCTTGTGATAACGTAACTTGTCGATATTGGCCTTCTTGCTGTCATCGTCACCGTCTACACCGAAACGTACACCGAGGGCAGTAATGATGTTGTTTACTTCATCGCTTTCGAATGCCTTGTGCCACATGGCCTTTTCTACGTTCAAGATCTTACCTCTCAACGGAAGGATTGCCTGGGTTGCACGGCTACGGCCTTGCTTGGCAGAACCACCTGCAGAGTCCCCTTCGACAAGGAACAATTCACATTCTTGTGGAATACGGCTAGAGCAGTCGGCCAATTTACCTGGCATACCGCCACCACCCATAGGGCTCTTGCGCTGTACGGTTTCACGTGCCTTACGGGCAGCAATACGTGCTGTAGCGGCCAAGATAACCTTGTCTACAATCTGCTTGGCTTCCTTCGGATGTTCTTCCAAATAGTTGTTCAATGCTTCACCAACGGCTTGGTTGACAGCACCGCTGATTTCGCTGTTACCCAACTTGGTCTTGGTCTGACCTTCGAACTGAGGTTCTGAAACCTTCACGGAAATAACAGTTACCAAACCTTCACGGAAGTCTTCGCCCTGGATTTCAATCTTTGCCTTTTCAATGGCTTTGGCATTGTTTTCTTCGGCATATTTCTTCAATACACGGGTCAATGCAGTACGGAAACCTACCACATGTGTACCTCCTTCGATGGTGTTGATGTTGTTCACATACGAGTAGAGGTTTTCACGATAACCGGTATTGTACATGATGGCGATTTCGATAGGCACACCTTGTTTTTCGGTGTTCAAGTAAATCACATCATCAATAAGCGGTGTATTGTTGTTCTGGTTGTTCAAGAAGCGTACGAATTCCTTTACGCCTTCTTCCGAATGGAAGGTTTCAGTGTGCGGGTTGCCTTCTTCGTCCTTTTCGCGAAGGTCGGTTAACGTGATAGTAATACCCTTGTTAAGGTATGCCAATTCACGCAAGCGGTTCTGTAAGGTTTCGTACTTGTAGGTAGTAACGGTAAAAATGCTGCTGTCCGGCCAGAATGTCTGGCGAGTACCTGTACGGTCGCTTTCACCCACTTCCTTAACAGAGTACAATGGCTTACCGCATGAATATTCCTGTTGATATACTTTGCCGTTACGGAATACGTTGGTTGTCATGTGGGTAGAAAGAGCGTTCACACACGAAACACCTACCCCGTGGAGACCACCGGATACTTTGTATGAACCCTTGTCGAACTTACCACCGGCATGAAGAACAGTCATTACTACTTCGAGAGCCGATTTTTGTTCTTTTTCGTGGAAGTCCACAGGAATACCACGTCCATTATCTTGTACAGTGATTGAATTATCTTCGTTGATGAATACTTCGATATGGTCGCAGTAGCCAGCCAAGGCTTCGTCGATAGAGTTGTCCACCACTTCGTAAACCAAATGATGCAAACCCTTTTCGCTGATGTCCCCAATGTACATCGCAGGGCGTTTGCGCACTGCTTCCAATCCCTCTAATACCTGAATGTTACTGGCGGAATAATTGTTTTCGCCGCCCATCTTTTCCTCTTGAGTCATCTTTTTACGTTCATTTTATTTAGTCTTCAAAGATACGAAAAATAATGTGAACGGCGCAGGTTTTAGTAGGTAAAAAACGTAAAAAATTTGTCAGTATCTTTGTGTGGGGATATTACGACAAAAGGCTGAATCTAAACAGATTCAGCCTAATTTATCGTTGACTTAAGATTTACTTAAGCGAGCTTGCTGATGTGAGCAGCCAATTTTGACTTCAAGTTAGAAGCCTTGTTCTTGTGGATGAGGTTGCGCTTAGCCAACTTGTCCAACATCTTCTGTACACTTGGGAACAAAGCAACAGCTTCTGCCTTGTCATGAGTGTTGCGGAGCTTCTTTACAGCATTACGCATAGTCTTAGCATAATATCTGTTGTGAAGTCTTCTCTTTTCTTCTTGTCTGATTCTCTTGATTGATGATTTGTGATTTGCCATCTCGACTAATCTTTAAATTGTTCTTTTATTATTTTTTTCTTATTAGTAGTCCGTGGGGGAATCGAACCCCCCTTGCAAGAATGAAAATCTTGAGTACTAACCGATATACGAACGGACCTTGAAGCGGTATGGACGGGACTCGAACCCGCGACCCCCTGCGTGACAGGCAGGTATTCTAACCAGCTGAACTACCACACCAACTTGTTTAAGAGCGTCTTCGTTTCCGAAAGCGAGTGCAAAAATAGAGCCTTTTTTTGAAACTGCAAAACATTCCGAGAAAAAAATGCACGTTTTGATGAAATTTCCTTGTTTTTACCTATTTTTGTATGTGGATTAGGACAGATAAGATAGAATATGGAGCAGAAAATTACAGGAATCGTACTGCATACCTTGAAGTACAACGATACTTCAAACATAGTGGACATCTACACTGAACAGAGTGGACGAGCATCGTTTTTGGTCAAGATTCCCCGTTCCCGTAAGAGTGGGGTACAAACTGTACTCTTCCAACCTTTATCTATTATAGAGGTAGAAGCGGATGTACGTCCCACCAACGGTTTGCATCGAGTACGTGAAGCGAAATCGCTCTATCCTTTCCGTTCCTTGCCTTATCATCCTTATAAATCGTCCATTGCGATGTTCTTGGCAGAGTTCCTTTATCGGGCCTTGAAGGAAGAGGCTCCCAACGAGCCGTTGTTTGCCTATCTCGTACATTCCATTCGTTGGCTGGATGAGTGTGAGAATCGTTCTTTTGCCAATTTCCATTTGGTTTTCCTCATGCGTCTTTCCCGTTTTTTGGGATTGTACCCCAATGTGGATGATTATATAGAAGGATGCTATTTCGACATGCTGAATGCTTGTTTCACGCCTTTGCTTCCGAAAAGCGGTTCTTTCCTGAAGCCCGATGAGGCTGCCCGTATCCGGTTATTGCTCCGCATGAACTACGAAACTATGCATTTGTTCGGTATGAACCGTACTGATCGAAACCGTTGTCTCACGGTCATCAACGATTACTATCGCCTTCATTTGCCGGATTTCCCGGTGCTAAAGTCGCTCGATGTGTTGAAGGAGTTGTTTGATTGAAGGTGTAGATTTGGCAAATTTGTAAATATAAAACTCCGTGGTGTTTATTGGGAAACATCACGGAGTTTTTATTCTAGTTATGCGGTTCTTATGCCAACAACTGCTTAACCATGGCGGAGATAGTACGACCTTCGGCCAAGCCTGCCAACTTCTTGGTAGCAGTACCCATGACCTTGCCCATATCCTTCGGACCTTCTGCACCTACTTCGGCGATGATAGCCTTCAAGGCTGCTTCTAGTTCTTCGGCACTCATTTGTTTTGGCAAGTAAGTTTCAATAACTGCTACTTGAGCCAATTCCGCTTCCGCCAAGTCAGCACGGCCTTGTTCGTTATAGAGGGTAGCTGAGTCCTTGCCTTGTTTCACGAGCTTCTGCATGATTTTCATGGCAGCGTCGTCTGTAAGGGTATCGTTGGCACCTGGAGCAGTTTTTGCTTCGAGGAATACCTTCTTGATATTACGCAATGTTTCCAAACGAACTTTGTCTTTCGCCTTCATGGCGTCCTTGATATCGTTGCTGATACGGTCAAACATTTCCATATTTTTGAGTTATAAGTTATGAATTATAAGTTATGAATTATGAGTTATGAAAAATGAATTACATTGTCTTCTTCATTTGCTGGAACATCGGCTTGGTCGAAACCATTGTCGTTGGTGAAACGTGTCTGAATATTTTCCAACATATCCTTTGAACGCTGGAAAGTCGGAATCGTTTCCACCATGCTGATGATATTGTCGTTGTCCAAGTCTTCTGGATTGAACAAATAGATGTTGCGACGAGGTTTACGACGAATCTTCGAACTGCTGTCCTTGTCGTAGAACTTCTCGCGACGGATACGCTTTACTTCTTCTTGTTCTTCCAACTCGGCCAAACGTTGCTCTTCCTCGATGGTGCGCTTCTTCATGCGATCGTCCATTTCCTTCATGTGGATATCTTGTACACCGAAGCCGGTTGCGAGGAGGGTGATTTTTACCTTCTGACCCAATGAATCGTCGATAGCCATACCGAACTTGGTTTCGAAATCGCTGTTGAACTTGTTCATGAATTCGCGTACTTCTTCCATTTCGTTCATCATCAACTCATGTTCACTGCTGTAAGTGATGTTCAACAATACCTTCTGCGACTTGAAAATGTCGTTGTTGTTGAGTAACGGAGAGTGCTGAGCCTCGTTGATGGCGGTGGTCACACGGCTTTCGCCTTCACCGTAACCGGTACTCATGATAGCAACACCACCGTCTTTCAATACCGTCTTCACATCATTGAAGTCAAGGTTGATGATACCGCGCATAGTGATGATTTCAGCGATACTCTTGGCAGCGATAAGCAAGGTGTCGTTTGCCTTCGCAAAAGCACTGATAACGGAAAGGTCAGGATAGATCTCGCCCAACTTTTCGTTGTTGATAACCAACAAAGCATCTACATTCTTACTGATTTCTTCCACACCGTCCAAGGCTTGGTCAATCTTTTTGTGGCCTTCCCAACGGAATGGAATGGTTACGATTCCTACGGTCAGGATGTCCATGTCCTTGGCTACTTTGGCAATCAATGGAGCGGCACCTGTACCTGTACCACCACCCATACCAGCTGTGATGAATACCATTTTGGTACCGTCGTTAAGCATGTTCTGGATTTCCGCCAAGCTTTCTTCAGTTGCTTCACGAGCTTTCTGAGGGCGGTTACCCGCTCCCAAGCCTTCGTGGCCTAATTGTACTTTGACTGGAACTGGAGATTCTTCGAGTGCCTTACAATCGGTGTTGCACACCACGAATGCTACATCGTGGATGCCTTCCTTGTACATGTGGTTTACGGCATTGCCGCCACCACCACCTACACCAATTACTTTGATGATGCAAGAGGTTGCCGATGGGAAATCGAACGGCATTATGTTGTTTTCTTCTGACATATTCGGTTGTTTTTATCAGTTCGTTATTTGTTTAATTGTTGTCTTCATCAAGAATGTTGTTTATCCATGAAGTCAAACGGCTAGTAATGCTGTTCTTGCTCTTCAAATCTTCAATCTCATTCTTGATGTTTTTGATTGCATCTACCTTTTCGCTGATATTCATGGCAGCTGCTTTCTTCAACTTCTTTAAAGCGTCGCCATATTTTTCATTGTTTTTCAAACGAACGGCTTCTTGAATCAGTTCTTCGCAATCTATTTTACGTTTCTTTTCTGCTTCTTCGGCTGCACGTTTCTCTTCTTCTGCTACTCTTTGGGCTTCTTTTTCTGCTTTTTGTTTAGCAATCAGTTCAGCCTTTTCTTGTTGGCGCTTGCGTTCTTCCTCTTCTTGTGCAGCAGCCAGACTCTCACCGGTTTCAGTAAAGAGTTGTCCTTCGATTACGTTGGTAGCGGTAGCAGTCGGTTTCTTTATTGGCTCCGGCTTAGGTTGTTCCTGCGTTGGCATAGCGAGGCAACAGTTTTCCTTACCGGCAGCTAGGAGAGCAATCAATGTATTGTTAGTACCGTCCTTCTTTACTTCTATGCCTTTCAAAGAAATATGAGTGTCCTTGGCTACTCTCAACTTTTCAATCTTGGTACGTTTGATGAAGGCTTCTTCCATATTTCTCAAGTTGATACCTCCACCAGTGATGACTGCACCTGCCAGTAACTTGCTGTCATAACCGGACAAGGCTATCTGATGAGCCACATTGTCCAATATTTCGTTGACGCGGGCTTCTACGATGTCTTCCAAAAGGATAGCATTGATAGAGCATCTGCCTTCTAAGTTGTATGTCTTGTTTTCATCCTCATTTTCTTTCGGTTCGCTATAAGCTTGGGCGAACTTTATTTTCAAAGCTTCTGCATCCTCTTCTTCAATTTGTTGGCTGCAGATGTCGCGAGTGATGTTGTTTCCTCCTAAAGGAATGACTGCCAAATGACGGAGAATATTATTCTTATACACTGACACGGTGGTTGTATCTGCACCAAAATCTACCAAAACACAGCCAGAGCGTTTTTCGCCACTAGTTAATACAGCATCGGCTAATGCCAATGGAGCGATGAGGTCTTCGGCGTCTTCTGCAATCTCAATCGGTACTAAGTCACAGCATTTGGTTACATTGTCCTTCACGTTCTTTCTGGCAATGATGTTCAGGAAACGCGCTTCGATATGATCGGTTTGAACACCTACCGGTTCCACGATCAAATCGTTTCCTACCTTATATTCTTGTGGAGCAACACCTAGAATCTGATAGCCTACGATAGGTACACTACGGTTGCTGTCCTTCAAAGAATCAATTAGTTCCTGTGATATCTTGATTTCTTCGTCCATGTGGCGTACTTCTGTATTGCGGATAGTGCGTAATGACTGTCCACCCATACCGATATACACTTTACCAATCGAAGCCTTTAATGTCGATTCCAGTTTCTTGATAATCGAAGTAAGGCTTTGAGTAGTTTTATCCAGATTAAAGATGACACCCTTCCGAATGCAGTCGGAGGCGTTTTCACTGGCTGTTGCCAGTATCTGTATACTTCCGTCTGGAAGCTTTTTCCCTGCAATGCCGGAAATCTTGGCCGATCCCAGCTCAATCGCTACAATAAAATCTGTTACTGCCATATCTTACTTCTCTTTTTTGGTACAAATAATCTGATTGTTAAATTCAAGGCTGATACGGCTGTATTTATTCCAGCCGATTTCATTCAGTCCTTTTTTATAAAAGGTTTTCAGGCGGTCGAACTTATTCTCGTAATTGCCTGGTTTTCCTAAAAATATAATGTGGTCGCCTACTTGCGGAACCAATTCCAATTCTTTGGCCGGAGTGACATTGATCTGCTGTATCTGGGCTTTCCACAATGGGTGTTTTTGGAGAAACATCCCGAACTCGTATAGTTCCTTGGTCGCAAACGCTTTGTCAATGTATCCGGTTGCTATGGCTACATTGGCTGCACTATTAGGGATAGGCATGGAATGTGCCTTGTCGTCAATGTAATAGTTTTCGCCATTGGCTGCCATGATTCGTAAAATTGGTAGACGTTGCGTGATTTCGATGCCTATCTTGTTGCTTGATGTATAGTAACATTCCGCATTTCCGATGAGCGGATGCTTTCTAAGTTCATCTTCCAATTCCCGAGTGTTGATGTCTTCTAGGACCTTTCCTATAGGGGATAATTTTTTCCCGTTCAGTAAGCGGAGTACCTCTCGTTTACTGATGAAGCCATAGTCTATGCTGTCCTTGATAACCAACTCCATACCGTCACAAGTCTGTCCGTTGGGCTTGGCATTCAGTATCGTTACTGCTATAACTAGATAAACAGTAATGAGTATCAGGAATAGGAATATGAAAAGTTTTTTCAGCATCGTTCGTTTAATATTTCACAAATTTGAGGAGCGTAGTTTTCAATGTCTCCCGCACCTAATGTCATTAATACTTCAATTTCTTTTTTCTTTAGGATATCGATGACTTCCTCTTTCGTGCACAGGATCTTGTCAATATCAGGACGTAGGTTGTCATATATCAATTGGCTGCTGACTCCTTCTATTGGAAGTTCTCGTGCAGGATAGATGTCTGTAAGAATCACTTCGTCAAGCAAAGAAAGACTCTCTGCAAATTCCTGATAGAAATCACGTGTTCGAGTATATAAGTGTGGTTGGAAAATACCTGTCAACTTCTTGTTTCCATACAAAGCACGCATCGAGAGGATACTTTGCTTGATTTCTTCCGGGTGGTGGGCGTAATCGCTAAGATAGACCACTTTGTCTGTTTTAATCTTGAAATCGAAACGACGGTCTACACCTCGGAAAGAAGCCATGCCTGTCTTGATTTCTTCATTGCTTACTCCACTTAGTTGTGCCAAAGCCATAGCAGCAATGCCGTTCTCAATGTTGATTGCTACAGGAACACCTAACTGAACATCAGAGATGTTACCTAATGGCGAAACATAATCGAAAACGATTTCACCTCCTCCGATACGGATGTTTTCTGCATGGAAGTCTCCAGACTCGCTAGAATAGGTGTAGAGTCTGACTCCTTCCTGTAAGCGAGGTTGCAAGCGAATTCCTTCGCGTATAATGAGGGCGCCTCCTGGTTGGATGAGCGATGTATAATGGTTGAAACTTTCTAGATAAGCTTCTTCCGTACCATAAATGTCCAAGTGGTCGGCGTCGGTTGAGGTAATGATTGTTGCATAGGGGCTCAACCAGTGGAACGAACGGTCAAATTCATCGGCTTCGATTACTACATAAGCGCTGCTGTCCGAAAGAAGAAGGTTCGTGCCGTAATTCTTTGAAATACCTCCAAGAAAAGCATCGCAACCCACTTGTGATTGATGCAACAAATGAGCGGTCATGGTAGATGTTGTGGTCTTTCCATGTGTGCCTGCTGCGCACAATCCCTTACTGGAACGGGTGAGCATTCCCAAAACTTGTGCTCGCTTGTAAATGGTAAATCCATGTTTACGGAAATATTGGAGCAGTATATGGTCTTCTGGCATGGCTGCTGTATAGACAACCAATGTACTTTCCGGATCCTTAAATTCGGCAGGAATCTTTTCCGGTGCTTCTTCATAATGGATGTCTGCACCTTCTTCTATGAGTTTCATGGTCAACTCGCTCGGAGTGCGGTCATAACCGCCCACCTTCTTGCCTTTGGACAAAAAGTAACGTACCAATGCACTCATACCGATGCCTCCGGCACCGATGAAATAAACGGATTTTAGTGTATTAACATCCATGTTCTTCCTTGTATTTTTCCGCTAGTTTGATTACTTCCTTTGCAATAATGTTTGCAGAGTCTGTAAAAGCAAGTTCGGTTATGTTCTTACTAAGATTTTTCAATAAATCAGGTTGCTTGACTGCTTCTATGGCTTTATCGAGCAATAAGTCTTTGGCTTCTATATCCTTTACATAAAGTGCCGCATTTTTGTTGACCAAAGCCAGAGCATTCTTTGTCTGATGATCCTCTGCTACATTGGGCGACGGAACTAGAATGACCGGTTTCTGAAGAAGACAGAATTCCGAAATAGAACCTGCACCAGCACGGCTGATAACCAAATCTGCAGCACAATAGGCTGTTGCCATGTCGCTGATGAAATCTGTTACATGAAGCATTGGTAGTTCACCAGCCTTGGCTACTGCTGCTTTGGCTTCTTCAATGTATATTTTCCCTGTTTGCCAAATAAATTGAACACCGGACGATTTTACTTTATCCAAATTCTCAATCAAACATTGATTGATAGTACGAGCACCCAAACTTCCTCCCAGAATAAGTATGGTTCGTTTGTTCGGATCCAATCCAAAGGTACTGATAGCTTCTTCGCGGGTTGTTGAGTGGTTGAGTAAGCCCTGGCGAACAGGATTTCCTGTCAAAAGAATCTTTTCCTTGTCGAAGAAACGTTCCATACCTTCGTAAGCCACACAAATCTTCTTGGCTTGTTTGGCCAATAATTTATTGGTTACTCCAGCGTATGAATTCTGCTCTTGCAATAGGGTTGGGATGCCCATGCTGCCAGCTACTTTCAACGTCGGACCACTGGCATAGCCACCTACACCGACTGCAGCATGTGGTTGGAAATCCTTAACAATCTTCCGTGCCAAACGTTGACTCTTGAAAAGTTTAATAAGTACTGGAATGTTCTTAAATAAGTTTTTGCGGTCAAATCCGGCAACAGGAAGACCTTTTATTGGATAGCCGGCTGCGGGAACACGATGCATTTCCATACGACCTTCGGCACCCACAAACAGGATTTCTGTATCTGGGCGTAATTCCTTAATGGCGTTAGCAATGGATACGGCTGGGAAAATATGTCCACCGGTTCCACCTCCGCTGATGATAATTCTTAAATTTTTGTTCATAATGCCTCCTCTTGTTTAGGATTTGCAAAGTTAGGAATATCTGTTTTAATATCCTCTGTATGAAGAGAATTATTATTGTTAAATTCGGTTTCATTTTGAACCATTTCCCTTGCTTGAAGGACGAGCGCTTGTGCGGCTACTTGTAATTTTTCATCGTTCGCCAGCATTTCTTCTTGTCGGCGCTTTTCTTCTTTTTCTGCTACATATCGGCTTACACTTAGAATCATACCAATGTAAGCGCAGTTGATTAAGGTAGAAGTACCCCCCTTGCTGATTAGGGGTAATGGCTGTCCTGTTACAGGGAACAATCCTACTGCTACCATCATGTTCAGCATAGCTTGAGAAACAAGCAGCAAGGCAATCCCCATGACTAGGAAGGCTGGAAAATGTTTGTCGCATCGTTTGGCTATCCTACCAGCTCGTATCAAAAGCCATAGGTATAGCATGACAATGAATGCTCCTCCTAATAAACCCAATTCCTCGATAACAATGGCAAAGATGAAATCCGAGAATGCTTGAGACAAGAAGTCTCGTTGTACACTATTGCCTGGCATTTTGCCGATGACGTTACTGGTTGCAATAGCAATATTGGCATGTGCAATCTGTGCATCTTTGTCAATGTCGAATTTAGCTGCAGGAACCGCACCTTTGTCTTCTGCAAATCCTTTGATACGGCTTTGCCAAGTTGAGAAACGGTGAGTTCCAGGTACATTCTCATAAACACTAGGAGGAATGGCAACAATGACACCAACTAATAATGTTAACGCCAAACCTACGGTACCGACAAGTTTTCCAATCAGTCTCCAAGGTATACGGCCGATAAGCATCATCAGGAAAACAACCCCTGCAAGCAATGCTGCGGTGGATCCATTTTCAGGAGCAATCAGTACAAAGACAATACCGATAATCCACATGATATATTTGAATGCCTTAGGGTTGGCTCCTTCTTCTTCTTGGAATTTGGATAGAATGAATGCCGTTACAATAATAACAGCCATTTTAGCCAATTCCGAAGGTTGGAATTGAATGCCGAAGAAAGTCATCCAACGGGCAGCGCCATTAACACGGTCTCCGGTAATAATACCCATCCCCATGACAAAAATCAATAGAATGCAGGAAAGAGGTAAAAGGAAAAACGGGAGAACACTGAAGTATTTGCATGGGATGTTGTGCACCAATACAACAATGAACGCACCCACCATCAGTATGACACTGTGTTGGGTGATTGGCCCCCAATGGTCTCCGCTTTTGTAGGTCAGCGTACTGGCGGCGCTGAATACTTCAACTACGGAAATTAAACAAAGAAATAGGAAAATAATCCATATTACTTTGTCTCCTTTGAATAAATCCTTAATCAGATCCATGTTCTCTCTTTATAAATTTCTAACGCATTTCTTGAATTGTTCCCCACGGTCTTCGTAACTTTTGAACAAGTCGAAACTTGCACAACAAGGGCTTAACAATACTGTTTCGCCTTTCTTTGCCATTTGGTAGGCAGCATTTACGGCATCCTCCATGCTTTGTACATCGGCTACAGGTAAACCAAATCCATCGAAGAAATTATGTAACTTTTCGTTGTGAAGCCCCATGTAGATTAAGCCGACACATTTGG
Organism: Phocaeicola sp.; assembly: GCA_045121515.1. Classification (GTDB taxonomy): domain Bacteria; phylum Bacteroidota; class Bacteroidia; order Bacteroidales; family Bacteroidaceae; genus Phocaeicola. The sequence goes on along the minus strand of JBGVGD010000079.1, from coordinate 39,382 downwards.
CCTTAACCAATTCTGCGATTTCAGAATAATCGTTTCCTTTGTCTTTCCCGCCTAAAATCAGAACGGTCTTTGTCTTCATGCTTTGTAGAGCATACCAACATGAGTTAACGTTGGTTGCCTTGGAGTCGTTGATGTAATCCACACCTCTGACACGACAAACTTTTTCCAAACGATGCTCTACACCTTCAAAATCACTAAGTGCTTCACGGATACATTCCTTGCGGATACCGGCTAAATTAGCAGATATACCTGCAGCCATGGAATTGAATAGGTTGTGAGTACCTGTCAATGCCAATTCTTCTTGTTCCATATTGAAAGCGATAGGTTGTGTGAAGTGCACCTGCTTGTTTTCTACATAGGCTGCAGTTGTTTCATCCTTCTTTTCGGCAAACGGGTAATATTGCCCGTGAATTCCATATTTATGCAATTCCTTTTGGATGATAGGGTCGTCTTTCCAAAAGATGAAGGCATCGTCTTGTGTCTGGTTCTGCAATATACGGAACTTGGCATCTACGTAATTCTGCATATCATGATCGTATCGGTCCAAATGGTCTGGAGTGATGTTCATCAATACGGCAATGTTAGCACGGAAATTGTACATGTTGTCCAATTGGAAACTACTCAACTCGATAATGTAATAATCGTAATTACATTCTGCCACTTGATAAGCCAAACTTTGGCCGATATTTCCTGCTAATCCAACATTAAGACCAGCCTTCTTGAAGATGTGATAAATCAAAGAGGTTGTAGTTGTTTTACCATTACTACCTGTGATACAAATCATCTTGGCGTTGGTATATCGTCCGGCAAATTCAATTTCCGAAATGATAGGAGTGCCTTGGGCTACCAACTTTTGAATCATAGGGGCTTCGTGAGGAATGCCAGGACTTTTGATTACTTCATCTGCATTTAAAATCAGATCCTCTGTATGTTTGCCTTCTTCCCATGGAATACCATATTTATTCAGCATATCCTTATAATGGTCTTTAATAGCAGACATATCCGAAACAAAAGTATCGAATCCTTGTTTTTTTGCAAGAACAGCAGCGCCCGCACCGCTTTCCCCTGCACCTAATATGACGATTCTTCTAGCCATGGCCTTATCTAATTTTTAATGTGATAATTGTAATTGCTGCCAATACAATGGTGATAATCCAAAATCGAACGGTAATCTTTGATTCATGGAAGACATTGGTTGGCTTGGTAAATAAATAACTACATTCTGGATCCAATTGTGCCGCTGTTATGCGGAAATGGTCATGAATGGGCGTCCGCTTGAATATGCGTTGTTTCTTTCCTTTTTTCTTACCTGCTTGGAAATATTTGACTTGGAGAATAACCGAAAGATTTTCTACCAAGAAGATGCCGCAAAGTATTGGAATCAGTAACTCCTTGTGGATGATGATAGCAAATACAGCAATGATACCGCCGATAGTCAAACTACCGGTATCTCCCATGAATACTTGTGCCGGGAATGCATTGTACCACAAGAAGCCAATCAGACCACCGATAAATGCACAAATGAAGATAACCAGTTCTTCACTTCCAGGGATAAACATGATATTCAAATAACTGGCGTACTCAATGTGGCTGGAAACGTATGCTAATATCCCTAGGGTTAGCCCGATAATCGCAGAGTTCCCTGCTGCCATACCATCCATTCCATCGTTCAGGTTTGCTCCATTGGATACGGCTGTGACAACGAAAATTGTTACCAAAACAAATAAAATCCAACCGGCTGTTTGGGCATGCTCGCCCATAAATCCTACTAGATCAGCATAATCCAAGTTGTTATTCTTGAAAAATGGAATGGTTGTTTTTGTCGATTTTTGGTCTTGAGGCTTGTGAATTACTTCAACAATTTCTCCACCTTTTTGGACTTCCACATTTTCACGGATAACAACATTCGGACTCAAATAGAGTGTTAAGCCCACGATGAGGCCTAGACCTACCTGACCGATAATCTTGAATTTGCCGTGTAAGCCTTCTTTGTCTTTCTTGAAGGTCTTGATGTAGTCATCCAAAAAGCCTAATGTTCCTAACCAAATGGTAGTAATCAACATTAGAATCATGTATACATTGTGTAACTTACCCAAAAGCAGGCAAGGTATTAATGTGGCAAAGATGATGATGATTCCACCCATTGTAGGCACACCTTTCTTGTTGACATTAAATGGGTCAATGGATGCATCACGTTGAACTTCAGTGATTTGTTTTTTCTTCAACATATTGATGAAGTATTCACCGAAGATTGTCGAAATCAACAACGCAAGAATGATAGCCATTAACGAGCGGAAGGATACGTATCCGAACATTCGTGCCCCTGGAAAATCGAATTGTTCTAAATATTCAAATAAATAGTATAACATATCAATAGATTATTCGTTAGCAAATATTTCTCTAATCACTTCTTTGTCATCAAAGTGGTATTTTACTCCTTTGATATCCTGATAATTCTCATGACCTTTTCCTGCTACAAGGATAGCATCCCCTGTTTGTGCCAACATACAAGCTGTCTTGATAGCCTCCTTTCGGTCGACAATGCAAAGAACTTTTCTCATTTCCTCCTTGTCCAGTCCTGCAAGCATATCATTGATGATATCTTGAGGCTCTTCAAAACGTGGGTTGTCAGAAGTGATGATGACCTTATCGCTTTGTTTGACAGCTTCTTGCGCCATAATAGGGCGTTTGCCTTTATCACGATTCCCGCCTGCTCCCACAACTGTAATGATATGTCCTCTTCCGTTCAGCACTTCTTGCATGGTACTTAATACATTAACCAAGGCATCGGGTGTGTGGGCATAATCTACAATTGCACTATATCCTTTTGGCGAACGAAGCGCATCGAATCGACCTGATACGGGTTGTAATACACTCAATGCCAGAAGAACATCTTCCGGCTTTTTACCAAGGAGACAAGCGGCACCATATACAGCCAATAAATTGGAGGCATTGAAACGGCCAATGAACTGTACATTTACTTCGACATTGTTGATGTCCAATAGCATGCCTTCGAATCCGTCTTCCAGAACCTTACCCTTGAAGTCACTAAGGCTTCGAAGGGAATAAGTACAGACTTTGGCCTTGGTGTTTTGTACCATGACCATACCATTCTTGTCATCCAAGTTGGTCAACGCAAATGCAGATTTCGGCAAATTGTCGAAAAATGCTTTCTTTGCTTTTAAGTAGTTGTCCACTGTCTTGTGGTAGTCCAAGTGGTCGCGAGTCAGATTGGTAAAGATACCACCGGCAAAAGTCAAACCTCCGATACGCTTCTGTGCTACAGAGTGTGAACTCACTTCCATGAAGGCATATTTGCAACCTTCATCTGCCATACGTCCTAACAATTTATTCAATGTAATAGGGTCGGGGGTAGTATGTTCTGTTGGAATCGCTTCATCATCAATGTAATTGCAGACAGTTGAAATCAAGCCGACTTTATAGCCGAATTTACGGAACATATTATATAATAAGGTAGCAATAGTGGTTTTTCCATTAGTGCCAGTTACACCAATCAGTTCTAGTTTGGATGTAGGGTTGCCATAGAAGGTGGTTGCTATTTTCCCAACGCAATCTTCTGTGTTCTCTACCTTAATATATGTAATGTCATTATTGATTTCTTCTGGTAAGGTTTCGCAGACAATGGCTTTCGCTCCTTTTTCTATCGCTTTACCGATATATGCATGTCCGTCTGTCTGAGTTCCTTTGACTGCAATGAACAAATGGTTTTCTTCCACCTTGCGTGAGTCAATGTGGATGTCTGAGATTTCAAGGTCTAAATTACCCTTTGTCTCAAGAATATTTATTCCGTTGATGATTTCCTGCAATTTCATTTTCTGTTGTTTTATTGTAATTTCAAATGTATTGTTTTTCCTTTCACTAATGTATTCCCTGAAGGGATGCTTTGGCTTCTAACTTTGCCCATGCCTGAAATTTGTACCTTCAATCCATGGCTTTCCAGTAAAAAGACGGCATCTTTAGCTCCCATGCCGATTACACTTGGTACTCTTTTAGGGTCAAGTTCCTTAGGAGTAAGGGTGATGTCCTGGTTGGGTTGGTGGCTAACTTTTCCCCATACAGGCTTGTTCTTTTTATAATCTTCTACACCATTGGTCTTGGTGTCGATTTCATCCAATATATATCGGGCATTGGCCAAATTTCCATGTTTGACATCCGGTGTCAGGATAGAAGTGGAGTCCTTGGCCTCCTTCAAATCCTGTGCCAAGTGCTTGGCATAGACACGTTCGGCAATTTCGCTGAATACACTACCTGCCATTAAACCACCTGAGGCCGGAAGACCTGGCTTTTGTATCGCTACGATACAACTATACTTAGGTGCTTCGGAAGGAAAGTAACCACAGAAGCTGACGAGGTATTGCATTTGTCCGCTTTTGTAACCTCCTGAACCTTTGGATACTTGTGCTGTCCCTGTCTTACCTGATACGTGGAACTGCTTGGAACCTGCTGGCTTAGCCAATCCGTCACTAACTACTTTTTGAAGTATGGTTTGGATTTGCTCAATAGTTTTGGGCGAGGCAATGGCTGGATTCAATACTTCAGTTGGTATTTCTTCTATCACCTGGCCGTCTTTCATGATAGCCTTGACAAATTTGGGCTTAACCATGACACCATTATTGGCAATCGCATTATAGAAAGCCAATGTATTCATCGGAGGAACCTGGGTTTCGTAACCGATAGACATCCAAGGCAAGGCTGTCTTATACCAGTTTTCCTTGGTCGGTTTACGGATATTTGGTTTCTTGGCAGCTCCCGGAATATCCAAGTTCAATGGGGTGGCTATACCTAGTTTATAGATGCCTTCCACAAACTTTTCTGGTTGGTTGTGATAATTCTCGTCAATTAAACGTGAAACACCGATGTTGGAAGATACCATTAGTACTTTGGTTACATCAATAACTCCATAACCCCCACGGTGCCAGTTGTGGTCTTTCATCGGTCGTCCATGCATCATGTATACACCATTCTTGGTATCTACCTCTTGATCAGGAGTAATGTATCCGTCCTCCAATGCTACCATGATAGATGCGGTCTTGAAAGTAGAACCTGGTTCCATCATATCCGATACAGCATTGTTCTTTACCTCACGATAGATGCCGTCGTTTCCCTTAGTCATGTTGACAATCGCCTTCACTTCTCCGGTTTTCACTTCCATGAGAATGGCTACACCGACACTGCCATTGATTTCCTTCAATTGGTCGACCAATGCTTTTTCAGCAATATCCTGCATTCCTACATCGATTGTCGTAATGATGTCGCAACCGTCTACCGGTGGAATGTCCACGATATTCAGGTACTTGTTCATCACCTTTTGACGGTGGGTGATTCCTTCTTTACCTTTTAGAATAGAATCGTATTGTAATTCCAAACCGTTCTTTGCACCAAGAGTTACATCAGAGTACATGTCTCCCAAAGTACGCATCGCCAACGAACCGAATGGTTTCTTGCGTTGGTTGAAAGCCTGTTCATGAAAACCGCCCTTGTACTTGCTCATGTTGAATACTGGCAAACGTTTCGCTTCCTTATATTGTATATAGGAAACTCTCTTTGGATAAAGAAGGTAGTTTCTGCTACCTTTTTTCCTGCCTTTTAGAATATGCGCCTTAAACTCAGCCTTGCTCTTGTCGGGGAATATCTGATGAAGTCCGTCGCAGATAGAGTCCAAGTATTTGATGAGCAACGTGTCTTTATGGATACCGCCAGCCTTGAAGTCCATATAAATCTTGTACTCCGGCAAACTGCTGGCCATTAATTGTCCGTCGGAAGAAATGATGTTACCACGGTTGGGACGAACGGTTACATTCTCTTTCACGAAGCGGTCGGCTACATCCTTCCAATATTGTCTTTCAGCAAACATGATGACACCGGCTTTGACGACAATGGCCAAACCTACCAACACCATTACGAGAATGATGAAGGAGTAGCGGTTCATTATTTTCTTTGTTATGGGTGTCATATGCTTTTAATCTTTCTTAATTAAGTAAGGTCTGTTGGTTGCTGTTTCCAAATGGCTTTCCTCAGTTGAGATGTATTCTTCGATACGGGATTGCCTGCTTTTTTCCATCAGTTCCGAAGAACGGGTCAATGCATCGTATTTGATGTCTGTCAGTTCTTTTTTCAATCGGTCGATTTCAATTAGTTCCTGTTGGCTCGTGTATCGGTTGTCGATATAAAGGATCGTCAGAATCATGATGAGTATCAAAAGACTGGTTTGTCTTTTGAAAAAATCATTTGCCAAGATGTCACCCCCGAGAATACTGCGTATGGACATGTGTTTCGGCGATGCGTTTTCTTTCTGCTTCTTCTGCTTGTTGGTATTCTGCTCCTTCATATCTTATTTCTTTTCTGCGATTCTTAATTTGGCGCTACGTGAACGTGGATTTCTGGCTACTTCTTCATCACTAGCAACAATCACCTTGTTGTTAACCAGACGGAAAGGTGTGTTGACGTTGCCGAAGAAGTCTTGTTCGGACTTTCCTTCAACGTTGCCTGTTTTCATGATGTTCTTGACCATGCGGTCCTCCAACGAATGGTAAGTGATAACCACCAATCGTCCGCCTGGTTTTAATGCTTCGGTTGCAGCATAGAGCATTTCTTTCAAAGCCTCCATTTCTTGGTTTACTTCAATGCGGAGTGCTTGGAATACTTTGGCCAATTCTTTCTTTTCGCGTTCGCGGCCGAACATCGGTTTTACGATGTCCAGGAAATCGCCGATAGTTACAATCTGCTTGTTACTTCTTGCTTTGGCAATAGCGGAAGCAAGTTTTCGGCTGTTCTTTAACTCACCATACAGATAGAAGATGTCAGCCAGGCGTTCTTCGTCGTAAGTGTTGACTACATCGGCTGCGGTCATGCCGGCACGCTTATTCATGCGCATGTCCAATTTCCCGTCGAAACGGAAGGAGAAACCTCTTTCCGAGTCATCGAAGTGATGCGAAGAAACACCTAAATCGGCTAAGACAGCATCGACTCCTTCCACACCATGGTAGCGGAGGAAATTGTAGAGATAGCGGAAATTGCTTCGTACGAACGTGAAACGTTCATCGTTCACGATGTTCCGTTCTGCGTCTTCATCCTGATCAAAACTGAACAGTCGGATGGTACTGTCTCCTTGACGGAGAATTTCTTTCGAATGCCCGCCGCCTCCAAAAGTGACATCTACATAGATGCCTTCCGGCTGTAAATTCATTCCGTCGATACTTTCCTGCAAAAGGACGGGTACATGATATGTTTGTTCTTCCATTGACATGTTTCTAAAAAATATGATGATGTTTCAGAGAAAAGGTCAAGGCGTTTTCCTCGAAACGTCAATGCGTTATTATATATTTACGGGAGTTCCCATAATGGCTTCCAATTCCCGACCGAAATCTTCCGGGTTTATGAACGGTTTGTCGGCTATCTCTTTCGACCATATTTCGATGGTGTTATCCATGCCGATGATACGTACGTCCTGTTCGATATTGACCAGTTTCAGGTAGCGTTTAGGTATCAAGAAACGTCCGTTGCTGTCGAGCGTGACAATTTCTACATCGGAAACGAATTGGCGGAAGATCATTTGGTGCTTTGGGTTCCAAATGTTCAGACGACTACGTAACTCGTTCATCTGTGCATTCCATGCACTTTCAGGGTATAAGACTAGGCAATCTTGGTAAGTGTCTTTGCGCATGATGAGGCATTCTTCGGCAGCCGCTTGCAGTTGCTTGCGGAAAATGGCTGGCAGGAAGATTCTTCCTTTGGCGTCTGTTTTTGCTTCTGAATTACCTAGAAATCTCATGTTATACCTTGATTATATTAATTAGTGCGTAAAGTTACACAATTCCCCACTATTCCCCACAATATTTAATGGAAAATATTTGGAAAGTTTTCAACAGGTCCTTGTTGGGGAGGAAATTTCCGGTTTGTGGCATTTTTTTTCTTTTAGAAATAGCCAAGATAAAAAAAGAAAAATTACCTTTGCAAGGAAAAATTTTTGTAAAATGGCAGACGATTCATTTTTTCTTATAGACATAGAGAAGATTCTGAAGGAAAAATTGGGGGCAAAGTCTAAATTTGTTCCTGGTTTTTTGGTGTCTTACCTGAAGCGCATCGTGCATCAAGATGAGTTGAATGTGTTCTTGCGTGAATCGAAAGACAAAGTCGGGGTGGATTTCCTGGAGTCTTGCATGGAGTTCTTGGATTGCAAGGTGGAAGTGAAAGGTTTGGAGAATCTGCCGGAAAATGGACGGTGTACGTTTGTTTGCAATCATCCGTTGGGCGGACAGGATGGTATTTCCTTGGGGTATATCTTGGGGAAAAAGTACGATGGGAATGTCCGTTATTTGGTGAACGACTTGCTGATGAATTTGCGAGGGTTAGCGCCTTTGTGTATCCCTGTGAACAAGACGGGCTCACAGTCCCGTGATTTCCCGCGTATGGTCGAAGCAGGCTTCAGATCGGACAATCATTTGATCATGTTTCCGGCTGGATTGTGCTCCCGCAGGCAAAATGGTGTCATTAAGGATTTGGAATGGAAAAAGACGTTCGTTGTCAAAAGTGTGGAAACGCAGCGTGATGTGGTTCCTTTGCACTTCGAAGGACGTAATTCGGACTTTTTTTATAATTTGGCGAATGTCTGTAAGTTCTTGGGACTCAAAGTGAATATTGCTATGCTTTATTTGGCGGACGAGATGCTGAAGAATCGTCATAAAACATTTACGCTGACCATTGGTAAACCGATTTCTTGGCAAACATTCGACAAGTCGAAGACGCCTGCTCAATGGGCTCAGTTTGTTAAGGACCTGGTGTATAAATTATAGTACCGGAAAAAAGAATGACAGATATATGGAAGATATTATTGCTCCGATTGACAAGGAGGTTCTGAAATCTGAATTGACGCAAGAAAGACGTTTGCGCTTTACAAACAAAAGCCACAATGAGATTTATGTGGTGACGGCTCATAATGCTCCTAATGTGATGAAGGAAATCGGTCGTTTGCGTGAAATCGCTTTCCGTGCAGCCGGAGGTGGTACAGGGAAATCAATGGATATTGATGAATACGATGTAATGCCTAACCCGTACAAACAGTTGATTGTGTGGAATCCGGAAGCAGAAGAGATTTTGGGTGGATATCGTTACTTGTTCGGGGATGAAGTGGAATATGATGATCATGGCAAGCCGGTTTTGGCTACCGCTCATATGTTTGATTTCTCCGAGAAGTTCTTGAAAGAGTATTTGCCTTATACCGTTGAATTGGGACGCTCGTTTGTAACTTTGGAGTATCAATCCAGTCGTGCCGGATCGAAGGGGCTTTTCGCGTTGGATAATCTTTGGGATGGTTTGGGTGCCCTGACGGTAATAAACCCGAATATGAAATATTATTTCGGTAAGATGACTATGTATCCAAGTTATCATCGTCAAGGACGTGATATGATTCTGTACTTCTTGAACAAGCATTTCCATGATGCAGAAAAATTGATTACACCTGTTCGACCGTTGGAGTTGGAAACAGATCCGGCTATATTGGAAGAGATCTTCAGTTGTGATTCGTTCAAGGATGATTATCGTATATTGAATACGGAAGTACGTAAGTTGGGTTATAACATTCCTCCGTTGGTCAATGCTTATATGGGTTTGTCTCCAACCATGCGTATGTTTGGTACGGCCATTAATTATGGCTTCGGTGATGTGGAAGAAACTGGAATTTTGATTGCTGTGGATGAGATTCTGGAACAAAAGCGCATTCGTCATATAGAGTCTTTTGTGGCTCAGAATCCGGATGTGGTGAAGATTACTTCTGGTGCTAATCCGGTGATATCTAAAATATAATAAAGAGAAAGGCTGCCTTTTGGCAGCCTTTCTTCATTTATACAGCAGGTAAGCTGTTTCCTTTGATTTTCCGGTATAAATCCAATGCGTAGACGTCGGTCATGCCTGAGATGTAGTCAAGTACGGCTTGTATCCTTCCGTAGAGGGTGGGTGAGTTGATGTCGTACTGACTGGATACACGGTTGATGAGTAGTTCGGAGTAGGCTTTGTCTGGCGATTGGACGGCATCAATCATCAATTCTAAAAGAGTGCTGATGACGTGAAAACCGGCTAGTTCAATGTCTAAAACATCGCGTGACCGATAAATCTTTTCTACGGCGACTTTGGTGCATTGTTGGTAGGCCATGTTCAAGGGCTCACTGATGTGCTTTATGAGCGCACCTTCGAAATTGCCTTCTAGTATTGATTCCTCGTTTCTCATGAACACTTGTGTGCATTCCTTGACCAGAATCCCAATAACGGTTGCTCTCAAATAGGCTATCTGTTCGTTTTCGTCTGTTACTAAGCTGAAAACTTCGTCTACTCGCTCTTTCTTCTTTTCGTCCAAGAAAAGTTGGTAAAGTTCCTTGGTTTCCCGAGGGGTGAGGAGTTTCAGTTTGTAAGCATCCTCGATATCCATCATTTGGTAACAGATATCATCGGCTGCTTCTACTAAGAATACTAGCGGGTGTCTGGCATATTTGATAGGTTCTCCTTCTTGGCTAAGGCGCTTGATGCCTAATTCCTCAGCGATTTTAATATAGTCATTGATTTCGGTGGTAAAGAAGCCGAACTTGGGTTTCTTCCCAGCCAATATGGACGGGAAAGGATATTTTACAATCGAAGCCAGAGTAGAGTAAGTCATGACAAATCCTCCTTTTCGTCTTCCTTGGAATTGGTGTGTCAGTAGCCGGAATGCGTTGGCGTTCCCTTCGAAGTGTGTCAAATCTTCCCATTCCATCGAAGAAAGTTGGGATTTTAGAACCATGCCTTTACCTTCGGAAAAATAGGTGGCGATAGCCTTTTCGCCGGAGTGGCCGAACGGTGGATTTCCCAGATCGTGGGCCAAACAAGCCGCTGAGACGATGGCGCCAATCTCGGATACATGGGTGGAGGCCAGTTCCGGATGTCTGGCCAGAAGTTTGGTGGCTATGGAATCTCCGAGTGACCTTCCTACGCAAGATACTTCCAGACTATGGGTCAGCCGGTTGTGTACGAAGATGCTTCCTGGAAGCGGAAATACCTGTGTTTTGTTTTGTAAACGTCGGAAAGGGGCTGAAAAGATGAGGCGGTCAAAATCGCGTTGGAATTCCGACCGGTCATCTTTGCGCATTTCGTGTATTTGTTCCAAACCGAAACGTTTGTTGGATATCAGTTGTTGCCAATTCATAATTCTTTGTTTAGTAACCACAAAAGTATAAAAACTTCCTTATTAAAAATGGAAAACCTAATGATAAATCAGTTGAAATGTGTAAATTCGCACCATCTTATCAAATTTTCTGAAAATGATGAAAGTACAAGTTATTAATAAATCAAAACATCCATTGCCTCAATATGCCACAGAACAATCGGCGGGAATGGATCTCCGTGCTAATTTGAACGAACCGATTGTGTTGAAGCCTTTGCAGCGTTGTCTCGTGCCTACAGGGCTTTATATGGCTTTGCCGAAAGGGTTTGAAGCGCAAGTGCGTCCTCGTAGTGGCTTGGCTATCAAGAAAGGAATTAGTGTGTTGAATACGCCGGGAACAATTGATGCCGATTATCGTGGGGAAGTTTGCGTAATTCTGGTAAACCTTTCTTCGGAGGATTTTGTAGTGGAAGATGGTGAGCGTATAGCACAAATGGTGATTGCTCGTCATGAACAGGCGGAATGGCAGGAAGTGGAAGTGTTGGATGAAACCGAACGTGGAGCAGGAGGTTTTGGACATACGGGTAAAAAATGATTTCTTGTGATGAAATTATGCATTAAAATATTCGCATGGTGTTTGTTCCTTTGTGGTACATGGTTTTTTTCATCGTGTGGCTCTGGTAGAAAATCAGCCATTTCATCGAAGAAATTGGCTGACGTGGAATGGCAGGATCCTTTATCCCCGGAGGATCGTCGCAAGTTTAACCATTTTTTTCTGGAGGCCGTTCGTCTGAAGGAAAAGGATGAAATGGATGCTGCCTTCGACATGTATAGCCATTGCTTGGCCATTGATTCCCAAAGTGCTGCGACCCTTTATGAGCTAGGGAAATTCTACATGTATTTGGGACAACCGGAGAAGGGAGAGGATTTCTTGCGAAAGGCTATGCGGACACAGCCGGGTAATTATTGGTACAAGGAAACATTGGCTAGTTATTACCAGCGCAAGGGAGAAGATGGGAAGGCCATTGAAGTGATTGAAGATATGGTTTCCCAATTTCCGTCGCGCCTCGAGCCGCTAATGGCTTTAGTGGATCTGTATAATCGTACCAAGGATTATCAGAAAGTGATTCATACGCTGGACCGCTTGGAGCAATTGGACGGCAAGTCGGAACAAATCAGTATGGAGAAGTTTCGCATGTATCTGGCAATGGATAATAATGAAAAGGCGTTCAGTGAAATCGAGTCATTGGTCAAGGAATATCCCTATGAAATGCGTTATCTGACTATCCTAGGTGATGTTTATATGGAGAATGGAAAAGAAGAAGAAGCTTATTCCACTTATCAAAAAGTATTGGCACAAGAACCGGAGTATGCTCCGGCTATGCTCTCCATGGCATCTTACTATGAGAAAATGGGTGAAGATAGTCTGTATCGAGCGCAGTTGGATGGCTTGTTGTTGAATCAAAAGGTAGAAACTCCCACCAAATTGAATATAATGCGCCAACTGATCATGCGCTCCGAAAGAGGAGATCGTGACAGTACCAAGATTGTAGGTCTTTTTGATTCTATGTTGGCGCAGGAACAGGAAAGCGCAGACGTTGCGATGTTAGCAGCTCAATATCTGTTGTCCAAGCGAATGGATGAACAGGCCAAACCGGTGCTTTGGAAGGTTTTGGAAATTGATCCGGAAAACAAGCCGGCCCGTTTACAGTTGCTGAGTTTTGCTATTTCGAAGGAAGATTTGGATGAAGTCATCCGGATTTGCTCTCCAGCTGTGGAGTATATGCCCGAAGCATTGGAATTTTATTATTATTGGGGGATTGCCCATTATCAGAAGGACCAGCACGATGAGGCTTTGGAGGTGTTCAAGAAAGGAGTACACCAAGTAAGTGAGAATAGCGATAAGAACATGGTTTCTGATTTCTATTCCATTATGGGAGATTTGTATCACACCAAGAAAATGAATGTAGAAGCGTATGCGGCCTATGATTCGGCTTTGGTGTATAAGCCGGACAATATCGGTGCGCTTAATAACTATGCCTACTATTTGTCGGTCGAGAGGAAAGACTTGGATAAGGCGGAAGAAATGAGTTATAAGACAGTGAAGGCAGAACCGACCAATAATACATATTTGGATACATACGCCTGGATTCTTTTTGAAAAAGGGAAGTATGCCGAAGCCCGTATTTACATCGATCAGGCTTTGCAGAACGGAGGCGACAAGAGTTCGGTCGTTGTGGAGCATTGCGGTGATATTTATTGGATGACCGGTGAGCAGGAAAAGGCGTTGGAATATTGGAAGCAAGCCGAGAAACTAGCAGCTGAACCAACAGAGAATGAAAGCGAAAAACGCGATGAAAAAGAATTGGCGTTGCTGAAGAAAAAGATTGCTAACAAGAAATATTATACGAAATGACAAGACGGATATTTCAATTATTGGGAATGGTGCTAATGGTGGCATTTTTAGCCTCTTGCTCCGCTACTAAATCAATCAAAAAGTCCCATTCCATCGAAGGAATGACCGAAACGGAATTTGTAGAGAACGTTATAGAAAATGCGGGTGGTTGGAAAGCTTTGACTGCCAAGATGTCTTTGTCTTTAGATTTGGAAGGGAAAGGTGAGACCAAGGTCAGCGGTACATTGCGTATCAAGAAAGGCGAAGTTGTCCAACTGTCCATCGCTCCGCTCCTAGGGATTGAAGTGGCACGTGCGGAAATTTCTCCGGACGGGATTCTGGTGATTGACCGCATGAACAAGCGTTATGTAGAGGTTTCGTTTGCGGAGGTCAAGGCTTTGGCCAAGGCGGACTTGGATTTCCATACTTTACAAGCTTTGTTCCTGAATGAACTTTTCTTGCCGGGTAAGGGTGATTTGACGGCTCGTGATGCTTCTTCATTCAAGGTGGAACCAGAGGCAGAAGGGGTTTGGCTGAATGTGAAACGTGCCAAGCGTTTCGGCTATCATTTCTTGACCGAGGCTCCGGAGGCTTTGCTGAAGGAGAGTTACATCGGTTTGAACGGTACCCCGTATGGTTTGCGCTGGAAGTATGATGATTTCCGTGCTTTGGAGAGAAAACAGTTCCCGGTAGATATGAAGTTGGCTTTCGAAGGTGGGAAAAAGTCTGTTAAGGCGGCCCTTGCCTTGTCTCGTCTCTCGATAAATGGAGATTGGGAAACTCGTACGGAAGTATCCAAGAAATATAAAAAGGTGGAATTGGAGGAAATTTTGAAAATCCTATTGACGAAATGAAAAACATACTCTTGCTTTGTTTGACCTGTTTGTTTGTGTTCAGTGTCTCAGCACAGACCACACAGAAAATTAAGGAACTGGAAAACCAACGGAACGAACTGCAACAACAGATTGCAGAGTCGGAAACCTTGTTGCGCTCTACCAAGAAGGACGTGAAGAGCCAATTGGACAACCTCGCCTTGATTAACGGACAGATTGCAGACCGCAAGAAGTATATCAATGCCATCGAACGAGATGTAAAATCGCTCAACAATGAAATCAACGCTTTGCAGCGTCAACTGAAGACTTTGCAGCGGGACTTGAAGGATAAAAAAGACAAGTATGAGTCATCGGTACAATACATGTATCGCAACAAATCCATTCACGAAAAACTCCTTTTTATTTTTTCGGCAGATAATTTGAGCCAAACCTATCGACGTATGCGTTATGTCAGGGAGTATGCCAACTATCAGCGCTTGCAAGCCATTGAAATAGAACGTAAACAAAAACAGGTCAATGCCAAGAAGACGGAACTGGAAACGACCCGTGAAGCGAAAGAAAAACTGTTGGAAGAGGGTGAAGCGGAAAAGAAGAAACTGGAGAAGCAGGAGAAGGAAAAACAAGGAATTCTCAATGGACTGAAGCGGAAACAACGAGGTATTCAGTCCGAAATCAATAAGAAGCGTCGTTCGGCCAATAAATTGAACGCACAAATAGACCGCTTGATTGAACAGGAAATCGAGAAAGCCCGCAAACGTGCGGAAGAAGAAGCACGTAAGGCAGGTAAAAAGCCAGGTGAAAAATCTGCGGGTAAACAACCTGTCCAGAAGGGAACGGTGGATAAGTTCCGCATGAATAGCGAAGACCGCCAACTTTCAGGTACTTTTGAAAGCAACAAAGGACGTCTTCCGATGCCGATTACCGGTCCGTATGTTATTGTGGGCCGCTATGGTCAATATGCGGTAACAAAAAATGTCCGTCTGGATAACAAGGGTATCGATATTCGTGGGAAGGAAGGCGCTAAGGCACGTGCTGTATTCGATGGCGAAGTCTCTGCTATCTTCAAGTACAACGGACTGAGCAATGTGTTGGTGCGTCATGGTAACTACATTTCGGTTTACTGTAATCTGTCGTCCGTATCGGTGGCTAAGGGTAGCAAGGTGAAGGCAAGGGAAGAAATCGGTGTGATTCAAAAGGATGCGTCGGGTAATGCCGTCCTTCATTTCCAGTTGCGCAAAGAAACGACGAAATTGAATCCGGAATTGTGGTTAGGACGTTAATAGCGTGTCTGAAATTGTCGCGTTTTTGTCAAAACTTTGTCGAAATCGTGTCGCAAAATGTTATAAAGCCTTTGTAACTATTTGAAAATCAATGTCAATTTATTATATATATAAAGAATAAGAAGAAGAATATAGAATAAGAATAAGAAAAACTTCTACTTCGTAGAAGCAAAAAGAAGAAGCTGGAGGCGACGACGTCGATGTCGTTTTGCTATCCCAGAAATGCGCTAAGTCCTTCATGTACTTAGCGCATTTTCTTGGTGTCTACCGGAAACACCACGGCGTTTTTTTTAAACGCGACCGCGTTTTGGTTCAAACGCCGCCGCGTTTTAAAAAAACGCCGTGATATAGTGAGTAATACCCTCGAGAAAGCGGTGGAAAGGCCTTTTTTATCGTTGGAGGATTTTTTTTGTTCGAAAATTTCGATTAATATTCATAAAATTCTTATCTTTGCCCAAATAAGTACATGAAGAACTAATTATCAAAATAATTATTAACCTTTTAAAAATCAAAACTAGTTCAGTTATGTTAAAACATCTAAGATCAGTAGGTACGTTCCTGTTGCTCGCGTCGATGTCTGGCGGAGTTGCAAATGCGATACCTGTAGAAAGCGTGACTGGTGTAGAAAACATTCAGCAGAATGAAACTGCAACCGGTGTGGTAAAAGATGCTCTGGGTGAAACTGTTATCGGTGCATCTGTAGTTGTGAAAGGCACAACTAATGGTACAATTACCGACTTCGACGGTAATTTCTCTCTCTCAGGAGTGAAGAAGGGTGATATCATCCAAATCTCTTTCGTGGGTTACCAAACTCAGGAAATTGCTTGGAACGGTACTCCTTTGAACGTAATTTTGGCAGACGATACTCAGGCTTTGGAAGAAGTCGTTGTCGTAGGTTTCGGTACTCAGAAGAAGGTAAACTTGACTGGTGCTGTTTCTACAGTTGACTCTAAGGCTATTTCGGCTCGTCCTGTAAACTCTGTTACTGATGCTTTGCAAGGTGCGGTAGCCGGTATGAACTTCTCTGTAGGTAGCCAGGGTGGTGCGTTGAACTCTGACAAGAAGTTCAATATTCGTGGTACTGGTACTATTGGTTCTGGTTCTTCTGTATCTCCGTTGGTCTTGATTGACGGTATGGAAGGCGACATGAACGCTTTGAACCCTCAGGACATTGAAAATATCTCTGTATTGAAGGATGCTTCTGCTTCTTCTATCTACGGTTCTCGTGCTGCCGGTGGTGTTATCTTGATAACTACCAAGAGCGGTAAGGAAGGTAAGACTTCAATCAACTACAACAACTCATTCCGTTTCAATTCTCCGTTGAACATGCCGGAAATGATGGATTCTTGGACTTGGGCTAACTATATGAACTCGGCTTCTATCAACTCGGGTGGTGGTCTTTGGTTCTCTGAATCTAAATTAGCTGATATCAAGAAAGCACAGTCTGACCCGACTATGCAGAAAATGTTCCG
Organism: Phocaeicola sp.; assembly: GCA_045121515.1. Taxonomy (GTDB): domain Bacteria; phylum Bacteroidota; class Bacteroidia; order Bacteroidales; family Bacteroidaceae; genus Phocaeicola. The sequence goes on along the minus strand of JBGVGD010000079.1, from coordinate 22,253 downwards.
CAATACCAGCAACCGTTGGGAAGTATGGGACGTAAATGATATTCTTCCGTTGGGTAACACCGACTGGTTTGATGAACACTTCGGTAACTCATTCTCTCAAGAACATACTTTGAGTGTAAATGGTGGTAGCGAAAAGATGAAGTATTACTTCTCTGCCAACTACCTTGACCAAGAAGGTATCATGACATATGCTGACGAACAAAAGACACGTTATGCTGTAACAGGTAAGATTAATGCCGAATTGGCTAAGTGGTTGAACTTGACTTATAGTGTTCGTTTTACTCGTACAGACTTTGAAAACCCATCATACATTGGTACAGACGGTGGCTTGTTTTATCACAATGTAGCACGTTATTGGCCTATTGTCCCGGTTTTGGATCCGAACGGACAGTATGTACCAGAATCAAATGTGTCTCGTTTGACAGACGGTGGTCGTTATAATACTCAAAATGACATTCTTGCGCAACAGTTGGCTTTCCGTGTGACTCCGTTGGAAGGTTGGGTAATTAATGCGGAATTGAATTATCGTATAAACAATACCAATGAGCACAAGGATTGGTTGCCTGTTTATGCATACGACTGTGATAACAATCCGTATGTGATTGAAAACACTACAACTAGTGTTTGGGAAAAGGCTTATAAGAGCAACTATTTCAATCCGAATATCTTTACAGAATATAGTTTCTCTTTGAATGAAGACCATAACTTCAAGGTAATGGCCGGTTTCCAAAGCGAATGGTTGCGTGACCGTTATATCACTGCTCAACGCGATGGTATTCAGGCTGGTTTGCCGACTATCGGTACAACTAGTACAAACCCAAAAGTAGGCGGTGAATACAACAGCTGGACAACTGCAGGTTTCTTTGGCCGTGTAAACTATGACTACAAGGGTCGTTACTTGTTCGAAGGTAACATCCGTTACGACGGTTCTTCTCGTTTCCTTCGCAACAACCGTTGGAATTGGTTCCCATCATTCTCTGCTGGTTGGAACATCGCTCAGGAAGCATTCTGGGAAGATTATTCAGATAAGGTAAATACTTTAAAACTCCGTGCATCATGGGGTGAACTCGGTAACCAAAATACAGATAGTTGGTATCCATTCTACTCTACTATCGGTTACAAGCCTGATAATGGTGGTTGGTTGGTAAACAACAAGAAGCCTAATACAGCTTCACAACCTGGTTTGGTTTCTGCATTGATGACTTGGGAAAAGAGCCGTACTTGGGAAATTGGTTTGGACTGGGGTGCATTCAATAACCGTTTGACAGGTTCGTTCGGTTACTTCCAACGTCAGACTTATGACATGGTGGGTCCAGCTCAGGAACTTCCAGATGTATTGGGTGCTGCTGAACCAAAGATCAATAACCTTGACATGACTTCTAAGGGTTGGGATTTGCAGATTAGCTGGCGTGACCAGATTGAAGAATTCCGCTATGGTATTGGTTTGACTTTGAGTGATAATACAGTTACTATTGATAAGTATCCTAACCCTTCCAAGAACTTGGGTGCTACTTATTATGATGGTTCTAAGTTGGGTGATATTTGGGGGTATACAACAGTTGGTATTGCTAAGACTCAGGCTGAGATGGATGCTCATATCGCTAAGGCAAATCAGGACGCTATCGGTAAGAACTGGACTGCCGGTGATATCATGTATGCAGACTTGAACGGTGACGGTAAAGTAAACAATGGTCAGAATACTGCTGATAACTGTGGTGACCTTAGTGTAATCGGTAATACAACTCCGCGTTACAACTTCGGTTTGAACCTCGATGCAGCTTGGAAGGGCTTCGACTTGAAGGTATTCTTCCAGGGTACTTTGAAGCGTGATTACGCTGTAAGTAGCGGTGATGCTATGTTCTGGGGTGGTAACGTAAACAAGTGGCAGGCTACAGGTTTTACTGCACATTTGGATTACTTCCGTCCGGACGCAAACGATGCTTTGGGACAGAATTTGGACAGCTATTATCCACGTGTAGCATGGGATAGCAGTAAGAACCAACAAAAGCAGACTAAATATTTGCAGAATGCTGCTTATTGCCGTTTGAAGAACGTTACTTTGGGTTATACATTGCCACAGAACATCACAGAAAAGTGGTATGTTCAGAACCTCCGTTTGTTCGTTTCTGCTGAAAACTTGTTTACTATTACTAACTTCTCTGAATTGTCAGATCCAGAATTGGTTGATGCTGGTGGTTGGGGCTTCGGTAAGACTTATCCGTTGTCAAAGACATTCTCTTGTGGTTTAAGTGTAACATTCTAAAAAAAAGGAAAAGATTATGAAATTCAAATATTTAAGCATATTGATGTTGGGCGCTTCACTCACAGGATTGACTGCGTGTAACGATTTCCTGGATAAAGTGCCTGAAAGTGCTGTAACTCCAGATGCCTACTTTATGGCTGAAGCGGACTTGGCAGCTTATTCCATTAACTTGTATAACTTCAATACTATTCCAACTGGTCAGTATGGTCTTAGCATTTTTGCGGACAACAACCATACAGATGACCAAGTAGCTATGAACTCTTCTACTCGTTGGGTTCCTGGTCAGTGGTTGGTAGGTTCTTCTACTAGCGATAGCGATAGAAATGCAGTTTGGAATTTCTTCCAAATCCGTGACTGCAACTACTTCTTTGACCAAGTGTTGCCAAAGTATGAAGCAGGACAGATTACAGGTAATGAAGCAAATATTCGTCATTATATTGGTGAAATGTACGTGTTGCGTGCATACGCTTATTTCTTGAAATTGCAGAATATCGGTGACTGCCCGATTATTGAAACTGCTCTTCCTGACGTAGAGGAAACATTGGTGGAAGCATCAAAGCGTCGTCCTCGTCATATCGTGGCTCGTTTCATCTTGTCAGACTTGGATAAAGCTATCACTTATTTGTTAGATGAAGCTCCAGGCGGTAAGAATCGTATTAGCAAGGATGTGGCTTATTTGTTGAAGTCTCGCGTTGCTTTGTTCGAAGGTACATGGTTGAAGCACCACGATGGTACTGCATTTGTACCGGGTGGTCCAGGTTGGCCGGGTAGCGATTCAGAAGGATACAACGCACAGACTGAAATCTCTTTCTTCTTGGGTGAAGCCATGAAGGCCGCTAAGGTAATTGGTGACAAGATGGTAGGCAACTTGGTAGAAAACACTGATACACCGGAAGGTATGTCTCCAGCTTTGACAAGCATTAACCCATATTACACTATGTTCTGTGATACAGACATGAGTGGTTATAGCGAAGTTTTGTTGTGGCGTCAGTACAACCAGTCTTTGGGTGTAACACACAACGTACAGAAGGAATCTCAGCACTCAGGTGGTGGTACTGGTTACAGCCGCGGTTTGGTAAACTCATTCTTGATGCGTAACGGTTTGCCTATCTATGCAGCTGGTTCTGGTTATGATGCAGAATGGGAAAAGCAAGGTGTAGCTGCTACATTGCAAGACCGTGACTCTCGTATCCAACTTTTCACTAAGAAGGATGGTGACGTAGAAAGTTATTTGACTGATGGCACATTTACTACTGTAGATTTCGATTGGGTAGTAAACGGTAATAACGAAACTCGTATGACAACTGGTTTTGCTATCAAGAAGGGTAAGCACTATGATGTTTATCAACAAGTAACTCACAATGTGGGTACTACTGGTAGCTTGGTATTCCGTGGTACAGAAGCGATGTTGAACTACATGGAAGCTTGCTACGAATTGAACGGTTCTATCGATGGTACAGCAGATAACTATTGGAGAGCTTTGCGTACACGCGCAATGGTAAATTCTGATTATAACGTAACTATTGCTGCTACTGATATGGCTAAGGAAGCTGAAGGTGACTTCGGCGCATACTCTAAGGGTCAGTTGGTAGATGCTACTTTGTATAACATTCGTCGTGAACGTCGTAACGAGTTCATCGCAGAAAGCCTCCGTTGGATGGACTTGAAGCGTTGGAGAGCTTGTGACCAGGTAAAGGATTACCAGATGGAAGGTATGCGTTATTGGGGTTCTATCTACGAAGGTGCTTTGACTAACGATAATGGCGATAATTTGGCTATTGTAAGTGTAGAAGACGGTAAGGGTAACATGTCTAGTTTGGAAATCAGTGGTGTTTACATCCGTCCATATCAGGTAAGTTCAGTAAACAACTCTGTATTCAACGGTTATAACTTTACACCAGCTCACTATTTGTCTCCACTCCCACAAAGTGCATTCCGTCAGACTGCAAGTGGCGACAAGACAGACTTGGAAACTTCTGTAATTTATCAGAATCCAGGTTGGCCGAAGGTTGCTGGTCAAGGTGCTAGCTCTGTAAACTAATGAAAACATACTACTGTTTAAATATTAAACTGCTTTAACAATGGTGTGATGGGAGGGGAGCTCGTGAGAGTTCCCCTCTTTTAATAGAATTAGAAAAGATTATGAAAAGAATTTTAATGCCAATAATGGTTGTATGGATGGCTTTATTAGGAGTTGTGTTGCCTTCTTGCATGGATAAAACATCGTCTGATGGTTGGATGTTGGTCTGGGAAGATGAATTTGAGGGAGAATCCTTCGATGAATCGGTATGGTCGAAGATTCCTAGAGGACATTCTGATTGGAATGATCAGATGGATGAAAACGATGCTTGTTTTGAATTCAAGAACGGAAATGTGATCTTGAAGGGTATCGTCAATCCGAATGAAAATGATACCATTGGTTACATCACTGGCGGTCTTCAGACGAAAGGTAAAAAGTCTTTCCACCGTGGACGTATCGAAATTAAGGCAAAGCTTCAGGCTGCTCGTGGTGCATGGCCTGCATTTTGGTTGATGCCTTTTGACACCACAGAAAAGTGGCCGGATTGTGGTGAGATTGATATCATGGAACGTTTGAACAACGATGATTTCGCATATCAGACTATTCATTCTTATTATACAAAGGTATTGGAAATCAAGGATAACCCACCTTACTATGCAACTGGTAAGATTAATCCGGATGACTACAATGTTTTTGCTGTAGAACTTCATCAGGACAGTTTGGTGTTCTTTATTAATGATACCCGTACATTCTGTTATCCACGTATTGAAACAGACAAGAAGGGACAGTTCCCGTTTGACCAACCGTATTACTTGATGATTGACCAGCAATTGGGAGGTGATTGGGTAGGAGATGTGGCCATGGAAGATCTTCCGATGCAAATGGAAATCGATTGGGTACGTTTCTATCAGAAGAAGTAAATTTCTATAGTCATGGTGACATCAAAGAAAAAGGGCTGGTTAAAGAACCAGCCCATCTAATATCTCAATATACAATTGAATCGCTTCTTGGATTTCCGATACCATAATGTATTCGTCTGCGGTATGAGATCGGGAAGATTTTCCCGGACCAATCTTGACCGAAGGGAATTTCATTAGTGCCTGATCGGATAGGGTAGGGGAACCGAAAGGAGTACGTCCCAATGTGATGGCACGCTTCACAAACGGATGATCCATTTCGATATGGGAAGAGTTGAGGCGGAACGAACGTGCCTTGACTTCGCTTTGCACTTGTGAACAAATCTCTTCATACAGTTCCTCGTTGGAATAGCATTCGTTGCTGCGGATATCTACTACAAAGGTACATAGATCCGGAATCACATTGTGCTGGGTGCCGGCATTCACTTGGGTAACGCTCATTTTGACCGGTCCCAACAAGGACGATTCTTTTGGGAATCGGTGGTTACGGAACCACATGATATCGTCCATTGCCTTGTAAATGGCATTTTCTCCTTCGTTGCGTGCGGCATGTCCTGCCTTTCCATGGGCGCATACATCCAAAACCATCAAACCCTTTTCAGCGATAGCAGGATGCATTTCGGTAGGTTCGCCTACAACTCCTAATGCGATAGGAGGAAGTTGAGGCAATACGCTTTCGATACCGTTCTTACCGGAAACTTCTTCTTCGCAGGAAGCCAGGAAAATCAAGTTGTAGGCTTGTTCCTTAGCGGAAAGATAGCGGTAGGCTTCGAACAAGGAAACTACGCTTGCGCCAGCATCGTTGCTACCTAACCCATACAATTTGCCATTATCCATCTTGGCTGTATACGGATGCTTGCGCCAACCATTTACAGGCTTAACCGTATCAATGTGTGAATTAAGGAGGATAGTCGGCTTTTTCATGTCGTACATAGGGCTAACGCACCAGATGTTGTTGCCTGAACGTCCGGTCATGACGCCACATTCTTCTATGTAGGTCTGAAGAAAGTCGGCTGCCTTATCTTCCTCGCGGCTGATGGAAGGAATACTTATTAAAGAACTTAATAAAGTAATGGCTTCTGAAGTATAGTGTGTCAAATCTGTCATAATCTAGAATGATGTTTATGCTGCAAAGATAATGTTTTGTCCTTAAAAAACCGTGAAAAGTAAGGAAGAAATAAAGTTGGAATTACAACTAATCATTTGTTTAGAAATCTTGTAACTATTTGATAGGACGGAGAAAATAATTGAAAATAATTCTTGATAATTCTAAATAAAACCATAAATTTGCGATAGAATTAAAATAGTTAAGATATGAGTCAGACTCGTTTTTCTGTCCTGATTCACCAGCAGGCAAAGAAATATGGTGATAGAGTCGCGTTGAAACATCGTGATTATAAGACCAATACATGGATTCCTACTACATGGAACCAGTTCTCGGATACAGTAGCAACCGTATCGAATGCGCTGATAGAAATGGGCGTAGGCGTACAAGAAAATATCGGTGTGTTTACTCAAAACAAGCCGGAATCTTTGTTTATGGACTTCGGCGCTTTTGGTATTCGTGCCGTTACCGTTCCTCTTTATGCTACCAGTTCGGAAGCGCAGGTACATTATATTTTGGAAGATGCCGGTATCCGTTATCTTTTTGTCGGTGAACAGCAACAGTACGATGTGGCTTTCCGTGTCATGGCGTTGAGTTCTACCTTGAAGCAGATTGTAGTATTCGACCGTGAAGTGAAGTTGGATGCCCGTGATGAGTCTACCATCTATTTCGATGATTTCTTGGCAAAGGGGAAGAACCGCCAGCATCAGGCAGAGGTGGATAAGCGAACTGCCGAATCGGATACGGAAGATTTAATGAATATTCTCTATACCAGTGGTACTACGGGAGAGAGCAAAGGGGTAATGTTGAGCCATGCCGGTTATGAAGCGGTGATGGATGCGCATTGCGAACGTTTCCCTGGTTTGGGCGTGAATGATGTGGTGATTAATTTCTTGCCGTTTACTCATGTATTTGAACGTGCATGGAGTTGCTGGTGTCTGTGCGTCGGTGCTGAATTGAATATCAACCTTCGTCCGCAAGACATCCAGATGACCATTAAGGAAGTACGTCCGACTGCGATGTGTAGTGTCCCTCGATTCTGGGAAAAGGTATATACCGGTGTAAATGAAGTGATTGCCAATGCTACCGGTGTGAAGAAGACTTTGATGCAGGACGCTGTCAAGGTGGGACGTGAACACAATGTGAACTATGTTTGCAAGGGTAAGACTCCGCCGATGTGGTTGCACATGAAGTATAAATTCTATGAAAAGACTATTTATAGTTTGCTGAAAAAGACATTAGGGTTAGATAGAGGTGCTTTCTTCCCAACTGCGGGTGCTGCTATTCCTCCTGCGGTACAGGAATTTGTTCTTTCGGTGGGAATCAATATGGTAGCAGGTTATGGTTTGACAGAATCAATAGCTACAGTATCTTGTGAAAATAATTTCGATCATGCAATCGGTTCGGTAGGTAAGTTGATGCCTCACATGCAGGTTAAGTTCGGTGAAAATGATGAAATCCTGTTGAAGGGGCCGGCTATTACTAAGGGATATTATAAGAAAGAGGCGGCTACGAAAGCGGCTTATACAGAAGACGGTTGGTTCCGTACAGGCGATGCCGGTTATGTGAAGGATGGCTTCTTGTTCTTGACTGAACGTATCAAAGATTTGTTTAAAACGTCGAACGGTAAGTATATTGCTCCACAAGCCATTGAGACCAAGATGGTGGTGGATCGTTACATCGATCAAATTTCAATCATAGCCGATGAACGTAAGTTCGTGGCAGCCTTGATTGTTCCTGATTACAAGTTGGTAGAAAAGTTTGCTGCTGATAAGGGTATCCAATATGCTTCGATGACAGAACTTTTGAAGCATGACGCAGTAATGGAATTGTTTAAGGAACGTATTGATACCTTACAACAACAGTTTGCACATTACGAACAAATCAAGAAGTTCACTTTGCTTCCAGAACCATTCAGTATGGCGAAGGGTGAGTTAACCAATACGCTGAAAATCAAGCGTAGTGTATTGAATAAGAATTATGCCGCCGAAATAGAGGCGATGTATTCAGAATAATTAGACTTTAGATGTCCTCATATTAAGAAATATGAGGACATTTTATTATCTTTGCGCCCGTTAAAAGAATCTTAATCTAATTTGATATGATGGATATCGTAAATACATTAAAATCAGCAATTATTTCGGGTATTTGTATTGGTGTGGCTGGTATCGGCTTTTTGGCCACCCGTGATATAGTGGGGAGTGTATTGTTTGCTTTTGCCCTCCTTACGGTGGTAGCCTATAAATTGAAACTTTATACCGGTACGGCTGGTTTTATCAAAAAAGGCGAAGTTCCTTTCTTGTTATTGGTTTTTGCGGGTAATGTGACCGGGTGTTTGTTGATGTCTTTGTTGGCTCGATTGTCTCCGATGCCATTACAGGAGTCAGCACAAAGTATCCTTGAAGGTCGTTTGGCCATGGGACCTCTGCATGGGGGCTTACTTTCCATTGCATGCGGTTTCATCATGACTACGGCTGTGACTTTTGCCCGTAAGGGAAACAATCTTCCGTTGTTGTTCGGAGTGCCTTTGTTCATCACTTGTGGCTATCCTCACTGTATGGCAGATGCCTTCTTCTATCTTTGTGTACCTCTGGATTTTTGGATGGCTAACTTAGGCAGTATCCTCAGTTTCTATGTATGCATTGTATTGGGAAATTTCGTAGGATGTAATTTCTATCGTCTGGTAATGGGCAGCAATCCGGAATAATTTTACTATCTTTGCACCTCAATTAAGAAAATTACCTGAAAATGATAACAATAGACCAACTGAAAGACGTAAAGGAACGTACAGAGGCCTTGGAAAGATACCTCGACATCGAAGGTAAGAAGGTTCAAGTGGAAGAAGAACAGCTTCGCACACAAGCTCCTGGATTTTGGGACGATGCCAAGAAGGCGGAAGCACAGATGAAGAAGGTAAAAGAACTTCAGAAGTGGATTGACGGCTACAAGGAAGTGAAGACCTTGGCAGATGAATTGGAACTTTCGTTCGATTTCTTCAAGGAGGAAATGGTGACTGAAGAGGAAGTGGATGCAGCTTATGCGAAGGCGATTGCTGCCGTGGAAGAATTGGAATTGAAGAACATGCTTCGCCAGGAAGCCGATTCGATGGACTGTGTACTGAAAATCAATTCGGGCGCTGGTGGTACAGAAAGCCAGGACTGGTCATCGATGCTCATGCGTATGTACATGCGTTGGGGGGAAACCAATGGCTACAAGGTTAGTGTGGCCAACCTTCAAGAAGGGGATGAAGCAGGTATCAAGACCGTGACATTCAATATTGAAGGTAGTTTTGCATACGGCTATTTGAAGGGTGAGAACGGTGTTCACCGTCTGGTGCGTGTGTCGCCTTACAATGCTCAAGGTAAGCGTATGACTTCATTTGCATCGGTGTTTGTGACTCCATTGGTAGACGATAGTATCGAAGTAAACATCGAGCCGGCTCGTATGAGTTGGGATACTTTCCGAAGCGGGGGTGCCGGTGGTCAGAATGTGAACAAGGTAGAATCCGGTGTGCGTTTGCGCTATCAGTACAAGGACCCATATACTGGTGAGGAGGAAGAAATCTTGATTGAAAATACCGAAACCCGTGACCAGCCAAAGAATAAGGAAAATGCGTTACGTCAATTGCGTTCTATTCTTTACGATAAGGAATTGCAGCATCGTATGGAAGAACAGGCAAAGGTGGAAGCCGGTAAGAAGAAGATTGAATGGGGTTCTCAGATTCGAAGCTATGTGTTCGATGACCGTCGTGTGAAAGACCACCGTACCAACTATCAGACTTCGGATGTGAATGGTGTGATGGACGGTAAAATTGATGGATTCATCAAGGCGTATTTGATGGAATTCTCTGGTTCGGAAAATGAATAAAAAAGGGTAAAGTATTTGTTTTCTTCTAAAAAGGTTGTACTTTTGGGGTACTTTTAAGATAATAAGAAAGTTAAACCTTAAAAATACATACTTATGGGAAAGAGAAAAGAACAAAGAAAAGCGGCTTATAACAAACGTGAAGAAGAAAAGGCTAAGAAGGTATTGAGAAATGTGATTATTGCCTTGGTGGTAATTGCAGTTGGTTTCATAGCTGTTTCACAATTGGTTTAAAATATGAGAGAGGGTGCTTGCACCCTCTCTTTATATATATAAGGTATGGCACTCGAAATAGAACGTAAATTTTTGGTGAAGGACGATAGTTATAAGACAATGGCTTATAGCGCTAGTAGGATTGCACAAGGATATATTTGTAGTAGCAGAGGACGGACAGTACGTGTGCGCATCCGTGATGAGAAAGGCTATCTTACTATCAAAGGTCCGTCGGATAGCCAAGGACTTGGCCGTTATGAGTGGGAAAAAGAGATTCCTATTCAAGAAGCACAGGAGTTGATGCGCCTTTGTGAACCGGGCATGATTGACAAAACCCGTTATTTAGTCAAATCGGGCAAGCATGTTTTTGAAGTGGATGAGTTCTATGGAGAAAATGAGGGCTTGACCATGGCCGAAGTGGAACTGGAATCGGCGGATGAAAGTTATGAAAAACCTGATTTCATCGGGGAAGAGGTAACGGGGGATGTACGATATTACAATTCTTTTTTAATGAAGAATCCTTTTACCCGTTGGTAAAGTAAAGAGAAGATTACCTGCTAACTGTTATTTGAAGGGGGAGAAACTATTATTTGATAGTTTCTCCCCCTTTTGATGTTAGTTTTTATACCCGCTTAAGTCTGAAAACACGATAAACTTGCATCAGTAAACTTAAAAACAAGCGATTATGAGAACAACATCAACATCTAGTTTTGCACAGAACTTATTAGGTATGCAATCAGAACTTCGTCGGTTTGCGTTGAAATTGACAGCTGATCCGGAAGATGCTAATGACTTATTACAAGAAACGTCATTGAAGGCTCTGGATAATGAGGATAAATATACTCCGGACACAAACTTTAAAGGTTGGATGTATACCATTATGCGTAATATCTTTATTAATAATTATCGTAAGACCGTGCGTGACCAAACATTTGTTGATCAGACTGAAAACTTATACCATTTGAATCTTCCACAAGATTCGGGTTTTGAATCTACCGAAGGAAACTACGATTTGAAGGAAATCCGTAAAATCGTCCATGCGCTTCCGAAGGAATACCGGGTACCTTTCTCTATGTATGTATCTGGATTCAAGTACCGCGAAATTGCCGTGAAGTTAGGTTTGCCTATCGGAACGGTAAAAAGCCGGATTTTCTTCACTCGTCAGCGTTTGCAGAAAGACCTGAAGGATTTCCGTTGATTGACCCTCTATCTTCACAATACATAACTAGACTTTTCATCATCGCGCCGACTGTTCGTGAGAATCGTCGGCGTTCCTCTATTTTTTCTTCCAAATAATAGGGCGGAGAATGTAATAACCCGCCAGTGCTGCGAGTAGAACACCTGTTGTATTAGCCGCTAAGTCGAGCCAGTCACCACCGCGATGCTCGGTGAGATAGGACTGTCCCAATTCAATACATCCACTAAATGCGATAGGGTACAGAATAGTTCCGGTAAAGATTCTTTTCCAATTGATCGTTGAGTGTTTGCGAAGGTATTCTATCCATTCTATAAAACAAAGTCCGCCATACATGCAGATATGCACCAACTTATCAATGCCAGGAATCTCTTCCATATCCGTTTGGGGAGGTTTGAAAAAGGAAAGGTAGAGAATGGCAGCGATGACAATCCATGTCAATGGATATTTCTTTAAATAATATAGCATAAGATATTTTATTTTAAATCCGGATGCAAAACTACAATTATTTTCATACATTTGCGCTTGAAAAAAAGGTATATTGTATTAATTTGATAGTTTTTATGCAGAAGAACGATAGAGTAAATTTTGGGAGTAAGATAGGGGCGATCCTGGCAGCGGCTGGTTCGGCTGTAGGGTTAGGAAATATTTGGCGTTTTCCATACGAGGCTGGAAATCATGGTGGAGCGGCATTTATATTGGTCTATCTGGCATGTGTGTTTATATTAGGGATGCCTATTATGATTGCAGAGTTTACGGTGGGACGTCGTGCAAAAGCCAGTACAGGTAAGGCTTTTGGAATTTTAGCTCCTGGTACCCAATGGAAATGGCTTGGCCGATTAGGGGTATTGTCCGGTCTTTTGATTTTAGGTTACTATTCGGTCGTGGCTGGTTGGACGTTGGAGTATATTATCACATCTTTAAGCAATGGTTTTGCCGGTAAGGGGCCAGAGGACTATGTTGCTATATTCCAGAACTTTTCACAAGATCCTGTCCGTCCGATTATTTGGTGTCTGGTGTTCCTTTTCTTGACTCACTTTGTCATTGTGAAAGGGGTGAAAGACGGTATTGAAAAGTCGTCTAAAGTGATGATGCCGGTTTTGTTTATCCTCATTTTGGTGTTGGCGGTATGCTCGATGTCTCTTCCTGATGCAAGTAAAGGTCTGGAATTCTTGTTGAAGCCTGATTTCAGTAAGGTGAATGCCGATGTATTCTTAGGTGCTATGGGGCAGGCGTTCTTCTCGTTGAGTTTGGGTATGGGATGTCTTTCTACTTATGCGTCTTATTTCGGTTCGGATACTCAGATGGGCAAGACTGCTTTGAGTGTAGGTGTAATTGATACCATGGTGGCTATATTGGCTGGTTTGATTATTTTCCCGGCTGCTTTTTCAGTGGGTATTCAACCGGATGCTGGTCCTTCGTTGATTTTCATTACATTGCCTAACGTATTCCAGCAGGCTTTTGGTGGGGTACCTTTCCTTGCCATGATATTTTCGTTGATGTTCTATGTGCTTTTGGCTTTGGCTGCCTTGACATCTACGATCTCTTTGCATGAGGTAGTAACTGCTTATTTGAACGAGCAGTTCGGTATAAGCAGAGGACGTGCTGCAGTATGGGTGACAGGCTTTTGTGTCGTGACTGGTGTCTTGTCTTCCTTGTCGTTGGGTGTTTGGGATGATAAGTTCTTTGGCCTGGGCTTCTTTGATTTGTTGGACTTCGTGACTGCCAAGTTGATGCTTCCGTTGAGTGGTTTGTTAGTATCCTTGTTTGTGGGATGGTACCTTAAACGTTCATTGTCTTATGAGGAACTGACCAATTATGGTTTGCAGAAAGCACCTTATTTCCCGATTTATATGTTTATCCTCCGATATTTGGCACCAATTGCCATTGTGTTGATATTTGTCAATGAGTTGGGCTGGTTGTCTTGATGTATGTGGAAAGACTTCTTCTATTATTCTAAAAGCGAAAGAAGGGCAGTTTATGTACTGTTGGTATTAATTGCCCTTTTCGTCGTAGGAATTGTATGTATACCTGAGCGTCAGCCTGCATTGGATAGTGGGTTGACTGCTGCAGATTCAGCCGAATGGAAAAAGTTGGAAACGGAAACTTTTCCCAAAACAAAGTATTCCCCAAAGGATAGTTTTCCGAAAAGAAAGAAATACTCGGGAACGTATCGGTCCAATACCCGTAAATACCCAAGAAATGATTCAACTGAACGGAAAGACTTTCTCCCAAAGAAGGAATATGTAAAGGTGTTCAAATATCCCGAAGGAACACAGATTGATGTAAATTCAGCCGATACCGTTGAATTGAAGAAAATTCCGGGTATTGGTAGCGGAATCGCCGGTAGTATTGTGAGGTATCGTGAGCGTTTGGGCGGTTTCTATGCATTGAACCAGTTGGAAGAGGTGAAACATGTAACTCCAGACTTATTGAAATGGTTTAAACTGGAGAATGATTCCGTTCGGAAGGTGGAAATCAATAAAGCGGGTTTGGACAAACTGCGGGCACATCCTTATCTGAATTTCTATCAGGCCAAGATCATAATAGAACATCGTCGGACAAAGGGGGCAATAAAAAGTCTTTCCCAACTTGCCCTTTATGAAGAGTTCGCCGAGAAAGACTTGAATCGTTTATCTGCTTATCTCAGTTTTGATTAATACTTGTAACCCGCTGCTTCAGCAATCTTGACAGGAATTTCTGTGTTGTCAATGCGTTCTTGGAAAAGATGTGCGTTAGCGCCAATGGCAAATACAGGAACATGACCTGCTGAGTGACCGCCGCTCACCCATCCTACATTAGCAATACTGTTCAGAATTCTCTTGGCTTCGCTAGAAATAGGTTCTGCTTGGCTATACAATGTTTTTTCCAAGTCAACAGGTTGATTGCCGAATGACTTGTCGTATATAGCCTTCAAACGAGCTTCTTGTTTTTCGTTCAACTTTACAGTATCCCAAAAACCAAAGTTTTCTTTTAAAGCTTGTTGGATAGCTTCCCAGGGTACTTGGTTCTTGTACTTGGCTCTTAGTCCGTTGATGAGAAGGGTAAACTCCTCTTCACTCATCTTTTGTGACTTCAATGCTTGCAAGTTAAGGTTGTAAGAACCGTTACCAATGGACATGCCGCCTGTTTCATGGTCTGCTGTAACTACAATCAGAGTTTCGTCCGGATGTTGTGCATAGAATTCATAAGCCACCTTGATCGCTTCGTCCATATCGATGACTTCACGGAAATTGGTTGCTGCGTCATTAGCGTGACCTGCCCAGTCAATCTTGCCGCCTTCTACCATGAGGAAGAATCCTTTAGACAAGTCTTTTGAAAGGAAATTGATACCGGCACGGGTAATTTCTGCCAAACTCATGTCGCCTTTCTTGCGGTCGATAGCGTAAGGAATAGAACTATTGTTCTTTTGAGAAGCCTTTTCTGTTTGGAATAGAATCATTTTGTCGGCCTTCTTGGCTTTCTTTTGATAATCCTTGTATCCACGTGCAATAGTGAAACCAGCCTTCTGAGCCAGACTGTAAAGGCTTTCGTAGGTCTTTCCGTCCTTTGCTTGGGCGTTGTTGGAATCTACGAAATCGGAACCGGCATAGAAATCAAAGTTGGTTTCAATCAAATCCAAACCAATTTGGTAAGCGGCGCTTCTTTTATCCTGATGTGCATAGAAAGCAGCTGGAGTGGCATGGTCGATGCTGACACTGGTGCTGACACCTACGCGGTAACCATTTTCTTTGGCCCAACTAGCCACACTGTTTACTCTTTCTGAATCTTTGGTTACACCCAATGCGCCATTCTTGGTCTTCTTGCCTGTTGCCAATGCAGTACCGGCTGCAGCGGAGTCTGTCACACCGTTGGTGGCAGAGAAAGTTGTTGCCATGGTAGAATACGGGAACTGAGTGAAGAGGAGAGGGGTAACGCCGATTTCCCCTTTTAATTCGGATAGATACATTTCTGTACCTAGTACTTGGTTGACGCCCATTCCATCGCCGATGAAATAGAAAACATACTTAGCCTGCTGTGCTGATACAGAGAAAGCAAGCATGAAGAGGAAAGAACAAATAAGAGAAATTCTTTTCATACGATTGTTGTTAAAGTTATTTTATGGTTCAAAGATAAAAAGAAAAAAGCAGTTACGAAATTTCGTAACTGCTTTTTTGCGTGGTGCCACCAGGAATCGAACCGGGGACACAAGGATTTTCAGTCCTTTGCTCTACCAACTGAGCTATGGCACCATTGTTTCTTGTTTGCGGTTGCAAAGGTAGGATGTTTTTTTGAAACTACCAAATGTTTTCAAAGAAAAAGTATTGAAAACTTTTAATATGTTAGTTTTCAATACTTTAAAAATGAATTATTTTTCGCTTAATGGATTCCAACCTTGCGCTTTTAGTTCAAATTCCTGTCCGTCACGAGTAATTAAGCCTAAACCAAGTTCCGGTTTAGTAATGTGGCCAATTACTTTCACTCCCTTCATGGCGGCTACTTTATCGTGTGAGGTAAGAGGAACAGTGAACAAGAGTTCGTAATCCTCACCACCATTCAATGCGCAAGTAGTAACGTTCATGTTGAGTTCTTCGGCCATGACAGCGGTTTGATAGTCGATAGGGATGCGGTCTTCGTATATGCGGCAACCGGTATGGCTTTGGCTACAGATGTGCATCAATTCGGAAGAAAGACCATCCGAAATATCTATCATAGAGGTAGGGAGGATGCCTTCTTTAGCTAAAGCTTCGACAATGTCCTTACGGGCTTCAGGCTTCAATTGACGTTCCAAAAGGTATTCTTTACCGGCAAAGTCCGGTTGGGCTTCTTGCTGTCCTTCGAAGACAGCTTTTTCGCGTTCCAGTAATTGGAGTCCCATATAGGCTGCACCCAAATCACCGCTCACGCAAATGAGGTCGGTTTCTTTGGCACCATTGCGGTAAACAGTTTTTTCTTTCTGGGCTACACCGATACAGGTGATGCTGATAGCCAATCCGGTTACTGATGAAGTTGTATCACCTCCTACAATGTCTACTCCGTGCACTTGGCAAGCCAGTTTCAAACCTTCGTAGAATTGTTCCAAGTCTTCAATGCAGAATCGTTTGGAGACAGCCAATGATACGGTAATTTGTTTAGGAGTACCATTCATGGCATAAATGTCCGAGAAGTTCACGATGGCCGATTTATAGCCCAAATGTTTCAGTGGGGTATATACCAAGTCAAAATGAACACCCTCCATTAATAAGTCGGTCGTTACCAATGTCTGTTGTGGTCCAAATTCCAAGACTGCCGCATCGTCACCAACACCATATTGGGATTCTGGGTTTTGGATCTGGATGTTTTCAGTGAGGCGCTTGATGAGTCCGAACTCACCAAGAGTTGCTATTTCTGTTCTGTTTGTTTCTTGCATATCTTTAAGATCTGTTTATAAGTTCTCGCATAATGGTGGTCATGAGCGGTTGGGCAGCATCGGCTGCTTTTTGTACATCCTCATGGGTTACTTCCACAATCTTTCCTTCCACTCCCAGGTCTGTAATGACCGAAATTCCGAACACTTGAATACCGCAATGGTTGGCTACAATCACTTCAGGCACGGTAGACATGCCCACAGCGTCAGCTCCTAAAATACGGAACATCTTGTATTCGGCCGGTGTCTCGTAAGTAGGACCTTGCGTACCTATATAAATACCATGTTGCACCTTAATGCCTTTTTCAATGGCTATTTCGTCTGCTTTACGAATCAGTTCCTTGTTGTAAGCCTCGCTCATGTCCGGGAATCGAGGACCATACGGGATGTTTTTCCCATGTAGCGGATGTTCCGGGAAGAAATTGATATGGTCAGTTATGATCATCAAATCGCCGATTTCGAATGCTGGGTTCATGCCACCGGCTGCATTGGAGACAAAAAGGGTCTTGATGCCTAGTTCTTTCATGACACGTATCGGGAAGGTTACTTCCTTCATGGCATATCCTTCGTAAAAATGGAAACGTCCCTGCATGGCCATGATGTCCTTGTCGCCCAATTTCCCGAAAATCAATTTGCCGCTATGGCCTTCTACTGTAGAGACCGGAAAATTCGGTATGGCTTCATAACTGATTTCGTACTTGTCTGTAATCTCATGGACTAAACTGCCTAATCCGGTTCCCAGGATAATTGCAGTTTCAGGATGAGTGTACATCTTACTCTTCAAAAAGTCGGCTGTTTCTTGAATTTTTTCTAACATAGTCCAAAATGTATTTGTTGAACGTTTCTTGTTGGTCCTGTAAAAAGACTATTTCTATCGGCAATACATAAATGTATGGCTTGATAGTTTCCGGTAGCATCGGATGCGAAACCATGCGGACGGCATCCTTTTCTGTAGTGATAATCATTCGTTTGCCTTCAGGCAGACGGTGGAATTGTTTTTCAATTTCCAACATATCCTGTTCGGTGAAGTCATGATGGTCGCCGAAAGCAAGTGTATGTATATTGTGGTTGACAATAGAAAGGTCGTTCACAAGTGTTTGTGGCGAGGCTATTCCGGTAACCAGTAATATATGAACACCTGGATGAATGCTTTGGATGGCATATTCTTTTCCTCCGTTGAATAAAGGTCGTAGCTTGCCGTAATCCAATGTCGTATAATAAAGTTGCTGGAAGGCATATAGGTCCATATGCTTCTTTAGCAATCCGTATTCGATTTGTTTCATGTCCTTCGGACATTTGGTAATGATGACAATGTGTGCCCGTTCCTTTCCGGACAAAGGTTCACGCATTCTTCCGGCAGGTAGTAGGGTGTCTTCCGTAATCATCCGGTTGTAGTCTACCAAGAGAATGTTCACACCGGCTTTTACATGCCGATGTTGGAAAGCGTCATCCAATAAAACCACATCGGTGCTTGGAGTGACTGTGGCTTTGCACAATTCTTCAATGCCGTGACAACGGTCGGCATCCACGGCCATGTGAATGTTCGGAAACTTTTGTTTCATCTGGTAAGGCTCATCGCCAATTTGATGAACCGGGGTGTTCGGTTGAGCCAAAACAAATCCTTTGGATTTCCGTTTGTATCCACGGCTTAAGACGGCTACTTGATAGCTCTTTTGCAACAATCGGATGAGGTATTCGGTGTGTGGAGTCTTTCCGGTTCCTCCCACCGTGATGTTCCCAACGCAAATAACAGGTAGATTAAAACTCCTTTCTTGGTAATAGCCCCAATCAAATAATTTGTTACGCAGCCATACCCCGGCTCCATAGATCCATGAAACCGGGTATAACCACATATTTATTTGATTTTGCTCTTTACTCATGTTGATGGTTTATTGAATGCGTAAGTCGAATGGCATACGTGCTTGGATTCGATCCTGATCTTTCAAATTTTCTACAAACTTGATGTAATCATATGATTTACCCAAGACTTCTTTTATCTTTCCATTGATATAATCATTCTTTCCTTCGTTTAGGAAGGAAGAAAGGAAAGAATTTTGACTAGGGTAGTTGATTACGCTATAGGCTTCTACTTCTGCTTTTTGGGCTGCAATTTCCAACGCTTTGTCCAAGCCTCCTAATTCATCAACCAATCCCAATTCCTTAGCCGTTGATCCGGTCCAAACACGTCCTTCGGCTATTTTTTCAATGTCTTCTACGCTCATGCCGCGTCCGTCGGCACAACGCTGTACGAAAAGTTTATAGCCGTTGTTGATATATTTTTGAAGGGCAGCTCTTTCTGCGTCGTTGAAAGGACGGGTCATGTCGCCCATATCGGCATAGCGATTGGTTTTTACTGTTTCAAAGTGCAGACCTAACTTGTCGGTCACCAGATTTTTCACCATTGGGAACATACCGAAGATACCGATGGAGCCGGTCAAGGTGGTTGGATCGGCTACAATACAGTCGGCTGCGCAAGAAATGTAATATCCCCCAGATGCAGCATAATCACTCATCGAAACAATGACTGGCTTCTTTTCTTTCAATAATACCACTTCACGCCAGATTTGTTCCGAACCATAGGCGCTACCTCCCGGAGAGTTCACACGCAAGACCACAGCTTTGATGGTTTCGTCTTCACGCAATTGACGTAAATCCTTGATAACCTTCTCAGAATTGATGCCTTCATCGGCTGAAGTGCTACTATCTATTTCTCCGTATGCATAATATACGGCGATGATGTTCCCGCTCTTGTCCAATGGTACATTGCGCTTTACGTTCTTCATGTCTTCCAGTGACAGTGTACGGAGGCTTTCATCTGCTTCACGTCCGCTTATCATCTTCAAGTAATCTAATACTCCATCCTTGTACAAGAGGGTATCTACCAATCCGTTGGCTACGTAAGTTTCTGCTGGTGAGAACATCATGCAATCGTCTGCGCATTTATTCAAATCGTCTTCACTTATGCCGCGAGATGCACTGATGTCTTCCAACAAGCGCTTCCAGGTTGAGTTAAGGAAGACTGTAATCTGTTCACGGTTGGCTTCACTCATTTCAGTGGCGATGAATGGTTCTACAGCTGATTTGTATGTGCCTACCTTGAAAATTTCCATTTCTACTCCGATCTTTTTCAGCAAGTCCTTGAAAAAAATGGTTTGAGAGGCCAAACCTTGCCAAGCGATGGTGCCCTGTGGATTCACAATCACCTTATCGGCTACACTGGCCAAATAGTACATTCCTTGAGTATAAGTGTCACCATATGCCACAATGAACTTGCCACTTTCCTTGAAGTTTTTCAAAGCATTGCGTATTTCTTCGAGCGATGCACATGATGCCTCCATCATGCCAGCTTGTAAGTATATGCCCTTGATGTTTTCATTATCCTTGGCCTTTTGGATGGAAGCTAGAATGTCATCCAATCCGTAGGCTTGGTATTCTTCTCCCATAAGGGATTGGAACGGATTATCTTGTACCCTTTCGGATAAAGTTCCGTTTAAGTCGAGAACGAAGATCGAGTTTTCCTTAACGACCGTTTCAGTATCAGATGAGGCTACCATGCCTACCATGCTTACGATGCCTAATATCGTAAATACGATGCCAGCGAGGACTACTCCCAACATACTGGCAAAAGTAAATTTGAAAAAGTCTTTCATAAGATGTTGTTTGTTATATTAAACAACAAAAATAGATGATTGAGTTGAAAGGACAAAAAAAAGGAGGGACTTTTTGGCGTGTTGGTGGGAAAATCATTTCATTTCACGTTGGATGACAATGGATAAAACCTTTTTTATATTCTGTATTGCCGTCTCTTTTTTCATGGCTTCTTCTAGAGGCATGGAGTCCGGCTTTGTTGTATAAATCCCTTTGAAGCCGGTCGATTTCAGGATTTCTTCATCTTCCAAACAACCCGCAATGGCAATCACCGGAATTCTCTTTCGTTTCCCGATTTCCAATATTTTACCTGGGATTTTTCCCATTAGGCTTTGACGGTCTATTCGTCCTTCGCCGGTAATGATGAGGTCGGCATTTTCTATTTTCGATTCAAATTGACTTAAGTCCAATAATAAGTCGGCGCCGGAACGTAACTCGGTATTGAAGAAAGCCAACATGCCGCCGCCCAGTCCACCGGCAGCTCCACTGCCGGGTATTTGGCTGATGTCTTTCCCTGTTGTCCGTTGGATGACTTGTGAAAAAGAACGCATGCCTTGGTCTAGTTTTTCAATCATGCTGTCGTCGGCTCCTTTTTGTTTGGCAAATACGGCTGCTGCTCCGTTGGGGCCGTAAAAAGGATTCTGGACGTCGCAAGCTACGATGAAATGGGCGTTTTTTAGCGATTTGTGTACATTCTGTGTACAAACAGATGCGACCTTTTCAAGTATTTCACCACCTTGTCCCAATGTTTTTTTACTTTTATCTAGAAACTGAAAACCTAAGGCTTGGAGCATGCCAATTCCCGCATCGTTGGTCGCACTTCCTCCAATACCAATGATAAAATCTGTGCATCCTTTTTCCAACGCGTCTCGTATTAGTTCTCCAGTTCCAAAGGTGGTTGTCTTCATGGGGTTTTGTTGTTCCTTCTTGATGAGAGGCAGACCGCTGATATTTGCCATTTCGATGAAAGCGGTCTTGCCGTTAAAGGAAATGCCGTAGCTGGTGGTAATCTTCTCCATGCAGGGATTGTGTGCTTCCAAAGATTGGATATGTCCTTTGGATGTACTCATCATGACGGTTAGCATCCCTTCTCCTCCGTCGGCGATAGGTATTAGTTCAGTTTGGCAATTGGGGAAAAGGGACTGGATGCAGTCGATAGCGGCTTGCCCTGCCTCGATAGAAGTTAGGCTTCCTTTAAAAGAATCTATGGCGACAACGATTTTCATGGCAATTTTTATATGTTGGGCTTAAAGGTAGTAATTCCCTAGGATTTTGCCAAAAATACCAGCATTTTATACACCTATTGATTAATGAGTTGACTGGTAGTTGTTTGGGATGTATAATCCTCCTGCATCGGTTGGGTTTTCCTACACCCGGACATTGGGTTTGAAAGACGACCGCGTTTTTTTTAAACGCGGTCGTCTTTTTTTTAAACGCGGTCATGTTTTTAAAAAAGGCGGTCATCTTTTATGTGGTGTATGATGTGTGCAGGAAATCTCCCGTATATCATACACCATTATTTATTGTGAGTCTGCAACTTGTCTTCCCGGTGTATGAAATGCAGGTTGTTTTTGGAAATCCCCTGTATATACGCGCGCGCGTATAAATATTAAGGTAAGATGCTTTGTTGACCGGAATCGAA
>JBGVGD010000078.1:0-29626 GCA_045121515.1 Phocaeicola sp. | reverse complement strand
GGAAACCTTCCAGCACACCGAAGTTCGCTTTTTGTCTCAAAAGGCGTTTGATGGCCCAGTCGAAACGGATGTATTTGTCTTGTAATTCTTCGTTCATTTTTCTTCAATATTGGTTATAATGCAAAGATATACGTTTTTTCCCAAAGCACAAAACACGCATGTATATTTTAGTAATTCTTATTTCTACACTATTGCGGATGTATTACTACAACTGTTACAACGGGCATTTTATCGGATGCTTACCTACAACTGATAAAACGGGTAGTTCTTCGGATGCTTACATTTAATTCGTAATAATAGCTGTTATAGTTCCGACAACTATTGCTGATGCAAAGGTTTAGAAACTATAACAGCTATAAAGTGTACTTCTTCTATTTTTACAGACTAATTATTTTTTCTATAAAAATTTAATATTGCCCGATCATTACTATTTGCATTCAAAAGGTCATTAACAGATATTTCTGCATAGTAAGTATAATAATCATTACTATATACAAAATACAACGTTTTTACACCTGCAGGTATTGTTAATGACAAATCATCTGACAATTCATAATATGTATTACCACCACCTGGTCCACCACCTTGCTTTTTTGATGTAAACTCGCATTTTCCTATCTCATTAGTATAACTATTGTCGGTATAAATGGAAAATTCATTTTTATAGATATCATTAAAGTTCCAGCTTCCTCCATATTGCCCTTTCTGGGCTCTTAAGTTAGAGGCAACAATATTCAAAGTTGTTGAAGCTACCATCTGCAAAGTCAAACTTGCAGTATTGTAGTTCGGTGTTTCAACAGTACGTACAATCAAGGATTCTGACAGTCCAGTTGGATCTGTTAGACCTGTTAGCGTAGGTTTGATAGTAAGAGTTCCATCTTTATTGTCTGTAACTTCAAATGCACTATGTTCACTTATCACTTCGTATTCATATCCTTCAGTAATGGTTATTGTTGCACTAAGACTAGTGACATCATCTGTTGAAGTGGCATCAGTATCAACATTCCAAGAAAGTACACCATCTTGAGTGTCATCATTGTCTTCTGCTATGGTGATTTGAGCTATAGGCGCATCATATGTTGCAGTTCCATCAGCTTTTGCAAATTCATTAGAAACAGTCATGGTCTTATCTGTAGTGATTGGACTGTTTGCTACGAATTGATAGGTATAGCCATAAGTAGCATTGTAGTCCTCCCAATCAAGTGTTGCGGAATAACCCCAATTTTGACGTCCGGTTTTTTGTCCATTTTCATTAAGTATATCTACTAACTTTACAGACATAGCATCTCCTAACGGACTGAAACTGCATGATTCTTCAAATAAGAACAATTCGAGTGGGAACATGGACTTTTCCAATCCAGCTGGTATAGTAAAGCTATATTCATAGTTTCCTGTTGTAGCATTTCTTGTAAAAGTAACATTCTCAAATTCGAAACCATCAATCAAAGTAATCTTCACCTCACGATACAAGCCGCTTGGTGTCTTTACCTTGAATGTTTGATTTTGCTTCCCGTTAGGAACATCGGAATAATTCTTCATGACAACAGTGATAGTACCTTTATTGTCAGATCCTTTTTCACTTGGCCTCACACTACTAAATGCTCCGGATGTTTCCGTTGCAGTCTCAGCTATACAAGTTACATAATCTTCATCAGTGGAATAATTGATCGTGATGGTTTTTGTTCCATTTAGCACTGTCTTAGCGGTAGGACTTACAAACAAAGTGTGAGTCCCATCTGTAATTTCTTCAACTTCAATGGCTACATCGATATTGTTTACAGAATTACCCTTTGCGGCCAATTCTGGGCTAGTATATCCTTTACCCGTTACACTTTTGATAGTAATCACATATCGGAAATTACGTAAGATATTAAGATATTCAAAATTTTCAGCAAAGTCTACACGATAATAATAGGAACTTCCTTCATATGTACCTTTCACAATCAAGAAGGTAATATCCATTGCGTCTACTCCTTGATGATTGCGTTCGTAGAGATATAGTTCTTTGGTGTTAGTAATGTCAGTAGGCAGGGCATTAATCAATGGTGCATAAGTATTGTTTGCTGGCTCCACTCCATAATAACCGTTTTTTTTCAGTTCATCATAGAGTGTATTTGTTCCTGTTGGTGTTTGTAAATAATCGGCAAAGCCTTCTCTTGCATTGCCGAAATAAGGTGCTACTGTTCCACTTTGAGGAACATTAACCAAATCATAAGCTTGCAAGAAATTCAAACCATCTATTTGAGTTACCTGTACGGCAGCAAAGTTACGAATCAATTGCACCAAAGGAAGGTTGTCTACTTCGGTACCTTCATCACTACCGTCTTCTCCCAAATAATCCAATTCCATCATTTGCCAATAGGCGCTCTTGTATTGCTTTACATTATTTTTATTGGTAAAGGACGTTGTAGTCAGACTCTGGATAATTTCCGATTCTGACTTGTTTGCCATATTATTCAAAATAGTTTCTAGAGGTATCGGACAATTGGCTATAAAGTGAATAATCGTTTTTTCAGGTCTTGGAACGACTGTTACTTGATAATCGTATTGCGTTTCTTGCACCACACCGGTCTTAGGAAAATCTGTAGCAACACCATTGTTCACTTGCTGGGCAGCATACCCTGCTTGGAGTATGCCATTTTCATCGAATACCAACAGGTACAAATTTTCTATCGTAATACTTGTTCCATCATTGAACGTATTACGACTGAAAGTGGTACTCTGTGGAATATTCACTTTGAAGGAGAGGGTACATTCCTTTCCATTGTTTTCGGATAGTACCAGTGGCTCTTCTTGTTGGCAACTTGCCAGCAATGAGAGTATAATTCCTATATGTAATAATATGTATTTTTTCATAATTTTATCTTGTTATAGGTTCATCACCCCAAGTAAATGTTTTTTTAGCTTCTCCAGTTAATACACGTTCGCTTCCCCAATACCAATCGTCGTAGACGCAGCGAGTAGATTCTCCATCATCTGTATGGGAAATATATGACATTTTAACGGTACCATTATTCTGTACATAACCTAATCCATGTGCACACCAATAATTTGCTCCTAGAATATACATTTGTGGTAGCATTGGTGAAGATACATTATTTACTTTCCTATTTACCATACTAAGAATAAATTTAAATTCAGCCTCAGTCGGTAGTCTCCATCTTCCAGCAGGATATCCGTCTTCTTGATAAGATGCACAACGCTTTTTCATCCCTTCTAAATCTTCAGAAGCTCCATCACCATTGTGTAAAACACCATATGCAGAGGCTATCCTAAATTTAGGAGCTATGATATTTTTTGTTCGTGAATTTTGTAATGTTGATGCATCTGTAGCATCCACTTCAGTTGCATAATAATATTGAAGACCACGTTGCGTTCCGTCATACAATGCATTTGCTTGCACCCATGCAGTTTCATTATCATTTGGAGAATAATAAACACGTTTAGCATTAATAAAATCAGAATCTATTTCTTTTTCGCGAGGGTCACCGATTATATAGTTAGTCCCTTCTACAGATGTTACTGTAAACACATACATATTAGGAGAAGCATTAGTATTTACTAAACCTGGTACAGAATTAAAACAATCTTGTTTATCCAACCCCACATATTTATCATGTTGTGTACCATTCTTAGTTGTACTATAGTAACCATTTACGAAAGTATATCCATTATTATGATCATCATCTCCATCACTATTCTCTTTTGCTTCCGCATAAATAGCTGGATACTGTTTGATTACAATTGTTTCAGAGAAATTTGAATCATCAGCATGCTGAATGGTTATTGTTATATCATATGGTGTAAAGTCAAAAGTACTATTGGTATATAGATTATCCAATCCATGCTTGTACACAATCTTTCCATCGACAAAGCCACAATAAAAATGATTGGTATTTGGGTCAGTACCAGGGTCTGTAGTAGTAAAGTCATTTTTATGATCTTCATTGCTGCCGTCATATAGATTAGGCTGGGTACATGAAACAATAATGCGATTACAAGCATGACTAGTAGTATACGGAATTTCTAAAATTTCCGTATTATTCATAACCCAATACTCTCCATTAGCAGGTTCTTGCACCCACAAATAGCGATAATTCTTCAAATCGGCATCCAATGCCACAGTGTTCCAATCCTTTACCAAAAATTGAGGATTTAATGTTACTGGTTTTTCTCTCAATGAACCCAATATCGAAACATTGACGTCTACTATATAATGATGGTTTCGTTCAAGCTTAGTTATGGGTTTGCTTTTTACATCTGTTTCTATAGGAATAATGTAATAATAGTTGTTGTTTACAGTACCATTTGAACTATTCCATGGAATCATTAATTCAAGATAACAAGCATTTTCTCCAACCGTATTTGTAGGGTATGAATAGAAAGGTACAGAATGAGTCTTTGTTGTTTGATCGATGGAATAATAATCTGTTGTTAATGTTCCAGATGTGGTTGCTTCTCCATTCACAACTCCATTTTTCTTTCCGTTTATCATTCGTACTTCCATAGCACTGGTTTGAGGCCTAAATTCTGCTCCTCCAACAGTCACACTACTAGCTACATTGACAGTTAAGGTAATCTTAGCTGCAGAGCGAGTTAATGGGATCTCAGTTGTGCCTGTCATGCCTTTACTATAAGTAAATGTATTGTTGAATCCATCCATGACGAAATGATCCTGAATCCCATTATTGCCGTTTTCTCCAGTTCTTATAATAATAGAAGTTGCCTCCAACTTTTTCAAATAATTCTCAATAGATACATTCTTTCCAGTATAGTCTTCTGTTATTTTAAGATTGGCTATGGCATAGATATAGTATTTAGTATTATCCACGAATTTAGTGGCAGATAAAGTGAAATCATAAGAAGTTTGTTCCTCAATATCTGTTTCTTTATGATGCAACACGCAATTATCCGTAGGATTACCATTTGCATCATAAGCAAAGAAGAAAATATCAGCATTCTTGATGAGGTTTTCATTCAAATTTGGCACAACACCTGCTGAACGACTCATTTCATGGTTGATTAACTTTAAAGTTATCTCATTTCCCTTTTGTACCAATTCATCGGAAGAATCGGTACACGCTGTCAAGCCCATCAATAGACAGGCAAGTGTCCATATATTTATTTTCATTAGTCTGTCCATTCTTGCTTGATTATATAATGATTAATATCTCTAGAATCCGTTGTTACTTCTCCTGTTTTTGTTACATCCAATTCTACGCTTTTGCCATTATCGCTACGAATAGCAAAAACTTTCATTGTAGTAGCATATTTCTGAGTATCATTATTCTTAGGTGTAATGATAATTTTTTGCCATATGGTACTGTTTTCGTCCGTATATGTATCCTTGCTATAGGAAAAATTGATATTGTCGGTCAATTCTACTGTATAAGTGCAATTCTGTGGATTGTCAATACGGAACAAGAATTCAGCATTTCCATTTTTAGTAATGTAATATTCGTTTCCTGCAAGATAATCGCCGTCCTTTCTGTTCCAACCATTTACTGTATATGAAATGATACTACTGAAAGGAACTGTTACTTTGACATCGTCCCAATCTTGAACAAGTAGTTTAAATTGTACATCATTACCTCCCAACACTCTTGCATAAATCTTATACAAGTGGTTACGAACTATTGCAGGGAGATAAATGGTTTGGGTGGTTGTTTCGCTACTTCCTCCCAACTGATAGGAAACAGTCAGCACATAGCCTTGCTCAGTTTTATATCCTTCTGTTGTAGGATATGTATAATCATGTTTATTTTTATCATCCGTCCATGTGCCACCATAGGGGTTTTCCATAAGATAAGGCTGTGTCAATGGCATCTTGACAAAGCGTGATTCTTCGAACTGCCAGAAATTACCAAGTTGGGCTTCTGTTTGCAACAAATGTTTGTCATTCGGGATAGATGTTTCTTTGGAAAGATAAGATATTCCTGAATCACTAAAATTTAATTCAGATGTTGTTGTTGCTGGAGTTGTCAAGAATCCTTTGTCGGGTATCTTATTCAATTTCATTTCTGTTATAGTGAGCGATGCCGATGAGTTTTCTTTTGTTACAAAGAATTCTAGCTTTGCTACCGCTCTTTCTACTTGAATGCTCAACTCGTAATTGGTCTGTGTACCGATAGTCAGAGAATTGTATCCGTACATGATCATCTGGTTGTCTTTCTTAGGAGTTGTTTTGCCAGATACTGTAGTAGATTGAACAATTCCGCTAAAGGTCAGTGCCTTAAGTTGCTCAATAGTGGTTGTTTCTTCAATTGTAACATTTGTGCCGGTTACATTATTAGAATTAAGTACTACATAGAAGTGGAGTCTAGAATAGTTCTTTCCATTTTCAATCACTTGCTCAAGGCTTTCTACGGGATTGCCATAAAGGTCTCTATATATAAAAATGTTGCTAGACTTATTTATATAGGCAAGTTCTTCATATTTATCTTCAGTATCGGTTGATGTTTCTTGTCCGTATACCCACAACTTAATATCATCCGGGAAGCCATCACCTAGTTGGCTACCTTCTACTGCACGGCTGGACACACTCAAGCTCACCACTACTTCATTGTCGGAACAGTTTTCCGTAGGGTCGGAGTCCAAGACGCATGCCGTCATCATCGGCAGGAGAGTCAAGAACAGTATAATATGTTTTAAATATCGCTTCATTAGAATTCAGGGGTAATATCGTTATAACGTACAATCCAATCATTAATAATAATCTGAGTGTTCATCCATCGGTTGTTCTGGTCGAGGAAGAAAGTCATGTTATACTCATCTTCTCTGTCCAGGTATTCTTGAGTGGAGATATTGTAATGTGCCACCATCTTACAAAGTTCAAAATAGTCGATAAGCGGAATGCTGAGTACCGTATCATTCTTTTCGCGGTGTGTAATGGTAAGGCGAGGATTTTGGCTTTCCACCAATCGGCCTACACTGAGTTCGGCTACTGCCACATTGAGTGCCTCGTTACCTTCTGCACGGCCTATCTCTGCAGAACCTTGCGCTGTATAATAAGGATAATAGGCCAACATATTATCTTCCATCAATGTATTGTCATAGTTCATGAGACCATTGTCATCGGTCACTACAAACCGATATTCGTCCACATTTACAGTCTTGTCGGAAAGTTGCTGCAAAATTACACGGAGCGTATTGGTATTCTTCACCAACGGAACTTCGATGATATGGGTGTTTACTGTGGCACGAGAGTTGAGGTTGGCATCCACTTTACCATGCCAAAGCGGTTTGACGTAGCCCACAGAGTCCATTTCTTCCACCGATGTACGGCTTCGGGAGATTCTGTTCATACGGCAGGTGAGGTCATTATAAGTGGATACTCCCGGAGTAAGCACAGGAACCACAAAAGATGACTGATCTTCCAGACCTGCCCATGCGATGAGATCATAATTACCCGGTTCCATCTCAATCAGCATGGCATAATCTTCATTTTTTAGGATTTCGCCTTCTTCGGTCTTCTGATAAGCCAGCTTTCCGTCTTCGCCGAAGGCATAAAGAGTTACCGAGCGCACCTCCTGAGCAAATGCGTCGGCATATTTCATATTATAGTCGTACTTGAATTTTATTCTGTACTCTTCCACTACCTCGCAATCGCCGTAACCGTCGTCGAGGATATTATCGCACGAAGTGATGGATGCTCCGCAAGCTATTATCGCCAAGAGCCGGCAGGCATATTTCTGTATGTAGTAAAGAGGACGTCTCATAATGTTTTCTATTTATTCTTATGTATTCAAAAGTTTGGAAGAAATATTGGAGGCGGCGTTCCCGCCTCCAATATTTTTAGGTTCAATATTCTTTTATTAGAATTCAATGTCGTGGTAACGTACAATCCAAGGAATGATAGTAGCTTCAACTTGCAAAGCTGCTTCTGGATGCTCATTTGGAATACTTGGAGTTGGATCTACAAATGGATCACCAATCTTGCTGATTCCTGCAATTGACAATGAGTAAATGTTGTTACGCATGATTGCAAATTCCATGTTTCCTAGAACGTTAGGGTCTCCATTATCGTAATGCTTAATTTCTGTTGTGTAATAGTAACAGATATTTTCATCATATTTAGAGATACCTGCAGCAGCCAAAGTTGTAGCATTTTCTTCAGTGGTACTGTTTGCTAGAGCCTTAACCTCATCACTAACTGCACCGTCATAAGCTTCAACAATGTCAGAGATGGATTCAAAAATGTGGTTACCGAATCTATAGAGTCCTTTTACCGGGTTACCTTGTTTGTCATAAATACGTGCTTTAAATGATATGCCTGTACTCAAACCATGAGTCTGATGTTCAATGTCTGTAGAATTTTCTAAGCAGTATGCCAATGTTTCACCAATATTTTGAAGTGTTTCTTTATGCTGAGTAATTTTATCTGCAGGCGCATCTGATTTATTTTCTACCTTATTAGGATCGTCATACTGTTTACCAAATTCCTTGTAATAGGTTGTATTAGCATTACCCTTACTTTCAGCAGAAACTTCTGCTAATGTTTGGAGGAACCAGCTTGAGTCAAATGTACTAGCAATAAAGTCTCCTTTATCATCAAATGCGACATCATTAATACCCTTAGCCCAATATGGGGTCCACAAGAAATTACTTCCAGTCAACGTGCCAAAAGCTTGACCCAAATCACCTGTTGTTGTATGTCTTACATAATTAACTTCTTTTGCTAAATTAACTAATGCATAACCTTCAATTTTCACATTCCACTCTTCTTTTTGAGCTTGGCTCTCATCGTAAAGATAATTAATTGTTCCTACTTCTGTTTCAGTTAAAGTCAATTTATTTAAATCTTTATCATAATAAGTTTTTGTATTGCCTTCGCCTATATGAACATACAAATCCAATGTTTCTTTGTTGCGGGTAAATGTGGCTATGTTCAATTCCAATGTTTCTTCATCAATTGTTTTTGTTGTAGTTTTGGCACTGACTCTTCCTACATATACTTCAATAGGCCATGTGTCATCTACAGTAACTTCACCCGTTGTTTCATCTGCTGTTGTTGATTTATGACGGAAAGTAATTTTTGATGCTACACGTTCAATATCTACAGAAGCTGTTGTTGTTTCATTAGCTTTTAAAGTAACTGAGACTTCTGATTTGTTAGCCATAGTAATATAACCATTTTCATTTACTATATCACCATCGAAATCTGTTGGGGATGTAGGGAGAGTGTATGAGCCAGTTTTGATCTGTTCATACAAGGCATTTACAGTAGCAACATCTTTTACGCCTTGAGGAAGATTTGTGTTGGACAATAATGTGCTTGGTGGATTAGCAACGACCAATACTTTGTATTCTCCTACAGTCAATTTAATAGGTGTTTCAGAATTATAGTTCTTACCTACAACAAGAAAATCGTATTCGTTTGGGCTTGTTGCATTAGCTAATGACTTTGCTACCGTGTAAAGTTGTGCATGCGCACTATTTCCTGTAGTTGGTGCTACAACTACCAATGCTGTGTTCACTGTGTTTTCAGCTTCGGTACCAACGTTAAAATGGTAGCTGTCTTCTGCGGAACCATCCTTGTCACCTAAATTATTTGCATCATCAGCAGTAGAACGAGAGCTGGATGAATCTAATCCAAATGAAATGCTAAGATAAGCTGGAGTTTTATCAGCCATCGGATTCATACTAGTTTCTTCAATCACATCGTCCGAGCATCCCACCAATGCGGTGCATGCCAACATTCCAATTAATAGACTCTTAGTTGGAATGTATATCAGAAGGTGCTAGAGCGTGATTTTGGAATACCGCTTTTAGTCCCTAAATAAAGGGATTTTGTTACTCGTTTGTTACTCGAAATTTGGAAGTATAAATCGAAAAGAAGGCAAGAAACAGTGTTTTTATCCGCCTTAGACGCATTAAAAAAGGGGTTAAATATTAATTGGGAATTTACGGGGTATCATCCTTCTTAATATGTAGCAAATGTTTTGTTACTCATTTGTTACTTCATGTTTTGAAAAGCATTAAAAAATACTTAGGATACATAAAAACAACAACTTTTATTGTTGAATTGACCAATGATTCTTATATTTGCCCATACTAAAGAACGAATTATGTCACGAGAAGAGACAAATAAGTTAAAATACACGATTGCACTTATTGCCGAATTTGCAGAGAAGTTTGGCATTGGAGAGAAACAGGCATACAACTATCTATCACGCTTCAAAGGTTTAGCACATCTATTTTCCTTTTATGATGTGATTCATACATTATCCTTTGAAGAAGCTATAGATACAATGGTGCAGGTATGCAGTCATAATGGCGGAGGATTGAGATGAAACTATATCATGGTTCCAACGTTAAGATAGATATTCCGGATCTTTCTAAATCAAAACCTTTTAAAG
This sequence comes from Phocaeicola sp., assembly GCA_045121515.1. GTDB lineage: Bacteria > Bacteroidota > Bacteroidia > Bacteroidales > Bacteroidaceae > Phocaeicola. The sequence goes on along the minus strand of JBGVGD010000078.1, from coordinate 19,268 downwards.
ATTTCGGACAAGGATTCTATTTGTCGGCAGACAGAAATCAGGCTATAAGAATGGCTGAGCAAAAGACCTTGCAATTGTTGCAAGGTACTCCTATAGTCACGGAGTTTGAATTTGATGAATCTTTATTGTCAAGTAAGGAATTGAATATTTTAATTTTCGATGATTATAGTGTTGATTGGGCTAAATTTGTATTAGAGAACAGAGACAGAAATCGTCTTCATCCAATTCATCATTATGACATTGTGTATGGTCCGATTGCTGACGATGGCGTGACTTTTCAACTACGTCGTTTCCAAGCAGGAGCTATTAGCATAGAAGAATTGGTTAAGGAACTTCAATATACCAAAGGAATTACTTTCCAATATTTCTTTGGAACCTCATTGGCACTATCAAAACTTATCAAACTATGAAACTATCAGCTGGACAAATCAAAATGATGCAAGAGGATATGTATGCCGACCTTATACAAATCCTTATGGAAGAATACGGGTATACTTTGGAGAAAGCCATGGAAACTCTTTATAACTCCGAAACTTTTGCACGCTTACAAAATGCAGATACTGGAATGTTCTATCAAAGTCCTGGATATGTATACTCTTTCTTGGCCAATGAATTGAACTTCTGTGATTATCGTAAATAAACAAGATTGAGCATAAAAGAAAAGGCTGCCAAAAGGCAGCCTTTCTTGTATTTATTCCTTGTTCGCACGCTTGCGTTCCAATTCATCCAAGATGACCTTACGCATACGCATGCTCTTTGGAGTGACTTCTACATATTCATCCGCCTTGATGTATTCCAATGCTTCTTCGAGCGAGAATACTACCGGTGGAATGATTCTTGCCTTGTCGTCCGAACCGGATGCACGCATGTTGGTGAGCTTCTTCGATTTGGTTACGTTAATCACCAAATCCTTTTCGTGTACATGTTCACCCACTACCTGACCGGCATATACTTCGTCCTGCGGATAGATGAAGAATTTACCACGGTCTTGCAACTTGTCGATAGCATAAGCAAAAGCCGTACCGCTTTCCATGGCAATCATGGAACCGTTGCTACGACGTTCGATGTCGCCCTTGTACGGTTGGTATTCCTTGAAGCGGTGTGCCATGATGGCTTCACCTTGCGAAGCTGTCAATACATTGGTACGGAGACCGATGATACCACGGGATGGCATATCGAACTCGATGTTCACACGGTCGCCCTGAGTTTCCATAGAAGTCATTTCACCACGACGACGGGTTACCATGTCAATCATCTTGCTGGCAAACTCTTCCGGTACACTGATGGTAAGTTCTTCAATCGGCTCGCACTTCACACCGTCTATTTCCTTGAAGATTACTTGCGGCTGACCTACCTGCAACTCGTAACCTTCACGACGCATGGTCTCAATCAATACGGAAAGGTGGAGGACACCACGTCCCGATACAATCCACTTGCCGTCTTCGTTTTCTGTCTTACGGACACGGAGCGCCAAGTTCTTGTCCAATTCTTTCTGCAAGCGGTCGTGGATGTGGCGGGAAGTCACGAACTTACCTTCCTTACCGAAGAATGGAGAGTCATTGATGGTGAAGAGCATGCTCATGGTCGGCTCGTCGATGGCAATCGGTGGCAATGCTTCCGGATTTTCGAAATCGCAGATGGTATCTCCGATTTCAAAGCCTTCTACACCGATGATGGCGCAGATATCGCCCGAAGATACTGATTCCACCTTCTTACGGCCGAGACCTTCGAATGTATTCAGTTCCTTGATTTTCGATTTTACGAGGGTACCGTCACGCTTGGCAAGAGTGATATTCATACCTTCCTTCAAGGTGCCACGGTGTACGCGTCCTACGGCAATACGGCCGGTATAAGCCGAGTAGTCAAGGGAAGTGATCAACATCTGTGGAGTACCTTCCAAATGTTGTGGAGCCGGAATATTTTTTACGATGCAGTCAAGCAATGGAGTCAAGCTGTCTGTCGGCGTTTGCCAGTCTTCACCCATCCAATTGTTCTTGGCAGAACCGTAGATAACAGGGAAATCCAACTGGTCTTCGGTAGCGTTGAGGCTGAACATGAGGTCGAACACCATTTCATACACCTCTTCCGGACGGCAGTTCGGCTTGTCCACCTTGTTCACCACCACGATAGGCTTCAAACCGATTTGCAAAGCCTTTTGAAGTACGAAACGGGTCTGTGGCATCGGTCCTTCGAATGCATCCACCAAGAGGATACAACCGTCGGCCATGTTCAAGACACGTTCCACCTCACCCCCGAAGTCGGCGTGCCCCGGAGTATCGATAATGTTGATTTTGGTACCGTTGTAATTGATGGATACATTTTTAGAGAGGATGGTTATCCCTCTTTCACGTTCCAAGTCATTGTTATCCAACACCAATTCGCCATTGGTCTGGTCATTGCGGAACAAGTGTCCCGCCAGCATCATCTTGTCTACCAACGTTGTCTTACCGTGGTCAACGTGGGCAATGATGGCAATGTTTCTGATATCTTGCATACTATACCTATATATTATGGGTACAAAGGTAGTATTTTTCAGCGAGAAACTATTTGGCTATACACTTATTTTTTTCTCTTCTTCCTTTTCTTCCTTGCTCACGAAGGTAGAAGGAGTGGTACCATAGAATTCCACGAAGTGCTTGCGGAAAGTTGGTGCATCGTTGTAACCCACCATTTCGGACACTTCCTGAATGCTGTACTTCTTGGTACGGAGCAATTCGGCAGCCCGTTTCAAGCGCACTCCACGAATCAGTTCGATGATGGTATAGTTGGTCAGCATCTTCACTCGTCGGTAGAGGGTAGGCTGGCTCATGTTCACCATTTCGGCCAAACGCTTCACGTTGAAGTCCGGATTCTGCAAGTTCTTCTCCACGATGTCGAAAATCTGTCGGATGAACGGATCTTCCTTCTGTCCGTCTTCTTCTTTTTCGCTGGTAGCTGTACCGGCCATCATCAGTTTCATGTATGCCTGCTTCAAGTCCATACGGTTCTTGATGAGGCGTTTCACCTTCGAACGGAGAATATCCGGGTTGAACGGTTTCAGGATATAGTCATCCGCTCCCATTTCGATACCCTTCACCACATCGGCATCACCCACCAATGCCGTCAGGATAATGATTGGGATGTGGCAAGTCTTGAGATCTTCTTTCAGAATGCGGGTACACTCAAGGCCGTTCATTACCGGCATCATCACATCGGAAAGGATGATGTCCGGCATTTCGCGTCGGGCCATCTTCACACCCTCTTCCCCGTTTTCAGCCATAATGACCGTATAGCTCGCGCTGAAGAGCACCTTCAGGTAGAGACGGATATCCTTATGGTCTTCTATCACCAGAATCTTGTGCTTGCCGTTGGTCGGTTGGGTAAGCAGTGACAAGTTTTCTTGTTCTTCCTCAATCTGGCGTGACTTTTCTTCGGCGGTAACAAGGGCTTTTGTCTCCTCTGGAGCTATCTGCATCACTTCCGGTTCAACGAATTTCACCCGGGCATCATTTTCAAAGTGTTCCTTACCCAGCGGTATGTATATCTTCACGCAGCTACCGTTTTCCACATCCTGTTCTATGTGGATGTCTCCATGATGGGCAGTGATATGTTCTTTCATCAGGATGATACCCAGTTCGGCATGCAGCTGGCTGGTCAGTTCCTCGCCACCTTCTTCCTTGCTTAGCTGGAATACAGCCGATTTCTCTATCATGTTCTTGCCGTTGTCCTTTATCTGGTAACAACAGTATTTCTTGTTGTCGATGGTTTCAAAAGACACTTGTATAGTCACATCTCCCGAATACGAAATATGACGATAGGCATTACTCAACACATTACGGATAATGTATTCTATCTTTTTCCGGTCCACCCAGATTTCCTCCTTGACGCGCTTGTTCTTGTCATAATGCAACTTGATAGGAGCCATATTCAGCAATTCATTGGATGCCGCAAGAGCATTGTTCAGGATTTCCGAGATGGAATAATGCGAAACATTCAGTTCCAGCATTTCATTCTCTTGCTGATAGATGTCATGCATCAAGTTACATACATCCTGCATGCTGACGGCATTCCGATATGCCATCTTGGCCTTTTGCATCAAGACCGGAGATAATCCCGGCATGTTGACCATTTCCTTCAATGGTGCGGAAATCAAAGAAAGAGGGGTATGCATTTCCCGGATAAGGCTATATCGTGCCTGATCGCGCAAGCGCTGAATCGTCTTTTCCTCCTTGCGGCCCTTCATCTCCTCCGCCAACGTATTACGTAGCAGTTCATCCTTTCTCTGATAGAACAGACGGCGGGCAGCCTTGGCTTTCAGATAGAACCAGAAAAGTGCGCCGAAGAATCCGGCCAATACCAAATACCCCATGATGGCATAGTTGGTCACTGCCCAATGCTTTTCCACACGGATGTCCAGACGAGTCGTAGGCACGTCCTCCTCATTGATGGTAGTCGGACGTACTTCCAACGTATATTTTCCAGCCTTCAAATCGCTGAATTCGATTTCTGTCTTGTAGCTTTTTTTCCATTCTTCCTGGATAGGCAGTAATCTGTATTCTATCTTATTGGGCATCTGATTATAACACAGATTGGTCAAATAGAAGATCAAGCTGTTGTTTGCATGATCCAATACCAGCTCTTCCATCTGATAGACCGGTTTCTTTAGAATGACTTGGTCATTCACTTTTTCTCCGATTTCCACCAAGTTATAATTGACACCGATATCACTGATATATAACGGATCGGCCGAACTGTTTCTTTTCAGTTCCTGCGGATCGAAATACAGCAAACCGTTGGAAGTGGTCCATAGTAGACGACCGTCGTTCAGTTGACACACATCATAAAATCTTTCGGGGAATAAATAGGTATACGATGCCTTGGTTCTGTTGTTCACGGTCATGATACCGATGTTGTTCCCCATCCAGGTATTTCCGCTCTTGTCATCGATGATACATTGTGTATGTCCGCTTATCATATCCCTCTGCAGGATTTTGATATCGGTAATTCCGTTCCGTTGTCCATCGGTCTGCACAATCTTGTCTACATACGATATATATAGCTGGTTATGGCGGTTCACATAAACAGCAAGCACCTCGCTCTTGGTGATGTCGAATTGTTCCTCCTGTCCAGAGAAAAGCTCGATCTTGTCATCCTTCACTTCAGCGCGTTTCACCCCATTATTAGTGCCCAGCCACATACTACCGTCTCCATCTTCATAGAGAGAAGTTACTTTCTGGAGCGTATCGCCATAAGGCATAGATGCCAGACACTTGTCGGTCTGGTAATCATAGACAAAAAGTCCTTTATCGCTCACCAGCCACAGGCGGTTATGTATGCAATGGTAGATTTGGATGACACCACCGATAGAATGTTCGTCATCGTATTTCGGTCGGAATTCCACTCTATGGTTGGTAAGTGGGTTGAGCCACTGCACCATCCCCTCATCATCGGCTATCCATAAACTTCCACTTTCATCCCTGTAAATGCAATAACCGCTTTTAGGTTTACTGTTTTCCCATAAAGAAAATTGGGTGTCCGGAGTGAGTTGGTTAGAGTTACTTTTCCATACCCCATGATGTTCTGTGGTAAGCCAGATATAGCCATGTACATCCTGTGCTACCCCGTTCACATCGTGAATGCTTTTACCTATGAGGATGCGTTTCACTTGGTTGTCCTGCATGTTCGATTTCAACAATCCTTTTCCGAATGTACCTAGCCAAACCACATTGTTTTTGCGGTCCACATACAGTTTGTTGATACGGTTCTTGATGAAAGAGTCATACATGAAGTTATCGAACGGCATTTCTGTGGTTTCCAAATCGTCATGGATATAGTCAGTTCCGGCAAAAGCAATACGTAAAATAGAATAAGGAGTAGCCACAAAGAATGTTTGCTCATCCTTCATGTCGATACTGCTCACCAGCATATCGTCCAAATGTTTGCTAGCCGGTTTCAGCTCACGGAACTCGTCAGTTTCCGGACAATAGCAATAAGTACCGTTCCAATTGGTGGTAATCCAAAGGTAGCCGTTCAGCAATTGGATGTCACGTACAGACTTGTCGGTCTTCAGACGGCCGTATTCGAATGTTTTCTTGGTTTTGTCCCGATAATTGTAAATTTGCACATTGTTTGCTTCATCCAATGCATACAGACGGAACTTGTCGCAGTCCAGTTTCTTCAGCGGTATGGCATATTCTGCCACTACCACAGGAGTAATTACAATGGTTTCTCCTTCGTACCGGTAATCCAGTCGGGTTATACCTTCGGAAGTAAGTACATAAAGTGCCGAATCAGCGATACAGATATCATGAATGTCGTCCAGCAATCCTTCCTGATCCGCTTCCAAAGAGACATACAGTCCAGTAGTCTTGTCAAAGCAGGCTATTCGTGAATGTCTGCCCAATTTCAGCCAGAACAGACTATCTGCTTCCATTTCACAGATGCGCTCCACGGCTTGCGGCTCTACCTGAACCAGGTCATAATTATGGAAGTGGACACCGTCATAACGACTGATACCCACATCTGTACCCAACCACAAGAAACCTTTCTTGTCTTGATGGATTTCGAACAATGTATTGTTTGCCAAGCCATTTTCCTGTGTCAGATGCTGCAAACCGAAGTGATGGAATTCGTCAGCGCGGGCAGTCCAACAGAGACAACAACATATAGCAAAGAACCAAACAGTAAAACTTCTCATGCCATAATCACTATAACAGGACAAAAGTAGGGTATTTTAATCAATCATGCAAGCCATTTCTGTCAAAAAAATTATAGAGAGTAGGTAAAATTTGCTTCGTGAGTGTCTGGACGGTATTTCCCTTGAATTTTCAGAGGCACTTGAATGTAGCGGATGCCGTTATCCACAATCTTGAAGTACAGATAGCTGTCACACTCAAATTTGTACATACCTGACTGTCCGGCAGTAGAGAGGCCGAAGCCGTGTGTGTACCATTTGTATAAGCTAGAAGAGGCAATGGCCTTATAATCCTTGTAGTACAAGCTTCCGTCATCGGCATACGAAATCATTTCCAGTTGGATGGTGAAAGCGTGGCTATTATTCACACGCTGTTCGGCACTGACAGTCAGAAGTGTCTGACCTTCTTGTCCATCCGTGCGTTGTACAGAATGGGAAGATTCCATTTGAGTACAATTACGGAGTGTTTGGAGAATGTTTTCCGCCTCCTTAATGCTGATAGGAGGAAGTTCGGAAATATCCAGGCTGTTCTTGCCGTTTGCTTGGTAGTCAATGCTGCGGGCATTGAATGTCTTTTCAAGCGAGAAGGTCGCTTCTTCAGTGTTCATAGGTGCATCGCTTTCTGCAGTGCAAGACGCCATGCCGACTGCTGCGAGCAGGGCGCACACAAGGTTCTTCAACTTCATTTTAAAACAGATGTTAGATGGTACTTTATTCATTGGCGATTAATTCGCCCTTCATTTACACTGCAAATGTAGGTAAAAAAGTGGAACAAACAATATTTTTCCTAACTATTTTGAATAAAACACCCTTATTTTTGAATAAAAGACATGCTTTTGGCTATTTACAAGGGTTTTATTCCTTCTTTTGCTTACTTTTTTACTTCTGAACGAAATACCTTTCGCTCTTTAAATACTTAACACAAGAGCCTTTAGTCTTGTTTACAAACAAATGACGAAATTCACTCCTAATAAAGATAAATTTGCCAATTTAAGGTAAAATACCAAAACATTAACTTTGCACCGTGACTAGAAACATTTATAAAGTTTGGAAGATATGACAGTAAAAAGAGTATTCATTTCGTTGGTTTGTCTGTTAGTGACTACCTGGTATGCATCAGGACAGGTAGCCGTGAAGACCAATTTGGCCATGGATGCACTCGCTATCCCCAATGCCGGAATCGAAGTGGGGTTGAGCAAGAAGCTGACACTGGATGTGCCGGTTTATTACAATCCGTGGAAGTCTGTTGCATGGAAGAACGATGAAAACAAGCTTTTCAAATTGTTCATGGTACAACCGGAGCTCCGCTATTGGCTTTGCGACAAGTTCAACGGTCATTTCTTCGGTGTGCATGCCATGGGAGGTGCTTACAATACTACAGGCATCGATCTTCCTTTCTCACCATTCGATGATTTGGCAGACTATCGCTACAAAGGTCATTTCTACGGAGGTGGCATCAGCTATGGTTACCAGTACATCCTGAACCGTCACTGGAGCTTGGAAGCCACTTTAGGCGTGGGTTATGCACATGTACGTTACAAACAGTACGAATGTAAGGAATGCGGCAAACAGGTAGACAAGGACACCAAGAACTATTTCGGTCCTACCCGTGCGGCATTGAATCTGATCTATGTATTCTAAAAACCAACGAATTATGAAAGCTATGCGATATATACTTTTGGCCTTGGTGCTTCCGGTAGCCGTATCCATGTCGGCACAGAAGCTGGCTGGCAGTCAAGTGCAGCTTGACAACAAATCCATTACGATGGGGGCCGATACACAGGTAATGGTAGGTATGGATGTAACCGTTCCGGCAACAATGGAACTTTCTACCAACAGCCTGCTTACACTCACCCCGGTATTGGTATCGAAGGACAATGCCCACAACAAGGTATTGCCTGCTATCTATGTATACGGACGCAACCGCCAGTTGGTGGACATGCGAAACAATCATTTCCCTAAAAATGCATTTACCGTTCTTCGTCGCGACAAGGATGCGGCACAAACAATCAACTACACCTCGCGCGTACCTTATGAATCTTGGATGAATGGTGCAGACTTGAAACTCATGGGCGAAGTACACGGTTGTGCCAACTGCCTCAAGGAAGAAGACATGGCCCAAGTGGCTCCGGTATTACTGGAACGCTACGTAGTGAAGCCAGTCATTGCCTTTGTTGCACCAGCCGTAGAAGCTGTGAAGAACCGTTCCGAAGAAGGACGTGCTTACTTGGACTTCCCGGTGAACCAGACCAAGATTTATCCGGAATACCGTCGTAACCCACAAGAATTGGCTGCTATCAAGCGCACCATCGATGTGGTAAACGAAAACGATGATACAGAAATCACAGGTATCTCTATTTGGGGATACGCTTCACCGGAAGGTAGTTTTGCCAACAACAAGCGCTTGGCAGAAGGCCGTGCGGAAGCTTTGAAGAATTATGTGATGAAGGAATACGGTATGAATGCTTCCAAATTTACCGTAAATTCTACACCGGAAGACTGGGATGGCTTCCAGAAGTATGTAGAACAGAGCAACTTGCCATTGAAGGAAAAGGTATTGGACATCATTATCAATGACCAAGACCACAAGGATGCCAAGGAACACCGCATCCGTGCTCTCGATGCTAAGATGTATCAAACCCTCTTGCAGGACTGCTATCCGGCACTCCGTCACTCAGACTACGTGGTACAGTATGTGGTTCGTGCTTATACTGATGTGAACGAAGCGAAGGAAATCTTGAAGAAGAGCCCTCAGCTCTTGAGTTTGGAAGAAATGTTCCGTGTAGCACAGAGCTACGAAAAGGGTACCGATGCCTTCAACGAAGTATTCGATGTAGCTGTCCGCATGTATCCGAACGATCCGACTGCCAACATCAATGCTGCAGCCATGGAACTCCAGCGCGGAAGCTTGCCACAAGCAGCCCGCTACTTGGAACGTGCTGACGCACAAGCAGCTGCCACTCAGAACAACATGGGTGTACTGAAGCTCTTGCAAGGCAAGCTGGACGAAGCAGAAGCATATTTCCGCAAGGCACAAGCTTTGGGAGCACCGGAAGCTGCTGCCAACCTGGAAGAAACCCGCAAGAAGCGTGAAGACAACGCTGCATTCGGCGAATAAAGAAACAAAACTTCATTTATACAACAACATAATAAGAACAGTAAAAATGTTAGATGGTGCTTTGTTCATTGTGAAATGCGCAAGGTACGGGAATCCGGGCAAGAACGCTTGCTCGGATTTCTTTTTATCCTTCAAGGCGTTTTTTTAAAACGCGGTCGTGTTTTGTTTAAAAGGCGGTCGTCTTTTTAAAAAAGACGGTCATGTTTTTAAAAAAGATGGCCATCTTTTTCCAGCACCTAAAATTCATACGGATCTTCACTCTTGGCCCCTAAGAATCAAACAAAATGCCGCAAATGAAGAAGTAGAAGTGCAAAACGATAAAAACGCCCATTCTATCGGCAAAAAGCGACATTTTCGTCATTATTGAACAAAACACCCCTAAAACACCCTTATTAAGGTAATTTTTCCATTTTTCCAATAAATAAAGATTAATATAACAATCTAAACTCTTGTTTTGTTTTATTTCATTTGCATGTCGAAACGTCTAAAAACGAATAAATTGGAAAATAAACAAAGATTATAAACCTTAAAATTATTAAGTTATGAAGATTAAGAGTCTATTAATTGGAATGTTGGCATGCACCGCATTGGTGGGATGCTCGGACGATGTGATTGATAACATTGCACAGGACAACAATGAATTGAAGAGTGATGCAAAGGGGTATTTGACAATCTCTATTTCGTCTACGACTAATTCATCACGTGGTTTGATGGATAATGCAAATGGTGATGGTGATGCAGAATCTAGCGGACACTACAATGCTGGAACTGAGAAAGAAAACAAAGTGAATTCGATTTTGGTTGTAATAAAGAATAACGAAAACATTCAATATGCTAAATTGTATGGACCTACAGATACGAATACATCTTATTCTATCGAGGATGATTTCACAGTAACAAACAAGGGACAATTCTACACCATGAAGGAGCCATTCGAGGTAGAATTGGGTACATATACTCCGTTGGTTGTTATCAATCCTAATGATGGTGTGAAAGGATTGATGAGTACAAATGATGTAAGTGTAGATCCAACAACCGGCGTAGTGACTGGTGATTTGTATAAAGCAATTTGTGACTATAGTGTTAACCCTGTTGCGGCTACTCGTAATGCAGCTACATTCGTAGAAGCACAAAAATTGGTAGCTGGTACAAATTATGATAATTTCATGATGGCTAACCGTACATCTGAAGCAACAATCACAGTAACAACCGCCAATACAGGAAAGGATAATGCAGCAGGTATGGATACATTCATTGAAGTGGAACGTGCAATTTCAAAGATTACTTTCAGACCAACATCTCTAACAGGCGAAAGCTTTACTAACCAAGAAAATACAAAGAATTTATATAAGGTTCCGTTCACTCATTATCAAATTCAGGGAGAAAGTACCCAAATTAATGAAACTACTTATGTGAAATATATCACAGCAGATGATAAGTTTGTATGGAGTTCTGATGGTGGCAAAACATTCTATACTATAGAGGACCAAACTGCTACACAAGTTCCAACAGACCAAACAGTTGATGGTTACATCGATACTACAGATGCTGAGGTATATTACGTAAGATCTGAGGAGCCAGTTGAAACTAATTGGTATGTAAAATTGGAAAAATATGCAATGACTAACCTTTCTACAGACTTGTACGCTGTAAGACACGTTGGTTACACAAATGATGCTATTACTCCAATGAAAGTTATTGGTACTAATGAATATTTAGTGGATCCTTTCTCAACTAATAAAAATGAAGTTCAGTGGACAAATGATGGTGGTTGGAATGGTACATACAGTTATAACGACTGGTTCTTCAATTCATGGGATAAAGTTCAAGGTACAATTGAGAATAAACCTAATTATAACTTGGATGTTGATTGGGCTAATTTAAATGGTAATCTTGATGATCCACAAGATGTAACTGGTGATGTACACCAAAACTACGGTGAGGAAGCAAGCACTGTTGGTGAGCATCTTGTATATTGCTTTGAAAATGCGGTTAAGCAATTAAATAACCAAGAAAAGGATCTTCAGACAGCTGGTTTGAGTACTGCTATTGTTTTCGAAGGAAAGATTTATGAAAAGGATGCTAGTGGTAATTTGGTAGACTTAACAACACCTCTTTATCAATACCAAGGTAGTCTTTTCACTAGTGTAGAAGACATCAAGACTTTGCATGGCTACGCTGAATGGGACGTTACTGATGAATCTGAAGCAAGCGAATTAGAAGCTAAAGGTATTAAAGTATATAAGGGTGGAAAGTGTTACTACTATACTTCGCAAATCAAGCACTTTGATGACGGTAATAACCAAACAAATGGTGTGATGGAATTCGCTATCATGCGTAACAATATCTACTCTATAGCAGTAACTGGAATCAAAACCATCGGTGATGCAGATTTGAGCGGTTTCACTCCAGCTGAACCGGACGAAAGCGCAACCGCTTACATCCAAGTAAACGCAAAGATCCTTCCATGGATTGTACGTTTCACAGACGTTGAGTTCTAATAAACATTAATACTATACGTGATTTCAGGCGGGCAATCCGCCCGCCTGAAATCTCTCTTCCAAACAAATAATATATTAAGATACTAGAATTATGATACAATCACTTTACTCTATACAGAAATGTGCCCGCCAACTGTTGGCGATGATAGCTTGCGGTGCCCTCATTGCTTCGTGCGACAAAGTCCTAGACGACGGATATGGTAATTGCGAAGTGATAGAAGAATATCGGGTAAAGTTCAAGTACGACTATAATATGAAATACGCCGATGCATTCGCCCAGGAAGTGCGTTCGGTGACACTCTATGCCTTCGGTGAAGACGGTAAGCTAGCTTACCAGAAAACCGAAGAAGGCGAAATCCTGGCAGACAAGGACTATACCATGTTGCTCGAAATGGTTCCGGGCAATTATGACTTCATCGCATGGGCAGGCTTGGAAGACCAGTCTTCATTCGCTGTACCGGTGCTTACAGCCGGTGTTTCTACCATGGATGACTTGACTTGTCGTATGAACCGTATCGCGCGCAGCCGTTCATCCGTAGAAAGCATGGACTCGGTAGGTTACCTTAAACCGCTTTGGCATGGTAAAGTAGAAGCCAACCTTGCTTCACGTGCCAGCCAATCTACCCCCAATATCCACATCATCGAAGTTCCTTTGGTGAAGAATACCAATACGCTACGTGTCATCCTCCAACAATTGTCGGACAAGCATGTAGACGTAACCGATTATAAGTTCGTTGTGATCGACGACAACGGTTTGATGAACTACGACAATGCCTTGATGGAAGACGACTCATTGGCTTACTATCCTTATTATACTGCACAAGGTTCAACCGAAGTGGAAGTAGGCAGCCGTGCAGGTGAAGAACTAAGCGTAGCTGTAGCCGAATTGAGTGTAGGACGTTTGGTATTGGACCAGAATCCTCGACTAACCATCACAGAACGCGCCAATAACGATACAGTGCTGAGCATCCCATTGATTGATTACTTCAAGCTCTGCAAGATGGTAGCACACTACGATATCAGCGACCAGGAATATCTGGATCGTGAAGATGAATATAACATGACTTTCTTCCTTGATGAAAACAACCGCTGGATGAACACTCAAATCATCATCAACGAATGGATTGTAAGATTCAGCGATGCAGAATTGGAATGGCAATAAAAAAATAACAGTACTTGAATCTAACATTATTTTACGTTTACTATTAGCATTGCATTTATGAAGAAATATCTACTCTATATAACCACACTGATAGCCTCTTTCACGGTGGCTTCCTGCTTGGACGATCCGTTCTTGGAAGGTTGTCCGGAAGAAAACAATGTACCCGTACAATTGACCCTTTCCTTCAGCGGAAGCGGGCCTATGTCACGCGACGTAACCTCCAGTGATGAAACGTTGGACTATACAACAGATCCACAAAGTGCCATGATACAAGACGATGTCTATGTATTGGTCATTGACGCTAATGATGGAGAGATTTTGTATATGATTGAGGACTTGGAAATATCCAATGCAGGAAATGGTAGATACCACGACAAGGTATTAAGAGGAACCATGCAACAAACTGCAGTTGGAGAAACTGTAAAGTTGGTCGTATTAGCTAATCTAAATCAAAATCAACTGACAAATGCATCAGGAGATGAAATTTCAGATGTAAATGCATACCTAAAATCAAAAGTAAAGACTTCAACTGCAAATGGTGCTAACATTTCTACCATTTACAATGATTTGATTTATAACTATTCAGCCGTTTCTACAAATGATGATGGCGAATCTACTTCCACTCCATGGAATTTGGACAATAGACGTATCCCAATGTGGGGACAAACGGTAGCAACAACCGTACCAGCCAACGGTATGGAATTGGACTGTTTCTTATATCGTGCCATTGCCAAAGTAAACATTTGGATCAACAACAAAGAAGGTATTAAAGATAGTGAGGGTAACTTCAAGTTTTCTATCAACAAAATAACCATCAACAACGTTAACAAGCAAGGATATTGCGCTTATGTTGATGAAAGTTCAACTACCAAACAACCTTCCTCTGATATTACCGTTCAGTATACTTTACCCAAAGAGCCGGCCGGTGTACAGCAGCAAGATGGTATCGTATACAACGATCTGAATGTAACGACATCCTACTCCGACATGATTTATCTACCGGAGCAAGACAACACAGGAAAAGCAGAAGGATATACTCCTGTTAAAATGATAGTAGAATACACCTACAATGGTCAATCATATACAGAAGCCAATAATAATGCCGGTATTATTGAATTTAAAGATGAAAACGGTGTATTTGATGTAATCCGTAACCACTCGTATATATTTAATGTAACCAAAGAAAGTGAAGAGTTAGGCCTGAATTTCACCGTAGCCATTGAAAAATGGGATGAAACAGAAATGCAGGGAATTAGTGGTCAGTATACCCTTAGTGTTGACCAAGACAATCTGAACTTCAATGGCTTTGCATTCCCTTATCATGATGTTACTGTTAATACCGATTATATAAATGGTTGGGAAGTGGTGCATGAATATAATGAAAATGGAGAACGTACCTTTGATTGGTTTGAGGTAATTAACCCAAGTTCATTGTCAGGTAGTAAAGATGCAGTAACCATCAAGCCGACTCCTAACTTGGATGATGCTGATCGCGAAGGATATTTTTATATCCAAGCAGGAGTTATTAAGAAGAAGATTGTAGTAAGACAGGAACGTGGTGAAACAGCCAACTGTTATCTGATTGTACAACCGGGTACCTATGCCCTGAAAGTAGATGTTAAAGGCAATGGGGAAAAGGGTGAATCAGCCATGACAAGTGAAGATGGTTCCAGTGGAGAAACGGAACTGTGGACATCTGATATTGAAGGAGTTGCAAAGGTTGCTGTTATTTGGGAAACCACCAAAGGATTGGTTACCATTACTCCAACGGTCCCAAATACTGTTGGAGCAGTACCAAACGAAGCTGGATGTATTGATTATACCGTAACCGATGATTCTTCCATTTGGCAAACAGGCAAGGGTGGTAATGCCTTGATTGGTGCTTTTGATGCAGATTATAATGTATTATGGTCATGGCATATCTGGGTAGTAGCAGACTATAGAACAACAGGTATCCGAACAGAGAATTGGATTACCAACTACGACTTTATAGACCGAAATTTAGGAGCAACATCCAACCAACCGGGTATAGAGTCTTTGGGATTGCTGTATCAATGGGGTAGAAAAGATCCATTTATTGGAGCTGGTAGTATACAAAACGCAACAAAAGCAGATGTTGTATGGTATACTTCGGTAGGTACAGAAGAAGGAACAAACAAAGTATATCCAGGTTTATACAAAGGTGAATTATGGTCTAACCTTAATGGAAATAATATAGCAGATGTAATTCAATATCCAACATATCTTTCTTCAACTGGTATGCTCACTAGTAGTCATGTAAACAATCAAGAAAGAAGATGTTTGTGGGGAGCACAATATGGTAATATAACCACTGAAGATGCAGGAAAGAAAACCTTGTGGGATCCATGTCCTCCAGGATATCGAGTACCAGCGATTCATGCTTGGGTATTTAAGAATACCTATAATAATACAACATATAATTGTTATAATTACAATTGGAGTTATAATTTGACTTTCGTTCCTAATAATATGACAAATTATAACCCCAGTTGGAGCAATCCTAATACAGCTGGTAATGCTGATTATATAAGTAACAATGACGTCTATGGTTTTTGGATTAATTTCAGAAGCAATATCGAAAAGCCATCCGTAGGAACATATAGCGAAAGAACAGATGAACGTACAACTAGTCCGGAAACAGATACATGGATTCCTTTAAGTGGAGTTTATAGTGGAACTATTGGTAATTTTGCCAATGTAGACGGATTCTCCTCATTAAAGGTAAATAGTATTTTATGGTTGAATTCACCTGTGCCCAATAATGTCTATCAAAATAACAACAATAATTTCAGGCCCTCTGGCGTATTCCTTCATGGAACAGAAGGTTATGGTGGAGAACCCAGAAACGGACGTCATATCCATAAGCTTAATGAAGCAACAGGAAACTTGTTGGCAAAGCCAGATTATGCAGGTGCTGTAAGATGTGTACGTGATGATAAGGCCATCCAAAGCTCAAGTAATGAAATTGAGAATGAAACAGTATATTTAGGTGGTAATAATGGCAGTACAACAACTACAACAATAACCGCCTATGAAGGTTGGGAAATCATTGATCCAGGAGCATCGTGGGTATCTATGAATCCGGAAGAAGAAACGGTAGCAGCTCAAACTTCAAAAACAACCACATTGACCTTTACGGCTAATCAAGCCAATGAAACGGGAGCAGAAAGAAGCACTACGATTAAAATTAGATTTAATCGTGGAGATATTAAAACAATAAGAGTTGTTCAGTACACTAAGGAAGTTGTTACAATTGCTGTCAATCCTAATTCCTTCATATGGAGTTATAATCAATATGGCACAGCTGTACAACAAAACTTTAACGTTTCGGTATCTTCCGGTGATTGGACTTATGTTCCAACAGGTGATACTGATCAGTTTACGATAACAAAGAGTGGTAATACATTGGTTATATATCCAAACACCGCCACAGAGAGTGTAGAGTATGACATGACCATCACGATTACTTCTACTGAAGATACAAGTAAATCGTGTACATTGACTCTCACACAAGCCAAGCAACCAACTACCCTTAATTTTATTGGGGATGATTTGGTAATTGGAGATAGTAAGTCGTTGGAATGGACTGTTGGAGAAACTACACAGAAACAAGCAACGTTAGTAGTTACTCCTTCAAGTATTGAGTGGACAGCAACTACTACTGAATTTACTTATTTCAATGTAAGTTGGTCAGATAATGTAGTTACAGCATCTCCAAAAGAGAATGCCCCTGCTAATGCAACAGAAACTATAACAGTCCGCACAATAGATGGTGTTGAAACTACTTTAACACTTAAAGTAGTACCACAAAAAACTATTATTAGAGTCTATGAAGGGGAAAAAGAAGTGTCTGGTCTAACATTCAATAGGGACAACAAATCACATACGATTACCATATCTGTGGAACCAACTCAGGGGTTGACTTTATCTGTATCAGATACTTTCTTTAATAAAGATTATTATGATATAACAAATAACAACAATGGAACATGGACAATTAACTATACAGGATGGGGTATTGCATATAATGGAACATTAAACATAACTGCAGCAGATGGTACTACAATAAGAATCACTTTGTCAGAACAAAGGTAAAGATTTAAGCTTATGAAAAATATACTTTTATTCATATTATTATTCATTCCGTGCATGATATCATGCACGGATGAAAATCCTATCGAGATGCCAGAGCAGCCAACACTAGCAAACAAGGTAAATGTTTCATTGGACATTAAAGTTCCAGCGGAAAAATTACCTTCCAATTCTCGTGCTACTTATGCATTGGATTTAATTTTATTCAGTTTCGATGCATCGACAGGTAATTATTTGTCACATACCACTTTTACGGACTACGATGTTCCAGAAGAAGATGAAACCACCACATTGGATGTCACCCTCTTGGAAAGTAGTACCTCTGTAAAATTGGTACTGATAGCCAATAGCGGATTAAATGAACCTGCCACTATTACCAATTACAGTAGCTTGACTTCATTGGTATTTACACAATTAACCACTACTGATGGAAATGTAACAGAAGCAATAACAAATGAAGCAAACATTCCAATGTGGGGTGAATGTACGCTAACAACAGTTGCTCAAGGAACAACTGGTACTATCAATTTATTAAGAGCTTTAGCCAAAGTTACAATAAATGTGGAAGAAACATCAGGACTTAGCGATGTAAGTGTGAAACTTCTTAACATCAATACCAAAGGACAGATTGTTCCTAATAATGTAACAGATTATAACAACGGTATTATTTCTGTTCCTTCAGAGAATTCAACAGTATCCATCAGCAAGAGCGGAAATCAAACGTCATTCTTGATTCCAGAAAGCACCAGTGGAACAGAGATTACAAATCGAATTTCAGTTATATTGAAGGCTAAATACCAGAATAGTGAAAGTCATAATTATTATCGCTTGGATTTATATACAAAAGGCGATGATGGAACATTGCTCACTCAGTTGCAACGTAATCATCATTACATTTTTACGATCTCTCTGGTAAACCATGCCGGATATCCAACTGAAGAAGCCGCCATAGCTGCAGTCAATGCTGACAACGAACGTATTATCGGGGGTAATGTTTTCGTCATTGAAGATACTGGTATTATGGAAATCACAACAGATGAATTTTATTATTTCGGTGTTAATTCATCATCATTAAACATGATACAAAGTGATGGATACAAAGTAGGACGATTAAAAATCATTACCAATAATGCAACAAACTTTACTTATGAATGTTCTTCTACAGATATACAAGTAACTTTCCCAACAATGGAAAACAATGTTGCATCCAAGACATGGATATATTACACAGGTTCAACTACAACAGGAACATTAGGAACAATAACACTGATTAGTGGTAATATAAGAAAAAAGATTAGCTTAATAGCAGAATAAGATCAGGTTCTTCGTCACTTTAGGTGGAAGAATTTAAAATCAATTTCATTTTAAGCAGTCTTTCCCCTGCTTTACCAAACATCATTCTTTTGATGTTTTTAATTCTGTTGACAGTCCCCTCCAATATTCCATTGTTGAAGGGGAGTAAGCCTCCGATAAAATACCCGTTGTAACAGTTGTAGTAATGCATCCGCAATAGTGTAGAAATAAGAATTCCTAAAATATACATGCGTGTTTTGTGCTTTTGGAAAAAACGTATATCTTTGCATTATAACCAATATTGAAGAAAAATGAACGAAGAATTACAAGACAAATACATCCGTTTCGACTGGGCCATCAAACGCCTTTTGAGACAAAAAGCGAACTTCGGTGTGCTGGAAGGTTTCC
>JBGVGD010000077.1:0-16653 GCA_045121515.1 Phocaeicola sp. | reverse complement strand
AATTTTAAGGTTATTATTTCTTTTTTGTTTTCTTGGTTAGATTACGTGCCAATTGGGTAGCCACTGTTTTGGCAACATAGGTAATGGCTGTACCGATGACAGTCGTAAGTATGTTCTTTCCTTTAGAAGATTTACTCTTGCGGGAAGATTCTTTCTGCTTGCGTTTTTCTTCTTTTTCTTCCGCTTCCCGAACGGCAATTTCTTGTTTTTCCTTTTCTTCCGCTTCCCGTTGCTTGGCTATCTGTTCGAAAGCAGATTCACGGTCTATTAATGTTTCATACTTTCCGCTGATGCGCGAAGAAGCATTGATGGCGCTTCGTTGTTCGGTTGTAATAGCACCGATCTGGCTTAACGGGAAGAGTATCTTGGCCTTTTGTACCATAGAAGGTGCTCCCTTCTCATCCAAGAAAGAAACCAATGCTTCACCGGTTCCTAATTCTAAAATTTCTCTTTCAGTTTCGAAAGCAGGATTCGGACGGAACGTTTGTGCGGCCGATTTTACGGCTGCCTGGTCCTTTGGAGTAAAGGCGCGTAATGCATGTTGCACACGGTTGCCACATTGACCCAGAATGGTTTCCGGCAAGTCGGATGGTGATTGGGAAATGAAATAGACACCGATACCTTTTGAACGGATAAGACGTACAATCTGTTCTATCTTATCGGTCAGGGCCTTGGATGTGTCTTTAAATAACATGTGGGCTTCATCGAAGAAGAAGGCCATTTTGGGCAATTCCATGTCTCCAATTTCTGGCATCTTGTCGTAAATTTCAGTGAGAAGCCACATTAAGAATGTAGAATAGAGTTTGGGTTGTAGCATCAGTTTGTCCGCTGCTAGAATATTCATAACCCCTCTTCCACCTTCTGTCTGCAATAAATCGTAAATGTCGAATGCCGGTTCGCCGAAGAAACGGTCACCTCCTTGTTCGGCTAATGCCAATAAGGCACGTTGGATAGCACCGACAGATGCAGAAGATATATTGCCGTAAGTCGTTTCATAACGTTTGGCATTCTTGGCTACATAGTCCAGCATCAAACGTAGGTCTTTCATGTCAATCAATGGAAGTTTCTCATCTTTGGCGATGCGGAAGGTGAGAGTCAGAATTCCTGTTTGGGTTTCATTCAAATCCAACAGTCTGGCTAATAGTATGGCACCCATTTTTTCGATAGTAGTACGCATGGGGTGTCCTTGTTCGCCATAGACATCGTAGAAACGGACAGGGCAACCTTCGAATTGTAAAGTTGCAGTATCCATTCCCCATTCAGTACATCGTTTTTCGATGAATTTGCTGAGTCCTCCAGTTTGTGAAATTCCCGATAAGTCGCCTTTCATGTCGGCCATGAAGCAAGGTACTCCTGCTTGTGAGAACGTTTCGGCCAAAACTTGTAGTGTTACCGTTTTACCGGTACCGGTTGCGCCTGCTATCAATCCGTGACGATTGGCCATTTTTCCTATGATATGAATGGGGCCTTCTGACGAATGAGCCACATAGAGTTGTTTGTCTTTATACATGGTATTTAACTGATAATGTTTTTGCAAATTTAGTCAAAATTATTGGTAAAGTCCACCTAAAACGATACATTTGCATAAAAATGAATCTATGGTGACAAGAATTTTTTTTGTTACTTTCTTTAACCTTTAAATAACATTACTATGAAACCGATTATCAATCATTTTACAGATAATGACCTCTATACGTTTACCTGCATGTATTATATCTTGCAGAAGTATCCACGTGCCGAAACGGAGTATTGTTTTTTTGATCGTCATCGTACTTGTTATCCTCAAGGTTTCGACCAATTGTTGCGTGAGCAATTGGAACATTTGGCGGATGTTGTGATTACCGATGAGGAACGGGAATTCATGACTCGTTCTTTTACTTTTCTGCCATATTGGTTTATCAATGTGTTCTTGCGTGGTTATCGTTTCAATCCTAATGAACTGACCATTACCCAGGATGAAGAAGGTCATTTGGATATACGCGTCAAAGGAAAGTGGTGGTCAACCATTATGTGGGAGATGCCTATCCTTTCTATTATATCCGAATTGATGCATATGTTGAATGGGGATACGTTGAAATATGATGCTGAAAAGGAATATGAAAGAAGTTACGAAAAAGGATGCCGAATCTGGAAGAGTGATTTGACTTTGGGGGATATGGGTACACGCAGACGCTTTTCGTTCCAACATCATGAAAGGGTGATTGATGCGTTGATAGCATCTTATGAGGATGTGAAGCGAGAAACGAAAGGACAATGTGGAAAGTTCACCGGTACGTCGAATGTTTATTTGGCAATGAAGAAGGGTATTCCATGTTTGGGCACCATGTCTCATCAATGCATCAGTTTCGAAGAAATCGTAAGCGGTGTGTTTGAATGCAACTATAATGTGATGAACAAATGGTCAGAAGTGTATGATGGAAATGTAGGAATCTTCTTGTACGATTGTTTCGGTGACAATGTTTTCTTTAATAATCTCTCCAAACGTATGGCTATGACTTTCTGTGGTTTACGAATAGATAGCGGAGTGGAAGAGGAACAAGTGGATTTGATTGTAGAAAAGTACAAGCAGTTAGGTATTGATCCGATGACTAAGCAGGCGGTATTCAGTAATGGATTGGATATTGAACGTGCCATTGAAATACATAATTATTGTAAAGGAAAAATTACAGACAGTTATGGCGTGGGAACATTCTTGACTTGCGATGTGACCGATTGCAGTCCTATGAACATTGTGGTAAAACTTATTCGAGGCAGAATTACAGAATCACGTGAATGGCATCCTTGTGTGAAACTTTCGTGTGATAAGGGAAAGACATTGGGCGATAAGGCGAAATGCGATTATCTGCTTTCTATCATTCAATAGTTCTTCTAAAGTATTAATGTTGTACTTTTGCAGCCTAATTCAAAAAATGAAAGAATGAAACGTACAGACTGCTATTTTGCTTTGGCAATCGTTGCCATTTTTCTTCCTTTTGTATTGTGTACTCCGCTATATGAATGGTACAAAGCATTCAATGCTTCTCACGGCATGGTAATGAGTTTTCTCAAGTTCGGTATCTTGTCTACGATGGGTGAGATGCTTGGCTGCCGTATTTCGACAGGTAAATATGTAACTCCAACTTTCGGTGTTCTTCCTCGCATGGTGGTATGGGGATTGCTCGGTATGGGTATCAATATGGCCATGATTATTTTCTCGAAGGGTACACCGATGTTTATGGAATATATGGGCATGACGAATGCTGTACAGAGTTTTGTGGCCGATGCATTTTCAATGGATAAATTGTGGGTGGCATTGGCTGTATCGGTAGCCATGAATACCATTTTTGCGCCTGTATTCATGACCTTCCATAAGATAACAGATGCCCATATTGCCATTCATGGTGGTTCGCTCAAGGCGCTCGTTACTCCCATACCGATGGCTGAACGTTTTGCTGCCATCAATTGGCAGACACAATGGGGATTCGTGTTTAAGAAGACGATTCCGTTCTTCTGGTATCCGGCTCACACTATCACATTCTTATTGCCTGCAGAACAACGGGTGCTGTTTGCGGCATTGCTCGGTATTGCACTTGGAGTGTTGTTGGCTGTCTCGACCAAGAAGCCCATCATTTCTACGTGAGCAGGAACTGATGAAGAACCAGCGAACTGAGTGCATACGACCCATAGTATGACAGATACTATGGGTCTATGCACTTATTGTTTTAATGGTGTATCATTATTCAATAGGAATTTGAATGATAGAGAACCATTTCTCAGGGTCTTCCTGATTCCAGATGCCATCAATGTAACATGCGCGAGGGTGGTCAGCTATTTTGTAGCCATGTTCCTCCATATAGGCAAATGCTTCGGTGAATGATTCATAGAAACGGTCATACGGACCATAGTGTTTCATGAATAGTGCTTTTGGAATTGCCGGTAGTTTTTTGAACTTGATGATGTCGCTGTCTATGCCCATTTCTTCCACCTGTTCACAATACTCGATATCAATGTTTGTTGGGGAGTATTCTTTGTTATGCTCGATGGTGAAGCAATAGCCTGGAGGTGGGCATTTGCAACCAAGTCGTTGCATCTCAGGGCCGATTACAGTGCAACATAACATTCCAAGAGCGGAGTAATCCTGAATAATTTCGCGATGAGATGCAACAATTATCTCAGGCAATGATTCAATACTGAACTTTTCCTTTTTTTCCATTGTTTTGATCTTTTTGAGAGAGTCCATCCATTCAAGCAGCTGATTACGTCTTGACATTAGTCGTTGGAGTTGTCTTTCCGTTTCTTCAATCTTCTCAGTCAGCTGTTTTACACTTGGAACATGAGATCCGTCATCATACAAGTCCTTTATTTCTTCAAGCGTAAATCCAAGCTGTTGCAACTGGCGTATTGAATTAAGTTTCTGCATTTGGTCGATATTATAATAACGGTATCCAGTCCATTCATCCACTTCATTAGGAATAAGCAGTTCCCTCTGTTCATAATGGCGCAATGTCTTGACAGTTACCTGCATTAAACGGGAGAACTCTCCGATTTTTAATCTTGTTTTATGACTCATAATCGTACGATGTTTGCTAGCAGGTACAAAGATAAGTCATGCCCTAAGGTACGAGTCAAGAGAAAAATGAATTATTTTCATGGACATAATAAAAAAAAGAGCCTTCCCGAAGGAAAGCTCTTTTAAAAGTATCTGAATAGTAATGGATTACTTATTCAAAGCCTGAGCAACGTCAACAGCACAAGCTACTGTACAACCTACCATCGGGTTGTTACCGATACCCAAGAAGCCCATCATTTCTACGTGAGCAGGAACTGATGAAGAACCAGCGAACTGAGCATCTGAGTGCATACGACCCATAGTATCTGTCATACCGTAAGAAGCAGGACCAGCAGCCATGTTATCTGGGTGCAATGTACGACCTGTACCACCACCAGAAGCTACTGAGAAGTATGGCTTACCAGCCAATACGCGTTCCTTCTTGTATGTACCAGCTGTTGGGTGCTGGAAACGAGTAGGGTTAGTAGAGTTACCAGTGATTGATACGTCTACACCTTCGTGCCACATGATAGCTACACCTTCGCGAACATCGTCTGCACCGTAGCAGTTAACCTTTGCACGAGGACCGTCAGAATAAGCGATACGCTTGATTTCCTTCAATTCGCCAGTGAAATAGTCGAATTCAGTCTGTACATAAGTAAAACCGTTGATACGAGCGATGATCTGAGCAGCGTCCTTACCCAAACCGTTCAAGATTACGCGGAGAGGTTCCTTACGTACCTTGTCAGCCTTAGCAGCGATCTTGATAGCACCTTCAGCAGCTGCGAATGATTCGTGACCTGCCAAGAATGCGAAACACTTAGTTTCTTCGCGGAGCAACATAGCAGCCAAGTTACCGTGTCCAAGACCTACCTTACGGTCGTCAGCAACAGAACCTGGGATACAGAATGCTTGCAAACCGATACCGATAGCTTCAGCAGCTTCAGCAGCAGTCTTAACGCCCTTCTTGATAGCGATAGCACAACCTACAACGTAAGCCCACTTAGCGTTTTCGAAGCAGATTGGCTGAGTTTCTTCACATGCCAAATAAGGGTCCAAACCATATTCTTCGCAGATAGCGTTAGCTTCTTCGATGTCTTTAATACCGTTTTCATTCAATGCAGCGAGAATCTGCTTGATACGACGGTCCTGGCTTTCGAATTTTACTTCTCTAATCATAGTTTTTCCTCCTTATATTATTCGTGACGTGGATCGATATGTTTAACTGCACCCTGTTCAGCTGTGAAGCGTCCGTAAGTACCTGTTACCTTCTTCAAAGCTTCGTTAGCGTCTGTACCCTTCTTGATTTCGTCCATGAACTTACCCATGTGGATGAATTCATAACCGCAGATTTCGTCGTTCTTGTCCAAAGCGATACGGTTGATGTAACCTTCTGCCATTTCCAAGTAACGAGGACCCTTTGCCAATGTACCGTACAAAGTACCTACCTGGCTGCGGAGACCCTTACCCAAGTCTTCCAAACCTGCACCGATCATCAAACCGCCTTCAGAGAAAGCAGACTGAGTACGACCGTAAACGATTTGCAAGAACAATTCACGCATAGCAGTGTTGATAGCGTCGCACACCAAGTCAGTGTTCAAAGCTTCCAAAACAGTCTTGCCCGGGAGGATTTCTGATGCCATAGCAGCAGAGTGAGTCATACCAGAGCAACCGATTGTTTCAACTAATGCTTCCTGGATGATACCTTCCTTCACGTTCAATGTCAACTTACAAGCACCTTGCTGAGGAGCACACCAACCAATACCGTGTGTCAAACCAGAGATGTCCTTGATTTCTTTAGATTTTACCCACTTACCTTCTTCAGGAATTGGAGCTGGTCCATGGTTAGGACCCTTCTTTACAACACACATGTGTTCAACTTCGTGTGAATAAATCATGATCTTTACGTTTTTATTAGTAATAAAAAATTGTTCGTAACCACAATGAAATATGTGATTGCACATTTCAGCCACAAAGTTAAGAGTTTTATTCTTTTTTGCAACTTGTAAGCACTTACTTTTTTAAAAAGTTTTTTCTTTTCTATGAAAGGTGTATCTTTGCCAATAGAATTGGACGTTTTTTAAAGGACCGCCGTCTTTTTTTAAAAGGCGGTCGTCTTTTGAGTAAAACGCGGTCATCTTTTTAAAAAAGACGGTGGTGTATTTATGGAAACAATTAAGATAGCAGACGAAGCACTCCGCATGGGGGCAGAAGAGGGAATGGACGGATTCCTTCAAGTATTTATTGACAAGTATCTGGAAGTAACCGGTGGAGTAATCAATGCGGAAACGATGCCGTTGTTGAACGGTCATCAGCATACTTTGTTAGGATATCATATTCTTCGGGAAGAATTGAATGTAGGCGGTTTCGTCCAGTTGATTCAGAATGGATATGGTCCTTATATCTTCGACAATCCTTTTGCCAAGGCCATGCGATTGTTTGGCTTGAAGGATTTCTCGAAACTGATTTATTCGGCCAAGAAGATTTACGATGAGAACAAGGCGGACTTGGAAAAGGAACGCGATGATGATGAATTCATGGCGATGTACGAACAGTACGAAGTTTTCGATGATCTGGAAGAAGAGTTTATGGATATGGAAGAATTCGTAACGGCCAAATTGGCGGAATATGTGGATGAGCATTTGGAGTATTTTGCGGAAATCATATAAGAAAAAGGGGCTTTTCACAAGCCCCTTTCCTTTTATTTGATAAACCATTTCTTGAAGTATGCTACAGACAATACGCATAATCCTGCCGCTAGGCAGATGCCGGAAAACAAGAGTCCGTATCCGTTGACAAATGCTACCGGTGCAAAAGTAATCAGTGAAATCTCTACCGGAGCAATGAACAGATAGGCGAGGGCATAACTGTCCAAGCATCGGCTTTTCATCTTCGGGTCGACCACTCTCAGAAGGGCAATACCCATAGCCATGGTTCCTGTGAACCACCCCCAAGTGAAGAGGGCCTTTTCAAACCAACATTCTTTCATCAACTTTCTGGCCATAACAAATACATATATTAAGGTGACAGCCAGACCGGAAAGCAAAAGAATGGCGAGCGGAACGATGTATTCTATCACGACAGAAACCTTGATGGATGCAATGCCGAACGCCACTAAGTAGTCTGTCATGGAACCGCTGATATGTCCTACAGTTTGTGGGCAGATAGATTCACTGGCACGGGTTTTGTCGAGCAATTTTTTGAAAAGGATACCGAAAACAAATGCGCAACTGAATACCGGCAATTCAAATCCAGGCATGAAATGTGCTGCCAATTTGCTGATACCATATCCACCCAATGCTATGGCGCATATAATGGCCAAATTGAATGTCAAGGAATCGACAGAGATAGATGAGCAAGTGCTTTCCCCCATACTTTCCCGCTTTTCTTGTGGAAGAAGTCCGGTACGAAGTTCACTTGGCAAATCTTTGTAGTCTGCCAAATAAGTGGTATACTTGTTCTTTGCTCCCCATTTCACGAATATAAGTCCTAGAATAACCGAAGCGACAATGCCAAAGGTGGCGGCAGTCATGGCTAAAGTCAAGATTTCATCGTGTCCTAATTGACCGAATGCTTGCCCGATAGCGGCTGCTGTTCCATGTCCGCCGCAGTATCCGCTAGGCATGGTGATTCCGAATCCCGGGCTGAGTGGCCAAATCTGATTCAATACCAATAAGCCAAGCAAACCACCGAAGGCCCATTGCAATAGAAGTCCGGCTTGCGAATACACCCACATGGCACCAATTTCCTGATTGTTGCCTTTGGTTTTTTGGGAGGTGAGAGGCAAGGCGCCAAAAATGAATGCAATTAAAATGCCGGCATAGGTTCCTGTCTGTTCGGAGATAGGAAGTATGTCGAATCCATGAGGACCACATGCCAGTCCAATAAAACCAGCCAACAAACTGGGAGGGATGAATAACTTCTGCACCCATTTAATTTTTACTCGCATCAATTTTCCTACAAGCAAAAGTAGGGAAATGATGCCTATGTCTACAAATAAAGTCCAAGGAGTAAATGTTTCCATAAATGTGTTTTTCTTTTATTTGGAGGTCAAAGATAAGGATTTATTCTGAATGGACAAAAAAAGCCCCAACGGGGTGTTGGGGCTTATGGAACTTTTATAATAAGGTCTTAATACATTGGTACGCTGAAGTCCTTTAATGCAACTTTACATTCAGCAATTTTATTCAATTGACTGTCATCATAACCTGTGATAGCATTCAAGACCAACTTGATAGAGTCTGAAGAGAATGAGTGGGTGTGTATAACTTCTTCAGGCAATCTGAAGCTGAAAACACTTTGACCTTGATCGCCTGCGCTTTCTGAATTGCTGTTATAATAGAGGTTGAGGTTCAAAGTATTGTTGGCAACATCAATGTCTTCTTCTGAATAATAAGTATTCATATAGAATGCCTTGTTCTGGTTGTAATTGATAGTTATCAATGCATTGACATAACCATTGATTGCCCAAATATCCTTGTTGATTTCTTGTACACGTCCGTTTTTAGTAATCAATGAGTCAGAATATTCTGTATGTCTGATTGTCTGATATGTCGGAAGTGCATAGTTAGCATAATAAGACGGACGGAGGATGATATCATATCTCTTGTTACTTTCCAGATTTTGGCCGTTTTCATTTTCTGATGCAAGGTCAAATGCGACAAAGGCACGTTTTACAGTTGATGAACTGAGACCTGGCAACACTTCTTGAACACTAGCAGAAGTAGGTCTTAAAATGCTACCGAAATCAGAATAGAATGTATAGCCAATGAACTGGTCACCTGAAATGGTTACGTAGGAAGAATAAGTTGGATAAGTGGAGTTATCGTTACTGTTTAAACAAGAACTGAATGTGAATACAGATGCAATAGCAACGAGTAATGTGGAAAGTTTCAAAGTTGTTTTCATGTTTTTATCTCTTATTTTATTTTGGATGCAAAAATACATAAAAAGAATGGAGTAAGAAAGAATAATTCAAGAGTTTTAAGAACTTCCTAGTTTTTTTTATACCTTTGCAGTTTCTCAAGTAAACATTTAAAAAGGATAGAACATTGAATTATAAGGAATTGTTTAATAGGACGGTTCTCTTGATTTCTTCGCCGGCCAAGGCTTGGGCTGAAATAGAGAAAGAGGATAATCGGAAGAAGGTTTTGGGTGAGTTCGTGTATCCTATGATTGGATTATGCGGCTTGTCTGTCTTTTTAGGAACCTTCATTGGAAATACAGAGGGTATCTCTGCTTTTCAAGTGGCAATGACTCGCTGTTGTGCCATTTTTGTTGCATTGTTTGGTGGATTCTTTCTCTCTTCTTACTTGACGAACCTTTTGGGACAGAAGTTGTTGGGAAGAGAAGAAGAGATGGAGTTGAACCAGCAGTTTGTAGGATATGCCATGGTAGTTACGTTCGTGTTGGATATTGTTAGCGGACTGTTTGCCATTTCTATCTTGCGTTGGATTTTGCAGTTTTACACGGTGGTTGTGGTATACGAAGGAGCACGCTCTTTGATGAATGTGGAAGAAAAAGATCTGACACGCTATTCTTTGTGCGTCGCGGTTATCGTTATGATTTGTCCGAGTTTGATTGCAACTGTTTTTGATAAATTATCATTGATTTTGAACTGATGAAACCTACTCCAATCAATATAAAGAATAAACGGGCTTCGTTCGACTACGAGTTCATTGATACCTATACGGCTGGTATTGTGCTGACTGGTACGGAAATCAAGTCTATCCGTTTGGGTAAGGCGAGTTTGGTTGATACCTATTGCTATTTTGTGCGTGGTGAGTTATGGGTAAAGAATATGCATATTGCCGAATATTTCTATGGCTCTTATAATAATCACGTGGCTCGTCGTGAACGTAAACTGCTTTTAAGTAAGAAAGAACTTCGTAAACTCCAGGATGCAGAAAAGAATCCGGGTTTCACCATTGTGCCGACACGTCTTTTTATCAACGAAAAGGGGTTGGCTAAGTTGGTGATTGCTTTGGCTAAGGGTAAGAAACAATACGATAAGCGTCAGTCTATCAAGGAAAAGGACGATCGCCGGGAAATGGATCGTATGTTTAAACGTTAAGAAATTATGTCTACCATACAAGAATTGGTTCGTGAGCGCATCCTTGTCTTGGACGGCGCTTTGGGGACCATGATACAGAAATACAATCTTTCAGAAGAAGATTTCAGAGGTGCTCGCTTCGTGGAAAAGCCGGGACAAATGAAGGGTAATAATGACTTGTTATGTCTCACGGCACCTCATGTCATTCAGGATATTCATCGGAAATATTTGGAAGTTGGTGCTGATATCATTGAAACGAATACCTTCAATGCTCAACGTATTTCCATGGCGGATTACCATGTGGAAGAATGTTGTCGCGAGATTAATTTAGCGGCTGCTAAGTTGGCTCGTGAATTGGCTGATGAGTATACTCGCAAGAATCCTGATAAACCTCGTTTTGTGGCAGGTTCGGTTGGACCAACCAATAAGACTTGTTCCATGAGTCCGGATGTGAATAATCCGGCTTTCCGTTCCGTTACTTTTGATGAATTGGCAGAGGCTTACCTGGAGCAGATAGAGGCTTTGCTGGAAGGGGGAGTGGATGCTATCTTGATAGAAACCATTTTCGATTCTTTGAATGCAAAGGCCGCTGTCTTTGCAGCATGCGAGGCCATGAAGAAAATGGAGAGAGAGGTTCCTTTGATGCTTTCCATTACCGTGTCGGATACGGGCGGACGTACCTTGTCCGGTCAGACATTGGATGCTTTCTTGGCATCGGTACAGCATGCGCCTATCTTTTCTATTGGTTTGAACTGTTCATTCGGTGCCAAGCAGTTGAAACCTTTCTTGCAGCAGTTGGCTGCTCGTGCACCTTATTATATAAGTGCGTATCCTAACGCCGGTCTTCCGAATAGTTTGGGTGAATACGACCAGACTCCTGAGGATATGGCCCGTGAAGTGAAGGAATACATCGAAGAAGGATTGGTAAATATCATCGGTGGTTGTTGTGGTACAACGGAAGCCTACATCGCTAAATATATTCCATTGGTGGCTGGTGCTAAACCTCATGTTCCGGTTGCTAAATCGGACACCTTCTGTTTGTCGGGTTTGGAATGTCTGGAACAATCGGCCGAAGTCGGTTTTATTAATGTAGGCGAGCGATGCAATGTGGCTGGTTCCCGTAAGTTCCTCCGATTGGTGAACGAAAAGAACTACGAAGAAGCATTGGGTATTGCCCGTAAACAGGTAGAAGACGGCGCCTTGGTCATCGATGTAAATATGGATGACGGCTTGTTGGATGCCAAGGAAGAAATGAAGACTTTCTTGAATCTCATCATGTCCGAACCTGAAATTGCCCGTGTTCCTGTCATGATAGACTCTTCCAAGTGGGAAGTTATAGAGGCCGGCTTAAAGTGTTTGCAGGGAAAATCGATTGTCAATTCCATTTCCTTGAAGGAAGGAGAGGAGATCTTTATTGAACGTGCCCGGATGATTAAGCGATTGGGAGCCGCAACAGTAGTGATGGCTTTCGATGAACAAGGACAGGCGGATACTTACGAACGTAAGATTGAAGTGTGCGGACGTGCTTATCGCATCCTGACTGAACAGGTGGGCTTCAATCCCAACGATATCATCTTCGACCCGAATGTGCTGGCTGTTGCAACAGGTATCGAGGAACACAATAATTATGCCGTCGATTTCATCAAGGCAACGGGATGGATCAAGCAGAATTTGCCGGGAGCCCATGTGAGTGGAGGTATCAGTAACTTGTCTTTTTCTTTCCGGGGTAACAATTACATCCGTGAAGCCATGCATGCTGTATTTTTGTATCATGCTATTCAGCAAGGTATGGATATGGCCATTCTGAATCCTGCCACTTCGGTCTTGTATAGTGACATCCCTGCCGATGTGTTGGAATGTATCGAGGATGTGGTCTTGAACCGTCGTCCGGATGCTGCTGAGCGTTTGATTGAGAAGGCCGAGGCGTTGAAAGCATCTTCGGCAACTGTTTCCGCACAGGCTTCGGAACAGCAGGCATGGAGAGAGACATCCGTAGAAGAGCGCCTGAAGTATGCATTGGTCAAAGGCTTGGGTGACTATTTGGATGCCGATTTGAAAGAAGCCATGGAGCAATATCCTCGTGTGGTGGATGTCATTGAAGGTCCATTGATGGCCGGAATGAATGAGGTAGGCGAGTTGTTTGGTGCCGGAAAGATGTTCTTGCCGCAGGTGGTGAAGGCTGCCCGTACCATGAAGAAAGCTGTTTCCATCTTGCAGCCGTTTATAGAAGCCGGTCGCGAAGAAGGTGCTCAGAAGGCAGGTAAGGTTTTGCTTGCTACGGTGAAGGGCGATGTTCACGACATTGGAAAGAATATCGTATCGGTAGTGATGGCTTGCAACAACTATGAAATCATTGATTTGGGAGTAATGGTACCTGCGGAAGCCATTGTTCAGAAAGCCATTGAAGAAAAAGTCGATATCGTAGGTTTGAGTGGTCTGATTACTCCTTCTTTGGACGAAATGGTGCATGTGGCTATGGAAATGCAGCGCGCCGGTTTGCAGATTCCTATCATGATTGGTGGGGCCACTACATCGCCGTTGCATACGTCGTTAAAGATTGCTCCGGCATATCAAGGTCCGGTTGTCCATTTGAAGGATGCTTCACAGAATGTGCTGGTGGCGGCCCGACTGATGAATCCGGAACTCAGAGAAGAGTTCGTTCAAACCTTGAAGACAGAACAGGCATTGCTTCGGGAAAAGAATGAAGCCAAGCAAGTAAGGTTGGTTTCTTTGGAAGAGGCGAAACAGAATAAACTGAATTTATTCGATTAATCATTTGCAATCATGCTGAAAAATCCTATCTTTGTAAAAATGGATTTTTCAGCATGATTTGGTTTATAATACTTCTGGTCGTAATAGCGGCTTTGGCATTCCGGGTAGTTGCTTGCATTCGTAAAAGCAAGCAGGCGGGTGAGGAATGGAACCTCTACGAAAAGTATGCTGCTAATGAATTTGGTGAATGAATTCTTCTGCTTTTGCCAGAGTTTCCAGTTTGCCGATGTCTATCAATTGTAAATCCTCTTTGGTGTATCCTCCCAGTTTTGCTTCATGGCAAGTCTGCAAGTAGAAATCGATGATAGAAAACTTGCCTGTCCATCCTTCCATGTATTTGAATAAGGAAGGCGAGATGATGTGGATACCTCCAAAAGCATATTCCTGCTGTACTTCCGGCTGATAAACGAAACCTTCGGGCTTGGTTTGCAATGTTTCCTTGTTCACCCATCCGCAAAGGCGACTATCCTTGTTGAACAGCAAGTAGCGTACGGTTTTTCTTGGACTGACCAAGAGAGTGGCATCGTTGCCGTTTGCTATATGGAAATCGTACATGGCTTTCAGATCCACGTTGGAGAGGATGTCTGCATTGTGAACCAGGAAAGGTTCGTCGAAATACGGAGCCGCTTTCTTGATACCACCACCCGTTTCGAGCAACTGGTCTGTTTCGTCCGATATCCAAATTTGGATGCCGAAGTTGTCTTTCTCCTTCAGGAAGTCTATCACTTGCTGGGCGAAATGATGCACATTGATGACAATCTCATCTACTCCAACGGCTTTCAACTTGTTGATGACATGCTCCAGCATGGGCTTGCCTGCTACGGGAACAAGTGCTTTCGGCATGTGGTCGGTAAAGGGCTTGAGACGAGTGCCCAAGCCCGCTGCAAATATCATTGCTTTCATTTACTTTGTCGCTTCAAAAGTTTGCTCAATATTCTGCTCGCGATGGATCAGTTCCACTTTCACACCGAATTTCTTGTTCAAGTGCTCGGCCATGTGCTGGGCAGAGTAGACAGAACGGTGTTGGCCACCGGTACAGCCGAAGCAAACCATTAAATTGCTGAATCCTCTTTCCATGTATCTCTTGACAGATGCATCTACCAAGGCATACGCATTTTCCAGGAATGGGAAGATTTCACCGTCGTCTTCCAGGAACTTGATGATAGGTTCGTCCAAACCAGTAAAAGGTTTGTAACGTTCGTATTTACCCGGATTGTTTACGGCACGGCAGTCGAACACGAATCCACCGCCATTTCCTGTCGGGTCGTTAGGAATACCTTTCTTGTAAGCGAAGCTCATCACTTTCACCGTAAGTTGGCGCTTCTTCAAGTCATCCTTGAACTGTTTCATTTCAGTCAATTCACGAAGGACAGAGCAGAGGTATGGATATTCCGGATAATCTTCACGCAACAATTGGCGAAGGTTTTCGATAGCGAAAGGCACACTCTGGATAAAGTGAGGCTTCTTTTCGAAATAGCCACGGAAACCATAGGCTCCCAAAACCTGTAGGGTACGGAAAAGTACGAAATGGCGCAACTGGCTAAAGAAGAAAATGCGGTCGATAGTCTTGTATTTCGATACCGCCTTGATGTATTCATCCAGCAATTCGTCGCGAAGGCTTTCCGGATATTTCGCCTTGGCTTGCCAGAGGAAAGAGGCGATGTCGTAGAAGAAAGGACCCTTACGGCCACCCTGGAAGTCGATGAACCAAGGTTCACCGTCCTTAATCATGACGTTGCGGCTCTGGAAGTCGCGGTACATGAAGGTATTGTATGAACTGCGGAGCAATACATCGCTCATCTTCTGGAAGTCGTCTTCCAACTTATTTTCCTGAAATTCCAGACCGGTTGCTTTCAAGAAACAGTACTTGAAGTAGTTCAAATCCCAAAGAATAGAACGCTGGTTGAATTCCGGTTGTGGATAGCAGCGGTTGAAGTCAAAATCCTCGGCTCCGGCAAACTGGATGGCAGGAAGCAGTCGGATGGTCTTGCGGAGCAGTTCCTTTTCTTCTTCCGAGAAAGAATTGGTGATTCTTCCTTTTTCTATGGCATGGAAGAGGAGAGTGTCTCCCAAATCTTCCTGCAAATAGAAATTCTTGTTTTCCGATACGCACAAAACCTGTGGTACTGGCAGATTCTTTCTCTTGAAATGTTCTGCCATATATAGGAATGCTTCGTTTTCTTCTACGCTAGTGCCGTATACACCGATGAGGCTTTGTACACCTGTCAGACGGAAGTAACGGCGGTTGGAACCCGATGCCGGCATTTCGATAATTTCTTCTGCCGGTACACCTGTATATTGTTGATAAAGTTTCTGTAAGTTCTCTGTAATCATAGGTTTCTATTTATTTTTTCGTACAAATGTACAGAAAAACTTCCAATATGTAGCATAGTTGTTGTTTTTCTTATCAATATTTTCAATTTAGTTAGCATATTCTTGTTCATCCTTTTATGTAAACTACCGCCGATCCTCGTCCCACCGAAACGATGCCGGATGAAGCATTACGGCTGAAAGCGCGGAGTTCGCAGGCAGCTGTGGTATGGGCCAGTCCGGTCAGATCCATATATTGACCGACCTTCAAGACCTTGTTTTCTTCCAGGTATTCGAGTGCTTTCTGCAAGCGTTCCTCTCTATTGTACGGTGAGCGGTGTACACGGACGATGCCTGCACGTTCCAACTTGCAGTGACGGTTGGCGTTCCTGACCAATTTCTTGTCGGCCAGAAAGTTCACTCCGTTCAGGAAAAGGCTGCGGGCATTTCGTTTGCTTTCGTTGCCGTCTATCGTATCCATTTCCTTTCCTTCTTCCAGTCCGATGGTTGCCCTGAAAGTGCCCCAATCGTCCAATGTTACCGAATACCCTTCGCCCAGCAACTCGGCCAGCACGTCCGAAGTGCTGACAAGAACCCTCAACGCCTCACCTCGGCTGATGCCCGAATGATAGGAGCATAGCCTGCTGATAAATTCTTCAAAATCCACATTGCGTTCTATTTTCAGTCGGTAAAAAGCCTTTTGTTCTCCCGTTTTCTGCATGTCGGGCACTTCTTGTTTGATATATTTTGCCATATGTTTTTTAATTTATATTTCTCTACATCTCTACAGTATTGCTGAATATCAGCATTTTAACCATGTAGGGAAACTGTAGGGAAATTGTTTTCTCTAGTAAGCGTCTCCGGGATTACGTCTAACAATAAAAACGGCTTACAAACTTGAAGTTCGCAAGCCGTTTTATTATTTATCCTTAAACTTGTCCGGAAGCAGTTCCCTATATTTCTCCAAAGGACTGTTGGGCTGCCATTCTGC
>JBGVGD010000076.1:0-45861 GCA_045121515.1 Phocaeicola sp. | reverse complement strand
TGTACTACTTGCTTGTTCATATCTAAATCTTTCAAAGAACTCTTCTTTAAACACTTTCGTTTCGAAAGCGGATGCAAAGGTAAGGCTTATTTTTGAACTACCAAAACTTTTTGAAGTTTTTTTTCAAAAAAAAGTTTTTTTTGAAGCGGTAAGGTTCAAAACCTCATCCTTGTTCAGTATTTCAACTCATCTGCGTTTCTCTCTCGAAAGCGGGTGCAAAATTACTGCTTTACGACATATCCTCCAAACATCAGCAACTCTTTTTTCATACTTTTTTTGCAGTTGTTTACGTAAGTCATTGATTCTCAAAAGATGCCGTAGAGCAGATATTCAAGGCTTCGATTCCGGTCAACAAAACATCCTACCTTAATATTTATACGCGCGCACGTATATACAGGGGATTTCCCGAAACAACCTGCATTTCATACACTGGGAAGACAATTTGCAGATTCACAACGAATAATGGAGTATGATATACGGGATATTTCATGCACACATCATACACCCCAAAAAAGATGACCGTCTTTTTTTAAAACACGACCGCGTTTTTAAAAAAGATGACCGCGTTTAAAAAAAACGCGGTCATCTTTCAAACCCAATGTCCGGGTGTAGGAAAACCCTACCGGTGCAGGAAGATTATACACCCCAAGCAACTACCTGTCAGCCCATTAATCAACGGGTGTATAAAATGCAGGTATTTTCAGCAAATTACCTGAAAAAAACAAGAAAATATTTGGTTTATAT
Organism: Phocaeicola sp.; assembly: GCA_045121515.1. Classification (GTDB taxonomy): domain Bacteria; phylum Bacteroidota; class Bacteroidia; order Bacteroidales; family Bacteroidaceae; genus Phocaeicola. The sequence goes on along the minus strand of JBGVGD010000076.1, from coordinate 45,117 downwards.
TATAAACTAAATTACATTTGCAAACTAGAAAGTGGGAAGAAACGCTAGCAACACCAACTTCCCACTTTTTAAGGCCACCGGTGGTTTATAAAATAAACTAAATCATCAACCTCAAACACAATCTTATTAATATGGAAGAAAGAAAATTAAATGAAAAAGAAAGTTTGGAACTCATTGCACAGATGATTCAGAACAGCAAGAAGAACCTGCAAGTGGGACGCGGCAACCAGTTCATCCTTTGGGGATGGCTGGGTGCTATTACCTCCTTGACTGTAATGGCTATGCTCATGTGGACAAAGAATCCAATGTGGAACTGGCTTTGGTTTGCTATACCCGTTATCGGTTGGCCGATGATGATGTGGCAACTGAAGAAGGAAGAAAAACCTGTTGTAACCTTTACGGACAAGGTTCTTAAATCCGTATGGATGTCTATCGGAAGCATCGGGATGCTAGGAATATTCCTCATGTCAATCTATGCTAAGAACATGATGCTGATGCTTCCCGGAGCATGCATCCTGATGGCAATTGGCGTATTCATCACCGGAACCGTATTAAACGACCAAAAGACAAAGACAGCTGCCTTTAGCACTTTGTTTGTCGTTATGATGGCATCTTGCCACATCGTATTTATGAACGATGACTTCTATTGGTATTACATCACATTCTCCCTCGGATTCATCGGGATGCTAGTTACACCTGGCTACCACTTAAACAAGGAGGCAAAGAAACATGTTCAAGGAACTTAACCCACTACTCCATAGCGAACTACGTCTTGGCGTAATGTCCATTTTACTCTCGGTGGAAGAAGCCGACTTTACGTATCTGAAACAAGAAACAAAAGCCACGGCAGGAAACCTGAGCGTACAAATCGACAAACTCAGCAAGGCAGAGTACATCGAAGTCATCAAGACCTTTAAAGGGAAAATGCCTTGCACCCTCTGCCGGATCACCCCGAAAGGCATAGAGGCATTCGAAGAATATGTAGAAGCATTAAAAACTTATATATACAGAAAATCATGAAAGAAGAAAAAGAAATGCAACATACTTGCGTGGATTGCGGCACACAGAATTGCAAGTTCAAAGTCCGCACGTATCCCGAATTTTGTCCTACCACAAACCTCAAGGACGAGGATTTGCAATGGGCATTGGAACGCTACGAAGAAGGACGAAACCACGATATCATGGTGGCAAGCGCCGAAGTGGAATTCGAAGGATATTGCCAATGGACTCGTGTACAGGAGATTATGGAGTTTGCCAAGAAAATCGGAGCGAAGAAGATTGGTATTGCCAACTGCATCGGACTTATCAACGAAGCACGTATCTTTGCCAAGATTCTCCGTGCCAACGGGTTCGAGGCATACGCCATCATCTGCAAGGTAGCGGGTAAGGCGAAATCATCCATCGGGATTCCCGAGAAGTGCGAAGGCATCGGTGCGGCCATGTGCAACCCTATCCTCCAGGCACGCTTGCTGAACGAGGCGAAGACGGACTTAAATGTGGTCATCGGACTTTGCGTGGGGCATGACAGTCTGTTCTACAAGTACTCAGATGCGTACGTAACGACCTTGGTGACAAAGGATCGTGTGACGGGCAACAATCCTGCTGCTGCACTTTATACCGCCCAATCGTACTATAAAAAGAAATTTGGAGTATAAATGAAAAGAGGATGCATGTCTGCATCCTCTTTTCATTTACAAGTTTTCTTTTAATTGCGCCAATTTCATACTATTGGAACCTTTAATTAAAATATACTTTCCTACTGGTTTTTCTTTTGCAAAAAGAACCTTCACTGCTTCCACATCAGAATAATGTTCAAAGCCTGCATTCGCTTTTCCAAATTCTCCACCCACTAAAATTACTTTTTCAAAACCACATTCCTCCAAGAAAGAAACAATCTTGCGATGCTCATCCACACTACCCTCGCCCAATTCCTTCATATCGCCAAGGATAGCCACCTTGTGAGACACCTCCATGAGGCGGAAGTTTTCGAGTGCAGCCATCATGCTGGTAGGGTTGGCATTGTAGGCATCGACGATGAGATGATTGTCTCTCGTCTCTGTGAGTTGGGAACGATTATTGCTTGGTATATAACCATTCAACGCCTCACAGATGCTCTCTGCGGGCACTTCGTATCGACAACCTATAGCAATGGCCGCCAAGGCATTCTTTACATTGTAAGCACCTATCAGATGTGTATTTACATCGTACATCTTCCCCTCATGCTCCCATTCGAAAGCAAGAAACGGAGCACAAGCATGAAGCTTGCCCTTAACGTATAACTCCTCTCCCTCCAAGCCATACCCAATAGAATTTAAACCCGTAGAAACCTGACATAAAACCTCATTATCCTTATCCAAGAAGATGAAGGCGTTTTCCTTGGCACGGAGATAGTCATAAAGTTCGGATTTGGTCTTCACCACCCCCTCAAACGAACCGAACCCCTCAAGATGCGCCTTACCTACATTGGTAATGAGACCGCAATCGGGTTCTGCAATGTTCACAAGCGTACAGATTTCGCCCGGATGGTTGGCACCCATTTCCACTACGGCCATTTCGTGCTCCTCTGTCAAGCCCAAGAGCGTAAGAGGTACACCAATATGGTTATTGAGATTGCCTTGCGTATAAAGCACATTATAACGCTTCTGAAGCACCGCCGCAATAAGTTCCTTGGTTGTGGTTTTCCCATTCGTACCGGTGATTCCAATGATAGGAGTTCCCAATGCCCGACGATGTTCACGTGCCAAATCCTGCAAGGTTTTCAAACAGTCATCCACTAGAAAAATATTCTCCGAATCGGCATATTCAGCCTCATCTACTACAGCATATCGGCATCCCTTTTCCAAGGCTTGCTTGGCAAAAGCATTGCCATTGAAAGTTTCACCCTTCAAAGCAACGAACATCGAGCCTTCCGGACAGTTTCGAGTATCGGTAGTAACCTTACCGCACTCTTTAAAATAGGTATAGAGAGTTGCTATTTCCATTTCAATCATTCATTATCATTAAGTAATGGCAAATATAGCGGAAAAATAAGACCTAAAATAATAAAAACTCAAGATTTCTGCTTACTTTTGTCCTATCGAATGAAGAAAACAATGAAGACACCCCTATATATCAATGTTAATGGTCGGCTAATGGACCTCTCCGAGCCGCAAGTGATGGGCATACTGAACGTAACGCCCGATTCTTTTTATGCCGGAAGCCGGAGTAAAACCGAGAAAGACATTGTCCAGCGTCTTCATCAGATTATCAGCGAAGGAGCGTCCATTATCGATATAGGAGGCTATTCTTCCCGTCCGAATGCAGAACACATCAGCGTGGAAGAGGAAATGAACAGACTCCGAAACGGATTGGAAATCATCCGCAAGCATCATCCGGATGCCGTAGTTTCGGTAGACACTTTCCGTGCCGATGTAGCCAAGATGTGCGTAGAAGAATACGGTGTGGCTATCATCAATGATATTTCAGCAGGACAAATGGACAAAACCATGTTTTCCACCATTGCGCAATTAGGAATTCCTTACATTATCATGCACATGAAAGGTACTCCACAAGACATGCAAATGAACCCTCAATACGACCACTTTTTGAAGGAAATCTTCTATTATTTTTCCGAAAAAGTACAGAAATTGAGGGATTTGGGTGTAAAGGATATTATTCTCGACCCAGGTTTCGGCTTCGGAAAGACTTTGGAGCATAACTACGAATTGATGAACCATTTAGAAGAATTCAGTCTTTTTGAATTGCCATTGCTCGTAGGAGTTTCTAGAAAATCGATGATATACAAGTTATTGGGAACCACTCCTGAAGAAGCCCTGAACGGCACCACCGCACTCCACAGCCTTGCTTTGCTGAAGGGAGCCAACATATTGAGAGCACACGATATAAAAGAAGCAGTAGAGACGACCAAGATTGTGCAGAAAATGAAAGCCTGCCAAGCATTCTAACCTTAAAAACCTCGTAAAGAAATGTTTATTGAATTCAGCATAAAAGACCTGATTGACATCCTATTGGTAGCCTACTTACTTTATCAGACTTACCGACTGATGAAGGACTCCGGTTCGATCAATATTTTCGTCGGCATCCTTGTATTCATCGGATGTTGGATTATCGTATCACAAGTATTGGAAATGAGACTATTAGGTTCCATTTTCGACAAGTTGGTAAGTGTGGGAGTTTTGGCCTTGATTGTGCTTTTTCAGGATGACATCCGCAAGTTTTTGGTAACAGTAGGCTCCCATAAACGCTGGAGACACCTTCTTCGCTTCCTCAAGAACAACCAACAAGAAAAGATAGAGCGTGCCGACATTATGCCTATCGTTATGGCTTGCATGAGCATGAGCAAGAGCAAGACCGGTGCTTTAATGGTCATCGAGAAGAACCTACCCCTCAACGAAATCATCAGAAGCGGAGAAACTATCAATGCGGATGTAAACCAACGCCTCATCGAAAACATCTTTTTCAAAAACAGTCCGTTGCACGACGGAGCCATGATTATCCGCCACAAGCAAATAGTTGCTGCCGGATGCATTCTCCCCGTCTCACACGACTTGAATATCCCAAAGGAATTGGGGTTGCGTCACCGGGCAGCCATGGGCGTATCCCAAGAAACCGATGCCTTGGCCATCATTGTTTCCGAAGAGACAGGTGGCATTTCGGTAGCCTACAAAGGTCAGTTTCACCTTCGTCTCACAGCCGAAGAACTCGAAAGAATCCTAACCAAGGAAGACTAGATAATTCCCAACAAGCGTAACACCACTGGAGTAAGGAGGGAAGTCAAGATACCATTCAATGTCAATCCCAAACTGGAGTATGCTCCGTACTTCTTACTTACTTCCATAGCAGCCGAAGTACCAATGGCATGACTAGCCGTACCCATGGAAAGGCCTTGGGCGATAGGGCTTTTCACATGTCCCATATCCAGCATCCTAAAGCCGAACACCGCACCTAACAAGCCCACCATCACCACCATAGCAGCCGTGAGCGAGGGAATGCCACCCGTAGCATTCGACACCTCCATGGCAATGGGCGTAGTGACCGACTTAGGAGCCAACGAGCAAATTACCTCCGGAGTAGCGCCTAATCCTTTGGCTATCAATACCACTGAGACAATCCCTACCAAGCATCCCACCAACTGGGAAAGCAAAATGGGCATCCATTGCTTCTTGATCATCTCCAATTGCAAGTAAAGAGGCACACCCAAGGCCACCACCGCAGGCTTCAACCAAAAGGCAATCAGCTCACCACCCTCGCTATAGGTCTCGTAGCTGATATCCGCACACTTCAAATAGAGAATCAACGTAGCGATGGTCAAGAGAATCGGATTCAGCAACACCCAACCCATCCTCTTCTGCAATGCCTTGAACATGGCAAAAACACCGAACGTCAAGGCCAACAACAAGTATTTATTTCCTAAAAATTCCATTTGACTTACGAACTATCTGATGAATCCAACCTGTCACTACCAACACCAACATCGTACTGACCACCGTAGCTATGACAATTGGCCAGAACTGCGCCTCAATCACATCGAAGTAAAGCATCAGCGCCACCCCGGGAGGCACAAAGAAGAAACCCAAATTGGCAACCAAGAAATCAGAAAGGCCTTGCACCCACTTCAACTTTACCCACCCTAATTTCAGGAATAAAGCCAACGACAACATCCCGATGATGCTCGAAGGAAGCTTCACATCTGTCAAGAAAACGATGAGTTCCCCCAAAGCCAAACAACCGAATAAAACCGCACACTGACGAATCATATCATACATTCTTTAATAAAACACCACAAACTTTAATAAAACACCACAAAGTTAAAATAAAGCTTTAAAATATATTCGATTTTGCAATGTGAATATAGCAAAATTCCCTATTTTTGCATAGTGAAAAGACATCACAATGATTTAAAACATAAAATATAAGATATACTATGAGTTTAATGAATCAAATCGTAGAACGTGCAAAGGCTAACAAGCAACGCATCGTTCTCCCTGAAGGTACTGAAGAACGTACATTGAAGGCAGCTAACCAACTTTTGGCAGACGAAGTAGCAGAACTTATCCTTATTGGTAACCCTGATGAAATCATGGGCTTGGCAAAGGAATGGGGATTGGAAAATATCGGTAAGGCAACTATCATCGACCCAATCAACCACCCGAAGAAAGAAGAATACGCACAACTCCTTTGCGAACTCCGCAAGAAGAAAGGCATGACTATCGAAGAAGCTCGTGCATTGGTAGAAAAGCCATTGTATTTGGGTTGCTTGATTATCAAGGCTGGCGATGCTGACGGTCAGTTGGCTGGCGCTCAAAACACTACTGGTGACGTTCTCCGTCCTGCATTGCAGATCATCAAGACTACTCCGGGTATCACTTGCGTATCAGGCGGTATGTTGTTGTTGACTAACGCTCCTGAATGTGGTGAAAACGGTGTATTGTTCGTAGGTGACGTAGCCGTTACTCCGATGCCGGATGCTAACCAATTGGCTCAGATTGCTGTATGTACTGCTCAGACAGCTCAGGCAGTAGCAGGTCTTGACCCACGTGTAGCTATGTTGAGCTTCTCTACTAAGGGTTCGGCTAAGCACGAAGTAGTAGACAAGGTGACTGAAGCTTTGGCTATCGCTAAGGAAATGGCTCCTGAATTGAAGATTGAAGGTGAACTTCAGGCAGACGCTGCTTTGGTTCCACGTATCGGCCAGAGCAAGGCTCCGGGTTCAGAAATCGCTGGTTATGCCAACGTATTGGTATTCCCATGCTTGGAAGTAGGTAACATCGCTTATAAGTTGGTAGAACGTTTGGGTCATGCTACAGCTATCGGTCCAGTTCTCCAAGGTATCGCTCGTCCGGTGAACGACTTGTCTCGTGGTTGCTCTATCGACGATATTTACAACATGGTAGCTATCACAGCTAACCAAGCTATTGCTGCTAAGAAATAATTAACCCTTAAAGAAGAAACATAGAATCATGAAGATATTAGTATTGAATTGCGGTAGCTCTTCTATCAAGTACAAGTTGTTTGATATGAGTACCAAGGAAGTAATGGCACAAGGTGGTATCGAAAAAATCGGTTTGCCGGGTTCATTCTTGAAGTTGACTTTGCCTAGCGGCGAAAAGGTAGTTCTTGAAAAGGACGTTCCTGAGCACACTACAGGTATCGACTTCATCCTCAACACATTGGTAAGCGAAGAATACGGCGCTATCAAGTCATTGGAAGAAATCAACGCTGTAGGTCACCGCATGGTACATGGTGGTGAAAAGTTTGCTAAGTCTGTATTGCTCGACCAAGAAGTATTGGATGCATTCATCGCTTGCAACGACCTCGCTCCGCTTCACAACCCAGCTAACTTGAAGGGTGTAAATGCCGTATCAGCTATCCTCCCGAACGTTCCTCAGGTAGGTGTATTCGATACAGCATTCCACCAAACTATGCCTGACTACGCTTACATGTATGCCGTTCCTTACGAACTCTACCAGAAGTATGGCGTACGTCGTTATGGTTTCCACGGAACTTCTCACCGCTACGTTTCAAAGCGTGTTTGCGAATTCTTGGGTCTCCCAGTAGAAGGTACCAAGATCATCACTTGCCACGTAGGTAACGGTGGTTCTATCACAGCTGTTAAGGATGGTAAGTCAGTAGATACAAGTATGGGTATGACTCCGTTGGAAGGCTTGATGATGGGTACTCGTTCAGGTGACATCGACGGTGGTGCAGTAACTTACATCATGGAAAAGGAAGGTTTGGACGCAACAGGTGTTTCTAACCTCTTGAACAAGAAGAGTGGTGTACTCGGTGTATTCGAAAAGTCTAGCGATATGCGCGACTTGGAAAGCGCTGCTGCTGCAAAAGAACCTCGTGCCGTATTGGCTGAAAACATGTACTTCTATCGTATCAAGAAGTATATCGGTGCATACGCAGCAGCTATGGGCGGTGTAGACGTAATCGTCTTCACTGGTGGTGTAGGTGAAAACCAAGCAAACGCTCGTACAGGTTCTACTGAAGGTTTGGAATACATGGGTGTAAAGGTTGACCCTGCTAAGAACAACATCCGTGGTATCGAAGCCGTTATCTCTGCTGACGATTCTAAGGTGAAGGTTGTTGTTATCCCAACTGACGAAGAATTGATGATTGCTAGCGACACTATGGATATTTTGAGCGCTAAGTAATCAGACTTATACTCCTATCAAAGACCACCGTGCATGCACGGCGGTCTTTTTTTGCCTCATCATCCAACTAAAAACCAACATGAAAGAAGTAAATCCCCAAGAAACGAGCCGTGCATCCGCCTTTGATTTATGGATGACCTCCCCCATGCCGATGGTCACACTGACCAAGACTTTCGATATCACCCGCATCCATAAGGCAAGCAAGAGAAAACACATCAAACTAAACGCACTCATCTGTTGGTGCATTGGCAAAGCCGCCAATCAAGTAGAAGAATTTTACATGCTGCCCGTTCAAGGCAAGATGTACCAATTCGACAATCTTGCTATCAATGTTATCGTCAACAACAAGAAAGGTGGTATCAACTCATGCGATATCCCATACACCAATGATTTCAATCGTTTCTATGGAGATTACATCAGATTGACGCAATCCGTTTCGGAGTCATGTGAAAGCTCGTTCATCGAAGATGCCATGATTATCGGGACATCGGCGGTAGTAGCAACCGAACTCGATTGCATCGTCAACCAATACACCGACAAGTTTCTCAACCCGATGGTGATGTGGGGAAAGTATCGTCAATCATGGTTTAAAACTACCCTTCCCATATCGTTTCAATTTCATCATGTACAAATGGACGGAGGGCATGCAGCCCGATTCTTGGACATCCTTCAGAACGAGATTAATTGCATCGACAAGGCGTTTTTTTAAAACGCCGAGGCATTTAAAGGAAAACGCCAAAGCGTTTTGATTAAAACGCTTCGACGTTTGAAATTACATTCTATTCTTTTGGCTTTCACCAGCACCTGTCCCTTTATACTTGCTCCGTGTAGTATTGAACTTGTAACGGAGCGTAAGCGAGATTTGTCGGTGCATCACTTGTGTATTCTGCATCACTCTGATGCCACTATAAACCGTAGCTACTTGTTTAGGATTGAAGATATTGTATGCTTGAAGTTGCAACGTCAGTTTATCTTTCAAGAAACTCTTATAGAGCGATGCATTCACATCAATCATGTCATCCGCCAAATAAATATTGTTCTGATACCCTTTGGTCGTCCAAGATCCATTTACATCTAAAAGGAAACCTTTCGGAAACTTAACGTTATTTCTAAATGTAACAATTCCAATTGGTGCATTAAACCGTTCTTTTCCCCATGGAGTTTCTCCCTCATACCACTGTTTCTGCACAGCCAAACCCAATTGAGGAGTCCAACATCCAGCAGTAGGAGCAATGTTTAGAGCTGCCACAAACTTATCGTACGCAGGACAATTGTGTAGCGTAAGCAAACCAATGGTAGGGTCATCGTCTGAGTATGCTACCGTTTGATTAGTAATATCATCTTTCACATGTGAATATCCAACATACAGATTCATCCATTTATAGGAAGCTCCTAAGGTGACATTGTGTGTAATGGAGGGCATCAAGAACGGATTACCCTTGTCGTACATATATCGGTTTACATAAAAGGTATTGCTTCTGAGCTGGTGATACGAAGGGCGACTGATGTCACTTGCATATCCTAACTGCACTTGGACATCTTTTATCGGAAAACTTAACATAATGGACGGGAACAAATTGCTATAATCCTTGCTTTGCTCGTCCACAAGCTTCCCTGCATTGTAGTAATCGAATCCTACGTGTTCATAGCGAAGACCGGCTTGCACCTGCAACTGATTGAAAGCCTTGGCATATTCCACAAAAGCGGAAGTAGCTCCTTCCTTAATCATCGCCTCATCGTCCGTGATAATTCCTTCCGGATTCAAGTAGGTGGTGTTACGCTTATTATGTGAATATTCTGCTCCGAAAGAAAGATTACCCTTTACAAAAGGATGCGAAAGTACCAATTTAGTTGCATAAAGTTCATTTTTCTTCGTGTCAATAGTGGTTACACTACGGCCTTCCGCTTCATTCACTCCTTCCATGACATTTTCTTTTGTGACCTGTGTGTTCTTTGTATCACTCCAAAGCCCATCGGCATTGAAATCAATACTCCAATTTTTCACTTTACCATTATAATAGAAATTGGTCCGATGATGAGTTTCAGGTTCATCCATTGTATTAACACCATGAAGATCCTCGTACAATTGGTCTTCGCAATATGTTCGGGCAAACTGATTGGCAATCCAAAGATATTCAGGCACTCTCTCATAATTATAACGGGCACCGATGGAATGGTTCTCGTTGAACTGATAGTTCAGTGTCAAGGTAGTTTCTAAATTCTTGCTTTCAGCCTTTTGGTCAGTAAGGTCCATGTTCTGTCGCCATTGCTTGTCCAAGTGAGTATCTATCACAAATGTCTGGTCGTTACCATTGTGATAGCTACCTGCCAACAACATAGCAGACAAGTCAAAGCCATTTTTCCGATAATTCAAGTTCAGTTGGTCATAAGCCGACCATCCGTATGCATCGTAATGCCGTACCAAAGCTCTATTATCGAAGCCGAATCCTTCACCCGCCACCTTCTTGGTGAAGATGCGGATAACCGCCTTGACAGAAGCATCATATCGGGCACCGGGATTGGAAACCACTTCTACTGATTTGATATTATCCGATGACAATTGGTCCAACTCCTGCTGATTTCTTACCTTTCGACCATTGATGTAGATTTCGGGTGTACCTCTACCAAATACGGTTACAGCACCATTTTGAGCCGTTACATTGGGAATCTTATCCAACAAGTTTTCAGCCGTACCCGCCTTTTCCAAAACTGTACCGCTTACTGTTGTAACCATAGCATCGCCTTTCGCTTGAGTTTTAGGCAAATAGCCTTTCACCACCACTTCGCCTAGTAATTGAGCATCCGGCAGCAATTGAATTTCCCCTAAATTATTTTGGATTATTTCTTTAACAACGGAAGTATATCCCACGAATGAGAAGTTTATATATTTTGCCTTTTCGTGCAGGACAAGTTCAAACTTACCTTCTAAGTCGGTGGTTGTTCCAGCCAAGAACACCGAGTCTTCTGTTTGTAGAATTACATTCGCATAAGCCAAAGGCTCGTTTTTTTCGTCTATGACTTTTCCTGTCAGATTTTGTGCGTGAGTCAATGCGGCTCCTAACAATAACCCTATAAGAGCCAGATACATTCTTTTCATCATTTTTACTGAATTTGTGTTATTATTATTTTTATTTTGCCTTCTATTATATATACACGAAGCGTGGTACTGCCGTGCCACGTCTAAGTTGAAGGTCGTAGGAAAAACCTGAGATACAGATATGGGGGTAGCAGCCCACGCTATATGCGTGAGAACCACTATGCCATTCTCGTATCTCAATTGAAAGTTTCCTACGTTTTCAACTTACAAGATAGCATAACGCTTCACTAATTATCAAAAAAAATGGCCGAAGAGGTCTTTTCTTCTCCGACCACAAATATAATGATTTATCTATTACATACGATACAACTTAACTGTTTTTTCCATCCCTTCACTTTTCATTATAATTCTTCCCTGCACGAAAAGCATGGAATGCTTTATGAAAAAAGTTAATCATAACTTATGATTTATCAATTACAATTTATAATTATAAAATTATAAGTTATGATTACTTGATTACAACTTATGATTAAGTTATTAATAAAGAAAAGAAAGCCTATTTCTTACTATGCAAAGTAAAAAATAGGCTCAAATTTGTCTTTTTTAAATGACATCACCCCTTACGGTTGGCTTTCCCCTTCAATAAACTGTTCCAAGAACATATTTTCGCCATCGAACACGGCATACGAGAATTCGTTAATCCAATCTCCCACGATAAGAATACGAGCACTGCGGCTCAACATCAAGTCAAGCATGATATGGCGATGACCATAAATGAAGAAGTTGATGTCGGGATGCGTCTTCAAGTAATCTTTGGTATAAAGCACCAATGGTTCTTCGTGTTCACCCATATATTCTGGCTCGCGACCGTTCTTGCGCTTCAAGCGACTATGCTTGGCCCATGCCAATCCGAAATCCACACTCCAACGGGGATGAAGCATCGAGAAGAGAAATTGCAATGTCTTGCTGCGGAACATGGCACGAAGCATCTTGAACTTCCAATCTCTATCGCCCAAGCCATCGCCATGTGCCAAGTAGAACTCCTTGCCATAGATTTCACAAGTCATCGGCTTGCGGTGGATGATGACTCCACATTCCTTTTCCAAATAGTCACCACACCAAATGTCGTGATTGCCAATGAAGAAATGTACTTCCACGCATAAGTCTGTGAGCTCAGAAATCTTGCCAAGAAAACGAGTATATCCCTTTGGCACTACCAACTTGAACTCATACCAGAAATCAAACATATCTCCCAACAAATAGACAGCACTCGCCTTGTGCTTGATGCTGTCAAGGAAGTTCACCAATCGGCGTTCTTGCGTACGACTATGTTCTATGGCACGCGACCCTAAATGGGCATCGGAAAGGAAATAGACATTCTTCATACCTTGCATCTATTTATAAAAATCCCAAATCAAGTTTGGCTTCCTCGCTCATCATATCCTTGTCCCATTCCGGTTCAAAGACGAGATTCACTACGGCAGACGACACACCTTCCACCGAGTCAATCTTCTGACGGACATCTTCCATGATGAAATCAGCCGCCGGACAATTCGGAGCGGTCAAAGTCATATCGATAATGGCCTCGCCATCGTCCTGCAAATCTATCTTATATATCAAGCCAAGGTCGTAGATATTCACCGGTATTTCAGGGTCATATACGGTCTTCAGCATTGCAATAATTCTTTCTTCTATCTGTAAACGTTCTTCTGCGTTCATAATTTTATCTATTTTTGAGAATGCAAAAATAATCAATTTCTAAATTCGTCCCTCATCGGCATAACTATAAAATGCACCGTCGGTTAAAATAACATGATCTACGAATCGGATATTCATGCATTGGGAAGCCTGTTCCACCTGCCTTGTCAATATATCATCCTCCCTACTTGGTCGAATACTCCCCGAAGGATGATTATGGCAAAGCGCAATGGCTGACGCCCGTTTCAGCAATGCTTCCCGAAGGATACATCGCACATCTACCGAAGTTCCCGTCAATCCACCAGTACTGATTCTCACCTCATCTATCACTTTGGAGGCTTGATTAAGGAGCAACACCCAACATTCCTCAATAGGAAGATCACACATTTTCGGATAAAAACACTCATACACATCTCTTGATGATAGAATCGTTTTCCGTTCTCCTACTTTTTCTTCCTTTCGACGTTTACCCAACTCCGATGCCGCCAAGATAGTGATAGCCTTAGCCGAGCCAATACCTTTATATCGACAAAGTTCATCCACAGAGGCTTTTCCTAATCCACTCAAACTATTACTATAATCTGACAATATCTTCCGCATCAATTCTACGGCCGATTCCTCGCTGTTTCCCGAGCCAATCAAGATAGCCAACAATTCCGCATTGGAAAGCGCCGAAGCACCATGCAACATCATTTTTTCCCGAGGACGATCCTCTTCCGCCCATTGGGCAATTTTCAATCGTTCAGTCATATTCGGTTCCTTAAATATTATTGATAAAAGTTCTTTTCAAAAGCAGCAAATTCACTCTTTCCGCACACACATCGTTTCCACCAAGCACGAAGGAAGCCTGTACCATACCCCGTCAATTGGATAAACGAAGCAGCAACAGACAACAAGCCAATCTTCAAACTCTTATTTTGCATAGAAGAATCCACACATACAATCAGAGCAAAAAGTACCAGCAAGGACAAACTCCCTCCCCAAAATAAAGAAGCCAACAACAAAAATGCCACTCCTAACGTAAACAAAGCAGGAAGTGTATGCACTAGTTTCAATGATTCGGGATACTTCTTGTAGAGGTTAATGCGAGCAATACCCGAATTATGCACTTGCTTGAAGAATTTCTTCAAGTCCGTACGGCGCTTGTGCCATACCCAAGCATCCGGGAACAATCGACAAGCATATCCACCCTTGAAGATACGGATACTGAAATCGATATCCTCACCAAAGCGCATCTTCGAAAAACCGCCCAAGGCCTGATATACATCCTTCCGTACTCCCATATTGAAACTACGAGGATAGAACTTATCTAACTTTTTCTTGCCTCCACGGATACCACCAGTAGTAAAGAACGAAGTCATGGCATAATTGATAGCCTTCTGCACATCCGAGAATGATTCGTGTGCCCGGTCAGGCCCTCCGAAAGCATCGGTCTTCTCGCGTTGGAGTTCAGCCTCCACCTCTTTCAAATAATTATCGGGGATGATGCAATCGGAATCAAGAATCAACATATATTCACCATTGGCACGTTCCACTCCGTAGTTACGGGTTTGTCCAGGGCCCGAGTTCGCTTTATTATAATAATGTATAGTCAAAAAATCGGCATACTTGCCTACCACTTCCTTGCAAGGAATAGCCGATCCGTCTTCTACCACTACCACTTCAAAGTCACGAAGTGTCTGCCGAGTCAAACTATCCAACAATTCATCCACCTCGTCCGGACGATTATATACAGGTATAATGAAAGAGTATTTCATAGTTTATTATTCATTAACGAAACAAAGAAACACAAAAAAGGCGAAACTTGCAACAAGTTCCGCCTTCTCGTATCGTAAATCTTTAAGATTAAGCCTTTACACGACCTACGTATGAACCATCGCGAGTATCGATTTCGATAATTTCACCTTCGTTTACGAACAAAGGAACGCGTACAGTTGCACCTGATTCAACTGTTGCTGGCTTCAAAGTGTTAGTAGCAGTATCGCCCTTCAAGCCCGGTTCTGTATAAGTAACCTTCAACTGAACCTTCACTGGCAATTCACCATAAAGGATTGTTTCAGTAGAAGCGTCAGATACTACGTCGATAACCATACCTTCAATCAAGAAGTCAACACCAGTAATCAATTCCTTACCGATAGGCACTTGGTCGAAAGTTTCTTGGTTCATGAAGATGTAGTCAGCACCTTCCATATACAAATATTGGTACGGACGACGTTCTACACGTACATCTTCCAACTTTTCACCGATGTTGAAACGACGTTCCAATACGTAACCGTTAACAACGTCCTTCAACTTTGTACGCATAAATGTGTTACCCTTACCTGGCTTTACGTGCAAGAAGTCAATACAGAAATACAATTTGCCGTCCATACGGATAGCTGTTCCGATTTTAATGTCTTGAGCGTTAATCATACTTTTTTCGCTTATATTTGATTATTATTTCGATTATATTCAATGTTTCCTCTTGAATTCGAGTGCAAAAGTAATGTAAATCAGTAAAAAACGCAAAAAGAAAAGCATAAAATTCGCTTCAGTCTTTGTTTATTTCAAAAAAGTCACTAATTTTGCACCCCGTTACAGATGAATAATAACATAAAATAGTATATAGCAATGAAAAGAACATTCCAACCTTCTAACAGAAAGAGAAAGAACAAGCACGGTTTCCGCGAAAGAATGGCAACAGCTAACGGTCGTCGCGTATTGGCAAGCCGTCGTGCTAAAGGTCGTAAGAAATTGACTGTATCTGATGAATACAATGGTACAACCAAGAAGTAATTCATCAAGAGTGATAAAATAAGAGAGGCAAAGTTCAAACTTTGCCTCTCTTATTTTATTCTATCAACACCTCGTCGAGGTAAATCTGCGCTTCCAATCCAGGACGCACATGTCGCTCCGGACATTTTCCAGCACCCTTCATAATAACACGTACATATCTCGCCACGTCTTCAAACTTGAGTTCCAAATCTTTCACAAAACGGCCTTCAACAAACACCTCATCCCGCTCAAACACTCTTTCCGACACTTTCCAATAATGCATATCATTATCAGACAACCATACCTCTATTTTCTGAGGCTTATGTATTCCAAGACCAAAATCGTTCAAATAGCCAAGAGAAACACATCCCAATTTCTTACGGGCGCCAACATCAAAGGTCAGCGCTATCGAATCATTCTTTGACCAAAAAGCCCATTCACCATCCGTATTCTTCAAACTACCCCGTACACCATTTACCAAGCGTCTTTCTACCGAATTGCTTCGTAACACATTACGCCCAGTCATTCCAGTCACCTGAATAGGAATAACCAACGTCTGCCCAACTTGTCTCCCCTCCTTAAAAGTTGCACACTTTACCGTCTGTGACTGTTTTACAACCCAAGGACGTCTATAAAGCATCGAATATTCATGAGGTTCACTTCCGTCTGTTGTATATCGTATCTCCACATCAGGACGAATACAACTTAATGTAACTTTCAAATCCCCGAAATTGGGCATTACTTCATGCTTTACATTATACTCAGACATGGAGGAACGTACGCCTTTCATCTCCCATTTTTCCCGATAATCATCCAACATCATCACAAAACGCTCCCAACGTTTTGCCATAGGAGAACTCCAAGCAGCTTCCGATACCGCCGCTAGACGAGGATATAATAGGTAATCCACATCTTCCTTCTTTTCACAGAACTCCGTCCAAAGCGCAGTCTGTAATCCCAAAAGATGTGAACGCATGGACATCGTCCAATATCGTTCGATTGGTTCATACTGATAAATGTTCTTCAATGTATTTCCTCCTGTAAAAGCCAATACCGGTTCTTGCCATTGAGGTCCTTGATAACTATTCAAATACATTGTTCCAGTAGGCACCATTACAAAATCATGACCCTGTTTACCTGCTTTTACAGCTCCATGACCAAAGCCATGCCAATCAAATACTACCGCTCCCTTAGACAAGTTTGCATCCATGACTTCTTCCCAACCCATCACCTTGCGTCCTTTGCCTCTTACATAACGGTCGATGCGCCGCATGAAATAACCTAATAGGTCTACTTCACTTTCCATTCCTTCATTTTTCATCCGTTCACGACAAACCGGACATTTTTCCCAATGCGTATCGTGAACCGCATCTCCTCCTAAATGGATATAACGAGAAGGGAAAAGCGCCATGACTTCATCCAATACATTCTCTATAAATGTATATACATCTTCATTCCCCGCACAAAAAACCAATTGCTCATACCCCTCTCCTAAACCGGGAACTGCTCCGATGTATCTATTAACGGTCGGGCAAGCCAATAACGGATAAGCAGCCAACGCAGCATGACTATGTCTAGGCATCGCAATCTCCGGGATAACTTCAATCTGGCGGTTCATGGCGTAAGCCACAATTTCCTTTATATCTTCTTGCGTATAATAACCAGCATCAACCAACGGCTCACCTTGTCTCGCATTCCTGCGTTCAGGAAAAGTCTGTCCACTTCGTTTCACCGTCTTAGAACCGACTGAGGCCAACAACGGATATTGCTTAATTTCCAACCTCCAACCATTGTCATCTGTCAAATGCAAATGAAGTTTGTTCAACTTCAGCATCCCCATCGTATCAATGATCCGCATTAAGTGTTCCTTTGTAATAAAATAACGGGCCACATCTACCATCAAACCACGATAACCGAATCGAGGTTCATCCGTTACACGAACAGAAGGGACTTTCCAAATCACATCCGGTTTACACTCATTGCCCTCAATGTCCGAAGGAAGCAACTGACGAAGGGTCTGTAACGCATAAAAAGTCCCCTTTGCACCAGCAGCTTTAACAACTATTTTTTCCGGAGTCACCTCCAATGCATACCCTTCTTCCTGGAAAGAATCATCTTTCATCAAATATACTTCTCCCTTCTTACTCTTCACCTTCAGTTTGGGGGTAAAACCTGCAGGCCCAGTAAAAAGTTCCACAAAATCTCTTGCAATAGGTTCCAATTCATTGTCTTCCAATGCTACAACCGTCTTTTCGGAAAAGACAAAAGCGCCCTTACCTTCAACCAATGTCACTGGATAAGGAATCAACGCAACTGAATGTTGTTTCACGTCCTGAGCATTTAAAAGAGAAAACACTTGAAATAAAAGAGATAGTATCAACAATAACCGCCTAATCATTCCTTCTTATTTTACATTCAACTTAAGAGTACCCAAAGTTACACCAAAAACCTTAATTATAAAAATATCCACTGCTTCTTCTTTCTTCTTGCAGAGATTAATCAATAAAATATAGGAACAAAAACGAATTTATCGTATCTTTGAGCCGTAATTAATTAAGGTATAAGATATGATTTCATTGAAAGATTTCTTTTCATTCAAGAACAACCGTATGTTTTGGCTAAATTTAATAGCCATGCCCATTGTTATTATCGCTATTATTTTCGGTGTCCTTCATTGGTTAGACACATATACACATCATGGTGAATCCATCATCGTACCTAATGTGAATGGACTTCCATTAAAACAAGCAGAGAACGAACTTAGCAAGAAAAATTTGAGAACCATAGTGATTGATTCCAACTATGTAAAAGGAATTCCTGCAGGCGCCATTCTAGAACAAAAGCCCCAAGGAGGAGCGAAAGTTAAAATGGGAAGAAGCATCTACCTGACGATCAATACAGGTGAAGTACCCAAAGTCACCATTCCAGATATTATAGACAATAGTTCTTTCCGTCAAGCTGAAGCACGACTTCGAGCACTCGGCTTTAAATTGACAGAGCCAGAATACATTGAAGGAGAAAAAGGCTGGATTTATGGTGTAAAATACAATGGCAAGGAACTGGTTTCAGGAGAAAAGATTCCTCGAGAAGCCGTATTGACTCTTTGCGTCGGAGATGATGAACTTAAAGGGGATTCTATCCAAACGGATTCTTTGAGCATCAAGTCCGACAAGCCGATTGTAGATGAATCATGGTTCTAAAACTTTAATTTGACAAAAGATGCAAGATTTCATAGAGGATGAATTGGATGACAATTTGGACGAACTTGAACCGATTGTCGACAATCCTGCAGAATTATACGAACACTTTAGAGTTGTAGTAGACAAAGGCCAAAAGCAAATAAGAGTAGACAAATATTTGTTTGAGCGTCTAGTCAACTCTTCACGTAATCGTATCCAGAAAGCTGCGGATGCTGGCTTTATCATGGCCAATGGCAAACCTGTTAAAAGCAGTTATAAGGTAAAGCCAAACGATGTCTTGACTTTGATGCTTGACCGTCCTCGTTACGAAAATGATATCATCCCCGAAGACATTCCTTTGGATATTGTCTATGAAGACGATGATCTTATGGTTATTAATAAGCCAGCCGGTTTGGTTGTTCACCCAGGGTGCGGGAATTATCATGGGACATTGGTGAATGCCATTGCCTGGCATTTGAAAGACAATCCGAAATACGACCCGAACGATCCACAAGTGGGATTGGTTCACCGCATCGATAAGGACACTTCTGGATTATTGGTGGTAGCCAAAACACCGGACGCTAAAACTCATTTGGGACTTCAATTCTTCAACAAGACAACCAAGCGTAAGTATAACGCCGTAGTTTGGGGAACCGTTGAAAAAGATGAAGGAACCATTGTCGGAAATATCGGACGTAATCCCAAAGATCGGATGCAAATGGCCGTTCTCAGTGATCCGACCCAAGGGAAACATGCCGTAACCCATTACAAGGTTTTGGAACGTTTAGGATATGTCACCTTGGTGGAATGCGTATTGGAAACAGGACGTACCCACCAAATCCGTGTTCACATGAAACACATCGGTCACACCTTATTCAATGACGAACGTTATGGTGGACACGAAATTCTGAAAGGAACTCACTTTAGTAAATATAAACAATTTGTAAACAACTGTTTCGACACTTGTCCCCGTCAAGCACTTCATGCAATGACTTTGGGGTTTGTTCATCCTCGCACTGGCGAAGAGATGTTCTTTACCTCACCGCTAGCCAATGACATGGTGGAACTGATAGACAAGTGGAGAACCTATATAAGCAATAGAGAATGATGAAAAAACGTACTATAGCCATCGTAGCCGGTGGCGATTCTAGCGAACTTCCAGTATCTTTACGCAGTGCACAAGGTATTTATTCCTTTATCGACAAAGAAAGATACAACCTTTATATTGTAGAAATGCAAGGCAATCGTTGGGAAGTAGTCTTACCAAACGGTGAAAAGACACCTATCGACCGAAACGACTTCAGTTTCACCGAAAACGGAGAAAAGAAAGTCTTTGATTTTGCCTACATTACCATCCACGGCACACCAGGTGAAAATGGTCTGTTGCAAGGTTATTTCGACTTGATTGGCATCCCATATTCAAGTTGTAATGTATTGGTCTCGGCTATAACATTCAACAAATTCACTTGCAACCAATACTTGAAAGGCTTTGGCATCCGTGTGTCTGAATCGATGATTCTCCGCAAGGGATTTGAAATCCTCGATGAAGAAGTCATCAATAAAGTAGGACTTCCTTGTTTCATCAAGCCGAATGCCGGTGGTTCTAGTTTTGGTGTGACTAAGGTGAAAACCAAGGAACAAATCCAACCAGCCATCGAAAAGGCTTTCGGAGAAAGTGATGAAGTCATGATTGAAGCCTTCATGCAAGGAACTGAAATCACTTGCGGTTGCTACAAGACCAAGGATAAGGAAGTAGTTTTCCCAATTACCGAAGTGGTAACCAGCAACGAATTCTTTGATTATGATGCCAAGTACAATGGCCAAGTAGACGAAATCACTCCAGCACGTATTCCGGAAGAGACAGCCGAACGCGTCCGCTTGCTCACCTCAGCTATCTATGATATCTTGGGTTGTGAAGGTATTATCCGTATCGACTACATCATCACCGAAGGTGAAAAGGTGAACATGCTCGAAATCAACACCACACCGGGTATGACTGCTACCAGCTTCATCCCGCAACAAGTGCGTGCTGCCGGTCTTGACATCAAGGATGTGATGACAGATATCATTGAGAACAAATTCAATTAACCTTAAAATATTGAGCTATGAACATACCTGCTGAATTCGACGAAATTCGTCCGTATGCTCCCGAAGAGCTTCCACAAGTATTTGAAGAACTGATTGCCGACCCAATGTTTCAGGCGGTAGTTGGCCAAGTGATGCCGGGCATTCCTTTCGATATGCTGGCTGCACAGATGCGTCAATGTAAGACTAACTTGGATTTCCAGAAAGCCTTCTTTTACAAACTATTGAAAGAACTTGTACAGAAATGTGCTAAAGGATTGGAATTTGATTGCTCTGCTATTACAGACAAATCCATCAACTATACCTTCATTTCCAACCACCGAGACATCGTTCTCGATTCGGCATTCCTTTCTGTCGTACTGATTGAGAATGGTATGAATACGGTAGAAATCGCTATCGGCGACAACCTCCTCATCTACCCATGGATTAAGAAGATTGTCCGTATCAATAAGTCGTTCATTGTGAAGCGCGGTTTGGGCTTGCGCGAACAGTTGAAGTCATCCATGTTGATGTCCAGCTACATGCACTATGCTATCACTCAAAAACATGAAAACATTTGGATTGCTCAGCGCCAAGGACGTGCCAAGGACTCTAACGACCGTACTCAGGACAGTATCTTGAAGATGATGGTCATGGCTGGCGAAGGAGATATCATCGACCGCTTGAAGGAAATGAATCTTGTTCCATTGTCACTCTCTTATGAGTTTGACCCATGCGATTACTTGAAAGCCAAGGAAGCACAACAGAAGCGTGACGATGAAAACTTCAAGAAGAGTGAAGCAGATGATTTGACCAACATGCAGATTGGCATCTATGGTTACAAGGGACACATCCATTTCCAGACAGCAGCTTGCTTGAACGATGAGTTGGACGAAATCAAGTCACGCAATCTGCCAAAGACAGAAGTGTTTACTGTCATAGCCGAATTGATTGATAAGTATATCCATCAAAACTATAAGCTCTACCCATGCAACTACATCGCTATGGATATGCTGAATGGTGAAACTAAGTTCGCCGATAAGTATACCGATGAAGACAAGGCACAATTCAAAGCTTATTTGAGCAAGCAAATCGAAAAGATTGACTTGCCAAACAAGGATATGGAATTCTTGCGTCATTACATGTTGGTGATGTACGCCAATCCGGCTATCAACCACCTGAAAGCTATCGAAGCGTGAACCGTTTTCTAACACGATACCTTATTTTCTTCGCCGCATTACTCTTTACCTCATGCGGCGAAGAAGCTTATGTCTACCCCGATCTGATAACCGAAATGGTTTGTTTGAAGACAGACAATCAGGGTTTCGGCACCTATTTCGTAACCGATGAAGGACGTACTTGGCATCTTGCCAAAGACAATCGTCCGGACAGTCTGACCGCAGATTCCACCTATCGGGTGGTAAGCCGTTATGCGCCACTCAACGAAACCGATGCCAAGGCCTATTCCCTTTACAAGACTATCTCCACACTTCCTCAAAAACAAAGTGAATACGAGACTATCCATACGGATCCCGTAAACATCCAAAGTATTTGGCGAAGCGGTGACTACTTGAATATGGTCTTGCAAATCATGGTTAAAGACCAGAAACACGAACTTTCTTTTATCGAGAATGGGATTACAACGAATGCTGACGGTACCCAAACGCTGACACTTACCCTCTACCATAATAGGAAAGGAGATGTAGAAGGATTCAATGAAAAGCATTATTTATCCATTCCTCTTTGGCATTATCAAGACATTCTGAACAAGGGTGACCAAATCGTGTTGCAACTGAATACCTATAAGGAAGGAATGATTTCACGAAACTACACCTTTTAAATTTTAGCTGTATGATTAAAACCATTTATATGATTTTCTTTGTCTGCGCCTTCTCCCTAGGCTTATGGGCATGTGCTGCAGGCAACAAAAAAGCGGAATACAAGAATCTTACTTCCGCTCAATTCGAGGAACTAATTAAAAATCCGAATGTACAATTAGTTGATGTACGTACTTTGGCCGAGCATATGGAAGGCCATATCCCTAGCAGCCTCAACATCAATGTAAAAGATGAAGCCGGTTTCCCTGCTGCTGTAGACAGTCTTCTGAATAAAAATCAAGAAGTAGCCGTCTATTGCCGAAGCGGACGCCGTAGCCGTACTGCTGCTGAAATCCTAGTCAAGAAAGGATTCAAAGTATACAACTTGGACAAAGGTATTCTGAACTGGATAGAAGAAGGAAGAGAAATAGAAAAATGAATAAAGGGCGCCTAATAGCGCCCTTTATTCATTCGGTAAAACGTCTCGGCGTTTTATTATAATGCCTGCAACATTCGTTTCAGAACAACTGTTGCCGAAATTTCACGATTAGCCGCTTCTGGAATAACAAGTGAGGTAGGTGCCTCAATCACATCATCGGTCACAATCATGTTACGACGAACAGGAAGGCAATGCATGAAGTGAGCATTGTTCGTTACCGCCATGTGAGCAGCATCTACGGTCCAACTCATATCCTTGCAAAGAATCTTACCATAATCTTCCGGACGAGTCACCCCCGGACATGCCCAGTTCTTGGCATAAATGAAATCAGCTCCTTCGAACGCCTTCATCTGATCGTATTCCACCTTGGCACCACGAACGAATGCCGGGTCAAGTTCATAACCCTCCGGATGAGTGATCACGAAATCTACATCGGCCTCGTTCATAAAGTCCGCAAACGAATTAGGTACTGCTTGCGGAAGCGCCTTCGGATGAGGAGCCCATGTCAAGACTACCTTTGGACGATCTTTCTTCTTATATTCTTCAATGGTAATCAAGTCGGCAAACGCTTGGAGTGGATGACCTGTTGCAGCCTCCATCGAGAAGACTGGCTTGCCTGAATACTTGATGAACTGGTTCAAAATCTTTTCAGTATAATCGTCTTCACGATTCTCGAAGTGAGCGAATGAACGCACACCGATAATATCGCAATACGATGCCATAACAGGAATCGCTTCCAAGAGATGTTCGCTCTTGTCACCGTCCATGATTACACCACGTTCGGTTTCCAACTTCCATGCTCCTTGGTTTACATCAAGGACAATCACATCCATACCAAGGTTACGAGCAGCTTTCTGGGTACTCAAACGAGTACGAAGACTGTTATTAAAAAATATCAGCAAGCAAGTCTTGTGCTTACCCAACGATTCATACTTATAGCGGTCTTGCTTGATTTCGAACGCTTCCTGAAGGGCGGTCTTCAAATCGCCCAAATCGAACACATTTCTGTAGTATCTCATATTTTCTTCTTTTTAATTTTGCCCAATTATCACCCAGCGCGTGGGTTGTTATTTTCTAGTCTGTCCTTCACCCCGAATCACCCACTTATAGGTATTCAATTCTTCCAATCCCATAGGACCGCGGGCGTGAAGTTTCTGTGTACTGATACCGATTTCTGCACCCAAGCCAAACTCACCACCATCAGTAAATGAAGTCGGCACATTGACGTACACACAAGCAGAATCCACTATTCGACTAAAATAATCAGCCACTTCCGCCTTTTCTGTAATGATGCATTCGCTATGTCCTGACCCATAAACAGTGATATGGTCTACAGCACCTTGCAAGGAAGTTGATGTGCAGACAGACATCTTGTAATCCAAGTATTCTGTGCCATAATCCTGTTCGGTAGCATGTTGCAACAACTCTGCCGGATAGCTTTCCTTCAAAGCCTCGTATGCTGCAGTATCCGCATAAATGGTCACACTGAAATCTGCCAAAGCCTTGCACAATTCCGGCAAGTCTCCCAATCGTTTCCAATGTATCAAAAGGCAGTCGAGAGCATTGCACACACTCACTCTACGAGTCTTGGCGTTTCTGATAATGGCTTTTCCCTTTTCCTTGTCACCGAACTCATCGAAATAGGTATGACACACTCCGGCACCTGTCTCAATCACCGGAATGGTAGCATTTTGACGAACGAAGTCTATCAAGCCACGCCCTCCACGAGGAATGAGCAAATCCACCCAACCACGAGCATTCAACAACTCGGCTGTCGAATCGTGTCCAGGAGGCAAAAGCGCTACAATATCCGGATTGAAGAAACACTGATTCAGCACATTACGAATAATTTCCACAATTGCCCGATTGGTACAATCTGCATCGCTTCCTCCCTTCAATACACAAGCATTGCCCGACTTTAAACAAAGTGAAAACACATCGAGTGTCACATTCGGACGGGCCTCGTAGATGATACCAATCACTCCAAAAGGCACACTCACCCTTGAAAGTTTCATGCCATTGGGGCGAACGGTTTCGCTTAACACCCTTCCTACCGGAGAAGGCAAAAGAGCCACATTACGAATCCCTTCAGCGATTCCATGAATACGTTCTTCCGTCAACTTCAGACGATCGTACTTCGGATTGTTCACATCCATACGAGACAAATCATCTGCATTGGCTGACAATATTTGCTGAGCATTGGTTTCAGTGGCATCTGCCAACATCAACAACACCTGATTGATCTTATCTACACCGCAAGTCACCAACGAACGGCTTGCCTCGCGGACATTCTTGAATATTCCGGTCATTTCCCCCATACTCATTCCAAATATAAATAATCGTAATGAACCAACGCTTTCTGTCCATGTTTGCCTATCATCTGACGGGCCTCTTCCGAATCGAAAGCAATACGGCCTATACCTATCGGCTTGCCTTCATGATTCATTAACTTAACAATATCATCTTTCTCAAAATCCCCTTCGATACGGACCACTCCTACCGGAAGTACACTGACCGCCTTTTCTCCTCTCAGAACAGTTACCGCCTTTTCATTGAGATGTAACTCCCCTTTGGCAAATCCACCACTATGGGCAATCCACTTCTTCACACTCGACACATCTCCTTGCGTCGGGATGAAACGGGTACATACCGTTGTTTCAGGATGTTCCAACAAATCCAAAAGGATGTTGTCTTTCTTGCCATTGGCTATTATCACGGAGATTCCTTCATCTGCCACCTTACGTGCAATGGCAGTCTTTGTCAGCATGCCACCTCTACCGAAGCCCGACTTTTCCGTCTGGATATAATCCGACAAATCCTTACCCGATTCTACTTCACGAATCACTTTTGTACCCGGAACAGAAGGCGCTCCATCGTAGATACCCTCAATATTGCTCAGGATGATAAGTGCCTGCACATCCATCATAGAAGCAATCATACCGGAAAGTTCATCGTTGTCCGTGAACATCAATTCGGTTACAGAAACCGTATCGTTCTCGTTTACAATGGGGATAACACCATTCTCCAACATCACCATCATACAGTTCCGCTGGTTCAAGTAATGGCGACGAGTACTGAAATTCTCCTTCATGGTCAACACCTGCCCTACGGCAATACCATGATCCCGGAACAATTCATAATACCGATTGATCAATTTCGCTTGACCTACAGCCGAGAAGAGCTGGCGTTGGTCTACACTATCCAGTTTCTTGGACGGTTTGATTTCACTTCTACCGGATGCAACGGCTCCTGAAGAAACCAAAATCACCTCAATACCAGCCTTATAAAGTTCCGCTATTTGGTCCACCAAAGCCGACATATGGGTTACATCGAGGGTTCCGTCCCGACGAGTCAGCACGTTACTCCCGACCTTAACAGCTATCTTTGTAAACTGATATTTCATCCTCTCATTCTTTTAGTTTCGCAAATATAGATGATTTAAATCAATTTGTAAGAAAGAAAGCGATAAAAAAAACATTCAAGCAAATTTTATGATTAATCCACAAAAAACACGTATCTTTACAGAATGATTAATTAATCTTTTTACTCTATGAAAAATATCCTACAAAAAAGCATTTGGTTAGTAGCACTATGCATCGTTGCGACCTCTGCGTACGCACAAGTTTCTCCGAAGAAATTCAAGAAAGCGAAAGGTATTGAAGTAACTTACCAGAACAGTTACAAAGGAAAAGTTCGTCCAGGCGAAATGATCATGAAAGTTTCTGGCGACCAAGTAGCCTTGGAAAGTGTCATGCCAAAGTTCGACAAGAAACCGGCAAATGACGGACGTCCAGTTTACAAACTTCCTGTAACCAAAAGCTACATGGACTATGCAGCCAATGAATATTACCGTTGGGCCGAACTGCCAAGCGGAGAAATTATTTCATCAGCTACAGCCTACGAGATGGATAAGGATTTGAAGGTTATCGGTCAAGAAAAGTATTTGGGTTTGAATTGTACCGTTGTCCGTACATCCGTTCGTTCAAACACCATCGAAATTTGGTATACTAACGATATCGACTTCCGCGGTACTCCACAGCCGAACATGGGCGTACCTAATGGTTTGGTACTCCGTGTAGTTCGCAACGGCGACACCGTACAGGAAGCAACAGCCATTACTCCGATAAAGGAAGAACAAGCACTCCTCCCAGATTCTTGGGGTACAAAGATGATTGCAGAAGTATACCAATATAAAATCAATCATAGTAACGTTATCACCATCCCTGTATTCGAAGAAGAAAATGTTTGTTTCAATGGAGCAAAATTCCCTGAAAACCCGAAAGATGGTGTATCGTACAACGTAGGCGGTGGTACTATCTTGATGAAGAAAGTAAAGCTTCCTGAATATGTAAAAGACCGCAGCATCTTCGTCGAACTCATCCAATGGTCTGATGGTGATGCTTACGACCGTACAGGTTCTGTATTTGTAATTCCAACCGACAAGAAGCAATCGTTCCTCGATGCCTTGAAAGACCTCAAGAGTGTACCTCATTTCACTTCTGGCAACGAAAACTACCACGGTTTGGTTTCAACAGAAGACTACAATGTTCCAGTCGAATTGATGCGTTTCTTCACAGGTTTCGGTGTTCGTCAGTACAATCACAACATTGTTCCAGGTCAGGAATGGTCGGATTCTGTACTTTACAAGACAGAAGTAACCGCTTTGGCAGACCGCTTGCAAGGCGAAGTATGGATTGCCGCTTACATCGGCAACTGGGATGCAAAGGGTCATAAGATTACATTGAAAATGAAGTATTACCCGGATGA
Organism: Phocaeicola sp.; assembly: GCA_045121515.1. Lineage (GTDB taxonomy): Bacteria > Bacteroidota > Bacteroidia > Bacteroidales > Bacteroidaceae > Phocaeicola. The sequence goes on along the minus strand of JBGVGD010000076.1, from coordinate 17,203 downwards.
CAACCGCCGTATGTACAAGGTGATGCCTTTGTTCAATACCGTAAACTATTTGGAACAAGCCGGCCAACCTTATCCTACTTTCATGTTGAACGACAAGTTGAATGCGAAGTTCACTTTGAAGGAACCAGTAAAGAATGCCGTTCTTTATTTCACCACAACCGGTCACGGCGGTTGGGGTAATGGTGACGAATTCAACCAAAAGCCAAATACCATTTACTTGAATGGCGAAAAGGTGATTTCATTTGTACCATGGCGTGATGATTGCGGTACTTACCGTAACTGGAACCCATGTTCAGGTAACTTCTCCAATGGTTTGAGTTCTTCAGACTTGAGCCGTTCTAACTGGTGTCCGGGTACTGTAACCAATCCGGAATATATCTACTTGGGCGACCTCGAAGCAGGTGAACACACCATTACTGTAGCTATCCCGCAAGGTGCTCCAGAAGGCGGCAGCAATAGTTACTGGTGCTTGGCAGGTACATTGCTTTATTAAATAAGAATAGAGAATTAAAAACAAAAAAAATAAAAGATGAAGAAAACCGTATTATTATGCTCGCTCGCATTGGCTGGTGTATTTGCCAGTTGTGGCAACAAGACACAGACCGATGCAGCGCCAATGGATTACACTCAATACGTGAATCCATTCATCGGTGCAGCCGATAACGGACACACCTTCCCTGGTGCAACCACTCCGTTCGGTATGATTCAAACTAGTCCAGTAACGGGTGCTGTGGGTTGGAGATATTGTTCAGAATACATGAACAGCGACTCCATCATCTGGGGTTTCACTCAGACTCATTTGAGTGGAACAGGCTGTATGGACCTTGGCGATGTACTTGTGATGCCAGCTACTGGCGAACGTACCCGAGCATGGGACGGCTACCGCAGCCATTTCAGCAAAGACCAGGAATCAGCTACTCCTGGTTATTATAGCGTACTTTTGGAAGATCCGAACGTAAAGGCAGAATTGACAGCCTCTACCCGTGCAGCTTTCCATCGCTATACTTATATCAATGCAGACCAAGCTTCTGTCCTCATCGACCTGCAACACGGTCCTGCTTGGAACGAAAACCAATACCACTCACACGTCAGTGCTTGTGAAGTGAATTGGGAAGACGACCAAACATTGGTAGGTCACGTAGACAACAGTGTATGGGTACAACAAGACTACTTCTTCGTAGTGAAATTCAACCGCCCAGTGACTGAAAAAATCAACCTCGAAATGGCTGAAACAGAAAAGGGTCAACGCATCGTAGCTGGTTTCGATATGGAACCGGGTGATGAACTTTTGATGAAGATTGCCCTTTCTACAACAGGTATCGAAGGCGCCAAGAAAAACTTGGAAACTGAAATCCCAGGTTGGGACTTCGAAGCGACTCGCCAAGCAGCCAAGGATAGTTGGAACAGCTATTTGAGCCGTATCAACGTAACTGGTACTAAGGACCAACTTATCAACTACTATACTTGCTTCTATCACGCTTTGATTCAACCGAACCAAATCTCTGACGTGGACGGTATGTATCGCAATGCTAAGAACGAAATAGTAAAGACTGGTGGTGACGCCTTCTATTCTACATTCTCTTTATGGGACACTTACCGTGCCGCTCATCCATTCTACACCATCATGGTTCCTGAACGTGTAGACGGTTTCATCAACTCATTGATTGAAAACGGTGAAGCACAGGGTTTCATTCCTATTTGGGCTTTGTGGGGCAAGGACAACTATTGTATGGTGGCCAACCATGGTGTAGCCGTAGTAGCAGAAGCATACCGCAAGGGCTTCCGTGGTTTCGATGCAGAACGTGCTCTCAACATCATGAAGCGTACTCAGACTGAATCTCACAAGTTGAAATCAGATTGGGAAACTTACATGAAATACGGTTACTTCCCTACTGACTTGATTCGTGCCGAATCGGTTTCTTCTACTTTGGAATCGGTATACGATGACTATGCTGTATGGGATATGGCTACTCGCATGGGTAAGGCTGAAGACATTGAATATTACGGCAAGCGTAAAGACTTCTACAAGAACTTGTTCGATACACAAACTCAGTTCATGCGTCCTCGCAAGTCGGACGGCACTTGGAAGACTCCATTCGACCCAAGCAACGTAGGTCACTCTGAAAGTGTAGGTGGTGACTATACCGAAGGTAATGCATGGCAATACACTTGGCACGTTCAGCACGATGTACCGGGCTTGATTGAACTCTTCGGTGGTGAAGAAAAGTTCTTGACCAAGTTGGATTCAGTATTTACCGTTGAATTGAAGACTTCACAAGCCGACGTAACCGGTTTGATTGGTCAGTATGCACACGGTAACGAACCTAGCCACCACGTAGCATACCTTTATACTATGGCAGGCAAGCCGGAACGAACACAGGAATTAATCCGTCAAATTTTCGATACTCAGTATCGCCCAGAACCGGACGGTCTTTGTGGTAACGACGACTGCGGTCAGATGTCAGCTTGGTACATGTTCTCTGCAATGGGCTTCTACCCTGTAGACCCAGTAAGCGGTAACTATGTATTCGGTGCTCCTCAGATGCCAAAGATTGTTTTGAACTTGGCTGATGGCAAGACTTTCACCGTAATCGCTGAAGGTCTTTCTGAAGAAAACAAGTATGTAGAAAGCATCACCTTGAATGGTGAACCGTACACTAAGAACTATATCACTCACGAAGACATCGTGAACGGTGGCACCTTGGTATTCAAGATGAAAAACTAATCCGAATTCATTTATACAATAATGGGCGACCGTCACTGGCCGCCCATTATTGTATTATATAAAGGTATAGTATTACAACTTGAACATTCCTTCCAAACGAATATCGTCAGAAGCAGCACCAATCATTACCTTGAAATCACCTGGTTCTACCACTTCTTCCAATTGAGCATTGTACATGGACAATTCACGTTTACCCAAATTGAAAGTAATAGTCTTGCTTTCGCCTTTCTTCAATTCTACGCGTTCAAAGGCCTTTAACAAAATTGGAGCCTGAGCAATAGATGCAACCATATCACGAATATACAACTGAACGATTTCCTGGCCGTCACGATCACCTGTATTCTTTACGGTACAAGTTACAGTCTGCAAAACATCCTTACCGTTACCTGGCTTGATTTGCAAATCACTATATTCAAACTTGGTATAGCTCAAACCATAACCGAAAGCATACAAAGCATTAGCTTCGCCATCCATATAAGCACGTTGCTTGCCTTTTGAGTAATAGATTGGCAATTGTCCTTCGTTGCGTGCGATTGAAACCGGAAGACGACCTGCCGGATTATAATCACCAAACAAAACATCGGCAATAGCATGACCACCTTCACCACCTGGATACCATGCAGTCAACAATGCATTGGCCTTTTCAGCAGCCAAATTCATCTTCAAGGTACGACCTTGAATGTAAACCACTACCAACGGCTTACCAGTTTCAATCAATACCTGCATCAACTTTTCCTGGTCACCAAGCAAGTCGAGGGTACTACGGTCATAACCTTCACCACAGTCCATATCGAGCAAAATCTGTCCTTCTTCATCATTAGCGATAGCCGCAGCAGTTGCTTCATACTTCACACGGAAATCACGAGCACTGGAACCACCCACTACCAATACTACTACATCCGATTCCTTTGCAGCCTTCACTGCTGCCGGAATATCGCTCATAGTTACGTCACGGATAGCACAACCCTTCACATATTTCACTTCAGTCTTCTTCGATACAGCCGCCTGAATACCTTCTAATGGAGTGGTAATGAACTTATCATCTTGCGGAGCGGTATAGTCACCTAACTGATTGTATTGCGTATCGGCATTCGGTCCGATTACAGCAATGCTCTTCACCTCCTTGCTCAATGGCAAAATACCATCATTCTTCAAAAGGACAATACCTTCGCGGGCCACTTCACGAGCCACCTGACGGTGAGCTTCCGAACGAACATACTTCTTGGCATCCTTTGGAGAAACATACGGATTTTCGAACAAGCCCATCTTGAACTTCAAGCGAAGAATATTGGCTACAGCAGCATCCACATACTTCATTTCCAAACGACCTTCGTTCAAGAGTTCAAGAGTACGCTTACCGTATGCATTGGCACCCAGGTCCATATCTACACCTGCTTCCAATGAAAGTTTACCGGCTTCCTTCACATCAGCAGCCACATGGTGTGTACCTACAATACCATCGATACTAAACAAGTCAGAATATACGAATCCATTGAAGCCCCACTTACCACGCAAGATGTCGGTCAACAAGAACTTATTCGATGTACAAGGTATACCATCAATAGCGTTGTACGATGTCATGATAGTAGCCAAACCATTTTCTACCGCCATCTTCATTGGAGGGAGGAAATCAGAGAAAAGTTGGTTCATACCCACCATGGCACGGTCACCATTATGACCACCCTCCGGTGAACCATAAGCCGCAAAGTGCTTTACAGTAGAATACAAGTGCTTGCCATCATTCTGTACATCACCTTGTATACCCTTCATGTAAGCTACACCGAGGATACCAGCCAACATCGGGTCTTCACCGAAACTTTCTTCCATACGTGACCAACGCGGTTCACGAGAAATATCCAAGACCGGACCATAACCTACATTCGCACCCTGCAATCGCGCTTCCAGAGCAACTACTTCACCGGCGCGACGAAGCAATTCCGGATTCCAAGTACTGGCCATGGACAAACCTGTCGGGAACACAGTGGTACCAATCGCCATGTGACCATGCGGAGTTTCTTCAGCGAACAATACCGGAATACCCAAACGAGTTTCTTCCACTGCAAACTTCTGCAACTTATTCAACGCTTCAGCAGCCAATTCCGGAGTCAAACCGTTTTCCAGAGTCTTCTGTGTCCAAGGGTCGGCACGAAGAACAGCCCAATACGAACCGATAGGCATGCCGTTACCCATTTGTTTCTTGTAGAGTTCAGAGGCTTCTACCTTGTTACCAGTCTTGGTATACATTTCCCAACCCATCGGACAGCAAAGCTGACCTACCTTTTCTTCTACAGTCATGCGCTCCATCAAGTCCTTGATACGTTCTTCTATCGGAGCATTAGCCTGCTTATACAATGGCTGTTGTGCCATTGCCTGCCCTGTGCCAAGCAACAGGGCAGCAACGAACAAATGTCTTATCTTCATCTTACTTATTTCTTAATTTTGAATTGCATAGCAATCGGTTCGTTCTTCAAACCCTCCGGCAATGTAACGATTACCCTACCATCCTTCACCTTAGTCTTGACATTCTTGTTAATGTTCAATAGCTTCACCTTACCCTTCGGGATGTTTACAGTCCATTCGATAGTTTCAGGAACTGTTTCACCATCAGCTACGGTATAAATAGCATAAAGAGTTTCACCATCCTTGTCGGCAGTAAACCAAACCTTACCATCGTTGTAGTGCGGAGTGATGCGAGTGTTGTAGATAGCCTGACCGTTCTGACGCAACCAGTTACCCACTTCGTGTAAACGGTCTACAATTGGCTGTTCAATGATACCATCAGCAGTAGGACCTACGCCCAATAAGAAACAACCACCCTTCGCACAGATTTCAGCCAACAAATTAACCACTGTCTGCGGCGACTTGTAAGGAGCATTAGGCACCCAACCCCAGTCGTGACTCAAGGTAATACAACTTTCCCATGGGTAATCCAACTGAGTTGCCGGAATACCGCGTTCCGGAGTCTGATAGTTTTCATTCTTACCACGGATGCTACGGTCTACAGAGATCAAGCCCGGATGTTGCTTACGTGCCTTTTCCAATACACGGTCCAGATTCACTTGCTCTCCAGTCACCCAACCGCCATCCAACCAAAGGATATCGAAGTGACCATAATTAGACATCAACTCGTCCAACTGGTTTTCAGTGAATTCCTGATAGTTTTTCCACCAATCCGGATGTTGCTTGATGTTATAGTTATGATGACGGTTCGGAGTTGCATAGTACGGATTCCAGTACCATTCAGTATGCCAGTCAGGCTTTGAGAAGTAACAACCCATCATGAAGCCTTTCTTACGGAATGCATCCCATACGTGATAAGCCACGTCCTTGCGAGGATTATCCTTGAACGGACCGTTTGCGATAGAGAAGTCTGTATACTTAGAATCGAATGTACAGAAACCATCGTGGTGCTTACTTGTAAAAAGCATGTACTTGATACCCGCATCTTCCATTACATCTGCCCATTGTTCCGGGTTGAAGTTCACCGGATTCAACTTGTCCTTCAAACCGAAATACCACTTCTTGTATTCTACATACGGAAGGTTTTCCTTACGGCTAATCCAATCTACATCTTCTGAACAGATGGACCATGATTCTACAATGCCCGGCACCGAGTAAAGTCCCCAATGGAACAATACGCCGAACTTCAAGTCTTGCCACTTATCCAATTTCTCTAATACCTGTGGATCAGTCGGCCATACATAATCAGTAGCCTTTGATTGTTCATGCACGAAGCCTTGTACCTGCTGTGCATTCATATTGAGCGCCAAGGCAGCTCCTGCCAAGCATCCTACTATTTTCTTCCAGTTTTTCATATTCCTTACTTCTTGAGATTAAACTTCAAAGCCACCGGTTCATTCTTCAAACCTCTCGGCAATTTCACAGTAACCTTACCATCCTTATAAGTATAGTTCACGGCGCGGTTACCCTTCAACAATGTCATGCGGCCCACCGGTTCATTACCTTCCCATTCGATGGTTGCAGGAAGAGTTTCATCGTCTGCCAATGCATAGATAGCATAGAGAGTCTTACCGTTCTTGTTGGCTGTGAACCAAGTCTTGCCTGTATTATAGTTAGGAGTGATGCGAGTGTTATAAATTGCTTCACCATTCACTTTCATCCAAGCACCTACCTCCTTCAAGATGGCTTCCACTTCCGGCTGAATCAGACCTTGCGGAGTAGGCCCCACACCGAGTGCCAACGAACCACCTTTTGCACAAATTTCCGCCAACATACCCACTACAGTACGAGCGCTCTTGAACTTCACATTAGGAATGTAACCCCAAGCGTGACTCAAAGTGATACAGCTTTCCCACGGATGATTCAACTGAGTTTCAGGAATACCGCGTTCCGGAGTCTGGTAGTTTTCGTTGCGTCCCTTGATGGCACGGTCTACCGAAATCAAACCCGGCTGAGTAGTGCTACGTACTTCGGCCAACAACTTGTCCAAATGTACATCTTCACCTCTTACCCAACCACCGTCGAGCCAAAGAATATCAAAGTCACCATATTCGGTCATCAATTCCTTCAACTGGTTGTAAGTAAAGTCTTGATAGTTCTTCCACCATTCCGGATGACGTTCTTTCTTGTAATTGATATGACGATGCGGAGTATCGTATTCCGGATTCCAGAACCATTCGCAATGCCAGTCAGGCTTAGAGAAATAACAACCCATCATGAAGTTCTTCTTGCGGAACGCATCCCATACATGGCGAGCCACGTCCTTACGCGGGTCGTTCTTGAACGGACCATTAGCAATGGAATAGTCAGTATACTTAGTATCATACATACAGAAACCATCATGGTGCTTGGTAGTGAAAATCATATACCTCATACCTGCTTCATCCATGATACGAGCCCATTGATCCGGATCGAAATCTGTCGGATTGAACTCATCAATCAATCCCCAATACCACTTCTTGAATTCATAGTAATTCGGGATCCATCGAACTAACCAATCTTCCGAGCAAAGTTCCCAAGATTCTACCACACCTGCTTGTGAATAGAGGCCCCAGTGGAACAATACACCGAACTTCTGGTCCTGCCACTTATCCAGTTTTTCCAACACCGCCTTGTCGGTAGGCCATTCGTAGGAATCCGAGCGTTCGTGCACGAAGCTGTTGTCCTTCTCAATTTGTGCATTCGCGTTCATAGCCAGCGCCAGCCCAAACAACGATGCAACCAAAGTCTTCATCATTTTCATAAATCTAGATTTATTTAAAGTTATTATTCTAATTCTTTGGGTTCCCCTCTTGAGAGGGGAGATTATCATTTATGATTCTTATTTCCCTCCAACCACTTCAAGTTGAATCGGTAGTGAATCCGGCTGCTTACAATATGAATCATATTGTCCGGGCTCTGTGTCCCAGCCAAATAACCTCTTGGCTCAGCATGTGTAGCATCCATATCGAAATCTCCTGTCCAAGCACCACCGTTGAGATGACGTTCCTTGCCATCCACCAACAGTCGCTTCACTGGCCATGTCTTACCATCGTCATACGACAGTGCTGCATACATGCCATAGCCTATGAACTTATTTCCATTCGCATCGGTAAATTCCATTCCACGGTCTTCCTTGCGAGTACGTTGCGGATGATCCGTAAACGAAACCACCAACAACGGACCTTCCTTCAAGCGCATCAATACCAATCGCTGACCGCCATCAATGGCCGGAAATTCCGATGCCTGATACTTCCAAGTCTTACCCATATCTTTCGAGATACTCATCGGCATCATCTTCTTACCATTCTCACCTTCGATACTATTGCCCCGTCCTAAAGCCAACAGATTACCATTCTTCAATGTCACTATACCTACATGAATACCGGCAATGGTTGTGCCCTTACCACCTTCTTTGAAGTCCGGCATCGGTGCACCGTCCCATGGGTCATTCCAAGTCTGCCCACCATCCTTACTGATATGAATCGCCGCTCCATCGTGACTGCCTGGACCTGCATCGCAAGCCTGAATCATCCAACCTTCGGGAGTTATGATGGTACCGGAAATGACCTGATGACGCTTGGTATGCTCAATACCACCATACCGCGTCCATTCTCCTGATTGGCAGAGAACCAAATGGCCAACATATCGCCATTGTCACACCAAGTAATGGAAGGCTGATGGTTATGTGCATAAAACGGCGTATTCGAACCTATTATTGGCTTCTTGACAAACACCAATGGTTCCAAGAAACAAGGCTTGGTCATATCAATGGTGGCAGATGGAAGCGGCTCATCGCTCTGCACCACACGGAAACCAGTCAACGAATGTTTGTCTTCTGGAATCATAGCCAAACGATTGGCGCTGCGAAGATACTCATCCGGAGTATGATGGCTACCCCCACGAGTCACCCGATATTCTCCATCCGCCGGTCCTACCGGGTCTGTCTGCTCTTCTGCCGAATAAGGTCCGTACCAGTCCAAACACCATTCTTCTACATTGCCATGCATATCATAGAGTCCGAACGCATTCGGACGAGTTTGTCCCACTTTCAATGAAACGGCTTTATAATCGCGGGCAATGGTCTGATTGCGTCGCATATTCGATGACAATCCATCGCCTGTATAGTACAAGGTATAAGTACCGGCTCTACAAGCATACTCCCATTCGGCCTCGGTAGGCAGACGATAAGTCTTGCCCTCTTTTTCGGAGAGCCACTTACAGAAATCCACCGCATCCTGATAGGATACATTCACGACTGCATCATCATCTTCGGTAGACACATTGTTTTTACCACGGAGTTGCTTATGTTCCGGACGGAACAATTCAAATTGCGCATTGGTCACTTCGGTAGTACCCATACAGAAGGGTTTGGAAATGTTGACCTTATGAACCGGAACTTCATCAAAATTCTCCCCCTTTCCTTCGCTTCCCATATAGTAGTTCCCGGCGGGGATTTCTACCAACTCTATCAAAGAACTGGTTTGTGAGAGAACCGAAGTCTGAAATAAGAATGCTGCCACGAGAAGCAATCCTATTCTGGGAATGTTTTTCATATAATATATAAATATAGAAATAAAACAGTACAAATATAATAAAAAAGACATAGAAGTATTATTTTCTATGTCTTCAAAGCACATTATTCTGATTGAAAAGTTCTCTCCATTAATACAATAACATCTTCTGTTTCAAATTTAAACAATAAATCGAATGAAGGAATAATGGATTGCTCTAGAATTTCTATTGTACAGGTCCCATCTGTAGATGTGTTTGCGAACGCTTCACGGAAGGCGTTGAAATAAATCTTATTTTAAACCCAAACAGTAATTGAGCAAATTAATCATGTGTTCTGTATTGGAAAAGTCAATTTTATTAGCTTTTATGTATTCTTCTATTTCTAATTTGTAATTCGGGAATAGTTTCAATAATGTCTTTTTGTTTTTGCATCTTACATACTTGCCATTTATTTTGAGCCAATACTCATTCTCATTACTCATTCTATAGGCATCCAATGATTCTTGATTATAACCACTATTGGTCCAATAACTAGTGTTTATGGTTTCAATATTAGCTGCATGCGTTATTTGCCCATAGGCTCCTTTTTGGCCTTGCAATTTATTCTTCAACAACCAGTTTACATATATTACCCCAGATTCCCTTGAAATGCATTCAAGAAAAAGAATGTCTTTTATCGGAATAAATTTCCGACTGTTCAAATAAATGGTATCTACATGTTCTGCATTAGTTAGAATTAGCAAATCTTCCCCTTGCTTAAACATCATTTTACGGTTTGCAGCATCGTAGTTCAATGCGGCAGTTGTTCGGGCACCATTTTTCATCAAAACAGTTCCTTGTATAAAGTCGGGAAATAGGAACACGGATGTTTTTTGTGCATTTATCTGTATAAGTACAAATGCAAACAGAAAAAAAGATATGATTCGTTTCATCATGAAGTAAGAAAACAAAAGGTATACCAGAGGCATACCTTTTGTTTATAGTTAATGTTATAATTAATAGTTAGGACCTGCACCCCAAGCCGGAGCACCTTGGTCATACCATACACGTTCGCTTTCCAATTTTGAAGCTTCGTTACCAATAGAGAAGCCTTGTTCGGTATATGATTTCATAATGATGTCATACATCTGGTCAGACTTCGCTGCTTCAGTCATGGTTGCACGACGTGGGATTGCGTATGCACTACCGTTCAACGGGAATGATTCATATGGCAAATATGCGGAACCCTTCATTGGAACACCTGAACGACGCATTGTTACATACATTTCCCATGGTTCAAGAATAAATGCAAAGTGCATCTGGAGATAAATCTTTTCCAAGTCGTCTGCAGCGCCAGTCAATTGGTAAGCAGGTTGTTGAAGCAATGCATCGATTTCACCCTCCTTCAAAACAATCAATTCTTCATTTGCATCATACTTTTGTACAGTATAAGGAATTTGGTTCAATGTCGCAATTTCATTCCATTCTTCTACTGAAGCACGGATACCTGCAGTAAAGTAGTCAGAAGCAGAACCGCTGAGGATACCCAACTGGCATAATTCAGCCAAATAGAGGTTGATTTCACCTGCAGACATATACAAACCATAGAATGGTTTAGGATCCTTATCTTGAACAACTGTACCACCTGGCTTAGTCGGATAAGTATATGTACGGTTACCTTCATACATTTCCATGTTCAAATAAGAAGTTGCACTATATGATTTATCAGCACCATTCAATGATACCTTCAACCATGTCTGTTCAGGGTCGTAATATTGTTCCCAAATTGACTCGCCACTTGCATTAATCTGAATTGGCAGACCTACATAGCGCACCCATGGTTCGCCTGGAGCCTTCCAACTTTCAAATACTTTCTTGCCTGCAACTTCAGTATAGTTTACCTTATCTGCAACGTATGAAGGCAATTCCTGTCCAGCATCAAAATAAGCCTGTACCACTTCTGAGTTGAAATCGTTCTTCTGGAAGAAGAAACGTACACGTGGGTCCTTGTTATCTACCAAGAACTGAATCAAATTAATATTACCAGTACCAGGTTGAGGATCTTCCTTGCCATAGTACCATTCACTACCCTGATTGTAAATGAAGTTGTCAGCTCTATTTGTCATGAAACCAGCAGCATGAGAAGCGGCTTCTGTGGCAATTTGAGTTGCCCAAGTTTTATCTACGTGCATCAAGCGAAGAGCCAACTTTAATTTCAATGAGTTTGCAAACTTGGCCCACTTCGCAGCATCACCATTGTAAACGAAGTCTTGAGTTCCCAATGTTGTCTGAGCAACGGAGTTCTTACCATTTACCAATACATCAGTAGCTTCCTTCAACTCAGCATAAAATTGAGTAAACAATTCTTTTTGAGTGTCATATTTTGGAGTCAAAGTACCGCCATAACGTGCGCTATATGCTTCGCTATATGGTGCAGAACCATAAAAGTCGGTATCTTGAATACCCATATAGACCACCAATGACTGCATCATAGCACGGATTTGAGCATACTTATCAGCTTCTTCCTCTGTCATCAAAGAAAGTTGGTAGTCCATTTCTCTCAAAATCTTCAAAGTGTTAGCCACACTACCATTGCCTGACGAAATGTCCGGCATGTTCATTGTATTCTTATTGCTACCACCTGTTACTTGTCCATATTGGCTCATAGCTGAAAAGTCATACCACCAATCCCAATAGTCAGACGGAAGGAATTGAGACAAACCTTGGGTGAACAAGAAACGCATGTCTGGTTTAGTGATGACACTCGGGTCGGTATTGTACTCTGCTAAATCATCTGCAGTACAACTGCCGAGGAATAAAGCACCGGCCAAACAGCCGCCCATCAAATATTTATTTAGTTTCATAATGCTTTAAAAGTTTAGAAGTTAACATTAAGTGTAAACATGAAGTTTGCAGTATACGGGTTAAATGAACGGATACGGAATTCACCAGATGCGTTACCACGTACTGACTCAGGATTCAAGTTGTTTTCCAATGAATTATACAAGTAACACAAGTTACGTGCTGTTGCAGAAATGTTAATGTTTTGTGCACCAACCTTAGCGGCCCAAGCGCTTGGCAAGCGATAACCCAAAGTTATTTCACGAAGTGCAACGTAGTTCAATTCTTCTACCCAAGTATCATTGATAACGCCCAAAGACCAGTCGTTCATGTAATAATGATATGCACCAGCATGCATTGGTTCCAACCAGCCCTTTTCTACTGCACTAGCAAAACTAACACCGCTCATGTCACGAGTTACACCGTCTGCACAGGCAATAGTTGTACCATCAGCAAATACACCTTCAGGAATTACACCGTCATGATATGTAATACCATAACTGTCAGAAGGAGTACCGTCTGCATTCATCCATTTTGAAGTCCATGTGATACCACCATGTTCTGCATCACGATATTGCAATGTGTTGGCAGTATTACCGAGAGTACGTCCGTAACGGTTTGCATAAGAAGCAATCATACCACCGAAACGACCGTCCAAAGCAACACGCAATGACCAATCCTTGTATGTCAAAGTAGATGCAACAGAACCCAAGAAGTCCGGATTTACGTCACCGATAACTTCCAATTTACCAGAACGCTTCTGATAACCGGCTCTGTCATAGTCATCCCAATTCAACAAAATGTCACCATTTTTATTACGTGCAGGCATAATGTCTGTCATCAACTGACCGTATTCGCCACCAACTTGAGCAACAGAACCGACACGGTAGTCGTATGCGTTTACCTGACCTTGCAATGCAATGTAGTCTGCTACGTCTTCGTGCAAAGAAACAATCTTACTCTTGTTCTTTGTATAAGTGAAATCAAGGTTCCATTCCCAATCCTTTGTCTTCACAGGAGTTGTATTCAATGCGATTTCAATACCTTGGTTTTGGATGTTACCAGCATTTACTTTCTTGTAATTGATACCAGAAACGCCTGGTACACTGATACTCATAATCTGATCCTTGGTATTTTCCTTATAATAAGTAACATCCAAGCCGATGCGATTATTCAATACACGGAAATCCATACCAACTTCCCATGAATTCTTACGTTCAGGCTTCAAATTCAAGTCATAAATTGTATCAGAAGACAAGTTATTGGTATAGATATTACCGGTTGCTGTCTTAATTGTCCCTACTGAATAACCTTGATTCAATTCATACGGACTCATGTCGTTACCCACTTGCGCCCAAGAAGCACGGAGTTTAGCAAATGAAATCCATTCTGGAAGTTTGTCCTTGAATGTTTCTGTAATCAACCAAGAACCTGATACAGATGGGTAGAAATATGAATAGTTACCATGAGTATCCGAGTAAACCAAGGCAGAAGACCAGTCGTTACGACCTGTTACGTCCAAATATAATTGGTCTTTCCAACTCAAGTTCAATGCAAAAATAGCAGAAAGCATGCGCTTAGTTCCTTGGATTTGACCTTTGTAACTCGGAGTATTCTTGGAGTTGTTAATAAAGAACTGACCAGGAACAATCAAACCGCCATTGGTGTAAATTTCCATGTATTGTTCGGTCTTGTTGTAATATTCGAAACGACCGAAACCACCCACATTGAAATCACCGAAACGCTTGTCTGCACTAACAGTACCTCCCAATGTCAATTGAGTCTTAGAATAACTATTCAAAGAGTAGCCACCGCCTTCCATGGCATAACCATTACCCAATGATTTGCTTTCCATTTCACGTGTGTAATAGTTGATATTACCGTCAACTTTAGCACGTAACCAGTCAAAAATACGATAGTTTACTTCGAATGTAGGACGGAATACCCATTCCTTTTGGACATTGCTATTCTCATTCAAAGCCCACCACAAACTTTTCACAGTACTTGGCACATAGCCATATTCATCGCCATAATTAGTTGAAGCAATACCGCCATGAGCACCTTTGTACTTGTCTGACCAATATCCTGGATTAACAAAGCCCGGGATGCCTGAATATACAAAGTACAAACCAACTTCCTGCTGTGCATTTTGAGGCTTAGAGAATGCAGTTGAGACAGAAGCATTCACATCCAATCTATCTGTGATATTGTAAGAACCCTTCAACAACATAGAGTAACGATCAAATGAATTGTTTGGAGTTTGACCGTCAGCATGCTTGTATGACAAAGAGGAATAGAAAGAAGCCTTGTCATTCGAGCCACTAATAGCTACGTTGGTATTGGTGTTGATACCTGTACGATAATATTCATTCATACCATTTTCATATGGAGAGAATGTGGTCATGGTACCATCATAATTTTCAACCGGAGTTCCATCGTATTTAGGACCCCAAGCATATGAAGTATAAGATGCGCCCTTATAAGTAGCCTTACCGTCGACTGTTCTGATAGTTGATTGGCCTAAACTATTTGGATTGGTTGGCGTACCATGATCCTGCCATCTGTTGCCGTAAGTGCTCAATTCACCACTCCAAAGACCATAACCATATTCATACTGAATTTCCGGATTATCCACAATAACATCGAAACCAAGAGTCTGAGAGAAAGAAACGCCTACACCTTTCTTACCGCCCTTACCAGACTTGGTAGTAATTACGACAGCACCGTTCAAAGCACGAGAACCGTAAAGAGCTGTTGCGGCAGCACCCTTCAATACAGATACTGATTCAAAATCATCCGGGTTCAAGTTCTTCAATTCGTTACCGTAGTCACCAGGGTTAGCAGTCCAGTTCAAGTCGGTATTACCAGAAGTACTGTTGTCCAAAATAACACCGTCCACTACATAAATAGGCTGGTTATTAGAACCCAATGTAGAATTACCACGGATTTGAATCTTGGTTGCACCAAAGATACCACCATCGGAAGCAGAAATATCCACACCGGCAACCTTACCTTGCAATGCTGCTACTGGAGAAATGGTATTGGCAGCCTTCAATTCGTCGCCCTTCATTTCTGTTACAGCATAACCCAAAGCCTTGGTTTCACGCTTCATACCCAAAGCAGTTACAACCACTTCGGCCAATTGTTGGGCATCTTCTTCCATTGTAATGTTGAGTGGAGAACCGTTCCAAGCGATTTCCTTGGTTGTGTAACCAATGTAAGAAATCTGAAGGATGTCACCCTTCTTTACACCAGGGATAGAGAAATTACCGTCGAAGTCGGTAATTGTACCGTTGGTAGTACCCTTTACTACAACAGAAGCACCAATTACTGGACCCATAGCATCCACTACAGTACCGGTAGCTGTTTCACTCTGCTGTGTAATCTTCACGTCGTCAGCTCCTGGAGCGGAGATGGCGAAAGCTGCTCCTGTAGAAGTTCCCATCAAGAACAGCATCATACTGACTGTTTTAAGTCGTTTTAACATAGCTGTGATTTTTAAGTGTTTATAGAAAATCAAAAAGTTAATTCAGAACGATAATTGGGTATAGTTCCCCCGAAACTTGTTGCTTTTCATAATTAAATTAGTTTAACGTGGCAAATATACGATAATTTTCAACACAACAAAATGGAAATATTAAAAAAAACATTCAGGTGTATTGAAATGTTAAATTGCCCCATTAACTAATCGTTGCTTAAAAGCATAGACTTTGTCTACTTTTATTTCATGAAGTGCGACAAGTTGTTAAATCCAGTCTTTTTTTAACTAAAGATTTATTTTTTATAAAAGATACATTTTTAACATTATTTGACAGGATTATGATTTTTTGTTCGTAAGTCCCTCATATTTCACCTTATTATATATAGGGACTCAACCGGTAATTTACGGTCCAGGATGTAAGGGAAATATCTTAGCTAATGATTGGGTAGAAAATGGGTAGAAATCAAGCGAAAATACATAAAGTGATTTCACTCCCGTCACTGCGTTTTAACCTCCAGATGCATTTCCTGAATGGAAATACAGATATGATTGTTGAAAACTTACAAGATATTGATACTATCATTATCGACAAGACTCGCTTCATCCCTTATGAAGGACGTTTTGTTGAAGTCATGAAAGAGGGTAAAACGGCACTACATATAGAAAAAGAAGTCAATACCCGTGAACGTGGTAAAGTGGGTGCTATGGGTATGGCCACTCACGGTAGCGTCCAAGCCATTGATGTGAATGCCCGTTTCCAGCGTGTGAACGGTGAAAACAACATGGACTTGACCATTTATAAAGATGAAATTAAGAACATATACTATATACTTATCAAGAAAAACTGGAAGTCTTTCCGCAATCAGGTAACCTTCCTGAAATTGTTCCCTAAAAAACAACAGGAAAGTATTAAAGAAGCTATTAAAACACTTAATGTTGACTTTGATACCCCAGAAGATGTACTGAAGCTATTGGATAAAATTAATCCTTAGTATAAGATTAATGGAGTGGATACTTATGGAAGTATCCACTTTTTTTGTTTTCTACCTTTTTTATTGTACATTTGCCATATCGAATCAGACAACGAGAAATATGAAACAGCAACGGATTTACCCGGTAGGGATACAAGATTTTGAGAAACTTCGCCAAAAAGGTGCAATTTATGTAGACAAAACAGATCTAATGTATCAATTGGTACAGAAGGATTATGTATTTCTGAGCCG
>JBGVGD010000075.1:0-22033 GCA_045121515.1 Phocaeicola sp. | reverse complement strand
GACAGGAAAGGTTCTTTGTCAGAAAACCGATATAAGCTTGGAAGAAAATCAGGACTATGATGAGTGGCCAACCTATCCGGGCATCGAAAATGAAGTGAATGGCGGATTGCCTATGTGGTTCAAGAACTGGAATCCTCAAACGAATGTAGCTATTCAAGCCACTTCCGGAGCCACCATTGCCTGGATGAAAGAAGAAGGGATGATTAAGAATCTCCCAGATTGTTTGAAAGACTATCCGGAAGATGGAAACCCGGTTGTAGCTGTTTATCACTTTAAATAAACATCTCAAACCGATAAATCCGTTACATTTCCGGCATGACGGAAGCAGAAGTGGATGCTTTATTGGAGGAAATGAAGCATCCACTTCTGTTTAACTAAGTAATTACTATATGAATGTTAACCAATGAGGATTCGATTGCATTTGCAAGTTGAATTCGCCCGCACCAAGGGAATGACGGAAGCAGAAAGGGAAGCGTTGGTGAAGGCGATAAGAAGAGAATTCGCTAATTACAAAGAATTATGATTTAGAATTTGGGGATATAGTTGATTTTTTCATATCTTCGCAATATGAATGTAGATAAACTTATACATAAATATTTCAAAGGAAACCAACCGACACCTACGATAGAGGTTTTCGATAATGATACCATTTACAATACTTATACAGATATTGTAAGATTGTTGAATGGTCATCCTGATATTGAATTGACTATGCTTCAAGGATTGAGTTATTGCTTTTATGAAATTTTAGATAATGTTTTGACACACTCAGAAAAAATCTGTGGCACGGTTTTAATGAGATATTTACCCGAAGAGAACAAGGTGCAGATTTTGGTTGCAGATGATGGTATAGGTGTAAAAGCTTCATTATGTGCTAATCCCCAATATAAAAATATCTCAGAGGAAGAAGCCGTAAGAACTTGCATTATGGATGGTGTGACCGATGGTAAAGGAATGGGATTTGGACTATATTCTACATCAAGACTAATTCAAAACGTCGGTATTACATTGGAAATTCATTCAGGTAACAGTTTGTTAATATATGACGGTTCAAATACCCATATATCCAAAGCTCCATATTGGCAAGGAACGATTGTGTATTTTGAACTTCATTCCAACAAGGAAATTAATCCGAATGATATTGTTGATAATCGCACCGATTGCGAAGGACAGTTCAACGACGAGTTTATTAAAGAAGACGAATTGGACAACTTATGGTAAAAAGAAATACAATATGATAACATTTAAATTCAAGGATATAGGTGAAAACTTGGGAACAAGACAATTAGGTGCCAAAGTTCGTGAGCAATTATTACCATTAATCAATGCAAACGATAAGGTTGTACTTGATTTTGAAGGAGTAAATGTAGTATCAAATTCTTTTGCCGATGAATGTCTGGCCAAACTTTTGTTCAGCATGTCATTTGAAGAATTAAAACAGCGCACCACCTTTGTTTCGGTCAACGATTTTGCACGAAAGAATATTGCCATTGCTTTTCGCAGACGTATAGCTGTTATGGCGTAATATAGCAAATTAAATTTATTATTAACCGATTAGGATTCGATTGCATTTGCAAGTTGAATTCGCCTTTTGCCAATCAGACAAAAGGCGATGATGTTTTTTAAACGCTTGGGATATTTTTGAAATTCTCTTATGATAGTTCCATCTACTCTCCCAAAAAAATAAAAGGTAATCTTAAAACTCCACCGTAATCCCAAGGCTAGGAATGATGCTTCCCGTTTCTTGCTTAATGGTGCGCATCCGGTATTGTTGCTCCATGAGGGAGGCATTCTGATTTAGAACCTCACCCGTGCTGATGAAGGCATCCTGTTCCTTCAACTTGCTGCCCGTCACGTTCTGCAAACTGATGTACCATCCCAGGCGCCACTTCCGGAAGAAATAGTTTTTGTCGATGCGCAGGTCTAGTTGGGCATAACTCGCCAATCGGCAGGTGTTGTATAAATCGTAATTGTACAATGGCCTACCTGATGCATTCCAAGCCTCTACAAACGAGGACTTCTCCTCATCGTAGGGTGTGTAGGGTGCACCTCCGATAACACTGATTTTTGCGCCTAAATCCCATTCTCTCGGAAGGCTCCAGATGCAGTTCATGTTGAGGATATACCGGTTGTCCCAAGCCGAGGGCAGATAAGAGCTGTCCTTGTCGTTGCGGTATTCGCTCTGATAGAGGGTGAGCGATGCACTGGTATTGATGCGGTCGGGCACCTGCCACTTGGCGAGTAGTTCCACTCCATAGGCCCGTCCCTGAGCCGAGGATACCAGCGCTTCGTTGCCGAAGATGCCATAGTCGTTCCCCTTGCACGCCAGAGGGATGTTGTCGAGGACACACAGGGGCATGTCCGTGTATCGTTTGTAGAAGCCTTCGAGCGAAAGGATGATCCTTGCTGAGGGGCGCCAATTCACACCCGCGCTTCCCGAGGCCACCCGTTGGTATTTCAGTTCCCGATTCACGAAATTCCCTTCCTTATCCTTGAATCCGAGAGCGGTAAATGGGGGCATTTCGTAGTAAATTCCCACGTTTCCGGCTATCGACCAGTGCTCATTGAAGGTATAATTGGCCGAAATCCGGGGCGAGAGTTGTTTTAACAAATTGTTCATTTTAACTAAATCCGACGCATCGGTGCGGATGCCGAAAGAGCTGGTGAACCGTTGGTCGGGCGAGGTATAGTCGGCCGAGACGAAACCTCCCCAGCTCCAGATGCCGAGGTCGGTGTCATACTTCAGGAGCGAAGCCTCATTGTTGGTATATATCCGTTGGGTGGTGCGGTTGGTGTATCGGGCATAACTTGCCTCCAAGCCCTGTTTCCATACCCACCGGCCGATGTTCGAACGGTTTTCCACCCTGAGGGAAGTCTTCTGCTCGGAACTCCGGAGGCGGAGCATCAAGTTTTCTTCAGAGGATTCGTTATTGTTTACATATTTCGTCATACGGTTGTTCAAGTAATTATGGCTAAGGAAGACACTTTGCGTGTGTACTCCGGCATAGTGCTTGTAGGAGGCTCCCAAGGTATATGTGTCCTGATGGATGACAGGTAAGTAACTCAACAAGAATTCCGTAGCATCGCCTTTCTCATCCGTGTTCAGCTTCATCCGGTCGATGCCTCCCAAGCCTAGGAATGTCATCTCATGTCTGTCCGAAAGGCGTGATTTCACCTTGATTTGCCCGTCGATATAGTTGGGCAGAAAAGGCATCCCCAAAAGTTTGAAGAGGAATTGCAAGTAAGATTGTCGGACGGAAAATAGATAAGTTGTTTTAGGGGAGAAGTGTCCGCTTCCACTCCATGAAACTTCGGATGCGCCGAGGGTCGCCTTGAAATCCTGTCGCTCGGGATTCCCATTGAACAAATGGATATCCATGACCGAACTCAGAGCGCCCGAACGATTGGCAGGGAAAGCTCCCGTATAGAAATTGATTTCGCGCACCAAGTCCGAGTTGATGATACCTACGGGGCCGCCCGATGCTCCTTGTGTGGAGAAATGGTTGATGTTGGGAATTTCGATTCCGTCCAGAAAATAGCGGTTCTCCGAAGGTC
Source organism: Phocaeicola sp. (assembly GCA_045121515.1). GTDB lineage: Bacteria > Bacteroidota > Bacteroidia > Bacteroidales > Bacteroidaceae > Phocaeicola. The sequence goes on along the minus strand of JBGVGD010000075.1, from coordinate 18,478 downwards.
CTCCGCCACGCACTATCAAGTCGTTCCGATAGCCGATGGGTGAGAAGGACACGCCCGGAAACGAACGCACGATGCGGGAGATGTCGCGATTGGCACCCGGTATCTTCTCGATGTCTTGAAGCCCGATGACGAAAAGACTCACAGGGCTTTCTGTGGTTCGTCGCAAGGGAGAAGGAGAAACGGTCACTTCGCCCAGCATTTGCTTGGCCTCCTCCAGTTCCACCTCGATGAAGGGCGTGCGTGCCGATACCATGTATTCGGGTGTGAGTTTCGCCTGATAGCCGATGCACGACACCACGAGACGATGGATGCCCGGTTGGGCATTCGGCAGGGTGAACCGTCCGATGGAGTCCGTAGCCGTTCCCGTTTGGGTATCCCCCTCGATGTAGACATTGGCATAAGGGATACCTTGTCGGGTGTTTCGGTCGATTACCTTCCCGTTTATGGAAAATGTTTGTGCTGTGACCATGCTACAACCGCAGGTTAGGATGTAAAGGAGCAAGAATAATCTTTTCACGTTAGTCTTTATTTTGATGGTTACGAAAGTTTTAGACTTAAAGACAATCCATATACTAAAATTGTTTATCTTTGTCTCATTAACCTTAAGAATGTTTATTATGAAAACCGCTCGTATTGCCACTATCGATGTATTTCGTACTCTTACCATGTTCTTGATGCTTTTTGTGAATGATATACCGGGTATCAAGCAGATACCTCATTGGTTGCTTCATGCCAAGATGGATGAAGATATGTTGGGCTTTTCGGACATCATTTTTCCATGTTTCTTGTTTGTGATGGGGATGTCTGTTCCTTTCGCTATCTTGAAGAGACAAGAGAAGGGAGAGTCATTGGGAGGCACTCTAAAACACATTTTTGAGCGCACCATTGCGTTGATTATTATGGGACTTTTCACGGTGAATTTGGGATCATATGACGGGAATGCTACAGGATTGCCTTATTCGTGGTATGTCATTTTGTTGGTCATTTCTTTCTTCCTGACTTGGAATCTGTACCCGAAGGCAGAAGGGAAGAAGAAGTACTTGTATGAAGGCTTGAAGATAGTAGGTCGGGCGATGATATTGGGATTGTTCATCTTGTTCGAAGGGAAGAATGGAGCAACATTTGGAGTCAAATGGTGGGGTATCCTCGGCTTGATTGGCTGGACATACCTAGTGACCGCTATCGTCTTTCTAATCACTCGTGCTCGCCTCGTATGGATGACGTGTGCATGGGTATTGTTTCTTGCCTTGTCGGTATTGAGCCATGGCACATGGGATTTGTCTTACCTTCCTAGCGATATGGTGCATCATGCTTTGGGTGTGTCGGGAGCCTTTGCTTCTGTTTTGCTCATCCATTGGGGCAACAAGGAGAAGCCTTTCAAGTTTGTGGGTACGATGATAGGTTTGGGCATGTTGATGTTAGTATTCTTCTTCGCTTCTCATCCGCATTGGATTATTTCCAAGATTCAAGCTACACCGACATGGCTTTTCGTATGCAATGCCATTTCTTTCTTTATGGTGGGCATCTTCTATTTCTTGGTAGATGTGAAGAACAAGGCTAATTGGTTTGCTATCATTAAACCTGCCGGTACAGTTACCTTGACTTGTTACATGATTCCTTATGCTTGGTATGCTGTACAACGCCTTTTGGCCTTCCATTATCCTGCTTTCTTGTGTACAGGTGTGCCGGGCTTGTGTCGCTCGTTGTTGTTCTCGTTGGTTGTTGTTTGGATAGCCGGTTGGCTGATGAAAGTAAATATAAGATTAAAAATATAATATAGATGGGGGACGTTTTGTCCCCCACCTTCTGCTTACCGATTCTTACCCTTCAATCGGGCAATGCTCTTCTCAATTTCATTCTTCAAAGCAGCATCGTTGGTTTGGATTTCCTTCAAAGATTGGATGATGCTTTCCTTGTTGTGATACATGTTGTACCAACCCAAGACTTCGGCTGCTAACAAGCGTTGGTCGGTAGGACGGGATTCGTCTTTCACGAAGTCGATAATCATGTCAAGAGGCTTTCCACCCACCGGATGATTACGAAATATGCGCAAGTCACGACGCACATGGCTGGGTTTACTTTTCGGATTTGTTATTGTTTGGATATCACGTTCCATACCTTGTTCGTTACGTGGAAGTTGATTCAGGATAGCATCTACGTGTGAACGGTTGAATAAGGTGAGTTCTTGGGATTGCTTCTCGAGTTCTGCCTTGATGTCTGCATACGGGAAAGCATCGAGTCCGTTTGTTACCTTGAAGCGGAAACGCTTTTCGTGGGATCGTTGCAAGTAACCTTCTATCCATGCTGGGAGAAGCTCGGGTGAACCATTCTTTTCCACATATTCAGCCGCATATCGGCGGATGAGTTCATAGCTATCGTTCAAAGCAGCTTTTATGACGTTAATGGCTTGCGAAGGATGGTTCAATGCCAACAAACGGAGGGCTTCCAAACGAACCATGAACGAAGGCGACTGGAAATAACTTTCTTCCAACAACGATACCATATCCTTGTAATCGGCATCCGAGAGTTTACGGAGGGCCAAGGCTTGCATATCAGTCAATGGAGAGTTGAGTTGCTTCTTCCAGAAAGCAATGTCATTCTCTTTCAACACCAAGGCTTGGTTGATGTCGAAACCTGCATTCGTGGTGGGAGTGAAGTGCAAGGTCGGGTCACCGATGAGGTGGTTTTCCAAGAAACAAGTCAGACGAGTGAAGTGACCGATGCGCATACCCGATGCCAACAATCCTAGGAATTCATTCGGCCATTTGTCTTGGATGGAGTTGACCGAACAAGCCAAGGTGGCAAGGGTCTTACCCGGATTGAAAATATAGGCTCCGGCTTGGTAATCGTCCAAATGGAAAGAACCGTTGAAGCATGCATCGAACATGATGAAACGGGCATTCGGACGCAATTGGTGAATCTCTTCCACATGGATGTCCATGCTATAATTATAGATAGAATCCTGCTTCTGCATCTCTGCATCGAAGGCCTCTTCGCACCAACTTTCGGGCACATTGTATCGTTGGGCATACTCAGCGATAGCCTTTTCCTTGCCCACTTTCTTGGCACGTCCGGGCACTTTGCTACGCAGAAAACGCTTGATGCTTTCGATATTCGATTCCACATTGTTGGCCGGTTCGTAACCGTCGAGGTATTGTGCTTGCGGAGCTCCATGATGATGGAAAAGCAACACGTCGAGGTCTTCGCGTTGCAGCTCGTTCAAGTAAAGATTTTTACTCGGAAACTGGAAGGTGAAATCATAAAACTTCACCGTGTTTCCTGGTAAGAAGAGCTGGGGCAATTGCTCGCGGAGGGCGATTTGCTCTCCACTCCAAGCCAAGGGGTCTTCCGAGTTATATCCATGTCCACGAGCCATGGTCAGTTGGTCGAGTACGTTGCTCTGCTGCTTCTCTTTCACCACCTTCTTTAGATAGTCACGAAGCAATTGATACTTGTCCATACCTTTCCCTCGAAGCGGACGGATACGGCCTGAATAGATGTCGGGCGACAAATATTGCTTGCTATCCGCACGGAGTGAAAGATAATGGTAATCAGCTTGTAGGCTATCTTGCTTTATGTAGTCAAACTTCAAGTCGAAGTCGTCATAATATCTGTCCGAAGGCACGCTTGAACGTTGCCAAGCCATGGTTTGATTCATTTTGAAGGCTGAACAGAGGTGTTGGGCATCGCGAATCATTGGGATAGGAATATCACCCACCAATACACAGCCTTCCAATGGATTTTTCTTATCCTCGTGGAGTGTTTGCAATACTTCACGGATAGGTTGGGGAGTCTTCCAATTGTCGATGACGAGGTAGGTTCCCAAGCCTTCTTGTTCTACACTGGCGCGATAATCATCGATTTCTTTCTTAGCTTCTTCGTAACTTTTAGTATCGGTCACGATGGCGAAAGTAGTCTTGGTTTTGACGGATGGTTTGATGATGGTTTGAGCCATGCTTCCTTGCAAGAGGACAAATGCCAAACTGGCGAATGTAATGTATCTTTTCATGTTTAAAAATATTTATTTCTAATTAAAAATGACAACCCATGCTGATGGTGAAATGGTTACGTTTATTATAATTGAAATCCGAAGTTCCTACATGGTCATAAGATGCCTTGACAAAGAAATTTGTCTTTGCATCTGCCTTGATTATTTGCGAATAAGTGAGCGAACCTCCGATACGATGCCAATCGCTATTCAGATAGTTGGCATCCGATGTTTCAAGCTCCGTCACGCTGATGTATTCAGGATGACTTCCTCCATACTGATATTCGCCACTCAAATTCTTTTTGTAAGATACATGGAGGTCTAAAAGCAATCGTTTGTTCATCTTTTTGCTCACGATAAGGTTCTTTTTACCACCTATATGGAATAATATATTTTCGGAACTCTTCACCGAATAAGGCAGGATGTATTCATCCTTCTGCTTCGAATAAGCGAGTTCGGTTTCCAACTTCCAATTATATTCATGACCTCGATTACGCATCAAGGCATAATGAAGGGATGCTTTTTCAGTATCGTAAGTCGAACGAATGCTTTGATAAAGTACATTCCAACCATCCAATGACTCCGAATTATCGTATTTTGATACGTATTGAATACCTTTTATGTAACGATTTGTATAAATCGTTTTTAGGTGTTGCGAATAATGCTCTCCCTTCCGATAAGTGGTCAATGAGAGTTGGAAAGTCTTGTCCTTTACCCCTGCATCCTTCTTGGGTGAGGTGAAACTTTGTTCTACATTCTCTGCCCGTACATCGTAACTTCCTTCCAACAAGACATTCCATACAGATGATTGGAAATGATATTGCGAGGCACTTCCCCATCGGTCACCGTAATAATTGGTGGTGCGTCCGCTTCCGATGCCTTGTACGGCCGTTCCCAAGCCATAAAGGAGGTAATAATTCTGGTCGATGTCGCTATTTTCATTCTCCATTCTTGAGTCTTCCTTGATGCTCTCGTATCTTAACGACAAGCCGAGGCGATGAGCTTCATTCACTTGGTAACTGATGCTTGGCACCATCTTCAAGGTATAGAAACGGGTATCCACACGAGGGTCGCGTTGCTTGGCGGATAAGGAGGCTTGGTAAACTCCTTCCACACCGAAGGACAAACCATTGTCCATCAACGGAGTAGAGGCACGGAAACGCAAGTCGTAGTATTGGTTTCGCCAGTCGCTCTGATGCTCGTCGATGATGTAGTAAGGCATTCCGCGGAAAGGGTCGGTGATGGAAGCATTATAGCCTGCATCGGTCAAGTTCCGTTGTTGGAAGCTGAACGAACCCCATACCAAAGCCTTCTTCAACTTCATGAATCCTTCACTCGATACTCCGATAGTGCTTTCCTTGGCACCTTCTTGAGGTCGGTGGAAATTCCCGTCTTGCAGGTGATAGTTCATCACCAAATTGGAGAAGCGGGTGGTATCGTCGAACACCATGCCCGATGCATTTTGTGACTGAAGCCAGAGGCGTTGTATCTTCAATTGCTCCATGCTTGCTGGTGAGAATCCTTCGGCATTGGCTTGCATGTATGCTGACGTTAGGAGGCAAATGCCTATATGTTTTAAGTATTTCATTTTCGTCTTCATTATTTGATAAGTGTATGGTTCCATTCTGGCATCCCGGCTTTGTTTCGTCTCAATACGGGTGTTACACCTCGCTCAAAGTCATCGGTACTGTTATTCGTATCTTGATAGATGTATGCACCATTTTCTCTTTGGAGAGGATTGCCTTGCTCGTCCAATGAAGGCTTTCGACAAACACCTAATCCATTGTAAGTGGTACCTACCCAAGTGATGCCGGCATCGAGTACACCCGGCAGACGCTTGGCATTTATCTTCGATTCATTGTCGATGGCTTCTACGGCATCTAATACATAGCGGATAGGAATCTTGGCATAGCGTGTAGCCTTGGTGGTGCTCAAATCACGGGTTTGCATGTTCGGGTCATTGACCGGATCCCATGTCTCTCCCTCGGGCACTTGGAAAGCCACATAGGCTCCTCCGAATACAGTGGTAAGGTATTGTTTCAACGTACCTTTCTGTGCCTTTCCGTCATAAAACACATGCTTCATATCAGGAGCCGAGGCATTGGGATAATTGGCATTGTCCATATAGAACTCAAAATCAGCACTACTATTATCTATAGGTGAATTAGGATTGTAGATATCTAACTGATGATTGGTGGCAAACTGGGCGATGACACACGATTCTCCCGGTTGCAAAGGATAGTCTTTTCCTTCTCCCGGAAACTTCCACACACGGAGGGCATAGACATAATCCTCGCCGTCTTCTTCCGGCCACAAGGGGAGGGAAGTGGACGATTTGTCTGGATAGAGGTTGGCAAAATGGATGCCATCGAGGTAAAGCACCGAGGAGGAGTTGTTGTACACTTCATAGAATTGGTCGTAGATGTACGATTTGTTCAAGGGAGTTTTGCTACATGCATAGTAGATTTCCTTGAATACCAAAGGACTGATTTTCTGACCTTTTACATTCAACTTCAAAGAAGTGCCTTCCTGGAATATGGCATGGTTCACCATACTTCCATTCACGAAATACTCATTTCCTTCATGGTCAAGAGCGGTTCCACTAACATTAACGGTATAGATGCCCGGGAGGATGTCATTCATCTCGATGGTGTGATGGATGACTTCCTTTTCGTAGTGCATGTCTTCATCGTAATTGTCGAACTTCACTTTCAAATCCTTCAACTCAGCCAGATTGTCTATGTTGAAATCGAGTGCTACCTCCACGGAGATAGGGGTGATTTCCTTTGTTCCCTCCAAGTCGTTGAATGCCTCACAACTGGTCAATGCGAGGACGAGGCTAATCATTAATAGGTATTTTTTCATCTTTATTCTTTTTTACAAGGTACATGATAATTCCAAACCGAAGAAGAACCGGTTGTTCAACGAGATGTAACTCCCTGGATTTCGTTTCGATTCTACTCGCGGATAACTACGGAACATGTTGTTCGCAAAGAACGATACACGGAACATGTTGCTTATTTCCTTCGTCACATTCAGATTGAAGCAGAAATAAGGAGCATACGTTTCCTTAATGGCATGCGAATGGTTCGGGTTCTGCAACATATAGTCGTATCCGTCGGCTTTCAATTGCTCGATGCTGGTGTACTTGCCTTCTGGGAACATAATCACTTCATTCTCTAACGAGATATATCCCACCGGGATAGTATCGTTTCCGAAGGTCTTCCAATTCGATTGATTCCAGATAGCTTGGGTAGTTAAGGTCACCACGAAGCCGATTTCAGGAATGTTGTGTGTGGCACGAAGAGTTGTAGCCAATTGTTGGCGATAACTCTTCACCGCACCTGCCTCATATATAGCCACTGGCGTTCGTGAGGAAGCAGAGGTACCGCTATTGTCATAGAAGTCATACCCATTGTTCCAACTCTGTGTACGCATCCATGCACCATTCAATTGGAAGGAAGTTCGGATGGCATCGATACGGCCTACATTTACATCGAACTCTATCCCTTGTGTCTTGACATTCAGGTTGTTGGTTGGGGTATAATAACTATTCAATACCGGCAAATTGCTTGCCAATACCAAGTCTCCGTTTTCATTTCGAGTATATTCTTTATAACTGAAAGAATTGAAAGAACTGAAAGTGTTGTCCAATGAATAACCGTTCTTCAATCGTTCTTGAAAGGCGGTGACGGACGCACTAACCTTACCTATATTCAGGCGAAGCCCGATTTCAGCTTTGTGGTTCTTGGCTATCTTCAAGTTTTCATTGGAGGTGTCATACACCTTGGTGGTAGTCATGAACAGACGTTCGTTCTCTGGAATGCTTTCATTCGCCAGTTCGTTGATATTCACGTATTCAAAGTATGCCTTCTCCGGGTAGAGATAGAGTAGGGTAGGCATCTTCGAGGTGATACCATAGCCACCACTCAAAGTCAAGGTACGTGGTATCAAGTCGAACGAGGCATTGAAACGAGGCGAAAGAACACTTCCCACTACCGAGGCATGGTCAAAACGTACGCCGGCTTGCATCTTCAATTCACGCTCACCGATGTTCCACACGAAGTTTTCTTCCGCAAAGGCACCGAATTGATGGATAAACGGAATGTCCTTGTAAGGGCGAGGACGATAACTGCTGTTCTTGCTCGTTTGGTTACGGAGAGGAGGCGAGGTCGGGTCGAAGGTCTTTCCCTTTCCCACATTACCATCCGTCTTGAAATCAACTCCCAACAAAATACGGTTATTTACCTTACCGCTTTGCTTGAAAAGGGTAGCGGTCAGTTTGGCAAATGCATTCACTTCACGACTATCAATCTCATAATGACCGATGTATGAGCTTGGAAGGAATACCGCATAATGATTGGCATCCTCACTTCCGAAGTTGGTAATCTGATTGCCTTCTGCATCGAATATGTGTTGTCCTTTGAAGTTACTCAGGATAGCCCCATCGGTGGTGGTCATGGAGTAGGGAGCCGATGCCGAGCCATAGGCCGTTTCAAAGAAACTCTGCTTGTCGGTATAATTGCCCGAAAGGACATAACGGATGTTTTGTAGCCAACCCTTGTTGATGTTCCATGTGCCATTGGTGTTCAAGTTAAAACCCACATCCCGACCTTCTGACGTAGTTTGTGTACTTTCATCATCCGGATTTCGATCGCGGGTATCCTTTCCATACATGAAGTCAAGGCTGGTATTGCTTCTCAACTGGTTATGGAAGAAGGAATTTGAATACATCACCTTTCCCGTAGCACGTTGATAGTGCTGGTAAGTGGCTTTGGGGTCGTTGGTATTGTAGGCATAATCGGCACTTACATTCAAGGCCCCTTTATCTTTGCCCAATTCATAACCCGTACCCATGGATATTTGATAGACATTCGGATTGGCTTTGGCTTTTACTCGAAGAGGTTCACGACCGGCTTTGGTATGAACAATGACGGCTCCCGAAGTCAAATCACCATATTCCACCGAAGGAATTCCACGGATGATTTCTACCGATTCTATGTTTTCTGTCGAGATGCTTCGTACGTCCACTCCTCCCGAAGGCGATGCACCTCCACTCATGGCACTGGCTCCTCCCGATACGGTAGGATTCATGGCAGAGAGGTTGGAGTTGTTCGATATCGGTGCTCCGTCACGGATAATAGCCGTGCCTAACGCATTCAAGGCTTCTTCATGACTACTATTTCCCGCTATCTGGCGTATATTGATTTGTTGCGAACTATTCAAGGCTGAGTTTTGCGAAACACCTCCCGGCATCAATGACAAGAGATCGTTGAGACTGGTAGCTTGCAAGTGATCCATCGCTTGACGCGAGATGTTTGATGCTGTAGATCGTCCGGCCCGATTTTGGGTAGCGGTAACAGTTACTTCCTTCAGATTGAAATTTTCGTTTTGAAGGGTGAAATCCAAAGTCAAATCACGGTTAACATTCACCAAGGTATCGATAGTTACTTTCCCTACATACATGACTTGTACACGGGCTTTTCCCATAGGGACATTGGTCATGTTGAATCGTCCGTATTCATCACTTGTTGTCCCGATGCCATAGTCAGGAAAGTAAAGGGTAGCATATCCCAAAGGGATACGCTTTTCTTTTTCATCTAACTCATGGATTTTACCGCTGATACTTCCCTTTTCGTGGCTTTGTGCGTGTAGTGGAAGGGAAGTTATTCCACTGAGCAAGAGGGATAATGCTGCGGTTACGCATAGTTTTCTTTTCTTCATTGCAACTCTCTGTTATTTTTGAGAGTGCAAAGTTCGGTTAAAAAAACTTACTCGTCCATACCCAAAAATCGGTATTTGGATGCGGATGTTTGAAGCGATTAATCCCTACTAATGATTAAGGAAAGTAGACTTTCGAAGGATGTGTGACGACTAGTAATACTTTTTTCTGTCCATTCAAGTTCCTTGCTCGAGAGAACTTTCAAGCAAGGAACTTCAGCATTCGGAGTGCTTACACATTGATATCCATGACGGTTCAAGGCATTCATCGTCCAATGAAGCAAGGTCTTGTCTTCGCACGATACACATACCTTTTGGTATCCTTCTACCGTTGGATAATACACGCCATGATCATAGTCAAAACGGATATCCTTGTGCGGGAAGAGGCTATCCATGCGATGACTTAGTATCAAGTCTTCTGTTACACCACATTGCAAACCTTCTCCTTTGGTGAGCAACCAAAGTTTGTCGGATAATACCAAGGCTTGTTCGATGTCGTGGGTAGAAAGAAGGATGGCTTTGTCTTGTTCGATGGCAAGGCGATGCAGCAGATGCATGATTTCAATACGGCTCACCACATCGAGAAAAGCGGTTGGCTCATCCAATAAAATCAATGGACATTCTTGTACCAATGCCTTGGCAATCATGACTTTCTGACGTTCACCGTCGGATAACTCGGCTGTGTAATTTCTTGCTTTATGAGCGATGCCCACTTGCTCCATGGCCTCTTCGATGATACGTTTGTCTTCCTTTTGCAGACGACCGAAGAAACCCGTATGGGGTTGTCTTCCTAAAGCTACGAGTTCATATACGCTCAATCCTCCGGTAAAAGTCTTGTCCGTAAGTACTACGCCAATGGTGCGTGAGCGTTCTTTTTCGGTGTACTCCGATACGGGTTTGTCAAGCATCCGCAATTCACCGCTTAATGAAGGTTGGGAAGCCGATAACGTACGCAATAAGGTCGATTTACCTGCCCCATTGGCACCCAATAAGCAAGTCAACTCACCGCTATGAAGTTGGAAGTTGAGGTGTTTGTGCACGATTTTTTCCTTCTTCCCGGTGCGATACCCGATGCTGAGGTCTTTTCCTTGAATAACGACTTTCTTTTCCATCAGTTGAAGTATTGGATGCGACGTTGGTTAATGATGACATAAATGATGACGGGTGCTCCCAATACCGGGGTTACGGCATTCAATGGGATGATACCCGATTCGCCTGGCAAAATGCAAATGAGGTTGCAAAGCAAGGCCACGACACTTCCCGACAATAAAGTGACAGGAAGCAAGGAGTTATGATTCGATGTACCCAAAAGCAAACGGGCAATGTGAGGTACGGCCAATCCGATGAACGATACAGGGCCACAAAATGCGGTAGTGACCGCAGTCAGAATCCCCGTAGCAATCAAGAGCAAATTGCGTGTACGCTTGATGTTCACACCCAAATTTTCGGCATACCGATTGCCCAAAAGCAAAGCATTGAGAGGTTTTATCAGAAGAATGGCAAGAATCAATCCTGCCAAGGTAATACTCGCAAAGTAAGGCATCTGTTCGAGCGATACACCACTAAAGTTCCCCATGCCCCAAATCATGTACGAGTGTACTCCTTCGGCGGTAGCAAAGAAATTAAGCAAGGAAATCGCCGATGAGGTGATGTACCCAATCATCATCCCCGTAATCAATAGCATGATGTTACTCTTGATGAGGGTAGAAAAAAACAAGATCAATCCCATTACCGCCATTGAACCGATGAAGGCTCCCAATATAATTGAAAAGAAACTAGATAGGGTGACACCTGCCGTAGCAATGGTACCTCCTCCCAAGAGCATGACCATGGCTACACCGAGGCTAGCACCCGAGTTGATACCAAGGATAGAAGGCCCTGCCAATGGATTATTGAAGGCGGTTTGCAGCATCAAGCCCGATCCAGCCAAGGCAGCACCACATAGTAGGGCAGTCAGTATTTGAGGGATACGGGATTCCCATACGATGAAACTCCAACTGGCTTTTTCTACTTCACCTCCGAAGAGGGAACTGATGATGGCTTCGGCAGGGATATCTACCGAGCCGAAGAAGAGATTGCATCCTGCCAAAAGGAGGATGAGGGCAGTCAGGATGATGCCGTATGTGATGCCTTTATTGTTCATTCCGCTAATTTACTAAAATATTTCAATTCATACTCCGGCAAGAGGCTTGGATGGAAGATTTTAATCAAATCCTTCAAAACCTTGTCGGGATGGAAAGGGAAGTCTTCATAATACTTCTTATGAGCCGTATTGCAATGGTAGATGTTCTTTTCCTTGAATGCCTTGAAATTGGCGTAAGGGGCATAGTCCTCACGGAGGCTCTTGTATGTCTTGTCCGTCGGTTGGTTGTACTTCATGAGCCATACATCGGCATCCTGTGCCTTGTCGAATACGGTTTCAAAACTCAAGGGTACACCACCGGGATTAGGGTAGGAGGCGAAGACATAATCGGCACCGGCATCGGCATAGAGTTTGCCGGTCGTGCTTCTGCCACCCGATACATACCAAGCCGAACCGCTTTTCAATTCACATACCAGGCGAGGCTTCACAGGTTGGGAGGTGGCAAGGGCTTTCAAGTTATTGTAATTCTTCTCCACTTCTGCAAAGATGCTGTCTGCCAAGGCTTCACGTCCGAAAAGCAAACCATAGAAACGAATCCATTCGGCACTTCCAAGGGCAGATGTTTCCATGTAGTCGGCACACTCGATGATCGGGATTTTCAACTTTTCCACTTGTCCATGTCCACCGCTGTTTTCGTATGGCGAGAGCAACAAGGCATCGGGATGAAGGTCGATGATTTTCTCGATGTCGGGATTGGTGCCTTCTCCGGCATTCACAATGGTGCCGTTCGCACATCCTTCCACGATTTCGGGTACTTTGATGTATTGGATTTCACAAATCCCTCCGATGCTCTTTACGGCACCTAGTTCATGGATGAGGTGGCAATGCGTGGCGGTATATACCAAGGCTTTGCTCAATGGTGTACGCACGATGGTACCTTCAGGAAGATGGTCGGGTACTTCCTTGTCCTTATCTACTAAAATGTAGGTGCGGAGGATGCTTGTGGTGTCCCAAGGATTGCGCAAACGTGCTTCGGTATAGCCATCGCCTTGGATAAGGGTAAGGTTTTCGGCATATTTCAGCGGAAGGACTTCTCCCTTGAATGCCGAAGAAGTCTTGCTTCCCCCACCACAAGCAGAGAGAAGCAAGACGATTATTACTATGTGTGCAGATAGTATAAATTTCTTCATGATTAATCAATAAAAATCATCGCACTAGGATTAACACCGCCTGAGTCGAATGTCTGGAAGAGTTTTCCTTCTTTGTCGAATGTATAAATGGTACCGGTGTTTTGATAATCGGTGGTACCGATATAGATGAAACCTGTTTTTTCGTCCACTTCAAGTAAGTAGATAGCATCGGTGCTGAACGAACTTGGGGCATCCTTCAAGAACGAAGTTTCGCTGATGGCTCCTGTGCTTGGATTATAAGTAAAGAACGAATTGCTGAGTTGCCAATTGGCATCGTAAGTGGCACGTACACCATAAATCAATCCGTTGAGTCCTTCGGTAATCTTAGTGGCATCGTTGAGGAGTTTATTTGATGTACCAGTCTTGGTATCAATCACTTGCAAAGCACCCGGTACATCGGCATAATTACCTTGGGAGATGAGGTAAATCTTGTCGTCTATTTCGTACATCTTGGTCGGATTTTCCACTACCTCGATGGTCTTTTCCAAGGTCATGGTTTTGGCATCGATGATGAAGACTTCCTTGTTGTAAACCCAGTTGTTGGAGCCATCTACGGCATACGAATTGGCTACATAAAGTTTTCCATCCTTTTCTACCACTCCTTCCAAGTTGTCACCTCCCTTAAAGGTGCCTGCCAAGGTCATGTCCTTGATATTCAATTTGGTAACTTGTCCACCATATTGAGTCACGTAAGCATAATCGTCTTCCACTTCCATGCAACGAGGTTCGCCTTCGCCATCCGGGAAAGTGTAGCGGGCTTGTTCCTTCAACATGATGTCAAGGCGTGCTACATATTTCGAACCGTTGAGCAATACATAGATGTTATCATCTTCTTCCATCATGGCATTGGCTACATCACCCATTTGCTTGCCATTATTCTTTAGGTAAGCATCTTCTTGGACAATTCCAAAAGCAGGATGATTGAACATGGAAATACTTGCATTATTGGCTCCCCAATGTCCTTCGTTCAGGATATAGTTAGGCTTTTCTATGGGGTCGATAATTGGCTTGTCTTCTTCACTATCGTTACAACTAGCGAAACCTGCACCCATCATCAAGGCGCAAAGCGTTGTCATAAGAATACTTCTTGTTTTCATGTTTTATGGTTTAAAAGTTGAAAATTCCTGTGATTCTCCACGAGCGTCCCGGCATCGGATAATACTTGATGACATCGTACTGAGCGTCTGTCAAGTTGATGACCTCTGCCTGGAGGCGCAAACCGCATCTCTTGAATTTGAATTCACGCCAAAGGGTAGCGGTATGCTCGTTGTATCCCTCTATTTCGTTGGCAGGGATGTTTTGCGCCAAATAGTATCGTTTGCTTACCATCGTTACGGTATATCCCACGTTTACCCATGGCATCTCAAAGGTAGCCGATACATTGCCATTGTGCTCAGGGGTATAAGGCAACTGATGCTTGTAATTCTTCGCCTCTGGATTGGTCACATCGATGGCCTTCTGCCAAGAGTAGTTTCCGCTGAGGTTCATGCTTACCTTCTCCGCGAGAGGGATAGCCGTAGCCAGCGTTACATCGATGCCCGTAATGTCCACCTCTCCGTAGTTCTGCATCTTCCACACATAGGTGCTTGGAAAAGCGATAATCTTGTCTTCCACTTTGTTGTAATACCCGTCTACGGTGAGCGATACGAAATCCGTGAAGCCGAAAGGAGTACCACTCCATGTCACGCCTAGGGTGTATTCCGTTGCCTTTTCAGGACGAAGATTGGTGTTTCCCACACGCAAGTAATACAAGTCGCTGAACGTAGGTACACGGAAGGTATTCTTGTACATGGCACGCAAGAAGAACTGTTCCCCTTCCCAAGGTTGCCAAGAAGCCGAGAGGGTAGGCGAGAGACGCTTTCTGTCCTCCGGTGTATTACCGGCTTTCACTTCCTCGGTGATGTAAGTACCTACTAAGGTGCCCGATACCTTCCATCGGTTCTGCTGATAGCGGATATTCAAGGCCGTAAGCGATGAATAGCGGGTAGGTTCCGGTGAGTTTGTGCCATTGGTGTGAAGTTTGTTGATGAATCCGTCTTGCGAGAGCGAGAGGCTCCATCCCTTCATCGGCTGATAGAGTACCGATGCCGAGAGGTAATACTCCTTCTGGCGGTTGGTATCTGTCTGTTTGCCACCTACATACTCAGCACCCGTGTCTTCGTATTTATTCCAAGAGTAATTGTACTTTCCTTGTGCCTGGAGTGTCCATTTGGGGTTGAATACCTTCTTATAACGAGCTTGGGCAAAGAAATTATCGTCCCAAAGTCGTTCGTCCGATTCTTTGTTGTAGAGAATCACTGCTCCCGGCAAGCCTCTTTGCGAGTGGAAATAATACGTTTTCACATTCAACTCGCTCTCGTCTTGGAAGGTATGGAAAAGGTTGGCTTCTCCTTGAATGGATTCTATATCGGTGTTGATGCGCTTCTCCTCGGTGATGAGTTGCCCGTTCTTCAGTTCGAAAGGATACTCCCCGTCGGCCCGTTGGTAGTTGGCATCTACCGACAGGCGGGTACGTTCTCCAAGGCTTTGCCAATGGCGGAGCGCAGGAGTGAAGTAGCCGAAGGAACCTCCTCGCATCTGAATTTGTGTGAATCTCTTCTGTCCGTCTTCGAATCTCGGCTTTTCCGTTTCGATGTTCAGGACTCCTGCCGATGCAAAGAGTCGGGCAGATTGAAGCATATTGTCATCGTGTCCGATAGCCAGCGAGAGCGTAGACACATTGTCGAGCGAGAATCGACCGATATCTATCTGTCCGGCTTGCGTATTGCTGATAGCCACTCCGTCGTAACTTACTGCCGTATGTGCCGCCCCGAGGTTTCTCACCGATACGGTCTTGATACCGCCTATACCACCATAGTCGCGCACATTGGTACCGGCAAAGCGTTTCACCGCATCGCCCATGTTCTGCAATCCCAAATTCTTCAAGTCTTCCTTGCGGAACACCTGTACGGAGGTGGCCGACGAGATTTTGGCAGGCATACGTCTGGCTGTCACGGTCACGGCATCGAGGTGCTGTACGTCTCCGTGGATACTATCCTTCGCTTCCTGTGCATACACCGATGACGGGAGCAGACAGAATACCCATAGCATCCATACCCATACACGAAGGGCATGATAAGGAGTCTTCATCATTCCAAAAATTAATAGTTATACATTTGCACGTTCTTCACACTCTTTCCTCGAAAGCATGAAGCATGACTTCTGTCTTGCAGGTCTTCTGACTTACCTCTGTTTACTTTGCCTTCCCACCTTTTTATATATATAGGCAGTGGCTGGAGAATGAAGTAAACTCAATCTATACAGATGAGGCTCACAGCAACGGGACTGTTCAGGACTTTCACCTGATTCCCTTTTCATCCGTTTCCTCGCCATCGGAGGTTGCGGACACAAGACAGATACAAAGATAGGGAAAAAAAATGAGATGAAAGAGGAATGGAAAAAAAATATTATCTTTGATGCAATATTTGCTTGAATTTAGCATTTATAAGACAAAAGACACTTAAAGTTATGAAAGTAACACCTCTGAGTATCCGCCGTAAACTGGCCTTGGAAATAGCCCATTATCTAGAAAAGCAACAAATCAAGGCACATCCGTTGCGCCAGCTCTTTTGGGAATGCACCTTGCGATGCAATCTCAATTGTCGGCATTGCGGAAGCGATTGCAAGAAAACCGCAGGAACGAAGGATATGCCTTTGGAAGACTTCTTGCGGGTATTGGATAGTGTGGCGAAGAAAACCGATCCTCATCGGGTGATGATTGTCGTAACCGGAGGAGAGCCGTTGATGCGAAAGGATTTGGAAGAATGTGGGCGTGAAATCTATCGTCGGGGTTTCCCTTGGGGAATGGTGACCAATGGCTTGTTCATGACTCGCGAACGACTGGATGCGCTGATGGCTTCGGGATTACATTCGGCTACTGTCAGCTTGGATGGCTTTGCAACCGACCATAATTGGATGCGAGGAAATCCGTATAGCTTCGATAGGGCCGTAGATGCCATTCGCATGATGGTGGAAACACCGGATTTGGTCTTCGATGTGGTGACCTGTGTGAACAAGCATAGTTTGCTCCGCTTGGAAGAAATGAAGGAATTTCTCATCAAACTGGGTGTGAAGCGTTGGCGGGTGTTCACCATTGTCCCGATGGGACGTGCATCGCAAGACGAAGAATTGCAATTGTCCAATGCCGAGTTCCGTCAAGTCATGGAGTTTATCCGCAAGACGAGAAAGGAAGGCCGTATCCGCTTGGATTATGGTTGCGAAGGATTCTTGGGCAATTACGAAGGCGAGGTGAGAGACCACTTCTTTGCATGTCAGGCAGGGGTAACGGTAGGTTCTGTATTGATAGACGGTTCCATTTCGGCTTGTTCCAGCATCCGTTCGGATTTCCACCAAGGAAACATCTATCAAGACGATTTCATGGAGGTGTGGGAAAGCCGTTATCAGCCGTATCGGAATAGGGAATGGATGCGGAAAGGCGATTGTGCCGATTGCGAGTATTTCCGCTATTGCCGGGGAAACGGGATGCATCTTCGGGATGCCAATGGAGAGTTGTATTTTTGTCATTTGAAACGTTTAAAATCATGAGAAATATGAAGAAGCGAATATTTTCAGTTAGGACATTGTTGTCTGGAGTTTTGGCCATGCTTGGTTTTGCTGGATGTGAGAAGGCTTGGAATGGAGAATGTGAGTATGGTATGCCAATGGTAGACTATCGGGTAATAGGTGAAGTAACGGACGAGGCGGGGAAGCCATTGTCGGGCATTCGGGTGATTGTGAAGGATAAATATCTTTATAATAAAGACGGTGATGATAAGCATACGTATAATCACGAAGGGGATACTGTTTATACAGATGCAAAAGGTGCCTTTCAAAGTGCTAAAATTAATTCTGGAGGAATCTATCAACAAAGAGTAGTCTTCGATGATGTGGATGGTGAAGCCAATGGTGGTGAGTTCAGTTCCATAGATATGTCTATCAAGGATTTGGATTCCAAACGGATAAAGAAAGGCGATGGTTGGTACGATGGTGAGTATGAATTGAGCACGAAGGTGCAGATGAAGAAGAAATAAAGTTGATGTATGGATATACAAAGAAGTGTATAATTATCATTTAAAGTAAAAGACCACGATGTTTTTTAAAAACACGGTGGTCTTTTACTTTAAACGCCGCCATCTTTTTTAAAAACGCCTTGATGTTTTGTATGGAACGTGAGTATGTATAAATATTCGTTTGCTAGGACGTTTCAGAAGTTTTATAAAATAGGATTCACTCGTGTCGCAGATACGTAATGGGTTGATTCTTAAAATGTTTACGTGAAAGTAATATATATTTTCTGCTTTCACAGTTTCACGAAAATGTAAGCGTCTCCGCGATTCTCTTTCTCACTTATAAAATCAGGGCTGATGTCCTTTCATCAGCCCTGATTCCACTTATCCGGTAATAAATCCCTGTATTTTTCCAATGGTGTATTTGGCTGCCATTCAGCAGTCCTCTCGA
>JBGVGD010000074.1:0-14499 GCA_045121515.1 Phocaeicola sp. | reverse complement strand
GCAGAGGTAGTGCATCCGTTCGTGCACCAACACCTGCGGATAGTTGCGGTAGTCCTCTTCGCTGATAACGATGTAATTGCTCCAACTGAACGAAGGAATCTTCTCGGGGATAATGACGAGCCAGCAACCGTCTTTCCATTGCTTAGGGTGGGAAGCTATCATCTTCCATACTTCGGCAAACGAACGGATGACCATGAACCAATAGGCGAGCATCCCTATGAAGTAGATTCCTAGTAGAATGATTGGTAAAAAGGGCGTAGAAGTCGTAGGTGCTGTTTCTTGTAAAGGAAGTTCTATGGCCGATGTTTCTATCGGTTCATCGGTGGTCTTGAGAACCAGCATCTCATCCAATATCTGCATGGGCAATTGAATACCCTCTACCTCGTTTACCGTAATGGTATAGCAAGGAAGAAGCATGCACACGACGGTACCTAGCAGCAACATCACCCGATTGAATCGGAAGAACGTCGTGCTTCGCATCGCTACCAGAAAGAAAGCGTAGAAAAGCCCTAGGTAGACGGTGCTTTTGATGAGATAGATTAAGAAGTAAGACATACCGGTTTATTTTTTACGGTTCATTTCAATTTGGTTGATTAATGCCTTCAGTTCGTCCAAGTCCATGACTTCTTCTTCGATGAAGTGAGAGACGACACTGGTATACGAATTATTGTAATACTGGGAAATCACTGAATGAAGGGCAGAACCTTTGTATTCCTTCTCGCTGATGAGGGCATAATATTGATTGGTATTACCCATCGGTCGGCGTCCCAGGAATTTCTTTTCTTCCAGGAACTTCACTTGGGTAGCGACGGTATTGTAATGAGGTTTCGGGTCCTCATAGTAGTTCAGCAAATCGCGGATAAACATGTCTCCGTGTTGCCAGAAGAGTGTCATCACTTCTTCTTCTTTTGCGGCCAATTTCTTGATCATCATTGCTTGTTTTTAATTTGACAATGCAATGATAAGAATAATTATTTGAATAAACTACTAACAGTCTTAGGAGAACTCCTAATTTTAATAGGATTTAACGATAAGGCACAAAAAAGGGGAGTGCTTCCGGCACTCCCCTTGAACTTATTACCCGAAGAATAAATAACAAATGAATATCGCGGCAATGCTTCCCACCGTATCGGCAAGCAGACCACAAGGCACGGCGTGCCGGGTTTTGGAAATGCCTACGCTACCGAAATATACCGCTAATATATAGAAGGTAGTATCGGTTGAACCTTGAAGGATACAAGTCAATCGGCCTACAAAGGAATCGGCTCCGTAAGTGGTCATGGCATCTACCATCAATCCTCTGGAACCGCTACCGCTCAATGGCTTCATGAAGGCAGTAGGAAGACCGCCTACCCATTCGCTATCAATGCCGCATAAGTTGACTACATATTCAATGCCTCCAATCAAATAATCCATGGCTCCAGAAGCGCGGAATACCCCGATACCTACAAGGATAGCCACCAAGTATGGAATAATGCGTACAGCCGTGGTAAAACCTTCCTTGGCTCCTTCTACAAAGGCATCGTATACATTGATTTTCTTTCGAATCCCTGTAATGATGAATCCGATGATGATTAAGAAAAGGAATACATTGGCGCCTGTAGTGGAGAAAGTATCCATTTGTGTACGGGAGAGGGTGCTGAATCCATAAATAAGACCGGCAATAAATAAACTGACACCTCCCAGGAAAAGCAGAATGGTGCGGTTAAGCAGATTGATTCGTTGGTAGATGCTTACCGCAATGATACCCGACAGCGTAGCGATACTGGTGGCCAACAAGACCGGAACAAAAACATCGGTAGGTTGTGCTGCTCCCAATTGGGCACGATATACCATGATACCGATAGGGATGATGACCAGTCCGGAAGTATTCAGCACCAGGAACATAATCATCGGGTTGCTGGCAGTATCTTTTTTAGGGTTCAGTTCTTGTAACCCTTCCATGGCTTTCAAGCCAAGTGGGGTAGCAGCATTGTCAAGTCCCAGCATATTGGCAGCCAGATTCATGAAGATGCTACCGGTTACAGGATGTCCTTTCGGAATGTCTGGAAAGAGTTTACTGAAGATAGGACTTAAAAGTCGGGAGATAAAGTTGATCAATCCGCCTCTCTCGCCGATTTTCATGATGCCCAACCACAAGGAGAGTACACCCGTCAATCCCAATGCGATTTCGAATGCCGTTTTCGAAGCGTTGAAGGTAGAGTTGATGATTTCAGGAAAAACTTGCGTGTCTCCTAAAAATACCAACCGTCCAATTGCTACAATAAAGGCTACTAAGAAAAATGATATCCAAATATAACTAAGTACCATTGATGATTTTTTTGATTAGGCTGCGAAGGTACGAATTATAAAGCAAAAACGCGAGTGTTTTTGCACCCGCGTTTTCTTTTTTGTTACATATCTTATTTCTGTTCTACCTTCAAGTTAGTAATTTTACTCTTGAAATTACCGGCTTTTTCCAACGGGAAGACGAGGGTGCGGACATTGCGGATGCGTGATTTACCTTCCTTGTCCATCCAGCGTTCCTGAATGTTCAATTCTTCCACTTGTTTGCCATTGATGAACAAACGGGTAGCCTTGTTGTCGCCTTCAATGGCGATGTTCATGCGTTGGCCCGGTTGTACATTATAAGTAAAGGTGTTCAAATAACCGTCACGAGCATAGCCGAGCATACCGCTGATTGGGTCAGACAAATAGAATACGGCATCTTGTGAACGGAAGAGTTCGGTACCCATGGCTTCCTTGGTTCCGTCGATATCGAAAGAAACTCGGTAATTGTAACCGATTTCCTTTACTGGCAATGTGCTGTTCGGAGCCACGTTGGCTTGTTCATAAGCCAATCCCGGAGTCTTGCTAAGACGGCCCAATTGGTTTACACCCGGTGCTTCGCTCAATGCATGGCGTTGCTTGTCGAATTCTTCGTAAGGGACAGACTTGGAAACACCTGTCCACATCTTAACCGCCAAGGTTTGCAAAGCCGGATAGCAACGGTGGTGGATATCCTTTGTCGAGATACCGTTACCGCAATGGTCGTTCCATACGGCATACATACCACCGAGGATAGCCGGATCCTTTTCATCGAACACTTCCTTTCCTACATGAGCCGGAGTCCAGTTTTCATACAGGTGCTTGCAGTTCAAATAGTCATAGTAGTAACCGGCAGCAGGCACGATGTAAGTCAATCCGTCAGGGATAGAAATCAATTGATAACCTTGCTTTACCATGTCGCGTGGTTCAGCATAACCATTGTACCAAGCACTCATGATGACGTTTTCACTCTTTACCGGAGTTTCACCCTTAGCATGAGTCAAAGCACCCCAAACACAGGCTTGCTTGCCGAAACTTTCCACATAGCGGATGTAGCGGTCGGTAAACTCACGGAACTTTTCTACGACCTGCGGGTCTTTGTTGCTATACTCATCGGTACCGATGTGTACACGCTTGCCGCGGAATACAGGTTCTTCGCCTTCCAAGTATTCCTTGAACAAACCGTCCATGAATTCGTAAGTCTTCGGGTTGAAGAGATCCAAGTGGTCCATACCATATTCCTTGCTTCCGATTTCAGGCATATAGTGAGCGAAAGCGAGGGTATGAGCCGGAGCGTCGATTTCCGGAATGATTTCTACGAATACATTTTCGGCCAACTTCTGCAAGTCGATGAATTCCTTCTTGGTGTAGAAGCCATCACGAGCGGTCAAACCTGGATAAGTTTCTGATTCAAGACGGAAAGCAGCGTAGGTCTTGTCCCAATCATTGTCAAAGAATTGCTTGAAACCATTGTCGTTCAAGTGGATTTGGAAGCAGTTCATCTTGTAGTAAGACATGATCTTCACATAGTCGCGGAGGTAGTGCATCGGGATGAACTTACGACCACAGTCAATCATGAAGCCACGGATGCCATAATCAGGGAAGTCACGGATTTCACCCTTTGGAAGAGCGAAACCTTGTTCAGCCATTTGCAAGAGGGTACGGGTTCCCCAATAAACACCTACTGCTTCTGGAGCCGATAGGCTGATGCGGTCAGTGATGTTGATAGCATAACCTTCCTTGCCCAATTTCTTGTCTTTCTTTAGTGAAAGGATGATGTCACCTTTTTGTCCCTTACCTTCAATAATGGTTGGGGCATAGTTGAACATTTCCTTGCAATCATCGGCTACCATTTGGGCGATGCGTTGCAATTCCGGTTGGTTCTTTGGGTAAACGATACGAGTCTGTTCGTTGAGCACAAACTCACCGTTGCTTCCTTTCCATTCCTTCAATTCAGGGATAACGAAAGGTTTGGCGTTTTGAGCGATGATGCTAGTCATGCAGCAGAGCAAAATTGCTAATAAGTAAAATTTCTTCATGTCAGATTCTTTTATTCGATTATTATTTCTTTGCGGATTGGGTCATCATAATATTCTTGAAGTCTCTTCAATTCAGCCATTAATTCCTTGGTGATTTCTTCAGTACCTGGCTTGCCATAGAGATTATTCATTTCACTTGGGTCTTCCTGCAAGTCGAAGAGTTCCCATGAGTCGATGTCGTTGTAGTAATGAATCAACTTGTAACGTTCAGTACGTACGCCGAAGTGACGGCATACCATGTGTTCAGCCGGATATTCATAGAAGTGATAGTACAAGGACTTGCGCCATTCCGGTGCCTTTTCACCCTTCAACAAAGGCAAGAAGGATTCGCCTTGCATTTCTTCCGGTTTTTGGATACCTGCCAAGTCGAGGATGGTTGGACCGTAGTCAATGTTTTGTACGAGTTCGGCTACATCACCCTTCTTGCCACCCGGCAAACGAACGAGCAATGGAGTACGGAAGGATTCTTCGTACATGAATCGCTTGTCGAACCAACCGTGTTCACCCATGTAAAAACCTTGGTCGGAAGTATAGACAATCATGGTGTTTTCCAACATGCCCTTTTCTTCCAAATAGTCCAATACACGACCGATGTTGCGGTCTACCGAAGTGATTACACGCAAATAGTCACGCATATATTGCTGGAACTTCCATTCAGCCAAGGCCTTTCCAGTCAACTTGTCCTTCTTGAACTTGGCGATGATTGGGTCATAGTGTGCATCCCATGCCGCTTTTTGTTCCGGTGTCATTCGGCTACCGTCGTACATGCCACGTCCCCATTGTTCGTACATACCGCTATGGATTTCGTTTTCCTTGTCGGCCATCTTGAGGTCATAGACGATTTCCATGTCGTTGGCAATGTTCATCTTCTGCTTCTGGGCAGCCAAGCGTCCTTCGTAATTGTCATAGAAGTTTTCCGGGAGTGGGAAAGTCTTGTCGGCAAAGAGTTCGAGGTCGCAAGTGTCCGGCATCCAGGTGCGGTGAGGAGCCTTGTGATGGAGAAGCATACAGAATGGCTTGCTTTCATCGCGTTGGTTTTCAATCCAGTCGATGGCCTTGTCGGTGATGATGTTGGTAGCATAACCTTCCACCTGTACTTTTTCGCCATTCATTTGGATGAAGGTCGGGTTGTAGTAGTCACCTTGTCCCGGCAAGATTTCCCAATGGTCAAAACCTTGAGGGTCGCTCACGAGGTGCCACTTACCAATCATAGCAGTTTGATAGCCATTCTGTTGGAGAAGTTTCGGGAAAGTCAACTGGTCACCGTTGAAGGTGGTTGAGTTGTTGATGAATCCGTTGGCATGGCTATGCTTGCCAGTGAGCATACAAGCGCGGCTTGGGCCACTGATAGAGTTCGCCACAAAACTGTTGGTAAAACGTACCCCTTCATTGCCGATACGGTCAATGTTCGGTGTGTGGATGTAGCGTTGGTCGTATGCACTGATCGTTTGATACGAGTGGTCGTCACTCATGATGTAGATGATGTTCATCTTCTTCTGAGTTTCGGCTTCCTTATTGGCTTTACAAGAAGAAAGCGACGTAAGGGCTGCTGCCCCCGTGAGGGAGTAAAGCAGGGTAGAGGTCAGTTTGCTCATAGGTGTGTAAGTTATAAATTTGTCGGTAATATTATAATCGATGCAAATATAACAATTTTATATGTATTTTCCCAGAAATAAATTGTGTAGTTGACAAGATATAAAAAAGTTGTATTTTTGATGCAATATTTTCACTTGTCTTTCATTTATAGGGTAAAAGATGTAATTTATCATTATGATTCTTCCTTGGAAAAATAAGGAACAACATATCATAAGTTTGTTCAAGAAAGGAGACCTGCATGCCATGGACAAACTCTACATGGAGTACGCCGACTACTTGACCGGTGTATGCGCCCGTTATATCTCCGATGAAGATGAAGTGAAAGATGTTCTGCAGGAAAGTTTCATTAAGATCTTTACTCAGATTCATCAATTTGAGTATCGGGGAAAAGGCTCTTTGAAAGCCTGGCTTACCAAGGTTGTCATTAATGAGGTCTTGATGTATCTTCGACAAAACAAGACATTCTTCGTCCCGATTCAGGAGTCAGATTATGGTGATTATTTGGATGAGGAACCAGAAGTGGAGAATTTGGGGGCGGATATTTTATTATCTTTTATCCAACGACTACCGTCAGGATATCGGGCTGTATTCAATCTTTTCGTTGTCGAAGAGAAGAGTCACAAGGAGATTGCTGAGATTCTTCACATTCAGCCTGCCACTTCGGCATCCCAATTCTTGCGAGCTAGGAAACTGTTGGTAGAGATGATTCGAGAGTATAAACATCAAACGGAAAACAGATGAAGAAACAATGGAACAAAGACATTCGTGACCAGCTAAAGGACTTTCCGAAGAAAGCCCCAGAAGGTCTGTTGGACGACATTAAAGCGGAAATGCTTCGTCGTGGTTTGTCATCTGCACCTGTTGGGCAGCCTCGTCAAACTCGCTCATCGGTACTTTTTCGTGTGGCATCTGTTGCAGCAATTGCTCTTTTGCTGTTTGGTATCAGTTATTTATGGCAAGAACAATCTGTTCTCCCGACAACACCGGAGCAAGCCGATTCTTTCATTAATAGCTTCAATTCTTCTGTTATTACCGAAACTGAAGTTCCGGAAAGCCAGCCTCTTGTTCCTAATTCATCAAGTCTCATTGCCAAGGCTACAAAGAAGGTGTCTTCTGATTCAGACATTCCGTCTCATAAGGAAGAAACGATCCTTCAGGTAGCAACAAATGAAGAAGTCCAAGAAAAGGAAGAAGGAAAAGAAGATGAACAACCGAAAGATAATAAACAGCAAAAGGCTGAGAAGGAATACGTAGAAACGTCTTCCAAACCGAAATGGACATATAATGCTTCTAGCCGGAAGAAGTCTTCTATTTCCTTTGGGGTTTATTATTCGGGAATTATAGCACAAGTCGATCCTATCATAAAAGATTACGATGCTGATATTTCATCAGGTCCTAACTGCAATCCAGAGCTGTCTCCCAACGATTCAACGGAAGTTGCATGGAGCAGACGTGCAACTACCACCTACCACTTAACGGGGAAGGCTACGCATCATTTGCCTATAAAGTTAGGTGTTTCTTTCCGATATGAGTTGGATGAACGCTGGAATCTCCAAAGTGGATTGACATATAGTTACTTGGCTTCCGATATATCGGAGAACATGGGCAAGGACTCTTATGATACTAAACAAAAGTTGCATTACATAGGTATTCCTCTGCAGCTTGGATATAAATTGGGAGAAAGCAAACGCTTTAGAAGTTATATTGCTGCAGGTTTCCAAGTGGAAAAGCTGGTAAGTGGTAAGGCTGTTACTCGTCATTCAAAGAATAAAGAACCGCAAGGCACTTTCATACAAAATATTAGTGATAAACGTTTGTTGTTCTCTATATTAGCTTCCTATGGAGTGGAATATGCTTTAGGAAAAAACTTCAGTCTTTATGCCGAGCCAGGAATTCATTACTATTTCAAGAATGGAAATGGACTCCAAACACATTACAATGAACAGCCGTTAGACTTGAATCTGACGATCGGATTCCGATTTCATCGAAAATAAAAACTCGATGGGGAGTAATTGTAGCAACGGATAAACTTTTTTTCTTATCTTTGCCCCTAATTTTAAAGTTTTAAAAGACATGCTTGATACTTTATTTCTAGTGGGCGGCTTGGCATTGATTTTGCTGGGTGCCAATGGCTTGACTGACGGAGCAGCGGCTGTAGCGAAACGTTTCAACATCTCCGATTTGGTGATTGGTTTGACTATCGTGGCTTTTGGTACATCGGCACCGGAATTGGTCATCAGTTGTATGGCTGCTTTGGGTGGTAGTGCAGACATGGCTATCGGTAATGTGGTAGGTAGTAATGTGTTCAATGTTTTGATGATTGTCGGTGTGACGGCTATGGTATTGCCTATCAAAGTTGGAGAAGGTACGTTGAGCAAGGAAATTCCGCTAGTGGTGTTAGCATCGTTTGCCTTGGCGTTCTTTGGAAATGACGTGTTGCTTGATGGAGGTTCGATGAATGCCATTAGTCGTATTGATGGATTGGTGCTGCTTTGTTTTTTCCTGATATTCATGCGATATACGTTTGCCATTGCCCGCAATGGCGGTGAGGAAGCCGAAGGAGAGAAAATCAAGGAAATGCCGATGTGGAAGTCGATATTGTTTATTATCGGTGGTTTGGCAGGTTTGGTATTCGGTGGACAATGGTTCGTGGACGGTGCCAGCGGCATTGCTTCATCGTTGGGAGTAAGCGAATCGACTATCGGTTTGACCATTGTGGCAGGTGGTACTTCACTTCCGGAATTGGCCACTTCGGTTACAGCGGCTTTGAAGAAGAATTCGGGGATTGCCGTGGGCAATGTGATTGGTAGCAACTTGTTCAATATTTTCTTCGTGTTGGGATGTAGTGCCAGTATTTCTCCGCTTCCGATGGGAGGTATTACAAACTTTGACATGGCAGTACTAATAGGCTCGGCTATCCTCTTCTGGATTGTGGGTTGGTTCTTCAAGAAGCGTACGATAACTCGAGTGGAAGGAGCTTTGATGGTGGTTTGCTATGTAGCTTATACGGCTTATTTGATTGCACAACAATAAAAAAAGGGTGATTTGTCGCCCTTTTTTCATTAATAAATGTTATCTTTACCCCCTGAATCCATTAGATTAGGAATACTATGAGTGTAACGATTAAGAAAGTAAGTTCGTCTGCTGAACTGAAGAAGTTCATCCGATTCAATTACGAACTCTATAAGGAAAATCCATTTTCTGTACCCGATTTGTACGATGATATGCTGAATACGTTCAGCCGTGACAAGAATGCAGCGTTTGAATTTTGTGAAGCCGATTATTTCTTGGCATATAAGGACGGAAAATTGGTAGGTCGTATCGCGGCTATCCTTAACAAACGTGCCAACGAAACATGGAACAAGAAGGAAGTCCGCTTCGGTTGGGTGGATTTCGTAAATGATATGGAAGTGTCCGATGCTCTTTTCAAGGCGGTAGAGGCTTGGGGTAAAGAACGGGGCATGACCGATATGGTAGGTCCGCTTGGCTTTACCGATTTCGATGCGGAAGGGATGTTGGTAGAAGGTTTTGAACAATTGGGAACCATGGCTACTATCTATAACTTCCCGTATTATCCGCAACACATGGAGAAACTCGGTTTCGAGAAGGAAGCGGATTGGGTAGAATTCAAGATTTATATCCCGGATGCTATTCCTGACAAGCACAAGCGTATTTCCGAAATCATCATGCGTAAGTATGGTTTGAAGATTGTGAAGTGTCAATCCACTAAGGATATAAACCAATATGGTCAGGCTATCTTCGACTTGATGAACGAAGCCTATAGCAAACTTTATGGTTATTCGGCTTTGTCGCCGAAACAGATTCAGCAATACATCAAGATGTTCTTGCCGATTCTTGACCTTCGCATGGTAACTCTTGTGACTGATGCTGAAGACAATGTAATTGCAGTAGGTATTTCCATGCCTTCGTTGAGCGAAGCCTTGCAGAAGGGTAAGGGACGTTTGCTTCCGTTCGGTTGGTATCATTTGATGAAACTTATCTTCATGAAGAAGTATCCGAAGGTACTCGATTTGCTTCTTGTGGCCGTGAAGCCGGAATATCAGAACAAGGGAGTCAATGCATTGTTGTTCTACGATTTGATTCCAGTATATCAGCAACTCGGTTTCGAATATGCTGAAAGTAATCCGGAATTGGAAGAAAATGGCAAGGTACAGGCGCAATGGGAATATTTCAAGACTGAACAGCATAAGCGTCGTCGTGCTTATAAGAAAGGAATATAAAATGATCCCCTCAGTCTTGTCATTCAGAGCGAAGCGAAGAATCTCGGTAGCATAGCGCAGCCGAAATGTTGATGTTTCCGAGATTCTTCACTACACTTCGTTCCGTTCTGAATGACAAAAGTGGGGAATAAATAGAATATCATGGAAGAACTCATAACTCAGAACTCAGAACTCACAACTCCTTCATATACCGATGATAACATCCGGCATCTGGACGACATGGAGCATATTCGTGTCCGTTCCGGTATGTACATTGGCCGGTTGGGTGACGGACAACAGAACGATGACGGTATCTATGTACTTCTCAAGGAAGTGATGGATAATAGTATCGACGAGTTCAAGATGGGTGCTGGAAAGCGTATCGAGGTTACGATAGAGGACGATTTACGGGTCAGCATTCGTGACTATGGTCGAGGCATTCCACAAGGCAAACTCATCGAAGCAGTCAGTAAGTTGAATACCGGTGGTAAATACGACTCTAAAGCCTTCAAGAAAAGTGTCGGTTTGAATGGGGTAGGTATCAAGGCGGTGAATGCGCTCAGTAGCCGTTTCGAGGTAGCCAGTTTCCGTGAAGGAAAAGTGCGTAGGGCTACTTTCGAGAAAGGTCAGTTGATTAGCGATGTGACCGAAGATACCACCGAAGAAAACGGTACATACATCTTCTTCGAACCGGACAACACGCTTTTTGTGGGTTATAAGTTCTTGAATCAGTTTGTAGAAACACTGCTCCGCAACTATACTTATTTGAATACAGGACTGACCTTCATCTACAATGGTCAGCGTATTCTTTCCCGTCATGGGTTGGAAGACTTGTTGAAAGACAACATGACTTCCGATGGCTTGTATGATATTGTTCACTTGAAGGGAGACGACATTGAAATCGCTTTCACGCATACCAATCAGTATGGAGAGGAATACTACTCGTTTGTGAACGGTCAGCATACCACCCAAGGAGGTACTCACCAAAGTGCTTTGAAGGAGCATATTGCCCGTACCATTAAGGAGTTCTATAACAAGAACCAGGAGTTCTCCGATATCCGTAACGGGATTGTAGCAGCCATTGCTTTGGATGTGGAAGAACCGATGTTCGAGAGTCAGACCAAGACCAAATTGGGCTCGAACAACATGTGGCCGGCCGTTCCTCAAGAAGACAAACCGGCGGGACCAAGTATCAACAAGTTTGTAGGCGATTTCATCAAGACCGAAGTCGATAACTATCTGCATAAGAATCCACAGGTAGCG
Organism: Phocaeicola sp.; assembly: GCA_045121515.1. GTDB lineage: Bacteria > Bacteroidota > Bacteroidia > Bacteroidales > Bacteroidaceae > Phocaeicola. The sequence goes on along the minus strand of JBGVGD010000074.1, from coordinate 3,074 downwards.
GATGTGATGCTCCAGAAGATTCAAGAGTCGGAAAAGGAACGCAAGGCGATAGCCGGCGTGACCAAACTGGCTCGTGAACGCGCCAAGAAGGCAAATCTGCATAACCGCAAACTCCGCGACTGCCGCTTCCATTTGAATGATACCAAGGGTGATAAGCAGGAAGAAACCTGTATTTTCATTACCGAAGGGGATTCAGCGAGTGGTTCTATCACCAAGAGTCGTGATGTGAATACGCAGGCGGTATTCAGTCTTCGTGGTAAGCCATTGAATTCGTATGGACTCACCAAGAAGGTGGTGTATGAGAACGAAGAATTCAATCTCCTTCAAGCGGCTCTCAATATCGAGGACGGCATGGAAGGACTTCGATATAATAAAGTCATCGTGGCAACCGATGCCGATGTGGACGGTATGCACATCCGTTTGTTGATGATTACTTTCTTCCTCCAGTTCTTCCCGGACTTGATTAAGAAAGGACATGTATACATCTTGCAGACTCCACTCTTCCGTGTGCGCAACCGTAAAAAAGGCGTGTACGAGACCATTTATTGCTATAGCGATGAAGAACGTATAGCGGCTATCGAAAAACTTTCTCCGAATCCGGAGATTACCCGATTCAAAGGGTTGGGTGAAATCTCGCCGGATGAGTTCAAGAATTTCATCGGTAAAGATATGCGTCTGGAAAAAGTACGTCTCCGCAAGGATGACTTGGTGAAGGATTTGTTGGAGTTCTACATGGGTAAGAATACCATGGAGCGTCAGAACTTTATTATCGAAAATTTGGTTGTAGAAGAAGATATTACAAAAGAAGAATGAGAATAGCCCTATTTCCCGGTACATTCGATCCCTTCACCCTGGGTCATCATTCCATTGTGAAGCGTACATTGGCTTTTATGGACGAAGTCATCATTGGTATCGGCATCAATGAAAACAAGCGGTGTCTGCTTCCGGTGGAGCAACGCTTGGAGAGCATCCGTAAACTGTATGCCGATGAACCGAAAGTCAAAGTTTTGGCTTATAGTGGCCTGACCGTCGATTTTGCCCAGGAGCAAGGAGCCGGGGTCATTGTCCGCGGTATCCGTACCGTCAAGGACTTTGAGTATGAAGAAGGGATTGCAGACATTAACCGAAAACTGACAGGAATAGAAACGATATTTCTCTTTACCGAACCGGAGTTGACTTCCGTCAGTTCGAGTGTGGTGAGGGAATTGTTGCATTATGGCAAGGATGTCAGTGCGTTTTTGCCGGAAGAAATGGAGATTTAATAAGAAATATGAAAAGAATATGTATCATAGCAGGCTTGCTTGCCTGCTTTTTTTCTATCACTGCGATTCAAGCGCAGGAGAATAAGAAGAATGATTCGCCTATCCGTAAGTTAACATTGGCTCAGTTTGCCATTGCCAATCTGTATGTGGATGAGACTGACGCAGACAAGTTGGTGGAGAGTGCCATTATGGGCATGTTGGAAGAACTTGATCCGCACTCTACCTATTCCAATGCCGAAGAAGTAAAGAAGATGAACGAGCCGTTGCAGGGGAATTTCGATGGAATTGGCATCCAGTTCAATATCGCGGAGGATACCTTGTTCGTCATTCAGCCCGTATCGGAAGGGCCTTCCGAGAAGGTGGGTATCCGTGCCGGCGACCGTATCATCATGGTAAACGATACGTTGATAGCCGGGGTGAAGATGACGACCGACGACATTACCCGTCGCCTGAAAGGTCCGAAAGGTACCAAGGTGGATGTGAAAGTAGTCCGTCGGGGAGTGGATGAACCGCTTTCCTTTACCATTAAGCGTGATAAGATTCCTGTGTATAGCCTCGATGCTTCTTATATGATCACTCCGAAGATTGGCTACATCAAAATCAATCGTTTTGGTGCTACTACTTATGAGGAATTTATGGATGCCTTGGCTTCACTCAAAGGACAAGGCTTGCAGGATTTGATACTCGATCTGCAAGGCAATGGAGGAGGCTATTTGAATGCCGCGATTGATATTGCTAACGAGTTCTTGGGAGCAGGTGAACTGATTGTTTATACCGAAGGACGTCGCAATCCTCGTCATGAATTCTTTGCCAAGGGGAACGGAAAGCATCAGAGTGGTCGTTTGGTCGTCTTGGTCAATGAATATTCGGCTTCGGCCAGCGAGATTGTGGCAGGGGCTGTTCAGGATTGGGACAGAGGTATGGTGGTTGGTCGCCGGACTTTCGGTAAGGGCTTGGTACAGCGTCCGATTGACTTGCCGGACGGTTCCATGATTCGACTCACCGTAGCCCGATACTATACGCCGGCCGGAAGATGTATTCAGAAGCCTTACGAAAGCATTGAGCAGTACAATGCTGATTTGATAGAACGTTACAACAGAGGAGAGATGATGAGTGCCGATAGCATCCATTTCCCGGATTCTTTGAAATGCTCCACCTTGAAGAAAGGTCGCACAGTGTATGGTGGCGGTGGCATTATGCCCGATTACTTTGTGCCGGTGGATACTACCTTGTTCACGAAATATCATAGCCAGTTGAGCAATAAAGGGGTACTTTTGAAGGTGCATTTCCAATGGATTGATGCGTATCGGGAAGAATGGATGAAGAAGTACGGTGACTATGCTGTGTTCTGCAAGGAATTTGAATTGGATGATGCCATGATGCAACAACTCATAGCCGAAGGTAAGAAGGAGGGAGTAACGTTCGATGAAGAACAATACCAGAAATCGGAATCCCTGATTAAACTTCAGTTGAAGGCTCTGATAGCTCGGGACCTTTGGGACATGAATGAATACTACCACACGATTAATGTGGTGGATGAAAGCGTAAACAAGGCTTTGGAATTGTTGTCTCAGTAATTTATGAAAACCGCTTTCACCGTTTCACAAGTGCATAACTCAATCATATACAACTCCTTTAGGTGAAAGGAGCTTCCAGTCACCGGTTTCACGGTGTAAGCGTCTCCGCGATTCTCTTTCTCACTTATAAAATCAGGGCTGATGTCCTTTCATCAGCCCTGATTCCACTTATCCGGTAATAAATCCCTGTATTTTTCCAATGGTGTATTTGGCTGCCATTCAGCAGTCCTCTCGA
>JBGVGD010000073.1:0-13287 GCA_045121515.1 Phocaeicola sp. | reverse complement strand
TTGCGAAAAGATTGTAGGTCGTTATAAAGCAGTAATCAGAACTATTTCAGGCGTGTATTCATCAGAAAGTAAGAAGGATGCAGATTTCGCACGTGCTTGCGAACTCACCGAAGAATTTGCGAAGAAGGAAGGCCGTCGTCCTCGTATCATGATTGCCAAGATGGGTCAAGACGGACACGACCGTGGTGCAAAGGTAGTAGCTACAGGTTATGCAGACTGTGGTTTCGACGTGGATATGGGACCATTGTTCCAAACTCCGGAAGAAGCTGCTCGTGATGCCGTAGAAAACGACGTTCACGCAGTAGGTGTTTCTTCACTCGCTGCCGGTCACAAGACATTGATTCCGCAGTTGATGGAAGAATTGAAGAAGTTGGGTCGCGAAGACATCCTCGTATTTGCCGGTGGTGTTATCCCAGCACAAGACTATGACTTCTTGTATCAAGCGGGTGTAGTAGCTATCTTCGGTCCTGGTACTTCAGTTGCGAAGGCTGCTTGCCAGATTATGGAAATCATGTTGGAAGACTAATTTTCAATACTTGATTATATTGGAAAAGGCTATCCCGATTTGGGGTAGCCTTTTTACTGTTTGTTCCTAAAATTCTATTTCCACAATGGTTCATCTTTCCAATCTTCCGGAAATCCCATTGCCCTTGTATCCACATTAGGATATGCATCAAGCAGTTTCTTAAAATCCATAGCTAAAGTATTGTCGGAAGAAATAGCATTCAACCAATATATCATACAACATAAGATGGCATAAAGCCGATTGGGAGCAACAGATGTATTATTAAGCCAATCATTCTTCAAACAATTTGGTAACTGAGGTTTTACAGCCATTACTCTATTCCATATACGACTATGATGTGCACAAGAATTACGAAGAGCATTGATACTTTTCATCCAACTTTCCAAAATCTCATGCTGAGGAACGCCATATTCGCGTGCTATCTTTTTCTTGACTGGCGTATCTGAAAAATTGAAATACAATTTAGTCAGACAGCCAAACGATGTCAGTTCAATCAATTTCCAAGCCGGAGGATAGCCATTTGCATTATACTTGACAAAATGTTCCTTGATGAAATCGTCTTTCGAACGTTGAAGTTCATGTTCCAACTTACTTAGGTTTTCTGCAAACTTATGTTTGTCAGTAGCAAGCGAACTGTCGAGAAACCACATAGCACCATGTGCCAAAGAAAATTTGTTGATGATTTTCGATCGGAGGGAAATTTCAATCTGCTGTATGGCCGAGAATAGCAATTGACGAAGTTTTGTATCAAATTCATAAAGCATTACCGCTTTCTCAAAAGATGCATTCGGTTTGTAATGATGATTCAAGGCATCATCTTCCATCGGACGAAGATACGTTGCAAAGCGGAAATAACTGACATGATTCAAAAAGGCAATGGCCTTTCCTTCATCAGTAATAACTAATCCTCTTTCTTTCAATTTTCCGATGATGTCGGGAGTATCGAGTGGTTGTTTTGTATATGACATAATAGTATAAATAAAAAAGTTCCGCCCTGGTACGCTGTTCTGCGGGAAGCGTGGCGGAGTCTAGCACTGCAAATGTACGCATTATTATTTAATACGCAAAAAGATTAATAAAAAAATAAGCAGTACCGTACTGAATATAACTATCATATCACTCGGCCGTGAAGACATCCTTGTATTTGCCGGCGGTGTAATCCCAATGCAAGACTACGATTACTTGTACCAAGTTGGTGTAGTTGCTATCTTTGGTCCTGGTACTTCTGTAGCGAAGGCTGCTTGCCAGATTATGGAAATCATGTTGGAAGATTGATTTTTCTGACGATAGATAATCATAGTAAAGGCTATCCCGATTTTGGGGTAGCCTTTCATTTTGACTTATAGAAGTGAAAAGTAATTTTCAATGAAAGTTGCGGGTTGTAGGTTGCGGGTTGTTTTTTCTGTGTGTGTATGTGCAACCCTACAGATTATTCTTCCTCAAAATCATTATCCTCCCAACAGAATTCATAAGCCATATTACTGATGCACGAAAACAAACCATCCTTGTAAACGATTCCTTCATCTTCCATCCAACGTTCTACAATCAACCGCATCTGTTCATCATGGAAGGCAAACCATTTCTCACGTAAGCCTGTATAATGCAACATTTCTCGGAAAGCCGAAAAAGGATGGCGCTGACGCAAAGATGACCATAGTTTATCTTGGTCAGCCTCATCAGTTACCGTTTCGATAAAATCCTCCATCAAACAAAAACTTGTCCTTGAATCTATAGGTTCAATTCGAAGGAGCCGATGTCCCTTTTCCGGATTACAACCTGTTTCTTCTATTAAAGGAACGGTATCTTGCTCGTCAAAATCGTAAAACCATTGAATGTTGTATGAATGGTCTTCCATGGCATACGATACCGCATCTATAAACATCTCATATTTCGTCTTCATGCCTACTTTCCTCCAAACAGTTTACCCAACATTCCCAATACATTCGCCACACTTTCCTTGTCGGGTACCGGAATGTGCAAGGACGTTTCGCCTGTTTGTTCATCTACCTTTACAATGGAATCCACCAATTGCTTCGTAGCTTCGGTCGACTGCAAGGTCTTTGCCAATCCACTGAAAAAAGAAATGCCTTGCTGAACAAGTTCTTGCGGATGATGCTCTTTTCCTGTTTCTCCTTTCTCTGAGGAAACAGATGAGTCTCCATCCGACGAGAAAAGTTCTTCAAACGGAAGCATCGGCTCTTGTTTCTCTTCTGAAACCGGTTCTTCAACAGGAACGACCACTTCTTCCACATCGTCAGAAGATATGTCCGCAGTTTGTTGCATATTTTCACCTTCCACAGTTTCGACCATACCCTTGATGGATTCCATAATCTTGTCGAGTTTGCTGTCTTCCAAGAAGATGGAGTCTGCCCCATTGTCAAGAATGCCTTCAAACAAAGAAGACTTGAAGTTCAAGGTACTGAGCATGCGCTCTTCGATGGTCTGGCTTGCCACCATATTGATTACTTGGATGTTGCGTTGCTGACCCAAGCGATAGATACGGGCAATACGTTGCTCCAGTACCGCCGGATTCCATGGCAAATCTATATTAATGAGAATGGAAGCCACTTGCAGGTTCAACCCTGTACTTCCTGCATCCGTTGAAATAAATACACGGCTCTCCGGATTTTCCGTGAAGTGTTGCATCAAGTCCTTCCGCTTTTCAGAAGGTACTCCCCCGTGCAAATATTCGTATTGAACACCTATCTTTTCCAATTCAGCCGCAATCAAACGCGCCATACGTTCCCATTGGCTGAAAATGACCACCTTTTCATCACCACTCTCGAACACACTACGAAGGATGTTCATCGTTTCTTCCACCTTCGTGTCGTATCGGCTCTTTTGGTCAAGGATATAGGTGCTATCGCATACCATTCGCATCTGACTGAGGAAAAGCAACAGACGCTTGCGGTCTTTCTCGCTCAAGAATCGGTTACGGCTCCACTTCTGTACCAATTGGCTAACTTGCACCTGACATTCATCGTGCATTTCCCGTTGCTCCTTGGTCATCGGAACGAATAGAATCTTATCTTGACGTTGGGGAAGCTGCAAAGCTACATCGCGTTTCCGGCGACGGATAAGTGCAGACTTTAACCGTTCCCCTACTTCGTTCAAGTTCTTATAAGCAACAACCTTTCCCGTTTCGTTGGTCACAACCGTCTGGTCCATGAACTGATAGTACGGTCCCAAACAATATTGATCTACGAACTGCATCACGGAGTACAATTCTTCCAACTTATTTTCCAACGGAGTACCCGAAAGAACAACTGCATAATCGGCATCAATGTGACGGGCGGATTGCGAAATCTGTGTCTTCCAGTTCTTCAAGCGCTGTACTTCGTCCATAATCAAGAAATCGGTACGCAGCGAACGGAGAACCTTCACATCATTGCTCATACTGTTGTATGAAACGATTTTGTAAAATTCATCGGCCTCATACAATTGTTTCCGCTGGAGATGATTTCCTTCGACAACAACTGCCGTAGAATCCGTAAATTTCTCGATTTCTTTCTTCCACTGATATTTTAAAGAGGTTGGGCATACAATTAAGACCGAACTTATCAGTTTGTTCTTTTTCATCAATTCAGCAGTACCAATGGCCTGAATAGTCTTTCCCAAGCCCATCTCATCGGCAATAATCGACTTTCCAGCTTGATAGGCAAAACGAATGCCTTCTTTCTGATAGGGATAGAGAGTAACCTTCAACAAATGATCCAAATCCTTGTCTGATATGGTTTGTAGGGTCATTGTTCTATTCTTGTATTCCCGCTTATCAACTATGAAGCTGAATGCATCCGGATACCAACGGAAGGTATTATCCAAACGGGTAGCTGCCGTCAAAAATTCCAATATTTTCTTTTCAGCTCCGGCACGCATCACACCATCAGAAGTAAAATAAGGTTCTGCCAACTTACGGAATTCTTCTTCATGGTTGGTACCAATACGGAGACACACATTGCGTTCTCCACGATACGACAGATACATGGAAGTATAGGCTGGACGTTCCTGATGTACTCTTTTCCGATGATCATTCATCCATAGTTTTACAGCTTCGATATGCTTACATGTCCCCAATCGGCTAGTCTTGAAATCCATACATGAGCAATAGTTCCACGGACTTTCTTCTCCACGGAACACCACCCGATATTCATTCCTTGTAGTAGGATTCGACACGATATAATAACCGGGACCATCCGTCGCCTTATCTTCCGAAATTACGAATGTTTCTTTCAATGCAGTTTGTTGACGCAAAGCGATTTGCCATTGTTCCAACGTCATATTGTCCGGCTTATAATGATAAGAGACTTTTGGAGTCGGACTTTCTTTTTTCTTATTTTTAGCTTTTGATTTCTTTTCCATTGTGTTTTTCAAGTATAATGGTCACGAAGATAGGCAGTTCCTTGTTATTATACAAAAAAAATCAAGAGTAAAAAATCCAAATTGCAAGGTATTCAACGAATTTACGATATGGGGCGATGAAAAAGGGAACTGTGCCGAAGCAGCAATTCCCCTTTCTGTTCATTTCCCAAGCAACCAGCCTTCCGTCATTGTACTGACTTTGGCTCCCAATTGTCCTTGGTATAATATTCAAGGTACCAGTCCTCAACCGTTGTTTGTACCGATTACCTTCGATGTGAGTGTAGAGGACTGGAAATAGTCCTCTTTACGCTTTTTTTTCTTCCTCCCAATGGAACGGTTCGAAATTGGTAGAAGCATCTTTCCACGAAGGCTTACGCATAGCATAGATGATAAGTGGAGCCACGACTACTACGATACAACCAATAACCAATACCGAATACCACATGGCATTGCTACCAACTGCAATCTGTCCAGGAGGGATGAAGCTAAGGATAAATGCCAACAACGAACCGAGGAAGCCTAATCCACCAATCAGCCACATCAGGCCATTTCCCTTGCTACCGATGCGGAACGGACGGGCCAAATCCTTCATGTTATAGCGCAAGTAAATAGCGGCTGCAAACATCATCAAATACATGATGAGGTAAAGCAAGACGGTGAGCTGTGAGAGAATTTGATAGAAACTCTGTACCGACGGCATCACCACAAAGAGCAAGCCCAACAAAGTCACGATTCCACCTTGAATCAAAAGGATGTTGCGTTGAACACCTATTTTATTGGTCTTCTGAAAGAACGGAGGCAAATAACCGGCACGTCCTACGGCAAAGATACCTTTCGAAGGACCGGCTACCCAAGTCAACACACCGGCCAGCACACCAAACGCTAAGGCAATGGCGATAATCGGAGAAAGCCAGGAGGCCTTGATAAAGGCGAAGTAGCGGTCAAAACCGACAAGCAAACTCTGTGTCAAGTTAATATCTTCTTTCGGGATGATGATACCCAACGAGAAGGTACCCAACACGAAAATCAGTACCGTTACAAGCGAACCGATCAAGACGGCTTTCGGATAGTTTTTGGAAGGATTATCTACTTCCTTCACATGGATACCGCCCATTTCCATTCCGGCATAGAACAGGAAGATACTGGAAGCCAGCACGAGGTTATTAAAATTGGTAAGGTCGGGGAAAAAGCTTCCGTGGAAGTCCATGTGAGGTGTTCCACCTGCCACAAGATAGACAATCGCCAATATAACCAGTAAGCCTGCTGGAATAATTGTTCCCACGAGACCACCAATCTTTGACACCTTACCTACCCACGACATTCCTTTTAATGATATGAACGTAGCCAACCAATAAATACCCAATACCACCACAAGGGTATAAAGTCGATTGGAAGCCAAGGTCATATCGTACGCATGGTTCATGCCGATAAAGGCAAGCGATACGGCTCCGAAAGTTAGTACCGTAGGATACCAGATAGTACTTTCTACCCATTGAAGCCAAATGGCCAAAAAACCCATTCGCTTACCGAAGGCTTCGCCTACCCAACGGAACACCCCTCCTTGCTTATCGGAGAACATGGCGGCCAATTCAGCCGCTACCAAGGCCGTCGGAATCAAGAATACGATAGCCGCAAAAAGATAATAGAATGCCGAACTGACGCCATATTCAGCCTCGGCAGGAAGTCCACGAAGCGACACAACGGCCGTTACGTTCATGATAGCGAGTGTTGCCACACTCAACTTGGTTGCTTTTCCCATATTTGTCTTTGTTTTTAGGTTTTAAAAGTTTTTATGGAGGATAACAATGGGAGAGACAAAATGTTTAATCTATGGCTTCCATGAACATTCCTCCCCTACCTGTTGTTTCGCTCTAAACTCTTAAAACAAACAGTGTATGAACAGAAAGATTCTCGTAGGCATACTTACCATGGTATGTGGACTATTCACCCAACAGGTGAATGCGCAAGACTCCCTCCTCATCCGAAAGATGTACGAAGCGAACGGACAGCACTTCCAGGATCCCCGTGCCGCCCGATTCCTTTTCATGGATAAGGAAGGGAAAGTAGCATTGGGTATCGGTGGTTATGTGAAAGGTACGATGTCAGTCGACATGGACGGTATTTCGGACAATATAGACTTTGTGACTTACGACATTCCCGCTCCGATGAAAACGGATATGCGGAACCAATTTCAAATGGACGCTTCCACCTCCCGTATCTTCTTGAAACTGGTAGGAGCCGACACACAAATAGGCGACTTTACAATCTATTTGGAAAGTGACTTCCGAGGCAAGAACGGACATCAGTATGATTTGCGCTTACGTCAAGCCTATATCCAGTTGGGTGGTTGGAAAATCGGACGAGCCAAAACAACGTTCAGCGATGGAGCCGCCAGCCCTCCGACTATCGACTTCGAAGGTCCTTCGGGAAGTGTCAGTACCAAGAATACCATGATCCAATATTCGCATCAATTTGGCAAGCATTGGAGTACAGCCATGGCTATCGAAACTCCTTCGGCCAGTTATACGACCGATAAGAATCTTTCGGAATCTATCAAGCAACGGATTCCCGACATTCCTACCTATATACAATATGCATGGGACGGAGGAAAGAGCCACATCCGTTTGTCCAACTTGTTCCGCTTCCTTTCGTACCGTAATTTGGAACAAGGAGACAACAAGTTTGCTTTCGGTTGGGCAAGCCAACTGAGTGGGATGATTACCTTCTCCCCTCATTGGAAACTCTATTACCAAGCCGCCTATGGTAAAGGTTATGCCGATTACCTGAACGACTTGGGTGGTGCCGGCTACGACCTTATCCCCGACGGCGATACCGGTCAATTGTTGGCTCCATACGCCTTGGGATTGGTAGGAGGTATCCAGTACAACATCAACAAGAATTTGTTCCTTTCTGCTTCGTTCAGCCAATGCCGCTTGTATGCCGACGATAACTTACAAGGAACAGACTACCGCTATGGTCAATATGTAGCGGCCAATGTATTCTACGAACCTATTGATAATTGCATGGTGGGATTCGAGTATCTCTATGGGAACCGACATAATATAGACGGTACTTCGGGAGATGCCCATCGCATCAATGCGATGATTCAATATCATTTTTAACTCTAAAACCAAAAAGTTTATGGAAAAAACAGACTTCAATGCCGATGTGTTCGGCTCTAAGGAAATGTTACAACCGGCTCCGGTCGACAAGATTCCCGCTAAGGGAACCCGTCCCGACATAGCCTATCAAATGGTGAAGGATGAAACCTTCGCACAGACACAACCTCGACTTAACATGGCGACCTTCGTCACCACTTATATGGATAAGCATGCCACCAAACTGATGAACGAGGCCATTGCCCTCAACTACATCGACGAAACGGAATATCCGCGTGTGGCTGTAATGTGTGCCAAGTGTATCAACATCCTGGCGAACCTCTGGAATACTCCGGAACAGAACCAATGGAAGACCGGTGCCTTGGCTATCGGTTCGTCCGAAGCGTGTATGTTGGGTGGTGTAGCAGCCTGGCTCCGTTGGAAAGAACGCCGTGAAGCCCAAGGCAAGCCGACCGACAAGCCGAACTTCATCATCTCTACTGGCTATCAGGTAGTATGGGAAAAGTTTGCCGATCTTTGGCAAATCGAGATGAGAACCATTCCGCTTACCCTCGACAATATCACTCTTGACCCGAAAGCCGTCATCGAACGATGCGATGAAAACACCATTTGCGTGGTACCTATTCAAGGTGTAACCTGGACTGGCCTCAACGACGATGTGGAAGCACTCGATGCCGCTCTCGACGAATATAACAAACGTACCGGATACGACATCCCAATCCACGTGGATGCTGCTTCGGGCGGTTTCATCCTCCCGTTCATCCACCCCGAAAAGAAGTGGGACTTCCGCTTGAAATGGGTGCTTTCTATCAGTACTTCCGGCCATAAGTACGGCCTTGTTTATCCGGGCTTGGGTTGGGTAATCTGGAAAGACAAGAAGTTCTTGCCGGGCAAGATGTCCTTCTCGGTGAACTACCTTGGAGCCGACATCACTCAGGTGGGCTTGAACTTCTCCCGTCCAGGTGCACAGGTATTGGGCCAGTATTACCAGTTCATCCGCCTCGGATTCGAAGGTTATAAGGAAATCCAGGAAAACTCCATGGCCGTTGCCCGTTACTTGCATGAAGAAATCGGCAAGATGAAACCATTCGTCAACTACGGCAAGGAAGTGGTGAATCCGCTCTTCATCTGGATGATGTGCAAGAATTATGCCAAAACAGCCAAATGGACTCTCTTCGACTTGCAAGATAAGTTGAAACAGAACGGTTGGATGGTTCCTGCCTACACCATGCCGAAGAATATCGAGGATATTGTGGTAATGCGTATCGTAGTTCGCCAAGGATTCAGCCGCGATATGGCCGACATGCTCTTAGGCGATATCCGAAATGCTATCAGCGAATTGGAAAAGTTGGAATATCCTACTCCATCGCGTATCGCTCTCGAACGCAAGGAAAAGGTAAAGGGCAGCATCTTTACCCATACGGGCGGTAAAAGAAAATAGTCTTTGACAGCATCCATAAGTTAATCACAAGTTCTGATTACACAATCATAACCTTTGATTACAGAATCAGAACTTATAATCATACAATCACAACTTATGATTAACCAATAGATGCAGAAGATACATAAAAAAACTCCCTTGAAGATTATTGTTCTTCAAGGGAGGTTTTACTTATTTTATAATTGGAAGTTCAGATTATCCGAAGAAACCGATAGAACCCAACATTACCAACATACCGTAGCCCAATACCAAGCCGATGATACCCATAATCAAACCAGACTTAGCCATGTACTTCTGTTCGATCATACCTGTACCGTGAGCCAATGCATTAGGAGGAGTAGAAATCGGGAGAATCATTGCTACAGAAGCAGCAACAGCGATACCGATCAACAAGCAAGCCACACCACCGATAGGAGCCAATTCAGCAGTCATACTCTTACCTACTACAGCCAAGATTGGAACCAACAAAGCAGCAGTTGCAGTATTCGAGATGAAGTTAGACAAAGTATAGCAGATTACACCCGAACCAATCAATACAGCCAATACTGGCCATGTGTTGAACGGAATAGAGTTAATCAAGTTAGCAGCCAAACCTGTTTCGTTCAATGCTACACCAAGAGCAAAACCACCGGCAACCATCCAAAGAACCGCCCAGTTGATTTCTTCCAAGTCGCGACGAGTAATCACACCGATACCAGCAAATACAGCAACCGGCAACAAAGCAACTACGTTAGAGTTAACACCAGTTACCTTGTCAGTTACCCACAACAATACTGTTACAGCAAATGTGATATAAACGATGATAGAACGCCAGTCCTTCTTTGCTTCACCTTCGATAACGAGGTTGATAGTCTTCTGCTTGAATGGGAACAACTTGAGCAACAACAACCAACCAATGATCAAGATCAAGATAGTGAACGGCAACATGAACATCATCCATTCACCGAAACCGAGGTTCAAGTTCAAACCTTCTGGGTCATTCAAATACTTCAAAGCAATCGCATTCGGAGGAGTACCGATAGGAGTACCCAAACCACCGATGTTTGCACCGATAGGAATTGCCATTGCCAATGCTACCTTACCCTTACCGTCAGCCGGGAGAGCCTTCAAAACCGGAGTCAAGAAAGTAAGCATCATCGCAGCAGTAGCAGTATTACTCAAGAACATTGAGAAGATACCAGTTACCAATACGAAACCGAGCAATACATACTTAGACTGAGTACCGAAAGGCTTCAACATTACCTTTGCCAAAGCAGAGTCCATACCTGTCTTGGTAGCAGCAATCGCCAAGATGAAACCACCCAAGAAAAGCATGATGATAGGGTCAGCAAAACAGTAAATGATTGATTTGTACTTGATGAGTTTACCCAACTGTTCTGCATCATAACCTTCCTTGAAAAGCCACAAGGCACTGTCCGAAGCAGTGAACAAAAGCACCACCATTACGATAACCGAAGTAACCCAAGCAGGAACAGCCTCGAAAATCCACATCAAAGTAGCGAAAGCGAACACTGCGATAACGCGTTGTTCAACGTAAGTCAAACCTTCGATACCGAATGATTCAGTCGGAAGCAACCAAAGAATTAATGAAATGCCGACAGCGGCAATGATTTTGATTGTTTTAGAAAGGGTCTGGTCATCAGCCAAACGTCTTTCCTTTCTCTTCTTTTGGTATTCTTCTACCAAATGAAAACCAGGGAAAATTTTAAACATAAATATAGATTTTTAAAATAATATTCCATTAGTCGGTGCAAAGTTACGACTTTATCTTGGTTTATTTACCTCTAAGGGCAAAAATATTTTAAAAACCTTGGCGGAATGTACACCCGTTTTTCCAATCTGAACAGCCATACGCTGTTTTCCCCTTAATGATGATTCCTTTCCCACAAAGAGGACAAGCCTTTCCCAACATGGAATCGTCTATTTTCAGAACTGCCGGAGTTACCTTCGCTTCCGTCTTTGCCTTCTTGGGAGCAGAAGCACGCTTCTTTTTAGGCTCCTTCGGGGTTTCCTGAGTGGTTTCAGCCACTACAGTTACCCGTCGATTGGTATTGTCACTTAACACACTGTACACGACTTCCCCCACCATCTGCTTCAATTCTTCCAAAAACACAGTGGCACTATAAGTCTTTCCTTCAATCTCACGAAGTTTCTTTTCCCAAATACCTGTGAGTTCGGCCGATTTCAACAATTCTTCGTGAATCAGGCCTATCAGTTCAACACCCGTCGGAGTAGCGATCAGGTTCTTACGTTCTTTCCTTATATAATGTCGTTTGAACAAGGTCTCAATAATGGCAGCACGGGTAGACGGACGACCGATGCCGTTTGCCTTCAAGGCATCGCGCAACTCGTCATTGTCCACAAACTTGCCTGCGGTTTCCATGGCACGAAGCAAAGTCGCTTCGGTATATGGGCGTGGTGGTTGTGTCCACTTCTCATCCAACTTTGGTTCATGAGGACCGCTTTCCCCCTTCTTGAACGTAGGAAGGGTTTGTTCTTCTTCAGCCGGGTCGATATCATTTTCGCCCATTCCATCGGGTAAATTGGTCTGTGGCTTGGCAAAAATCACTCGCCAGCCCATGTCCAGAATCTGTTTACCGGTAGTCTTGAATTCAATGCCGTCGGTTTCCCCGATCACAGTAGTAGTAGAGAATTTACAATCTGGATAAAATACGGCAATGAATCGGCGTGCCACGAGATCAAACACCCGTTTTTCCATATCCGTCAAATTTACCGGATTCTGTCCTGTTGGAATAATGGCATGGTGGTCTGTCACCTTCGAATTATCGAATACTTTCTTCGATTTCAAAAGCGTTTTGCCTGCGAGCGGCGCAGTCCATGCCTCATAAGGTTTCAAGCCCGCCAGAATGTTCGCACACTTAGGATAAATATCATCACTCAAATAAGTGGTATCTACACGCGGATAGGTCGTAATTTTCTTTTCATACAAGGATTGGATCAGGCGAAGCGTTTCATCAGCCGAATAACCGAACTTCTTATTACATTCCACCTGCAAAGAAGTCAAGTCGAACAAGCGCGGAGGTGCCTCCTTTCCTTCCTTCTTACCTACTGAAGTTACGATGAAATCGGCATTTTTGATGCGTTCCAGCAATGCGATACCTTGTTCTTCACTGGCAATCGGCTCGATACCCGGATTCGCTTCTTCTGCCTTACGGAGAGCCTCAGCCACATCAAACGGTTGTCCTGCTTTCTCCGCTTTTTCCTTCAGTTTCTCAATATCGGCCATCAAGTCTTCCTCACTCTTCTTCAAGATAGCCGTAAAAGTGGTATCACGATAAAGAGTAGACAATACCCAATACTGCTTCGGCTCGAAATGTTCGATTTCATACTGACGATTGACAATCAAAGCAAGGGTTGGTGTCTGTACACGTCCGATAGAAAGCACCTGACGGTTCTGACCATACTTTAACGTATAAAGGCGAGTGGCATTCATGCCCAGCAACCAGTCGCCAATGGCCCGGCTCAAGCCAGCCTCGTACATCGGCTGATATTCCTTCTGGTCTTTCAAGTTCTTAAAACCATCGCGAATGGCTTCTTCCGTCAAAGAAGAAATCCATAAACGTTTTACGGGACATTTGGCTCCAGCCTTCTGCATTACCCACCGTTGGATAAGTTCCCCTTCCTGACCGGCATCCCCGCAATTCACGATTTCATCGGCATTTTGCATCAGTTTCTCAATGGTTCGGAACTGTTTTTCGATACCTTGGTCATGTTCGATAAGTTTAATGCCAAAACGAGGCGGAATCATAGGAAGACTAGACAGACTCCAAGTTTTCCATGAAGGAGTATAATCATGCGGTTCTTTCAAGGTACAAAGATGT
>JBGVGD010000072.1:0-30917 GCA_045121515.1 Phocaeicola sp. | reverse complement strand
TAAAAGATATTCAGGTGGCTATAGCACAAGGGTTCCACCTCTTCCCATTCCGAACAGAGAAGTTAAGCCTTGTCACGCCGATGGTACTGCGTTTGTGGGAGAGTAGGTAGCCGCCGTTTTTAAAGAAAAGTGGGTATGTTTTAAACATATCCACTTTTTTTTTGTATGTTTGCATCAATGAAAAACTAAAATCAAATATTTATGGACACAATTATTCCCTATGCACTATTGTGCTTTACTTCTTTCTTTACATTAACCAATCCGTTGGGTACCATGCCTGTGTTTTTGACGATGACTAATGGCTTGAGTGAAGATGAACGCAAACATATCATCAAGCGGGCTACAATTGTTTCGTTTATTACTTTGGTTGCTTTTACACTGTGTGGGCAATTCCTGTTTAAGTTTTTTGGAATTTCAACCAATGGCTTTCGTATTGCTGCTGGGATTATCATTTTAAAGATTGGTTATGATATGCTACAGGCACGATATAGCAGTGCCAAGTTGAAGGAAGATGAAATCAAGGCTTATGTCAATGATATTTCCATTACTCCGCTGTCCATTCCGATGCTTTGTGGTCCGGGTGCCATAGCCAATGGTATTATCTTGATGGATGATGCCCATACTTGGGATTTGAAGGCTGTATTGATTGCCATGATTGCGGTTGTCTATGCTCTTTCTTATGTGGCTCTTCGACTTTCTACCCGTTTGGTGAAGGTGATTGGTGAGACTGGCAACAATGTGATGATGCGTTTGATGGGGTTGATTCTGATGGTGATTGCAGTAGAATGTTTCGTAGGTGGTATTAAGCCTATTTTGGTAGACATTATTCAAATGAGTCGTTAATGTATAAAGTATATTACCATGAAAAGATTTCTGGCATTGATATTGACTGCTACTCTTCTTTTTCCTTTGCAGGCAGAAGAATGGATTCGCATCAATCAATTGGGGTATTTGCCACAATCCATTAAGGTGGCGGTTTTTATGAGTGAAGATGAATGTACTTTACCTCAGTTTGAGTTGGTAGATGCTTACACTCAGGACGTGGTGAAGGTTTTCGATTCATTGAAGGAGTCTGGAAGAATGGGTAACATGAAATCGACTTATCGGTTGAACTTCAGTGATTTTACAATTCCGGGTGTGTATTATTTAAAGGCTGGAAAGGCGGTGTCACCTCGTTTCCCGATTAATGCACAGGTATATAATGGTACGGCCGATTTTTTATTGAACTATATGCGTCAACAACGTTGTGGTTACAATCCAATGCTGAAAGATAGTTGTCATGTGCATGATGCTTACATCGTTTATCATCCTACTAAGACTGGTCAGCCCTTAGATGTTCGTGGTGGATGGCATGATGCTGCAGACTATCTTCAGTATACTACGACATCGGCTAATGCTATTTACCAGATGCTTTTTGCTTATCAACAGAATCCACAAGTTTTTGGAGATGCTTACGATGCAAATGGACATAGGGGAGCTAATGGGATTCCAGACATTATCGATGAAATCAAATGGGGATTGGATTGGTTGAATCGAATGAATCCGGAACCGGGTGAATTATATAATCAGATTGCAGATGACAGAGACCATGCAGGTATGCGATTGCCAACTGAATGTAAGGTGGATTATGGTTATGGACCGGGTAAAGGTCGCCCTGTATATTTCTGTAGCGGTAAACCGCAGGTTCGAGGAAAGTTCATGAATGCTACTACAGGTGTAGCAAGTACAGCGGGTAAGTTTGCTTCTTGTTTTGCTTTGGGTGCTCGTGTCTTGAAGGATTTCTATCCTGAATTTGCAGCATTGATTGGGTCGAAGGCTGATGCTGCTTATCAGGAAGGTGTGAAGAAACCAGGTGTCGCTCAGACGGCATCGGTGGTGTCTCCTTATATTTATGAAGAAGACAATTGGGTAGACGATATGGAATTGGGTGCTATGGAATTGTTCCATAGTACGGGAGATGCGAAATATCTGAACCAAGCGGTGGAATATGGCCGTCGTGAACCCGTTACACCATGGATGGGGGCGGATAGTGCCCGACATTATCAATGGTATCCTTTTATGAATATGGGGCATTATCATTTGACAAAAGTTAATCATACCAATATTAGTAAGGAGTTTGCCCGTAATATGCATAGTGGAATCCAACGTACTTATGAGAAGGCTGTAGAAAGTCCTTTCTTGCATGGTATACCTTATATTTGGTGTTCGAACAACTTGACGACTGCCATGTTGACTCAATGCCGTTTGTATCGTGAAACAACGGGTGATGAGAGTTATGCTGAAATGGAAGCAGCTTTGCGTGACTGGCTTTTCGGGTGTAATCCATGGGGAACCAGTATGATTGTGGAACTTCCACTTTATGGTGATTATCCTATTCAGTCACACTCTTCGTATGTTATGGATCGGGTGGCTAATACTACAGGGGGTATTGTAGACGGTCCTGTTTATAGCAATATATTCAACAATTTGATTGGGGTTAGTTTGAAAGGTTTGCCTTGGCAACCGGGAGAAGACTATGCCCGTTTCCAACCGGAACGAATGGTTTATCACGATGCAATCGGTGATTATTCTACCAATGAATGTACGATGGATGGTACTGCTTGTTTGACTTATTATTTATCGAGTATGCAGGCAGATGGTATGAAGCAAGCGCAAATGGAAGCCGATAAGAATGTATATGTGAACGATGGTATCATTCGAACCAATCCTGCGAAGAAACAAATCACTTTGGTTTTTACTGCAGATGACAAGGCTGACGGGGCTGAAACCATTATCCGTACGTTGGAAAAGGAAGGTATCCAAGGAGCATTTTTCTTTACAGGAAAATTTTATGAACTATATCCGGAGATTATCAAAACGTTGGTGGATAAAGGTCATTATGTAGGCGGCCATAGTTATGGACATCTGCTTTATATGCCGTGGGAGAATCCGGATTCATTGCTCGTTACTCGTGAGGAATTCGAAGCGGACATGATGAAGAGTTACGACTTGATGCGCAAGGCGGGTATCGAGTACAAAGATGCTCCATTTTATATTCCTCCTTATGAATACTATAACAAGGAGATTTCGGCATGGGCCAAGAGCATGGGTATTCAAGTCGTGAATTTCACACCAGGTACGGGAACTAATGCCGACTATACTACGCCTGATATGAAAAACTATCGTAGTAGCAAGGCTATTTATGACAGAGTCATGGAAGTGGAAAAGAAGGAAGGTTTGAACGGACATTTGATGCTGATTCATTTTGGAACCCACAATGACCGTACGGATAAATTCTATAAGGGATACATGGAGAAGATGATCAAGATGTTGAAGTGGAAGGGATATGTGTTTACTCCATTGCGGGAAGCAGTAGGATATTAATAATAAAGAAAGAGGAGGTGATTAACCTCCTCTTTCTTTATTATTAATATAGGGTAGAAATTATTCTTTACCGATTACCTTCCAAACGATAGCGCTCAAAGCTGCACCGATGAATGGACCAACGATGAATACCCACAATTCACTTAATGCCTTGCCACCTTCGAAGATTGCTGGGGCGATACTACGAGCTGGATTTACGGAAGTACCTGTATAGTGAATGCCTACCAAGTGAATCAAAATCAAAGACAAACCGATAGCCAAACCTGCAAAGTTACCTGCACCCTTCTTTGCATCAGTTGTGCCTAATACTACCAATACAAAAATGAATGTCAATACAATTTCAGCAATCAAACCATTCATTACACTACCGGAACATGCATTAGCACCAGTTGCAGTACCTTCAGGAGCTAAACCTGATACAAGAACTGACAACAACGCAGAACCGATGAAAGCACCAATAACTTGGAAAATCATGTACATACCAGCATCCTTTCCGCTGATACGGCCACTCAAAAGACAACCTAAAGTGATGGCTGGATTGATGTGGCAACCGCTGATTCCACCAATGGTGTATGCCATAGCCACAACAGCCAAACCGAAAGCGATAGCTGTGCCTACAACAGATGCAGGGTCTACACCACAATTAAGACTTACGGCTGTGCCGCAACCCATCAGTACCAAAACCATTGTACCGATCATTTCTGCTAAATACTTTTTCATAACTAGATACTTTTAAGTGAATAAATCTTTCCAAATGTAGGTGTTTTTCGGAATCTTTACAAGAAAATAAAGGAAAAAATATAGTGCCGATTTAAGGTTTTAATGGCTAGAAAGAAGGGAATATTCAATAGGGATATAGAATAAATAATAGAAACAATAATAAAAACAAGCCAACTAATTGAAAAACAATCAGTTGGCTTGTAGGGTGCGCGCGAAGGGACTCGAACCCCCACGCCTCACGGCACCAGATCCTAAGTCTGGCGCGGCTACCAATTACGCCACGCGCGCAATGCTTTTGGGTTAGCGAGTGCAAAGGTAGGCAAAAAAATGGAACTACCAAACTTTTATCGCAAATTTATCCCAAAAGGTATACAGAGCCTTTGCCTAGGGCCTTCTTGGCAAAGAATACAATCACCCAGGAACAAGCCAAAATGATGAGTGCTGAGAATGGAATACGGAGAGGGGCCGGAATATGGAACCATTCACCCATATCGTATCCTAAACATACGAAATAGTAATGTATCATGTAAATACCGAAACCGCAAGTGGTCAAACTAGCCAACCAAGAGGCGATACGTGAATCTTGCGAGATGCGGATGCGGTAAACCAACAAGAAACAAGCAATGGTCATCATGGCCACATTCGGTGTGTTGTAGGTCCAGAAGAGTTCCACTTGTTCCGGTGTCTTGTCTGGTAATTCCATGATGTAGGTATAGCCACTATAAGTAATGAGGAATCCTGCAAACAGTAGCGGAAGGGATACGCTCAATGTCTTGGCCCAACTCCAGTTCACATACTGTTGGATATAATGACCGAGAAGCATATATCCATTGAATCCGGCAAAATAATAGAACAGGCCGAAGGAGTTCCATTCGCAAGTACCGAAGGCATATTTGCTCACGTATTCTGTAAAGTAAGGGAGGAATGTACTCAACGTCCATAATCCCAACACGATTTCTTTCTGTCGTTTGGTGGCGCGTTCTACCCAGGCCGAGAAGATAGGAAGGTAAAGGTACAAACCGATGAGCATGTAGATATACCACATGTGGCAAGCAATGAAATTGAAAGCATAAGGGATGCGAATCACCTTATCCAATCCGTCTGCCAATGCTTGACTATCGCTTTCCGCCCAACTGAACAACTTGATGACTACACTGCTGTCCAATCCTAACAGACCGGTGAACCATGGAGTCATATAGTAGAGAACCGACCATATCAGGAACGGGAAAAGTACCCGAGGAATACGTTTCTTGTAAAACGATTCCATGCTTCCTTTCACGGGTAAGGACAATACACCTGTCAGCATGACGAAGAGTGGGACACATGGACGGACGAGAGATCCCCAACGGGTTCCCCATTGTACCAGTTCCGGATCTACGGATGCACCGGAGGTAGCGTATGCGGCAGCTGCATAAAACGGGTCGGCTGCATGGCAGCATAAGAGCATAAAGAAGGCGAGCAAACGAATGGCGTCGCACCATACTAAACGATTTTGCTGAATCATATCTTACTTTTTCTTTAACTGTTTACGAGCGGTTTCTATAATCGTATCCATTCCTTTTTGCATGTCTTCCGAAGTCATATCAACCTTGATGTCGGGTTCGATGCCGAATTCTTGATGATTCATGTCAGGATCGTACATGGGGGAGGCGGAGAAACGGACGGACCAACCGTTCGGAAGTTCGGAAGAGAAGGGGAGTCCTGAACCTCCACCAGTCTTGTCGCCGATGATAATAGCTTGAGGCATCTGTTTCATCTTACTCACAAAATCGTTGGTTGAACTGTAAGAACGTCGGTTGGTAAGTACAGCTACCGGTTTTTGCCAACGTACTCTGTCCGTAGCAGGTTCTACGTAGATAGGTTCGGGCTTCGAGAATTCTGAATGTCCGGTTCCGGTCTTGTAACTGAGGTAGCCGGTCAATATCTTTTCATTAGTGAATCGAGAAGCGATTCTATCCGATAGGGTGAGCAATCCGCCACCGTTGTTACGCACGTCCAGAATCAATCCGTCGCAGATAGACAGTTCGTTCAAGACTTCATCCAGGTTGCTTTCTCCTATTCCGGAACTGAAACTACCATAATAGATATAGCCAATGTTATCTTCTAATATTTTGTACTTGATGCCGGCAACGGAGGTATAGTCCTTTCCTAAATAGATACGTTGGATTGTATCTACAAAGTTCGAAGGATAACTGTCGTACCATTCCCGATAGCTGGAGGTTTCGTGAGCAGCCACGAGGTTCACGTGTCCGTCCCGAAGTTCTTCCAGCATTTCGGCCAAGACTTGGAAAAGTTCTTTGTTGGTCATGTCGTCGGTCAGTCGGTTGCTGTATCGGAGGTAGACTTCGTCCCAATCGAGACCGTATTCCTTATTCTTATAGTCGAGGAAGCAGTATTTGGTGTCGATGATGTGCCAAAGTGCCTCGAAATTACCTTGGGGGGAGTTTTCTTGTATACCTTCGGTGATGCAGGATGTCCAAAGGAATAAGGGGAGTATGTATAAGAGTATTTTTTTCATGCTTGTCAATATGGGTTGACTAAATAGAAATGTTTTACAAAACCAATCATGAATGCATGCGACCAGGCATGACTCTTCAAGTCATTCACCTTGGCTTGCTGAATGTCGCAAACATAGCCTAAGCGCAAGTTTGTTTGCTTGATAGGGAAATCAAGCGTGAGGAACTGGCGGAAAGACGGTTGGTTATGCAAGGAGGTGAAGCAGATGTTTTTTCCAAAATCCTTGGCGATAGACATCTCGTAATAAGGCTGCCCGTATTCGGGTGAAAACATCAGCCCTAGCAAAGGGACATTCAGTTGATAACGCAAGATGAATGGATGCTCCTTGATACGGAATTGATAGATGGCCATACCGGAAGCACCGAGATTGACGTAGGCTTTGGCATTCACCGGATTGTTCGAATTTCGGAAATTATAAATCATCCCTCCGTTCAAGTCAAGGTTGGGACCGGCAAAGAGTTGTAAACTTTCATTGATTTGAAAACGGTAATGATAGGCCAAATTCCAATTGGCAAGGAAAGAGAATTCGCTTCCTGTTCCTACCTTGTTCTCCACCATGGAAACATTCGCCTGGAAGATGCTCTGCCGATAGACCTTTCCGTCCATCCACTTGGACTGCCGTCTGTTCTCGCGGAGAAGACGGAGTTCTGCTCCTGTGTATTCCACAGGAGAGAGATAAGTATCCAGTAAGTTGGTACTACCTATACCGTAGAGAGTAGAGCGTGTGATGATGCTGTCCTTCTGTGCGCTGGCTTGTAGAAGGCAGAGGAGCAGGATGATGATGCTTAGTAAGGTTCTTTTCATTCTTTGTAAGGTCTTACTTTTCCCCTCTTGAGAGGGGATTAAGGGGTGTGTGAAATACATCAGCAAGGTAATGCATCAACGTGGATGTGTCTCACACACCCCCTTCCCCCTCTCTAGAGGGGGGTATTAAAATAATTTCATTTGTCCGGTCAACTCATCGAGGATGTCCGTATCACTCTTGCCGTTGTCCGGATCTTCAATAACGGGCTCTTCGGTTTCTTCTTCCGCTGGTTCGGCTTCTTCCGGGAAACGGAGCGGTTCCATTTCGTGAATCTTGTCCACGGTAAAGGTCGTGATTCGTTTACCCTTAGCCTTGTAACTCTTCACGCCGATGAATTCTTCCACGTCGATATCGAGTGCTTCGCGGAAAACATCGTTTCCTCCGAAAGTTACTCCGATACGAGGATAGACCACATCGGTGAGCAGGATGAGTTGGCTTTGCTTATTCTCGCCCAAGAAACTCAACTTACGGGCAGAGGCTTCGAACGTAAATCGCTTGAGGTACGGATAACCTTGTTGGTCGGCATCGTAGAGAGCCGCACTCCATACCTTGTTGGCATCGAATTTCTCGATGATACGGATTCCCGGTTCGTAGTGATTGTTCAAGTCGAAGTTGGTCGTATAGAATTCCCCGTTCTCCATGATGACGAGAATGAGGTCTTCGCTATGGAATTCGCCCAAATACGTTCCCCGTTCGTCGTAATTCAGACGGAGTACATCCGGGTCGAACCACACCTTTCGTCCACCGAGGGTAGAGCCACCCCGTTGCTTCAAGACGATTTTGTGTACATCGTTCTTGGTGAGGATATTACCCATAGACTGACGTCCCTTGATGCCGATTTCGCTGAAATCCTTCTCGAAGGAAATCTTCTTGATTTTCGGATTCGGCTTGTGAGTCACCTTGATGATTTCTGCTTCGCCGTTCGGATTGACGGTGAAATAGACAATCTTTGAGCCTGGATTGCCTTGGGTGATATCGTATTCTCGGTCTCTAGTAATAGAGGTGATGTTGAATCGCTTGATGTAGTAGAATCCTGCCTTTCCGTCGCGATATACCACATTGTAAATGGTACGCTTGTCGTTCTTGTTGAAGACATCTACATGCAGTACGTTCTTGCCCACGAAGAGTTTGTCGGCTACACGTACCACCTTGTAACGGCCGTCCTTGTAGAACAGAATTACGTCGTCGATGTCCGAACAGTTGGCCACGAACTCGTCTTTCTTGAGCGAAGTACCGATGAAACCGTCTTCGCGGTTGATATAAAGTTTTTCGTTGGCTTCCACTACCTTGGCTGCTTCGATGGTATCGAAGTTGCGGAGTTCGGTACGGCGCGGATAGTTTTCGCCATACTTGTTCTTCAGCATTTCGTACCAGTCGATGGTATAGTTCACGATGTGAGCCAACTTGAAGTCTATTTCTTCTATTTCTTCCTTGATGCGGGCAATGTTCTCGTCCGCCTTCTCCTTGTTGAACTTCAGGATGCGCTGCATCTTGATTTCGAGCAAGCGGAGGATGTCTTCCTTCGTTACTTCCCGCACGAATTGCGGATAGTACGGAGTGAGTCTGTCGTCGATATGTTCGCAAGCGGCATCCATGTTTTCCGCCTGTTCGAACTTCTTGTCCTTATAAATACGTTCTTCGATGAATATCTTTTCCAACGATGCGAAGTGCAGGCTTTCGAGCAATTCTCCCTTGCGTATTTCCAGTTCCTTGCGGAGCAAGGCAAGGGTATTGTCTGCCGATTTCTTCAGCACGTCGCTCACGGCGAGGAAGTGCGGTTTCTTCTCGTCGATGACGCAGCAGTTGGGCGAGATGCTTACCTCGCAGTCCGTGAATGCATAGAGCGCATCCAGTGTCTTGTCCGACGATACGCCTGGAGCCAGATGCACGAGGATTTCCACCTTGGCCGAAGTCAGGTCTTCAACCTTGCGAATCTTGATTTTACCCTTTTCGCTGGCTTTTACGATAGAGTCGCATACACCTGTGACGGTCTTGCCGAACGGAATTTCGGTAATGGCTAGCGTCTTGTTGTCCACCTTGTTTATCTTGGCGCGCACCTTCACCATACCGCCACGCTCTCCGTCGTTGTAGCGGGATACATCAATGGAACCACCGGTCTGGAAGTCTGGATAGAGTTGAAATTCCTCTTTGCGGAGATAAGATATGGCGGCATCACACAATTCATTGAAGTTGTGTGGAAGAATTTTGGAAGAAAGACCTACGGCAATCCCTTCCACTCCCTGAGCGAGGAGGAGCGGAAATTTGACAGGAAGCGTAATCGGTTCCTTGTTTCGTCCGTCGTAAGAAGCCTGCCATTCGGTGGTTTTCGGATTGAACACTACATCGAGAGCGAATTTGGATAGACGTGCTTCGATGTAACGGGGAGCCGCAGCACCGTCGCCAGTGAGGATGTTTCCCCAGTTACCTTGGCAGTCGATGAGCAAGTCCTTCTGTCCGAGTTGCACCAGTGCATCGCCGATAGAGGCATCGCCGTGAGGGTGGAACTGCATGGTGTGACCCACGATGTTGGCCACCTTGTTGTAGCGTCCGTCGTCCAGTCGTTTCATTGAGTGGAGGATACGTCGTTGTACGGGTTTGAGTCCGTCGTTGATATGTGGTACGGCACGTTCCAGAATCACATACGATGCATAGTCCAGAAACCAGTTCTGATACATGCCGGTGAGTTGGTGTTTTACTCCTTCTTTTTTAGCGTCTACAGGTTTATAATCCGAATGTTGATCTTCTTTTTCAAGGTATTCGTCGCTCATATCTATTTAAATTCCTTAATGTTCTCATGATATGAGAGCAAAAATACGACTTTTTCCGAAAAAAATCATTTACTTTGCACTTTATTTCGGTAAATAGAAAGTAATAAGAATAAAATAATAAAGAAAAATGGCACAAGAAGACGTTTTTAAGAAACTCGTATCGCACTGTAAGGAATATGGTTTCGTGTTCCCTTCAAGCGAAATTTATGATGGCCTTGGTGCAGTATATGATTATGCACAAATGGGCGTGGAATTGAAGAACAACATCAAGCAATACTGGTGGCAGAGCATGGTGCTCTTGCACGAAAACATTGTAGGTATCGACTCGGCTATCTTCATGCATCCTACTATTTGGAAGGCATCGGGTCACGTAGATGCGTTCAACGACCCTTTGATTGACAACAAGGACTCGAAGAAGCGCTATCGTGCAGACGTGCTCATCGAAGACCAACTCGCTAAGTACGATGAAAAGATCAACAAGGAAGTGGCTAAGGCTGCCAAGCGTTTCGGCGAATCGTTCGACGAAGCTCAGTTCCGTGCTACTAACGCCCGCGTTCTCGAAAACCAGGCTAAGAAGGATGCTTTGCACGAACGTTTTGCAAAGGCTTTGAACGACAACAACCTTGAAGAACTCCGTCAGATTATCCTTGACGAAGAAATCGTATGTCCTATCTCGGGTACTAAGAACTGGACAGAAGTTCGTCAGTTCAACTTGATGTTCTCTACTGAAATGGGTTCTACTGCCGATGGCGCGATGAAGATTTACCTCCGTCCGGAAACTGCTCAGGGTATCTTCGTGAACTACCTCAACGTGCAGAAGACTGGCCGTATGAAGATTCCTTTCGGTATCGCTCAGATTGGTAAGGCATTCCGTAACGAAATCGTAGCTCGTCAGTTTATCTTCCGTATGCGTGAGTTCGAACAGATGGAAATGCAGTTCTTCGTAAAACCAGGTACAGAACTCGAATGGTTCTCTAAGTGGAAAGAAATTCGCTTGAAGTGGCACAAGGCCCTCGGTTTCGGTGATGACCACTACCGCTACCACGATCACGACAAGTTGGCTCACTACGCTAACGCTGCTACTGATATTGAATTCCTCATGCCGTTCGGCTTCAAGGAAGTGGAAGGTATCCACTCACGTACTAACTTCGACTTGAGCCAGCACGAAAAGTTCTCTGGTAAGAGCATTAAGTACTTCGATCCGGAAATCAACGAAAGTTATGTACCATACGTTATCGAAACTTCTATCGGTGTAGACCGTATGTTCCTCAGCATCATGAGTGCAGCATATCAGGAAGAAAAACTCGAAAACGGCGAAACTCGCGTGGTGTTGAAGTTGCCTGCAGCATTGGCTCCGGTGAAGTTGGCTGTTATGCCATTGGTGAAGAAGGACGGTCTGCCAGAAAAGGC
Source organism: Phocaeicola sp. (assembly GCA_045121515.1). Taxonomy (GTDB): domain Bacteria; phylum Bacteroidota; class Bacteroidia; order Bacteroidales; family Bacteroidaceae; genus Phocaeicola. Next base: position 19,334 of record JBGVGD010000072.1, on the reverse strand, counting down.
TCGTGAAATCATCAATGACTTGAAGTTCCACTTCAACTGCCAGTACGATGAAAAGGATTCTATCGGTAAGCGTTACCGTCGTCAGGATGCTATCGGTACTCCGTACTGTATCACTGTAGACCACCAGACTTTGGAAGACAACTGCGTGACTCTCCGTAACCGTGATACTATGGCTCAAGAACGCGTGGCTATCGCCGACTTGAACAACATCATCGCTGACAAGGTGAGCATCACTAGTTTGTTGAAGACATTGCAATAAGATTTTGCGTATGAAGAAAAGTATATTTTGGGTGCTTGGTTTGCTGTTCTCGGTATCGTTTGCCGTTTCGTCGTGCGAGGAGACCGAAGGTGTGGTAGATCCTTACTTCAACTGGGAAGAACGCAACCAGCTCTATATCGACTCCATTGCGAGGGTGGCTAAAGCCAATCCGAGTGAATGGAAGATAATCCACACCTACAAGTTCAATCCGCCGGTAAATGACTTGAATCCGGATGTGAACGATTATGTGTATTGTAAGGTGTTGGAGAATGGTTCGGGTACGATGAACCCGTTGTTTACGGATACGGTATCGACCCACTATCGTGGCCAATTGATTCCGCTTTACGATGGCTCGAAGGTAGTGTTCGACCAGAGTTTCAAGGGCAATCTGAATACGGAAACAGCGGTGCCTGTAGAATTTGCCGTGGGCGGTGTAATTGAAGGCTGGACTACTGCCTTGCAGCACATGGTAGAAGGTGACCGCTGGGAAGTTTATATTCCTTATAACTTGGCGTATGGTACTTATGGTCAATCGGATATTCCTGGTTATGCTGCCTTGATATTCGATATGCAACTGGTGAAGGTAATAACAAATCGCTAAATAAAAAAGATGCATTCATAATGGATGCATCTTTTTTATGTTTGTATTGTAGAAATAGATTATCGATGTTTAAAGAAAACCCCTCGGTGTTTCAACCAAAACACTGAGGGGTTTCTTGTAATCAATATATTTTCTTACTTAATGTTTCCCACCTTAATCAAATATTCAGCAATCTGAACAGCATTCAAAGCAGCACCCTTCTTGATTTGGTCGCCCACAATCCAGAAAGTAAGACCGTTTTCGTTTGCCAAGTCCTTACGGATACGGCCTACGTAAACAGGATCCTTGCCAGCGAGGAAAAGCGGCATCGGGTATTCCTTGTTGGCTGGATTGTCATTCAATACCAAGCCTTCGCCCTTAGCAAATGCTTCGCGGGCTTCTTCTACCGATACAGGACGTTCTGTTTCTACCCAGATACTTTCTGAGTGAGAACGGAGAGCTGGAACACGTACACAAGTAGCACTTACCTGAATGTCAGAGTGCATGATCTTGCGTGTTTCGTTGTACATCTTCATTTCTTCCTTGGTGTAACCATTGTCGGTAAACACGTCGATTTGTGGAATCAAGTTGAATGCCAACTGGTAAGCGAACTTGTTAACAGTAACAGGTTCGTTTGCCAATACCTGACGATATTGTTCGTAAAGTTCGTCCATGGCTGCTGCACCGGCACCACTGGCTGCTTGGTATGTAGAAACGTGTACACGCTTGATGTGTGACAAGTCTTCAATCGCTTTCAAGGCTACTACCATTTGGATAGTAGTACAGTTCGGATTGGCGATGATGTTGCGAGGACGATTCAAAGCGTCTTCGGCATTCACTTCAGGTACTACCAATGGTACGTCGTTGTCCATACGGAAAGCGCTGGAGTTATCAATCATTACTGCACCATGCTTGGTGATAGTTTCGGCAAACTCAATGGAAGTACCGCCACCGGCAGAAGTAAACGCAATGTCCACTCCCTTGAAATCGTCGTTGTGCTGGAGGAGTTTTACCTCAATCTCCTGGCCACGGAATGTGTATTTACGGCCGGCACTGCGTGCAGAACCGAACAACAGAAGTTCATCAATCGGGAAATTTCTTTCTTCAAGTACGCGGAGGAATTCTTGTCCAACCGCACCGCTTGCACCCACAATCGCTACTTTCATAATTCTCTCTTTTTTGTTATATGTTAAATTAAATTGGCTGCAAAAATAGTATATTTGAGGAAAAAATAATGAAAAGAAGAAACTTTTTTCGTAAATTTGTCGATATTTTGAAATAAGCCTTACATTTTATACCTATGACATTACCGGATATCGGCATACATCTACCTATTACAGATCCCACTTGGATATTCTTCCTAGTGTTGATGATTATCCTTTTTGCTCCTATTGTATTGGGACGCTTGCGTATTCCTCATATTATCGGCATGATTCTGGCTGGGGTGGTTATTGGTAAATATGGTTTGAATATCCTGGAACGGGACAGTAGTTTCGAATTGTTCGGTAAGGTGGGCATCTACTATATCATGTTCTTGGCCGGTTTGGAGATGGATCTTGAGAATCTGAAGAAGAATCTTTCCAAAGCGTTTGTGTTCGGATTGCTTACTTTCTGTATACCTTTTGGCGTAGGAATGTGGTTAGGCATGTCTTTGTTGGGCTTCAGTTTGGGTACTTCCTTGTTATTCTCATGTATCTTGGCTTCGCATACATTGGTGGCGTATCCTATTGTAGGTAGGTATGGTATGACCCGTCACAATTCTGTATCCATTTCCATTGGGGGAACCATGTTTGCACTGACGGTGGCCCTTTTTGTTCTGGCGGGTATATCAGGTATTTATAGAGGTGAATTGGACTCCGGTTCGTGGATTCTGTTTATCGGTAAGTGTGTGGTATATTGTATCTTTGTCTTTCTTGTTTTCCCGCGATTTGCCCGTTGGTTCTTCCGCAAGTACGAGGACAATGTGATGCAATATATTTTCGTTTTGGCGCTGGTGTTCCTTAGTGCAGCTTTGGCTGAGTTGGCAGGTATGGAAGGTATTTTCGGTGCCTTTTTGGCCGGATTGGTGCTGAACCGTCTTGTCCCTCGTGTGTCTCCATTGATGAACCGTACCGAGTTTGTGGGCAATGCGTTGTTCATTCCGTATTTCTTGATAGGAGTAGGGATGCTTATCAATCTGCGAGCGCTGTTCAATGGAGGTGATACCATTAAGGTAGTAGTAGTCATGGTTGTAGTGGCTACTTTGACCAAGTGGGTGGCTGCTTGGCTTACTCAATTGGTCTATCGGATGTCGAAGGCGTCCCGTCAGATGATGTTCGGTTTGAGTAATGCCCATGCAGCCGGTGCCCTGGCTATGGTGATGGTGGGTACGAAGATAGAGGTGGAGCCGGGTGTGTTTCTCATGAACGAGGATATGCTGAACGGGGTGGTTATCATTATTCTTGTTTCCTGTATCATTAGTTCCATTATGACGGAACGGGCTGCCCGAACCATGGCTTTGGCCGAGGAGAACGGTGAGATGGATATGGCCCGTGGCAAAGAAGATGAACGCATGCTGGTGTCTATCGCTAATCCGGAAACCGTGGAACCACTGGTGAACATGGCGCTTATGATGCGCGACCCTAAGTCGAAGAAGGAACTGCTTGCGGTTACGGTAGAGGTGGAATACGATGAGGCCAAGAAGCAGGCGAAACTGGCTCAGCGACGCAAGAGTTTGGAACATGCGGCCAGCATTGCTTCGGCAGTGGATGTGCCGATGAAGACCCGTTGTCGTCTTAGTACGAATGCCGCTACGGGTATCCTGAATACTGCTGGTGAAATGAATGCGACGGAAATAGTCCTTGGTCTGCACCACAAACATGGTATGTTGGACTCGTTCTTGGGTAGTTTTGCGCAGAGTATCCTGAAGGGTACACACAGACAGATGATGGTGGTGAAATGTTTGATGCCGGTGAATACGATGCGGCGACTGATGGTGGCTGTACCTCCAAAGGCAGAGTTCGAGGCAGGATTTTATAAATGGGTGGAACGTTTGGCACGTATCGGTGGGCAGTTAGGTTGCCGCGTACATTTCTGGGCGCATCCAGACACCATTCTGCGTATTAATGGCTATCTGAAGAAATTCCATGGGAATGTGCGGGTGGAATTCTCGCCGATGGACGATTGGGATGATTTGTTGCTGATGAGTAGTAAGGTGGCATACGACCATTTGGTTGTGATTGTCAGTGCTCGTAAGGGAGCTATCTCTTACCAATCTTCTTTCGAAGAGTTGCCTACGCAGATTACTAAATATTTCTCAAACTGCAGTTTGATGCTGATATATCCTGATCAGTTGGGCGATCCGTTGGAAAACCTCACGTTCTCTAGTCCGCGTGGTCAGTCGGAAAATCCGATCTATGACCATGTGTCAAAATGGGTATATAAGTGGATGAAGAAAGGAGAAGAACAAGGATGAACGAAAAGATGATAGAAATCCAGGGGATAACCAAGTGTTTCGGTGAACTCCAGGTGTTGAAAGGAATAAACCTTATTATATATAAAGGAGAAGTGGTGAGTGTGGTAGGTCCTAGTGGAGCCGGAAAGACCACGCTCTTGCAAATTATGGGAACCTTGGACAAGGCCGATTGTGGTTCGGTGGTGATTAATGGAATAGAAGTGGGTAATTTGAAGGAAAAGGAGTTGTCCGCTTTCCGTAACAAGCAAATTGGCTTCGTGTTCCAGTTTCATCAGTTGTTGCCGGAGTTTACAGCGCTAGAGAATGTCATGATACCGGCACTGATTGGTGGTATGTCGTCGGATAAGGCCATGAAGAAAGCGAAGGAGACATTGGCTTTCTTGGGCTTGGAGGAAAGAGCCTCGCATAAGCCTGCGGAACTGTCGGGCGGAGAGAAGCAGAGGGTGGCTGTAGCTCGTGCATTAATCAATGATCCTGCTGTGATATTTGCGGATGAGCCTTCGGGTAGTTTGGATAGCAAGAACAAGGAGGAATTGCATCAGTTGTTCTTTGACTTACGAGACAAATTAGGCCAGACATTCGTCATTGTTACTCACGACGAAGACCTGGCCCAACTCACAGACCGTACCATCCACATGGTGGACGGACGTATTGTATAAAGGGTTATTGTTCGGGAAATGCTTCTTTCAGAATAGCCTCTGCTCGTTCCAGATCGTCCTCGAATACCAGTACCTGGACTTGGAGGTTGTATAAAGGGGACATTACTTGGTTGGCCAGTTCACCTTGGAGCATGGATTCGATGCCTTCGTTCTTCAAGATGTCTTGAAGCATGTGCGCTTGCACATTATCTCGGAAGGAAGTTAGAGTAACCGTTTTCATATTCGTAAGTTTTTGATGAATTATAGGGGTAAAGATAATGTTTTTCGTTATCTTTGGCAAAAAATTAGATATAATGAATGTTATATTAGGAAAATACAACCAATTGGAAGTGGTGAAGGAAGTGGATTTCGGCATTTATCTCAATGGAGGAGATGACGGTGAGATTCTGTTGCCTACCCGTTATGTGCCTGAAGGAACCAAACCGGGTGATATGCTCAATGTGTTTATTTACTTGGATAATGAGGAACGTCTCATTGCCACTACCCTCGAACCGAAAGTGCAGGTAGGCGAATTTGCATGTCTAGAAGTGGCATGGGTGAACGAATATGGCGCATTCCTGGATTGGGGATTGATGAAGGACCTCTTCGTTCCTTTCCGTGAACAGAAGATGAAGATGCAGAAAGGACACCGCTATGTGATTCATGCGCATGTGGACGAAGACAGTTACCGCATCATGGCATCAGCCAAGGTAGAGAGATATCTTTCGAAGGAAACGCCAACGTACCAACCGGGCGAAGAGGTAGAGGTAATGGCTTGGCAGAAGACAGACCTCGGTTATAAAGTAATTGTGGACAATAAGTATGGTGGCTTGGTCTATCAGAAGGAAATCTTCAAGACTTTGGAACCGGGTATGAGGATGTCGGCCTATGTCCGCCAAGTGCGTGAGGACGGTAAAATCGATTTGACTCTTCAGAAGGACGGTATGGGAAAGGTCGGTGATTTCAGTTCCGAACTTCTGCAATACATCAAGAATCAGGGAGGCCATACACCATTGAACGACAAGAGCGCTGCCGAGGATATCTATGAAACTTTTGGAGTGAGCAAGAAGACGTTTAAGAAAGCCGTGGGTGATTTGTATAAGAAACGCCTAATTTTATTGGTGGAAGACGGTATTCGTTTGGCATAAAGTAGGAGAATCCCTAAAAGGAATAGGGAAATTCCTATCAGAATATGGGGAAAATCAATTGTAGGGGGAGAATTCTTCCCCTATTTTTGTACCAAAGAAAAACGATAATCATTAAAACAGAAAAGTTATGAAGAAATTGACAAGCCTTTGGATGATGATTTTGATGCTCTGCATGAGTATCCCGGCAATGGGAGCCATGGGCATGAGTAAAGTGCGCGAAAACGCCCGTTTCTTGACTGACCGTATGGCATACGAATTGAAACTTACACCGATGCAGTACGATGATGTTTACGAAGTGAACTTTGACTTTATCGACAATGTCCGTCACATAATGGATGATGTAGTAAGGGGGTATGATCATGCAGTAGACCGTTACTATCAGTTCTTGGATTACCGCAATGACGATTTGCGCTGGATTCTTTCAGCTTCACAATACCGTCGTTTCATGGGAGTGGACTATTTCTATCGTCCAGTTTATACTACTACTAGCAATTGGCTGTTCCGTATATATAAGGTATATCATGATGTGAAGCATTTCTATTTTGACAAGCCACATCATTATAAGACCTATAAAGGTGGACATTATCGTACGCACTACGGAAATGTAAGTTATTATAAGAATAATAGGAAAGCCCATTATAAGCATGATTTTTACAAGGGAGACATCCGAGTTCGTCATGACAAGCCAAAGGCTGCACCGAAGGCGGAGGCTCGTCCGAAAGGCAACTCCCGTCCGGCTCCATATAGAAAGGAAGTGAAGTCTTATGAAGTAAAGCGCACTTCGGATATCAAGCGTTCTTCGGAATCAACCGTCCGTCGTTCGGTTAAAGAGAAGAAGGAGGTAAGAAAAGATTCACAACCGAACCGTTCGAAAGGGGTGAGAAAGGAAGTGAAAAAGGAAAATAAACCGAAAAATGAGAATTTAATCCAGAAGTCTCGTGGAGAGAATCAGGAAGGAAGAAGAGCAAAGAGATAAAAATTGCATAAGCGAGCGAAATAATTGAAAAAAAATTTGCTCGCTTTTTTTCCATTCCTTACTTTTGTAAAATCAAATAATTAACCTTTAAAATAAAATATCATGGTAACAAGCATGGAAAAACCCTACGTAGTAGGTATGGATATTGGTGGTACTAATACAGTGTTCGGTATTGTTGACCAACGTGGTAATGTGTTGGCTACTGATTCAGTAAAAACTCAATCATACGCTAAGATAGAAGAATATGTAGAAGCAGTTTCTTCAAAGTTGATTCCTTTGATTGAATCTGTAGGTGGCGTTGAAAAGATTAAGGGTATGGGTGTTGGTGCACCTAACGGTAACTATTACAACGGTACTATCGAATTCGCTCCAAACTTGCCATGGAAAGGTGTAATTCCTTTGGCTGCTCTTTTTGAAGAAGCAATTGGTGTTCCTACCGCTTTGACAAACGATGCTAATGCTGCTGCTATCGGTGAAATGACTTACGGTGCTGCACGTGGTATGAAGGATTTCATCATGATCACATTGGGTACTGGTGTAGGTAGTGGTATCGTTATCAATGGTCAGTTGGTATATGGTCACGATGGTTTTGCTGGTGAATTGGGTCACGTAGTAGTACGTCGTGAAAACGGTCGTGCTTGTGGTTGCGGTCGCAAGGGTTGTTTGGAAACTTACTGTTCTGCTACAGGTGTAGCTCGTACAGCTCGTGAATTCTTGGTGGCTCGTCCTGAACCTAGCTTGCTCCGTGATATTCCTGCAGAAGAAATCGTTTCTAAGGATGTATACGATGCAGCAGTGAAGGGTGACAAGTTGGCTTTGGATATCTTCGAATTTACAGGTCGTATCCTTGGTGAAGCTTTGTCTGATTTCATCGCATTCTCTAGCCCAGAAGCTATCGTATTGTTCGGTGGTTTGGCTAAGTCTGGTGATTACATCATGAAGCCTATCAAGAAGGCTTTGGATGAAAACATCTTGAAGATTTACGAAGGCAAGACTAAGTTGTTGGTTTCTGAATTGAAGGACGCTGATGCTGCAGTATTGGGCGCTAGTGCTCTCGGTTGGGAAGTAAGAGAAGCTTAATAATGGAAGACAAGAAACAAGGATATAAAGTAAAGGAGTATCACGGACCTGTCAAACGATACTGTCAGACGTTGAATTTGAAGGATAATCCGGAACTGATAGCCGAATACCGCAAAAGACACTCACAAGGAGAAGTTTGGGCGGAAACATTAGCCGCTATCCGTGAGGTGGGAATCTTGGAAATGGAAATTTATATTCTTGGTGCTCGGTTGTTCATGATTGTAGAAACACCGCTCGATTTCGAATGGGATACGGCAATGGCTAGAATGGCTACTTTGCCTCGTCAGGAGGAATGGGAAGCATACATGGCTATATTCCAGCAAGCGGATGCTGGTGCGTCATCGGCGGAGAAATGGCAACTGATGGACAGAATGTTTTACCTCTATGAATAAAACAGAAAAGGATGTAGATAATTTCTACATCCTTTTTCATTATACACATTTTAATTGGTTTCTACACTAGGTAGCCTTAGCTGTTGCTTTGGCTCATTAATTTCTGGAGCTTGAATTGCAAAGACTGACACGCAGCTCCTTTCTTCATTGCTTTGTATCGCTTTAATTGATACTGAAGCGTCTCGATTGTGTCATTTGTTCTTTTTACATTCATCATAATTCTAATTTTTGTGTTGCCTATTAAGATAGGCTTCTAGTTAATTCCTAAAAACTTTTGTTCTCTCTTTTACCGCTGCAAATATAATATGATTTTTCTTTAAAGCATGTTGTTTAGCATGTTTTAAGGTACTAAATTAAGAAAAGGAAACAGTTTTATAGTGGATTTTAATATATTTTTAGAAGTTGAACGGTGTATAAAGGAATTTTAAAATAGATGTTTTATTATCTTCGTTAGGATATATTTTAGAATTGTGGGAAAGTTTTTCTATTTTTGTTCTAGTTAAAATGAAAATGAATATGAAAAGCTTTTTTGTTGGATTGGCTGCTACCTTGATAGGGGTGAAGTTGGGTGCATGTTCAGGGGAGAAAGAACCTGTACAAGCGATTGAAAGAGAATATGTAATTGTTGTTCATGGTGGCGCTGGGGCAATAGCAGGATTGGAAAACGACTCGGTAAAGGCTGCGCAATATTATGCGGCGTTGGACTCGGCATTGGTTATCGGTGATGCTATTTTGGCTGAAGGAGGCGAGGGTACCGAGGCGGTTAAAGCTGTTATCCGTTATTTCGAAGGTAATCCTTTGTTTAATGCAGGGGTAGGAGCCACTTGTACCATTGATGGTGCTTTTGAACTGGATGCTGCCATTATGGAAGGAAAGGATTTGTCGGCAGGATCGGTGGCTGGAGTAAAGTATATCAAGCATCCGATTGATGCTGCGTATGCTGTAAAGACGCAAACAGAGCACGTGATGTTGGCTGGTGAAGGGGCCGATCAGTTTGCAAAGGCTCATGGTCTTGAAATGGTGGAAGACAATCAGTATTTTGCTACTCCTAAAACCATGAAGTGGATTGAACAGTTAAAGAAGGAAAGCAAGAAGAATGGTACGGTAGGTTGTGTGGTTCTCGATAAGCATGGAAACTTGACAGCTGGAACAAGTACGGGTGGCCGTTTCAAGAAGCAATGGGGACGTGTAGGGGATGCTCCGATTATTGGTGCTGGTACGTATGCGGATAATGAAGGTTGTGCTGTGTCGTGTACTGGTCATGGAGAGTATTATATCCGCCATGTCGTAGCCTATAATCTTTCTACACGGGTGAAAATGTTGAATCAGCCAATCGCTGAAGCAGCCGATGAAATTATTTTCGATGAATTGAATGCTGATGCAGGAAACGGTGGTTTGATTGCTGTGGATAAGAAGGGGAACATTGCCATGCCTTTCAATAGTGGTGGAATGCACCGAGGCTATTTGTATAAGGAGAAGGGAAAAGAGACGGTAACTAAAGCTGTAGGTATAGGAAAGACTATGAAGATCATTCAGGAGTAAGGATACTAAAAAAGGAGCACCGATGAGGATGCTCCTTTTTTATGTAGGGATGATTCGGATTACGCATTAACTCGCTTTTCCTGAATTCTAGCCTTCTTACCAGTAAGCGCACGCAAATAGTACAACTTAGCACGACGAACCTTACCAACCTTGTTAACAGTGATGCTGTCGATAGCCGGAGATTCGATAGGGAAGATACGTTCTACACCTACAGTACCAGACATCTTGCGAACAGTGAAACGCTTCTTGTCACCGTGTCCAGCGATTTTGATAACTACACCACGGTACAACTGTACACGTTCCTTGTTACCTTCAACGATACGATATGCTACAGTGATAGTATCACCTGCCTTGAATGATGGGTGCTGCTTACCAGTAGCAAATGCTTCTTCAGCAATTTTAATTAAATCCATTGTTTGTTAATTATTAAATTGTTTATCGTTACCAACGCAACATATCAAGTAACTCTTCATGACAGCGATTGCGCGGAAAGCGGTGCAAAGGTACGGCTTTTTTATGGTTCACACAAATTTATAAGTTTATTTTCTAAAGGGATAATTGGGAAAATGAGTGGTTTTGTGTATTTTTGGGCTTCATTTTTTTAATAATAGATTTATGAATAAGAAAAAGATATGTTTTATACTGTTGAATTGGCTGTTCATAGCATCTGCTTTTGCTCAGACTCCGAACATCTTGAGTAAAGGTAAGGCTGATTCTCAGGAATGTAGGGATTGGGTGGAAAGCCGTTTGGAGGAGATGACTTTGAAGGAGAAAATAGGTCAACTTTTTATTCATACGGTAGCTCTTCAAGATACGGAGGTAAACCGGAAGAATATCCGTAATGCAGTAAAGGAGTATAAGGTTGGAGGATTGCTCTTCGGTAATGGGCAGTTGGTCAATCAGGTGAATCTGACGAATTTCGCTCAGGAGTTGTCTGAAATTCCTCTGATCATTACATTCGATGGTGAATGGGGGTTGAACATGCGCTTGAAGGAAATTCCGGCTTTCCCCAAAAATAGAGTGTTGGGATGTATACTGGATAATAATTTGCTATATGAATATGGGAAAGAGGTGGCAAGACAATTCCATGAAATAGGGGTACACGTCAATTTCGCTCCTGTGGCCGATGTCGATAATAATCCCTTGAATCCGGTTATTAATACCCGTTCTTTTGGGGGAGATGTTCGTAATGTAACAGAAAAGGTGATTGCTTATTCGAAAGGTTTGGAAGATGGCGGAGTGCTTTCTGTCAGTAAGCATTTTCCGGGACATGGAGATACCAATGTGGATTCACACAAGGCATTGCCTACTCTGAATTTCAGTCGTGAACGAATGGATAGCGTCGAGATGTATCCTTTTCGTAAAGCCGTAGAGGCTGGTTTGAGCGGTGTCATGGTTGGTCACTTGGAAGTTCCGGCATTGAGCAAAAGAACGGCTTCCCTTTCTTCGGATATCGTTCAAGGAATTCTTCAGAAAGAATTTGGATTTAAAGGAATGATATTTACGGATGCATTGGAAATGAAAGGTGTATCCAATAATCAGAATGTTTGTGCGCAAGCATTGATGGCGGGTAATGACATGGTTTTGGCTCCGAGAAATTTAAAACGTGAATTGGATGCTGTTCTCGTGGCCGTAAAGAATGGACAATTGACTGAAGAATCGATTACGGAAAGATGTCGTAAGGTGTTGACCTTCAAGTATGCATTGGGGTTACATGACCGTAAACCTATCCAGATGTCCGGATTGGAGAACCGTTTGAAGCGTCCGGAAACCAAAGACCTTTTGGGTCGTTTGGAAAAGGCTTCTGTGACAGTTGTGGGCAATGAAGGGGGTATCTTGCCAATGGCAGTGGACTTGAAGAATACGGCTGTCCTTCAGATTGGAAAATCATCTCAGGGCGCTTTGTTTCATCAGCAGTTGAAGAAGTATATGGGAGCCGACCGTATAGTGGCAAATCCTGATTCTATCGCTTCCCTTACGAAGCGTCTGATGAAATACGATAGAGTCATTGTGACTATTTATACGGAAAAGTATGCGGCTTATCAAGGTATGTTGAGTTCCTTGGCTGCAAAGAAGCCGGTGGTTTATGTGTATCTGACCTCGTTGAAGAATGTTTATAAAAAGGGTAATGCATGGAAAAAGGCTGCAGCAGTAGTGTTGGGACATTCCGATTCGGAGGCGGTTCAACGTTTTGTAGCCGATGTAATGATGGGGCGTGAGAAGGCTACAGGTAGAATTTCGGTAGAGGTGAAAGGGTATCGCTTGCCTGGAGAAGGTGTCGACGTGGATTTGGAAAAATCGAAAGTATATCGTCCAGAAGATTATGGCATGAATTCATCTGTACTTTCAAAGATAGATGAAATTGCTTTAGAAGGAATCAAAGCCAAGGCTTATCCGGGGTGTCAGATATTGATTTTGAAAAATGGAGCACCGGTATATGACAAGTGTTTCGGAACGTTTACTTATGAGGACCAGAGAAAAGTTACTCCGGATGATTTGTATGACATTGCTTCGTTGACCAAAACAACGGCGACTCTCCTGGCAGTCATGAAACTATATGATGAGGGAAAGTTCGGGCTAACAGATCCTATCTCTAAATATGTATCAGCCTTGAATGGCACTCGGAAAGGCCGGATTACGATAGAGGATTTATTGTATCATCAGTCGGGATTGCCCGGCTCTTGGCCCTTTTATCGGGAGGCTATCAATGACTCCAGTTATACGGGTGGTTTTTTCAAGGCTCGGATAGATGCCAACCACCATTTGCGAGTGGACCAACGCTTGTATGTGGTAGATGATTTCAAGTATAAGGAAGAATATCTATCGTCTGCGTATTCGGAAGAATATCCATTACAGGTGGCGGAGAATATGTATGTGTCTCCTGCTTTCCCGAAGCGGATGTTGGAGATGATTGCATCAGATAAAATACCTCTTCGGGACCGTCGGTATCGATATAGTTGCTTGAACTTTGTCTTGCTGAAGGAAATGGTGGAAAAGATTAGCGGGATGCCGATGGATGAGTATTTGGAGAAGGAGTTTTATGGCCCTATGGGAATGAAATATACACTGTATAATCCTTTGCGGAAGTATAAGCCAGAACAGATTGTTCCTACTATCCAGAAGGATTATCTACGTAATCGGAAGGAGTTGAGAGGATATGTTCACGATGAAATAGCCGCTTTCATGGGAGGGGTTTCCGGTAATGCCGGTTTGTTCTCGAATGCTCATGATGTGGCTAAGGTGTACCAAATGCTGGTTGATGGAGGACTATACGAAGGAAAGCGATACTTGAGCTTGGAGACTTGTCAACTCTTTATGAATAAGAAATCGCGTATTAGCCGTAGAGCATTGGGCTTTGACCGTCCGGATCCACAGCCGGATAAAGGGCCATGTGCAGATGAGGCTCCGAAAGAAGTGGTAGGACATACAGGCTTTACAGGAACTTGTGCTTGGGCCGATCCGAAGAATGGATTGGTGTTTGTTTTCATCAGTAACCGCGTTTATCCTCGTCCGTTCGACCACAAAGGGTTGATGACATTGAAAATACGTCCGCGTATCCAACAACTTATGTATCAAGCCCTGAAGAAGTGAAAGTATTTAGATTAAATACAAATTAGATAAAATAATGATAGGGGTATTGCCGATTAAGCAGAAAAAAGTATATCTTTGTTCCAAACAATTAGTACTAATAATTAAATAATTAAGAAAATGGCTTACGTAATTAGTGACGATTGTATCGCTTGCGGTACTTGTATCGATGAATGTCCAGTTGGCGCAATCTCTGAAGGTGATAAGTATTCTATCGACCCAGATATGTGTACAGAATGTGGCACTTGTGCAGATGCATGTCCGTCTGAAGCAATTAGCTTGGGCTAATACAATCTAGAAAAGTATGACAACGGCCGTCCTTCTCAGAGGGACGGCCGTCTTTTTTTAAAAGACGGTCATCTTTTTCAAAAAGATGGTGAGGTTTAAAAAAAATGCCGTGACCTTTTATTTATGGGTCACGGCATTCTTATTTGATGTCGGTTGTCTTCGATTATTTCAAGGCTGCCAATGCTTCCTTGATACGACGCATCGCTTCTACAATGTTCTCGTCTGAAGTGGCATAACTCATGCGGATACATTCAGGAGCACCGAAAGAAGTACCTCCTACGCAAGCCACATGTCCTGTTTCCAATAGATACATAGCAAGGTCGTCGGCATTGTTGATTACATGGTTGCCGGCTGATTTTCCATAGAACGAATCGCATTTAGGGAAGAGGTAGAATGCACCTTGTGGAGTATTCACTTCAAATCCTGGGATGTTCTTGGCCAGTTCCACAATCAAGTTGCGGCGACGTTCGAACGCCTGGCGCATTTCTTCTACCGGTGCTTGTGTGCCAGTATAAGCGGCTTCTGCTGCTTTCTGCGATACAGAGCAAGGGCCTGAAGTGTACTGGCCTTGGAGTTTGTTGATTGCCTTCACAATCCATTCCGGACCTGCAACGAAACCGATTCTCCAACCTGTCATGGCATATGCTTTCGATACCCCATTAACAATGATTACACGGTCACGTACTTCGTCGAATTGGGCGATGCTTTCATGCTTACCGATGTAATTGATGTGTTCATAGATTTCATCGGCAATGATGAACACTTGTGGGTGCTTTGCCAATACTTCGGCCAAACCTGCCAATTCTTCTTTGCTGTATACCGAACCGGTAGGGTTAGAAGGAGAGCAAAGAATCAAAGCCTTGGTCTTCGGTGTAATGGCTGCATCCAGTTGTGCCGGAGTGATCTTGAAATCCTGGTCGATACCGGCTGGGATGATAACAGGAGTACCGTCGGCCATTTTTACCATTTCCGGATAACTAACCCAAAACGGTGCTGGAACGATGACTTCGTCACCTTCGTTCACCAATACCATGATGGCATTGCATACCGATTGCTTGGCACCGTTGGCGCAAGAAATTTGGGCTGCAGTATATTCCAAACCGTTTTCGTTTTTCAGTTTTTCTACGATTGCATTACGCAATGCAGGATAGCCCGGTACTGGAGAATATCTAGAGAAGTTGTCGTCAATGGCTTGCTTGGCAGCTTCCTTGATATGGTCCGGTGTATTGAAATCCGGTTCCCCTACACTGAGGTTAATGACATCTATGCCTTGGGCCTTCAGTTCATTGCTCTTTTGAGACATAGCCAAAGTCGCTGAAGGAGACAGGCGGTTCAAACGTTCTGATAATTGATTCATACCTATTATTATTCTCTTTATCTTATTAATATTATTCCTTAAAACTTAAATGTGTGTCCCATGCGGTCTTTCTTGGTTTGCAAATAGCGTTCGTTGTATTCATTCGGAGTCGTTTCGATCGATACGTTTTCTACTACAGAGAGGCCGTATGATTCCAAACCGACACGCTTCACAGGGTTGTTGGTAATCAAACGCATCTTGCTGATACCGATCGTACGGAGGATTTCTGCGCCTACGCCATAATCGCGTTCATCGGCTTTGTGACCCAAACAAAGGTTGGCGTCTACAGTGTCCATACCGTTTTCTTGCAACTTATAGGCCTTCATCTTTTCCATGAGACCGATACCACGACCTTCTTGGTTCAAATAAACGACCGCTCCCTTTCCTTCCTTTTCAATCATTTCCAAAGCCTTATGCAATTGTTCACCACAATCACAACGCTTTGAACCGAAGATGTCGCCTGTCATGCAAGAAGAGTGTACACGTACCAATACTGGTTCGTCTGATTTGATTTCACCCTTGATGATCGCTACGTGTTCCAAACCATTGCTCTTTTGACGGAAAGGAATCAAACGGAAATGACCATATTCAGTTGGCATATCCACTTCTACACCTTTTTCTACCAAGGATTCTTGTTTCAAACGGTAGGCAATGAGGTCACGGATAGCGATAATCTTGATGCCGAATTTCTTGGATTTCTCGATGAGCTGAGGCATGCGAGCCATGGTTCCGTCTTCGTTCATGATTTCAATCAAAGCGCCACATGGTTGCAAACCTGCCAAGCGAGCCAAATCTACGGCTGCTTCTGTATGTCCGGCACGCTTCAATACACCTTTGTCTTGTGCATAAAGCGGATTGATATGTCCTGGGCGTCCGAATGTCGATGGGGTAGAGGTTGGGTCGGCCAAGGCACGGATAGTAGCGGCACGGTCGTTGATGGATACACCTGTAGAGCATCCTTCCAACTTGTCTACGGTAACGGTAAACGGAGTACCCAAAATGGATGTATTGTTTCCTACTTGTTTTGGAAGGTCTAGTTCTGCACAGCGTTGCATGGTGATGGGCACACACAACACGCCACGTCCTTCCTTCAACATGAAGTTCACATTTTCTGGAGTAATCTTTTCTGCAGCGATAATAAAGTCGCCTTCGTTTTCACGGTCTTCATCGTCTACAACGATAAGGAATTTACCTTCTCGGAAGTCGGCGATAGCCTCTTCTATTGTGTTTAATTTGAATTCTTCCATAGTTAGATATCTAATGATTGGTTTTTAATTCTTTCTTGTATGTTAGTATTGGTTTGAATAATCTTTTTCAGGTCTTTGTTCAAACGTTTACCGAATAGCCAGATACGGATGTAGAAGAATAACCCTACTGGTATGCAGATTCCAAAAAGGATATTCAGCCAACGGAGGTCTGACGGACTCTTGTGTGCCTGTGTGGAAAGGATCGGGTAATTGTTCAGTCCGTTCAGTATGGGTCCGTCCTTACTGTTGGATAATTCTTCGATGACATTTTCCATGCCTGCATTGATGTCGGCTATGGCATTACTTGGTCCGTCTACAAAGAAAATACGATAATAGTTCGGGGCACTTCCCAATCGGTGAGTGTCCAAATATGCTTGACATTGTCCGGAAAGTGTTGACAATTCATCGTATACATATCTGTAGTCTGGATCCTTGATGATGACTTCTTTCTTGAACAGGTGACGGGAAGGGCGCAAGCCGAATAACCAACGGAAGAAACCTGTGTAGACTTCCAAGTTGAATACGACAGAGTCTTTGTTGGACTTGTAGGTAAAGAAGGCTCCAATCGGGGCCAACACCAGTGTACTCATCCAGGTACCTAAGATTATATTCATTTCGCCGCTTCGGGCCACACGGGTAGAACCGGAGTCGATGATGTAATAAAGCACGAAGATGATGACGGAGATAACCACAGGCAAACCCAAACCACCCTTTCGGATAATAGCTCCTAGCGGCGCTCCGATAAAGAAGAATATCAAGCAACTGAGTGATAAGGTGATTCTTTGATGCCAAGTACTTTGATGACGACGGATGTTCTTGTCCGCATCAGACATTTGCATCTCCTTGATTTTCCAGTCGCTTGTTAAAGTGTTGAGACGGTCTGAAGCAGATTTTAGAGCCTTTTCTTTTTCGGCTAAAGTATATGCTTGGAAAAGACTGTCTACATTGATGATGGCGGGAATTTCTCCGCTAGTCATCTTGACAGAATCTCTTTGAGTAACCGTATATTCTCGATAAGTGGTACGCTTGGTGTCGTTGAATGTTGCCCGACCTACACTGTCTGCCTTGAAAGTGAGAGAATCGATGGAGTGGCTGATTTGTATCATATTCTTGGTGTCGTGGCGCTCACTGAGAAATCCACCGTCCACCATGTTGAATCCACCGTCGAATTCAATAACGATATGTTTTTCGCGGAATGTCTCTCTACGGTAAGGGACATTCTTGGAGTCGATGCTCTGCGATTTCAAGTTCTCGAACTGCTCACCATTATACAAATGGAGGAAAAGATGTTGCTTGTCTTCTGTCATCTCCATACTTCCTTCCGAAGCCCAAATGATATGGGCATTTTCAAACCCTTCCGAGAAATTGTAAATGAGCAGGTCTTTCATGATGCCGGTTTCCCGATCTTTCTTCTTGACATAGATGTTGTATCCGTCTATGTCGCTATAAAAAACACCTTCCGGAATGTCCAATTCCGGAGAAGTCTGTTTCATGGAAACAAGCAACGTCCATAATTTGGTTTGTGCTTTTGGGGCAACAACATTCTGGAAATAGAACGACATGCCGCAGAGCATGACACAAAATATAATCAATGGTCGTATAATCCGGAGCAAAGGAATACCGGCAGCTTTCATGGAAAGCAACTCAAATTTTTCGCCGAAGTTCCCGAAGGTCATCAGGGCGGCCAATAGGATAGCAAGAGGGAGTGAAACTGGAATCAATGTTATCCCGGAATAAAAGAAGAATTGGGCCAGAACTCCAATTTCCAATCCCTTACCCACCAATTCATCCACGTATCTCCAGAGGAATTGCATCATGAAAATGAAAAGGCAGATAAAGAATGTACCGCTGAAAAGTAATAAGAAACTTTTCAGGACAAATATATCTAATTTCTTAATGCGTAGCTTCATGCTTTTTAATACACAACTATTCAAGTTGCAAAAATAGCATAAAAAATGGAGAGCGGGGATATGTTTTGACTATTTTTAGAAAATTATAGTCCGCTGACACGCTTCAACTTTTCAATATCCGAGTTCCAAAGGTCTTTTGCATCGTCTGTTTCAGTCGAGTCCGCAAAATCTATAACTTCCAGCATCAAGTCTTCAGTCAGTTCATTATATACGATTTTCAGCTCAAAGTAACTTTTCTTTTCTTCGTCGTCTAACCAGTGGAAACGGATGAACTGATTGGTGCGGCAATGAACAACTTCCGCTTGTCTGGTCTCTGTTTTTCCCCATCGGAAGGTATAAACCTTTTCTTTGGCCGTAACTTTATCGGCAAACCAGGTTTCCAAACCGGACGGGGTGCTGATAATGGACCAGATGACATTTCCAGAACCACCTTTCAGCATATATTCCATTTTTATTTTTTCTTTTCCCATGAGGTTAATGTGTTTTTATGGTTAAGTGCCCCAAAGTAATATATTTTTTAAATACAATCATAATATATTCAGGTATATTTTGAAAGAAAAAGATTCTTTGTAGAAAGCCTTGTTCGAGGGAAAAACAAATTGAATAGAAAAAAGTTGCAAAAGAATTTGTGTAATTCAAATTAATCTCATACCTTTGCACCCGCAAATCAGAAATGATGGCGGGATAGCTCAGCTGGTTAGAGCGCATGATTCATAATCATGAGGTCCCCGGTTCAATCCCGGGTCCCGCTACAATAAAGATTTTGCCGTTGGGTGGCTTCCACGCCTGGCGGTTTTTTATATGGAAGATGGCGGGATAGCTCAGCTGGTTAGAGCGCATGATTCATAATCATGAGGTCCCCGGTTCAATCCCGG
>JBGVGD010000071.1:0-16345 GCA_045121515.1 Phocaeicola sp. | reverse complement strand
ATCTCCTTCCGTCCATTGGGGAAGTCCATAAAAATAAGCCTTGAAAGGGTGGTGTACGGGTACAAATTCCGAGGCGAGCACCCACTGCATATCCTTCATGCGTATGGGTTTCTGCTGCTTGCTGATGCGGCTCCAGAGCGTACCCTCGTCTCGGTCGGTCATCGGCCGGAAGCCTTCTTCCTTGTCCTTCCAGTTGATTTCCGTCATGCGGGTAATTTCGTTCCAACGGAAGTCCGCCAGGTCCGTGAGACAGGCTTCTATCTCCGTTACGGAAATGTATTTGGATTGTTCGGTCTTGGCAACTTTCTTTCTGCCTGCTTTCTGCTTGCCGGTGGGTTGCATGATGCCGTGTTCTTCGGTGCGTGTGCTATAACACGAACGGACATGGCTTTCGAGGCGGGCTGGATCATAGTTGGCAAAGCGTCTTTGCAGCCATTCCGTGGCATCATCTTCGGAAACTCCGAAACGGTTCAGCGCATACCCGGCATGACAGAGGTATTCATTGCATCGTCCCAATTCATACACATAGCCCTGGTTGGCCAGTTGCTGCTCCACCCGATGCCATACTTCGCCTACCGCCACCTTGTCGTAATCCACACGAAAGATTTTCGCCTCCTCCCGATAGAGGGCATTGGGGTCGTGGGAAAGCGCACTGCATCGGGTAGCGTCTTTCACCGCCCCGTCATAGTCGGTGATGCCGAACAGCCGGCAGTAATGGTCATTCCCTTGATGAAAGGCTTTCAGGTAAGTCTGTTGGTCGGTCACACCCTCTACCCGGAAAATGATGCGCAGCCCTTTTCCCGACAAGGTGACGTATGCCAGCAGCCAGTACGGGTCGTCCTTCAGCCGTTCCACCATTCGTGCCACCTCCTCTTCGGACTGCTTGTCGATATCGACCAGTGAATAACCGGTGAAGAAGGATACGTTCTTATAGGTCCGTGTACCCTTGAACACCACGGCAGGAGTGAAGGCCGGACACCGGCTCCGCTTGATTTTGCCGGCATCGTCCTTGAAGCCTTGCGACTGGAAATAACGGAATTTTTCGGTATTTTCTTTCAGGGAAGCATCGGTAGTGACCAGGCGATACACTTCCGATAGTGTAACAAGTCCCGAAGGCTTGTTGGTGGTTAGTGACCGGAATAGCGAGAAAGCGTCTCGTTCTCCCGCATCATGAGGGATAAAATCGTCATTCTTCATGTTTAGTGAATTTGGATTTTGGGTAAATACTAAGGTTAATAAATCTCGTTTTTGGAGTATAGAATCCCCTTTCCCCGGCTGGACGGCCGTGGTGAACAATGGATAAGACATACTTGTTGAAGAGAAAAATAAGGAGGTAGTGAATGGGGACAATTACTTTCTTGAGGTTCTGCTCCAACCTTGTTAAGAATAATTGCATACCATTACTACCTCCGTTATAGTCATCAACTACACGGAAGTGTAATGGCGAACAAATCTTTCTTAACAAATTTTGAATTTAGCAGATTCCAAGAAAAAAGATTTATACCGCTATATACACAACTCTATGTGTGGATATGTCTGTTTCTGTTCGTCACGATTCTTCTTTACGGAAGAAATCGGATTCATCATACTTCACTACAAATGTAGCGAAAGTTTTGGGAATGGCAAAAGTTTTCTTTATGATTATTTGTACTCTTCCCTTGGATTTCAATGATTTTTTATGGCATAATAAAAATGGGACATTTCACAATGGCCCATTTCTGTATGTAGGATTGATATTATTTCACTACAACCGTAACCACCGAACGAGCCGGAATAGCCAGTTTCTTCAAGGCATGCTCGCCTGCATATTCCAAGTTCTTCTCGATAGAAGTAACATATAGTTTACCAGTCTTGGCCTTATCGCATTTCAGTTCCAATTTCTCTTCCTTATCCGTATAATTGATGATAACAGTTACCACTTGCTTGTTGTCCGTATAGGATGAAACCATCAGCGATGTGGCTGCTTCCAAATCGGATACCTTATGAGTTGGTTTCACATCGATGCGCTTCATGCCTGGACGGATAAAGAAGCTATAGTTGGCAGTCGTCCAAAACATCTTGGTCGGAGAAATAACACCGTCGTATTTAATGGATTCCGAAGACGAATCCTTCTTAGGCAACAGTTGGATAGGCACATCTTCACCCAGCGAGAGAGCCGTCCACCATTGCCATGCCGAAGCATTGGCCAGTACCAAGTCGCTATGGATGATACGTGCTACATATAGACCTAAGTTGATGCTTTTGATCGGAGAAGGATCCATGGTGATTTCCTCATTCTTTTCCAGGATGCAATATTCCGATGCCCAGAATTTAGTCTGATGATTATTGCCTGCTAGAGCCTTTCGCACATCCTTACGCATATCCACCAACAATTTCGGCGGATAAGCCGTCCAATAGTCATGGGCAGCCACACAATTAAACAGATTCTTGAATCCCAATACGCTATATTCGCCGTCCTTGTAGAACATCGAACGGATGATATCGTCCGGCATATTGGCAGTTGTATCCACTTCGAAGAGACACTTCATTTCCCCCAACTCAGGAATCAGGATTTTCGCCTTTACCTGTTCATCCTCTATCGCCTTATCCAGTTCTTTCACCATGCGGTAAACATCCGCTTTTGTTGCGAAACTGCCCTCTTGTCTCGGATTGGTATGCCATTCCACATTCGGTTCATTGATAGGACTAATGTAGTTCACTTCATATCCCTGTTCGCGGAAATGCTTGGTACAATTTACCAGGAAGCGGGCAAAGTCATCGAACTTATCTTCCTGTAAGTTAATGTAATCGCGGTCTGTCGAGACGGTAGCCCCGCTTCGAGTCATGAAATAAGGTGCTGAATTGGTAAAGAACAGAAAGTTGTTCATTCCTCTTTCCTTGGCTGCCTTCATGAACCATTGTTGTCCTGCTTGCTTCGAGAAATCATACGTTCCGTCCGGTGCTAGAAAACACTCCGTACGATGCCAACTATAGGTAACATCCTTTGCTTCACGGTTCTCATAACTCCCTGCACCAATATTCACGCGCCAGTTGGTCAACGCCATTCCTATCGGATTTCCCTTCTCGTCAAAATCGTGTTTGAACAACAAGTCGGCTATTTGCTCCTTCTTCTCCTGTGGCCAATTTTTCCCTACAAATTGGCATCGCCACGCATCAGAAGCACTGAAATTGTCTATCTCTTGATAAGTGATGTCCTTGTCAATTACATATACTTTTCTTTCTTGCGCACCTACTGTGCCAACGATTGTCATCCATGTCAAGCATGAAATGGCCAACTTTATACTTTTCTTTATCATAATATTAGATTATAGATTATGCTTTTTACAAATATATGGAAAATAACTACAAATACCAATCCCTTCATCTTATAGTTCCCTAAAAATGAAGGCCGCCTCTTTACAAGACAGCCTTCTGTTAAACCCAACTTTAATAATAAACAACTATCGTCTCAAATTAGGATTCTTTTCTACTTCTGTAGGAGGATAATTGTGGTAAATAGAAGATAAGATGGTATACTTTTAGATTATTTTTTGGTATACTTTCATGTTATTATTTACAAATAAATACACGTTTTTGAAAATTTAGAAATTTATTTGAAAAATCAAAAAAAGGAAATACAAAAAAAACAAATCCGTATATGTAATTATTACAATTTCAACTAAAGATATAAAAAAAAGGGATATAATCACTATATCCCTTCTCCGTCAATCTACTTTAATTATCTATGCTAAAACAGCAGTTCAGCCAAATTATAAATTATTCTATTACAAATTCCTTACGAATAGGGTCATCATAATATTCTTGAAGTCTCTTCAATTCAGCCATTAATTCCTTGGTAATTTCTTCAGTACCTGGCTTGCCATAGAGATTATTCATTTCGCTCGGGTCTTCCTGCAAGTCGAAGAGTTCCCATGAGTCGATATCGTTGTAATAATGAATCAACTTATAACGGTCGGTACGCACACCGAAGTGACGGCATACCATGTGTTCTGCCGGATATTCATAGAAGTGATAGTACAATGACTTGCGCCATTCCGGTGCCTTTTCGCCCTTCAAGAGAGGCAAGAACGATTCACCGTGCATTTCTTCCGGCTTTTCGATACCTGCCAAGTCGAGGATAGTCGGACCGTAGTCGATGTTTTGTACCAATTCGGCTACATCTCCCTTCTTACCACCCGGCAATCGAACGAGCAAAGGAGTACGGAACGATTCTTCATACATAAATCGCTTGTCAAACCAACCGTGTTCACCCATGTAGAAGCCTTGGTCGGAAGTATAGACAATCATGGTGTTTTCCAACATGTCCTTTTCTTCCAGATAATCCAATACACGACCGACGTTACGGTCCACCGAAGTGATGACACGCAGATAGTCGCGCATGTATTGTTGGAACTTCCATTCAGCCAACGCCTTTCCTGTCAACTTGTCTTTCTTGAACTTGGCTATAATTGGGTCGTAGTGTGCATCCCAAGCTGCCTTTTGTTCCGGTGTCATTCGGCTACCGTCGTACATGCCACGTCCCCATTGAGCATAACGTCCACCAGCTATTTCTTTTTCTTTGTCGGCCATCTTGAGGTCATAAACGATGTCCATATCCTTGTCTATGCTCATCTCCTGCTTCTGTGCGGCCAGACGTCCTTCGTAGTTGTCATAGAAGTTTTCCGGCAATGGGAAAGTCTTGTCTGCAAAAAGCTCCAAGTCGCAGGTATCCGGCATCCAGGTACGGTGTGGAGCCTTGTGGTGGAGAAGCATACAGAAAGGCTTGCTTTCATCGCGTTGGTTTTCTATCCAGTCGATCGCCTTGTCGGTGATGATGTTGGTGGCATAACCTTCCACTTGTACTTTTTCTCCATTCATTTGGATGAAAGTCGGATTGTAGTAATCACCTTGTCCCGGTAGTATTTCCCAATGGTCGAAACCTTGCGGATCGCTTACCAAGTGCCATTTACCAATCATGGCTGTTTGGTAGCCGTTCTGTTGGAGAAGTTTCGGGAAGGTCAACTGGTTACCGTTGAAGGTGGTTGAGTTGTTGATGAATCCGTTGGCATGACTATGCTTACCGGTCAACATACAAGCGCGACTTGGACCACTGATAGAGTTGGCTACAAAACTATTTGTAAAACGTACTCCTTCGTTACCGATACGATCTATATTGGGCGTATGGATATAACGCTGGTCATATGCGCTAATGGTTTGATACGAGTGGTCATCACTCATGATGTAGATGATGTTCATCTTCTTCTGAGTTTCGGCTTCCTTATTGGCCTTGCAAGAAGAAAGCGAACTAAGGGCTGCTGCACCCGTAAGGGAGTAAAGCAGCGTAGAGGTCAGTTTACTCATGATATAAATTATTTAAATCCCATACAATAGAAAAGAAACCCGTCGCAACGGGTTCCTTTCTTACATTTAGACTAAATTACCAACCTGGGTTTTGTTCCCAAAGACCACCAGTCAAGTCAATCATACGCTGCTGGATAGGCAACAAATAATTACGATCCAACTTAAACTGCCAACCATTCGGATAGTTACCTGGATTAACTGGGACAATGTAGCGCAAAGCATCACCCGGTGCTCCTGTAAGATAGAAGTTGTTACCTGATGGCTGGTCATAAACCAATGCGCTATAGCCTGCATGGCTTTCAAGATTACTACCTGCATAAAGTGCACCCTTTGCCCACTTGCCAACAATCAACTCATCTGCAGCAGCCCAACGGAGGATGTCTTCCAAACGACGGCCTTCACAAGCCTTTTCAATACGGCGTTCACGACGTACTGCTTGGATATACTTGTCCAAACCACTGAATGGATAATCTGGAGACTGGTTATACTCACGGTCGAAATCTACAGCAGGCATACCAGCACGGTCACGAAGAGGTTGCAACGCTGCAATAATCTGACTAGCATTAGCAGCACCATCGAGTTCAGCCAAAGCTTCCGCATAGTTCAAAAGCACATCAGCATAACGGAACTGGATAGCTGGAGTAGCACCCTTATTTTCAGCATCCAAGTTGCCTGTATAGTCAATCTGTACGTGCTTCAACAAAGAATAACCGGTCATATTCTGATGATAACCTGAAGCTACCAATGGAGGAAGCGTATAAGCGCCTTGGTCAGGACGGAGGATTTGTCCAGGCATACATACGGTTTGAGACAAACGAGGGTCACGTACAGTCGGGAGCAATTCATTACCCCATACCTTCTTTGCTTCAATCTGTTCTTCACCGATGAATGGACGACCGTCGATAGTCAAGTAGTCATCAACCAAAGATGCAGTAACACCTACACTACCACCACCCATATTCAAATAGCGGTTCACATTGTTACCAATTTGGTCACCGTCATACTTCTTAAACCAAAGAACTTCCGAGTTATTGGACAAATCAGCTGTTTGGAAAACCTTGCGGTAGTCATTGAGCGGATTGCCAGTATTGTAAATCTTCCAAACGCCACGATCCATTACTTCCTTGGCAGCAGCAGCAGCCTGTGTGAAATAACTGCGAATCTTTTCATCAGTCACTGTCTTGTCATAGAAAGCATCGTTTTCTGCCTTGTGATACTTTTCCCAAGTACCTTCGAACAAGGCCACTTCACTCTTCAAAGCACGTGCTACGTCCTTGTGAATACGCATGCTACCGCTATTTGACTGTTCACCAAGATGAGCAATCGCCTGATCCAAATCGGCAAGGATATGGTCAGCGATGACAGTACGGCTTTCGCGCGGAAGAGTAGTAGCTTCAAGGCTTGGATCCAATGGAGTGTCTACCCATGCCAACGGACCATAATTGATAAACATTTGGTAATAGTACCATGCACGGAAGTAATAACCTTCGCCTACATACTGGTTGTAAGTAGAGCTTCCCTTTTCTGTACAATTGTCCAAATTGTTCAAGAAGAAGTTGACATTACGGATTCTAGTATAGTCACTCAATGCAGATGCACTACTCAACGCAGTTTCACCAGCCAATCGGGTATTTACCGAACTAGATGCCATGTCATCACTATTGACATCGTTACCAGCGATACCGCCACCGCCACCTGCAGAGAATCCTTGTCCACGTACAGCAGTTTCATAGAATTGGTCCAGATAATTTCTCATTTCACCAGTACTGGTAAATGGTGTAGAAGTGGAAAGAACACCTTCCGGTTCCTTATCCAAGTCGTAGCAGGCACTTAAACTGAACATCAATGCCAAAGCTAAAAATATATTCTTTTTCTTCATAATGGTCACAAATTATAAGTTAACAACTAAACCGAAAGAAACCACTTTGTTCATAGGGTAGTTCTTACCACCTTCACCTGTATAGCTATTTGATGTAAAGATAGCTTCAGGGTCGAACATGCCCTTCAACGAAGTAAAGGTCAAGAGATTTTCACCAGAGAAGAATACCTGTACCTTCTGCAAACCTGCTTTCTGTACCCATGTTGAAGGAAGGTTATAGCTCAATGTAATGTTCTTCAAACGACAGTATGCACCGCTTTGGAGATATCTGTCCGAAGTCTGCATAGTCTTGTTTCTGAAAGGACCTACACCACCTGCCGAGTGAATGTAAGGTTTCGGATAATAAGCATCCTTATTGTCTTCTCTCCAGTAGTCCATGTGTTCATTGAATACAGTAACCTGTGCGTATGCACCGCTACCCCAGAAGTAAGGTGCTGTACCTGGATCCCAGTCACGCTTAGCTACACCCTGGAACATCATGCTCAAGCTCAAGTCCTTATAGCTGATAGAACCATTGAATGTATATTGATAGCGTGGAGTGGTATTACCGATGATGGTCAAGTCACCCATGTTCTTCAAGTTGTTGTCACCTCTGTCAATCTTGTTGTCACCGTTCAAGTCGATGTACTTCACATCACCCGGTTCCCATGCCTTTCCTGTAAGGTATGACAAGTCATACTTAGCATTGTACTCATCAGCTTCTTCTTGGGTCTGGATGATACCGCTTGCACGATAACCCCAAATTTCACCTACTTTCTTACCTTCGTACCAGTTGCCGGCAGGATTAGTACCTGTCGGGTTAGCGTATTCAGTAACTTCAGCAGTAGCATCCGACAAAGAACCGCCAATGCTATAGTCGATGTCGCTACCAATCTTACCACGATAGTTCAAAGACAATTCCCAACCACGGTTACGCATGCTTGCATTGTTGGTTTGAGGAGCAGAAGCACCAAACATATCAGGGAAGTCCAAACCAGGACCCAACATATCCTTCGTGTCGCGTTGGAAAACATCCAAACTACCTGTCAAAGCATTTCCGAAGAAACCGAAGTCCAAACCGATGTTCTTACTTTCTACCTTTTCCCAAGTAGTCATCGGGTCGATTACGCCCGGAGCATTGGTGTAAATATGACGTCCATCCTGGAAGATATAGCTACCCAATCCACCGTTCAATGACATATTGGATGCAAAGGTATAGAGGGCAGCACCTGCCTGATTACCCAAGAGACCATAAGAAACACGAAGCTTCAAGTTAGAAACCTTGTCGGCCAATGATTCCATGAATCCTTCACGATGGATGTTCCAACCCAAAGATACAGACGGGAAGAAACCCCAACGATTATCGGATGCAAAACGGGAAGAACCGTCGTAACGACCGTTCAATTCCAACAAATAGCGTCCATCATAGTCATAATTGATACGTCCGAAGAAACCACGGGTAGCCCAACCGTTACGAGTATCGGTTACAGTCTTGTCGCCTGTACCCATAGCCACACTTGGATTGGTAGAAGAATACAAACCGGTAATGGAATTACGCATGTAGCTATAGCTGTTGTCTTCTTCCTGATAACCTGCCATCAAAGTGAAGTTGTGGTTATCGCCCAATGTAAACAAGTAATTGGTGTAAAGATTGATAGACTGATAGCGAGTACGTGCATAGTAACGGGTAAATCTACCGTCCTTCACCACGCCCAATTCGGCACGTGCACCCAACGATGTGCTCACACCGTCTGCACCATAAATCAACGGAGCCACGTTCAAAGCTTCGTGTTCAACGTTCATCAACTTGTAAGTATAGTCGAGGTTAATGAACCAGTTCTTGAGCGGCTGAATTTCGAAACCACCAGTCAAGTTGAAACGGTCACGGGCGGTAGTAGTATAAGTACCACTCTGCAAATAAGGAATCATGGTCAATTCAGTGAAGTTACCGTTCGGGTCAATCGGGTGAACAGTCGGACGGAAACGTGCCAATGAGTGATAGAAACCTTCGCTGATACCACCATCACCAAATGGAGTATTGGTATCCGAGTGCATGAACTTGGTATTGACTTTCAACTTCAACCACTTGGTCAGTTGTGAAGTAATGTTTGCTGTAAAGTTATAACGGCTATAATCCATATCCGCATAACGCAAGATACCGTCTTCATTGTAATAACCGCCAGAAATATAGTATTGAGCTGCTTTACCGCCACCACTCAAACTGATGTTGTGATTCTGCTTGAATGCCCAAT
Source organism: Phocaeicola sp. (assembly GCA_045121515.1). Lineage (GTDB taxonomy): Bacteria > Bacteroidota > Bacteroidia > Bacteroidales > Bacteroidaceae > Phocaeicola. The sequence goes on along the minus strand of JBGVGD010000071.1, from coordinate 6,895 downwards.
CCTTGTAATGCAAGTCGAAATAGTCTACATTACCCAAACCTGATTCAGAGTTTTCGAATGCAGGGTTCATACTAGCATTGGCTGCCAATTCAAACCATGGATCCATGCCTGTAGGGTCTTCGCAGAATTGCTTGTACATGGCCAACTTTTCGTCGCTATACAAACGGGTAGAACCGGCATTGCGCACACCGTCATTCCAATATCTGGCAAAATCATAAGAGTTAACCATATCCGGCAATACAGTTGGAGCATTCCAACCTACAGTACCTTGGTAGTTCACACGCATTTTGCCTTCTTCACCCTTCTTGGTAGTAACAAGAATTACACCGTATGCAGCACGAGCACCATAGATAGCAGCCGATGCAGCATCTTTCAATACAGAAATAGATTCAATATCATTCGGGTTTACATCCGAAAGGCTCATTTCCACACCGTCTACCAATACGTATGGAGCCGAACTACCCGAAAGATTACCTTGACCACGCAAGCTCAACGAACCTGTTGCACCTGGACGACCGGCATCCGAATTGCTTACCAAAAGTCCCGGTACCAAACCCTGCAAACTTTGGGTGGCATCGGCTACCGGTCGGCGTTCCAAAGCATCACCCTTAACAGATGCTACCGCACCAGTCAAGTTTACTTTCTTCTGCACACCATAACCTACAACAACCACCTCTTCAAGTGCTTGTGTATCGTCTTTCAACACTATGTTCATGGAATTACCATTCCAAGCCACTTCCATGGTTTGATAACCCACGAAAGAAATCTGGATAACACTTCCCTTCTTTACATCAGCCAATGTAAAGTTACCGTCAAAATCTGTAATGGTACCATTTGTGGTTCCTTTCACAACAACAGAAGCACCGATAATTGCTTCTCCTGCCGCATCTTTCACAGTACCGATACAAGTACTACTCTGCTGAGTGATTCGAACATCGTCTGCAGCCAATGTAGGAGCTGCCATAGCTGTTCCTGAGATTGCTCCCATCAAGAACAGCATCATGCTGACTGTCTTAAATCGTTTTTGCATAGTTATAATATTAAAGTTTGTAAATAATCTCCAACGCATAAGTTTAAGTGAATACACGTTTTTGCAAATTTAGAAATTAATTTGAAAAACCAAAAGAAAAATACAAAAAAAAAGAAAATGCGTATATGTAATTATTACAATTTTAATAAAAGAAAACATTTTGCTGTTCAGACATGACAAAAACATGGCAAAAACAACAAAAACGTCCCGTTTTGGAGATTTTCCAAAACGGGACGATAAGTAGTGCCTCTGTGACGAAAACGGATGAAGTGAACTTATCAAATGGAATTTCTATGATTTCTACAAATTTCTACCAATCCACCAAATCTTCAACGTATAGAAGAACACTACACCAAGCATCAACATTACCGAAAGCGGAATCAAAGCTACCGCTACACCTTCAGACACACCAATAAAACTAGCCGACATAGCCAACAATACCGATAGCCAAATAAAGCCCAAAGCAATCGTCATGATACGGCACATCCGACTAATCAAACCTATTTGACGGTAAAACACCTCCGGCTTCAAACGGATAGGCAAGTTTACCAATTTCCGATTATAAGCCGCCGAAGCACATATAATCATACCGACTAACATAATCGCCGCCAATATCCAATAAAAGCCCTTTCCTTCCCAGCCATCAACTTCGCCTGAAAAATTAAAATGGGTAGGAACAATATCCGGTGCCTTGCTATACAAAACCCCTGTCAACACCAACATAACTACAGCCATAGCAGCAGCCACCAACTCCAAAATTCGATCCGAAAGGGTAATCGGCTTCTTCTTTCTATCCCGACTTACGTCCCAAAACTTATATTTCATTCTTCTTCCTCCTTTGTTTGACTTGTCCGTTTCTTTTTCATTCTTCCACTTTTGCGCAAGGCCTCCGCAATAATCCATTGCAATTGTCCATTGGTAGAGCGAAACTCATCCGCCGCCCACTTTTCAATGGCCTCCATGGTTTCCGCATCCACCCTGAGCACAAAGTTCTTCGTTGTTTCCTTCTTTGCCATAGCAAGAAAGGTATTAGTGATTCAATGTTCCCGAGTTAACCACCGGTTGAGCAGGCTCATCAGCACAAAGTACCACCAACAAGTTGCTCACCATAGCCGCTTTCTTATCTTCATCCAATTCCACAATTTCCTCTGCAGAAAGCTTATCAAGTGCCATCTTCACCATAGAAACCGCACCTTCTACGATTTTTTCACGGGCACTGATGATAGCCGTTGCCTGTTGGCGACGAAGCATGACTGCTGCAATTTCCGGCGCATACGCCAAATAGTTGATACGGGCTTCTACGATTTCCATACCTGCCATGGAAAGACGTTCATTCAAGCGCATTTCCAACTGGTCGTTGATTTCATCACCACCACCGCGAAGGGTAAGTTCATCTACCGTCTGATCATTGTCATCGTAGGCATATTCACCCGCTACCTGACGGAGGGCTGCGTCACTCTGTACACGGACAAATGCTTCGAAAGCACTCATGCGTCCAGCCACGGTAGCCACACCATTCTTGTTGGCCATGGTTTGCGCATCGATATCGAACATCGCCTTATAGGTATCCTTCAACTTCCAAACCAATACCAAACCAATGAGAATCGGATTACCAATCTTATCATTTACTTTAATAGGTTCCACGTCAAGGTTACGGGCACGCATGGAGAGTTTCTTCTTTTCCATAAAAGGATTCACCCAATAGAAACCTGTATCCTTAAAGGTTCCTTCGTACTTACCGAAGAACACCATGACACGGGCTTCATTCGGTTCTTGCGAGAAATAACCGGCAAACATGATGAAAAATGCCAACGACAAGATAATCATCACTGGTATCGAAAACCAAGTTACATCCAGCATATAATACATCGTCAGAAATGCCAATACCGGCAAAACCACAAGATTCACCAACAGGGCCAAAAAGCCGTTCATTAACATACCGTTGTAAATTCTTTCCTTTGCTTCCATAACTACGAGATTTTGATATTATTTTGATATCACAAAGGAAAGAGGATTTTTTGAGAAAAACAAATGTTTGAAACATGCTATTCAGCAGAATTCATTATATTTGCGAACAAATAATGAAAGAACCATGCAGATAGACACCCGTAATCCCGAATTCCAGGATGCACTGAATCTGATTCAGTACACCCGCCAATCGGTTTTCCTGACCGGAAAGGCCGGTACGGGTAAATCTACCTTCCTAAAATACGTATGTGCCAATATCAAGAAAAAGCATGTAGTATTGGCACCAACGGGTATTGCGGCGATCAATGCCGGAGGAAGTACTTTGCATAGTTTTTTCAAACTCCCTTTTCATCCGTTGCTTCCGGATGATCCGAACTTCAGTCTTAAGAGAGGGAAACTACATAGTTTCTTGAAATATTCTTCCGAACACCGCAAACTCATCAAGGAAATCGAATTGGTTATCATCGACGAGATTTCCATGGTACGGGCAGACATCATTGACTTTATAGATAAAGTATTGCGTGTATACTCACAAAACATGCGTGAACCATTCGGAGGAAAACAAATCCTATTGGTGGGCGATGTATACCAATTGGAACCGGTAGTAAAAAGCGACGAACGGGAAATCCTCAATCGCTTCTACCCTACCCCTTATTTCTTCTCGGCACGAGTTTTCAATGAGATTGAATTAGTTTCTATCGAGTTGACCAAGGTATATCGGCAGACGGACAAAGTATTTGTAAATGTACTTGACCACATCCGCACAAACACTGCCGGAGCAGCCGACTTACAATTATTGAACACCCGCTACAACACCGAAATCGAGGAAAACGAAAGCGATATGTACATCACTCTCGCCACCCGACGCGACACCGTGAATTTCATCAACGAAAAGAAATTGGCAGAACTGCCGGGCGAATCGGCTATCCTGAAAGGAGAAATCAAGGGTGAGTTTCCAGAAAACAGTTTGCCTACTTTAATGGAATTGGAATTAAAGCCGGGTGCCCAAATCATCTTCATCAAAAATGATTACGACAAGCGTTGGGTGAACGGAACCATCGGTACGATATCGGGCATCGATGAGAATGATACACTTTATGTCATCACCGAAGACGGACAAGAACTCGATGTAAAGAAAGAAAGGTGGGCGAATATCCGTTACCGTTACAACGAAGAAGAGAAGCGCATCGAAGAAGAAGAACTCGGAGTTTTCATTCAATACCCAGTCCGCTTGGCATGGGCTATTACCATTCACAAGAGCCAAGGCTTGACGTTCAGTCGGGTGGTGATTGATTTCACCGGAGGAGTTTTTGCCGGTGGCCAAACTTATGTAGCCCTCAGCCGATGCACCTCCCTAGACGGCATCCAACTGAAAAAGCCGATTTCCCGAGGCGACATTTTCGTACGTCCGGAGATTGTAAATTTTGCGCAACGGTTCAACAACCGCCAAGCCATAGACAAGGCTTTGAAACAAGCACAAGCGGACATACAATACAAGGAAGCAGTCAAGCATTTCGACGAAGGAAACTTCGAAGGATTCCTCGACCAGTTCTTCAAGGCGATTCATTCCCGATATGACATCGAGCGTCCAGTTATCAAACGGCTCATCCGAAAGAAGTTGGGCATCATCAACAAGTTGAAAGAGGAAAACCGTCAACTGAAAGAGCGGATGCACGAACAACAGAAAAACCTAGAAAAATATGCCAAGGAATACTATCAAATGGGTAACGACTGCATCACACAAGCGCACGACGCCAAGGCTGCTATCGCCAATTACAACAAAGCCATAGAATTATCCCCCAAATATGTGGATGCTTGGGTACGAAAAGGGATTACACTATATAATGAAAAGGAGTACTACGAAGCGGAAACATGCTTGAACGAAGCGGTACGTCTCAGTCCGTCCTCTTTCAAGGCCATATACAACCGAGGAAAAATCCGTTTGGCATTGGAAAACACGGAAGGAGCCTTGGGCGACCTCGACCGAGCCATTTCCTTGAAACCCGAACATCCCAAGGCACACGAACTCTTCGGCGATGCATTGATGAAAGTCGGGAAAGAGGAAGAAGCCGCCTTGCAATGGGCCATAGCCGAACGATTGAGAGAAAAAAAGAAGAAATAAACAAACTCCCCTCTTGAGAGGGGGAAGGGGGTGTGTTAGAATACGTTCAAGTGGATATTTATCACACACCCCTACCCCTCTCAAGAGGGGAACAAGCCAGAAAAATTATGATTATCAAACTTTACGAAAAGAACAACAATCCCAAAGACCTCGCTCGCATAGTAGAGGTACTGGAAGAAGGAGGCATCATCATCTATCCTACCGATACGATGTATGCCATGGGTTGTCATGCACTGAAAGAACGTGCCATTGAACGTATCTGCAAATTTAAGGGTATCGATCCCCGTAAACATAATCTTTCGATTATCTGTTACGACCTCAGTAACATCAGCGAATATGCCAAGGTAGACAACAATACCTTCAAACTGATGAAGCGTAATCTGCCTGGTCCTTTTACCTTTATCTTAAACACCGGCAGCCGACTCCCGAAGATTTTCAAGAACCGCAAGGAAGTAGGAATCCGAGTACCTGACCATGCAGCCATTCGTGAAATTTGCCAATTACTGGATGCTCCAATCCTCACCACTACCCTCCCGCTAGAAGACGGTGAAGACATCGAATACATCACCACACCAGAACTGATAGCCGAGAAATTCGGAGATGAAGCGGATATCATCATCGACGGAGGTATCGGTGGTGTAGAACCTTCCACCGTGGTGAATTGTACGGAAGGCGAAGCAGAGATTGTGCGTCAGGGAAAAGGTTGGTTAGAAGAATAACACTAAAACAACTCTATTATAAACTATTTATTTTTTAGGTATTATGTTTTTAGAAATTACAAACGAACAAATCAATGAAGCAATCAACAAACTGATTGACGGAAGTATTAATTTGGGAAGCAAAATCTTAGGCGCTCTCATCATTTTCATCATCGGTAAGTTCATTGTCAACTGGATCAACAAACTATTTGCCGCCATGCTCCAAAAGCGCAAAGTGGATGCCAGCATCCAAAGTTTCTTGAAGAGCATCGTAAACATCACCTTATTGGTCATGTTATTCTTAGCGGTAATCGGTCAATTAGGTATCGAATTGACTAGTTTTGCCGCTCTGTTGGCATCTGTCGGTGTTGCGGTAGGTATGGCACTTTCAGGTAACTTATCAAACTTTGCAGGTGGCGTAATCATCCTTGTATTCCGTCCTTATAAAGTGGGCGACTATATCGAGGCTTCTACAGGTGCATCGGGTACAGTTACCGACATCCAGATTTTCCACACCGTACTGACCACTCCGGACAACAAGGTAATCTTTGCTCCTAACGGTGCCATGAGCGGTGCCGTAGTTACTAACTATAGCCGCAAGGATACTCGTCGTGTAGATTTTTCATTTGGTGTAGAATATGGTACAGACTTCAACCAAGCCAAATCAATCATCATGGAGGTTATCAACAAGGATAGCCGCATATTGAAAGATCCTGCTCCGTTTGTTGAGTTGGGCGCCTTGGCAGATAGTAGCGTAAACATCACCGTCCGCGTATGGGTGAATGCTGCCGACTATTGGGGTGTGAACTTTGACATGAACAAGAACGTATACGCTACGTTCAACGAAAAGGGTATTTCGTTCCCATTCCCACAACTCACCGTGCATCAAGCATAACAATAAAAAAGGAAGAGTCTTTACTCTTCCTTTTTTATTGCATACCCGTTGGCGGAATTAATTCAGTGCATATTTAATCTCACCAATGGGTCTGTTGTTTAATTTGTTTACATATTGTAAGATTGTAAAAGCACTGATTTTCCCGATAATTCGGGTAAATAGTCCTATTGTATCTTTGGCGT
>JBGVGD010000070.1:0-4821 GCA_045121515.1 Phocaeicola sp. | reverse complement strand
CGACTAATTTCTGGCATATTCTTTCTACTTAGTTGTTTGACATCACAAATATACGTATTAAATCCATAACTCAAAAATCATGAATCATAAAATAGCTTATAACTATTTTCTCTCTCCCTCTCAACTTGTCATAGAACGCTTCTTTCTTTTTAAGGTTCTACAATCACCACCACCGGATTGGCATCATCCGCCAAGTTTGTAAGCGGAGCCAATGCACCTTCCAGTTTCACATCGGGATGTTCTTCCAGCCATTTCTGAATCTGTTCGATAGTCAATGTCCCGGCAAACTCACCTTTGGTGGAATGGGTGGTAGGGTAGAAAGGAATGAACTGGGTCAAGTCATCCGTGATACGTTCGTAAGTTCGGCCTATCAGGGTTATACCCTCTTTTTTCTGATAGATACCAAAGCGGAAATCCGGTCGTTTATTTTGCGTAAACCACTCCTTCGCGCATTCAAAGAAAAGAAGATCTTCCGTTTCGGCTACATAGGTTATTACCATACGCTTCTTGCTTTCTTCCACATCGCCATACATTTCTCTCGGAGTATGACATTCGCCCGTGTGGAATATCCATTGCGGGGTAAGTGTATGTCCGTCTATACGGTAAATGGTATCGTTATAGGCTTCATGGAAACGCATTTCGTCCTTATAGGGGTAAATGGAAGGGTAGTGTACGGTAAGGAAATCTTGCCTTTCTTCTGTTTTGTATTGAATTATGAGAAAACCATTGGTTGCAATCATCCCTGCGCCATGCAAAGAAGTGGCAGGACCTTCTGCCATGACAGGTGTCTTGATGTCTTCATAGTTCCATTCCCGATTGGAAGGCAAGGCGATGGAATCTATTGCTGCTCCTGTCATGTCGAAGCGATGGATTTGATTCTTTCCAAGAGTACGATGCGCTATGGCTTCATTATCCTTAAAGGTCAGGAAGCATCCGTAATCCCACTTGAAGGGCAGTTGCAAATCGTCTATATACTTGCCTTTTTGATTGAATCGGATCATCTTCCATGGGGTACGATTGAAATAGATGTCACCCGTCTGTGGATGCACATACGAAATGCTGTTTAAATACTCTTTAGGGCCTTGTCCTCTACCGCTGACCTTGCATAAGAATTTTCCGGTCTGCTTGTCGAAGAGGAGGCAATTGGCACCACTGGCCACCAGAATCTTGTCGTCCAATAACTTGATGCCATACATCTGACCTATCAGCGACGAGTCTGTTGTTTCCAACGGTACATAACGGATGTTCTTCCCCAAGTGCGAAACTTTCAGTTCCGTTGGGTTTTCGAATGCGGGGACAATGTCTATCTGTCCTTGTGCTTCGTTTTTTTGTGAAATCGTTGAGCACGCACCCAATGCCAGTGCCAATACTCCGATGAGGATTGTCTTTTTCATGCCTTTATTTGTTATTGTTCTTGAGAGTATAATCCCAGGTTGTAATCATGATTACACCGTCTTTCGCTTTATCTCCATAGAACTTTGCTTTTTCATGAGTGTTTGGGAATGTCTGTATGGATCTGATGGTGGTTTGATCCATTTTATTCATAATTTCAGGATTGGTTCCTTTCACTTCATCGTCGATGATTATTAAAGGGGTACCTGTCGAAGAACCTGAGGCCAGTTTTCTTACATCGAATTTTCCTGTCTTCTTAAATTCTTCCATAATAGAATCTGGTTGGCTGTTCTGTTTAATGGTGTTATTAGTAATGTCATCTATTAAACGGGAAGTGTAAGGCCATTTTTTATTCATCTCAAAATCACTAGGTAATCCTTCGTTCAAGAAAGAATACTTCATTTTCAACTCTTCCAATTCACTGGATACTTCTGGTCTTGCAAACGCTACAAGGAACAAAGCACTTAGTGGAAGTACACACAGATACTTCAATCGTGCCCATTGATTTGATTTCTTCTGGTTCATCATCGTGATTCGTTTGGTTAATAAATTATGATTAAAATTGTTTGCTATCGTAAACAGCCTTGTGCCTACGCTTCTTTCAATAATGGACAATTGATAGATGCTTGCCTCCATGCCGTTGCAGATGACATCTTCATCGGCTTCGTACTCGTGGAGGGTCTGCAATTCCTTCTTCAGAAGCCAAGCCGCGGGATTGAACCATTGCAGGAAGACACAGGCTTGTGCCAGGAGCAAGTCCCACGAATGGCCGTTGCGGATGTGTGCCCGTTCGTGTGCCAGAATGGCTTCTCCGTGCTTTGCCAAGTCGTCTTCGGAAATCGCAATCTTCTTCATCCAACTGAAAGGAGCGACCTTTGCCCGATGGACATACAGGGTGATTCCGTCCTCTCTCTTTTCCTTCCGACAAGTGTAGAGCAAGCGAAGCATCCGTCCCATGGACCAAGCATGGCGGAGGAGGAAGAAAAGGATGCCTGAAGCGTAAACCACAAACACCAAGGCACTCCAGGGAAAATGCTTCGGCGTTTCGGTCAGCACGTCAAGGCGTTTCACTTCAACTGTCTCCATGGCTTCTTCCAGCAGAAGGAAGGGCTGGCTCATTTCGGACGCTTTGGGCAACGTTACTTCGATGAAGGGTAGGAGGAAGGAGAGTATCATGATGCCCAACAGCGTCAGGCGATTGAACCGATGAAAGGTCTCCTTGCTCAGCAGTATCCGGTAGCACAGATAGAAAAGTGCCAGGCACACCGACGATTTCAGTATGTGAATCATGAAAATGCCCATGGTCTTATCTCTTGGTATTCTTTGCTGCCCGAATCAATTTCTTCAATTCGTCCACCGAGATGTCTTCCTCGTTCACGAAAGCGGAAACCACATCCAGATAGGAGTTGTTGAAATACTTGCTGATGACATTCCGAAGGGTCTTCTTCTTGAATTCGTCTTGCGAAATCACGGCATAGTACTGGTAAGAGTTGCCGTATGCCCGATGGTCGAGATAACCTTTTTCTTCCAGGTTCCGCACAATGGTGGAGAGTGTATTGATGTGCGGACGTGGCTCGTCGTAATACTCCCATATCTGCTTCACGAACAATGGACCTTCTTTCCAAAAGAATTCCATGATTTCTTCTTCTTTTCCTGTGATTCTTTCCATAGTAATTGTTTGTTGTTTCTATGGCAAAGGAAATGAATATTTCGTCATACTGACTATAAGTTGTAGTTAAACTACGTTAATGGGAAAAGAAAAATCTCGATAACATCAAGTGGGTGTTACCGAGATCTTTCGCTACGCTCTAAATGACAAAGATTCTATTGAATATCTTTTAATTGGTTTTTATAATCGGATAAATCGAAAAACATGAGACGCGTTGGAGTGGTTTCATCATCTTCTAAACGGCGTATTTGACGTTTTGGAGCATTCACTTGTTTCATTTTGTTTAGAATTTAGCGATGCTGAGGATGTATTCATAATTCTTTTTCACTCGTTTTATTTCCTTTTCAGAAACTGTACGCGTTTCATTCATGCGCTTAATAAAACGTTCTGCATCTTTCCCTGTCAGTATAGGGGTTTCTTTGATTGGTCTTGCCATAATTTCTTCTATTTAGTTGATTTTCGCTACAAATATACGCAAATAATCAGAAATTACAAGGTATAGACCTTCATTTTCGATGTTTACATGAATGATACTGCTTTTTTTACTTATTCGGTATATGTCATACCTTCAGAATTATTTATGCTTATACTTCAAAACACGGACAATCCTTCTTCACTCCAGGCAAATCCCGATGTCCAACAACTCTTGCTTCAGGATAGTCTTCTTTCAAGCGTTCGATTAACTTGTGCAAAGTTTCTTTCTGCTCCGGTGTACGGGTATCACAAGGCCGTCCTCGGATGTCGAGACCGCCCTCGTAGCAGATGCCGATAGAGTGTCGGTTATAACCTGTGGCATGTGCCCCCTCCATGTAGAGAGGGCGGCCACTATGAACGGTTCCGTCGCGGGTGATGTAGTAGTGATAGCCGATGTCGGCAAAGCCACGGGCACGGTGGTCACGACGGCAGTCGTCCACGGTGTAACGTTGCGTGGCGCGGGTGGCACTACAATGAATCACAATCAGGTCGATGTGCCGGTAGTTCTGGTACTGGCTGCTGTGTAATATCGCGTTGCTCATTTTTTGAGTTATGAGTTTTTTTGAGTTATAAGTTATGAGTTATAAGTTATGAGTTTTTTTGAGTTATGAGTTTTAAGTTAACCTTCCGGACGGCAACTCATAACTCATAACTCAAGACTCATAACTATTAAATGCAGGCCTGCAATCCGAAGGTGGTTGCAATGGCGGTGAGTACAGTGATGATTACTTTGAGGATTTTACCCCAGGCTGATTTGTTTTCGTTTTCCATGGTTTTTTGAGTTATGAGTTATAAGTTATGAGTTATGAGTTGTTACATTTAGTGAAATTCATCAATCAAATCCCCTCTTGAGAGGGGCAGGGGTGTGTGACAACCATCCACGAACGCTATTCCAACACACCATGCTGATGTATTCCAACATACCATGCTGATGTATTCTAACACACTATGCTGATGTATTCTAACACACCCCCTTCCCCCTCTCAAGAGGGGAGATAGAGTGTTATTCTTCTAGACCTTCATTGCTTTCTTCCTTCTCTTCCTTCAAGTACTTGATTGGTACCTTGCTGTACTTCAAGGTTTCCAATGCACCTGCCAATATCGTGCCCGGTCGGAAGATGATCTTGGCTTTCTTGATGAGGGAGTCGTCGTATTCCTTTTCGGTGAGGGTACCTTTACCGCTGAGGGATACTTGAAGGGTGCAAAGTTCACCAAGGCGGACGATTTCACCATTCTGAATGGCTTCCTTTACCACGTCTTCGAGGGCTACAAGGACGGCATACACA
>JBGVGD010000069.1:0-19326 GCA_045121515.1 Phocaeicola sp. | reverse complement strand
CTTAATAAGGTAGGTACGAAAACGTTCCCATACCTCTGTGTACTTTTGCTCTGCTATGTTCATGCTTCATCTTTTTAAAGTTTGAACAAAGATAAGGAATCAGCAAATGCATCACTAGACGTAATCCCGGAGACGCTTACTAAATTCCTACTTTTAATGTCTTTTCAAGTAATACAAGCTTCCCTTTTCCGTCCTTTTGTTCGGGACATTCCACTTCTTGAGCAATCTTCCCAAGTGCGTCAGCTTGCCCATAGGCAGCTTTTCCCGGATTCCTTCCTGTAGGGTGTTGAATATCTCGATGGTCATCAACCATTCTCCATTTCCTTCTTCTGGCGTCATTCGGAAACTTTGCTTCAAAGAAGGTTCTTTCAGGGTAATGGGGAAGGGAATAAGCGGTTGGTAACACTGCACCGCTACCTTGTAGGCTTGGGCATGGAAGAGCGAAGCCGCTTCTTCGGTTTCAGGCAAGGAACCATCGGGCAAAGAGAAGCGTACCCATATCTTGACGCTCTTGCCGCTGGAACCCACTATGGCCAGGAAAGTTTGAGGCAGAAGGGCCGCTTTCGACTTGACAAATTCGGCTTCCGCCCTTCCCGAAAGGCGGTTCACTTCCACCAGTACGATGCCGTTGTATCGTTTGAAATTCCAACTGCCGTCCGCTGTCCGGCGATACTCCGCTACTGGATAGATACGCGGAATTTTGTTAAGATGAATGAAACGTGTGTCGGAGCCTTGTAGGGTAGGAAGTCTTTCCCGTAATAATGAAATGTACTTTCCTTTGTTTTCCTTTTTTACTTTCTCCAGAAACGTTTCCATGGTACAGACACTACACGCTTCGGTGCCTCTGTCTCGTTTAATTATTCCAATTTTCATGTCTCTTATTAGTTGATTTTACTTTTACAAAGATAGTGAATTAAGATCCGAAAGTCAAGAGTCCAGTTCACTCTTTTTCATAAAATGAAAGCGACTTTTCGGTTCATAATCCATTGAAAGGATATTCAAAGCGTTTTGAATCTCTGTTCGAAATACATTGTTTCTACGTTCAATGTACATCGAACAAGGAGTAGAACATGTAGAGAAAAAGTTTTCTACATGTTCTCTACATGATTTGATTGAAAGCCTAACCGTTGGCTTATAAGTAGTTATGTTGTCTCATGTAGAGATGTAGGGAAAATGTCGCTCAGTAAGTGTTTTATCTTTTCCATTGTCTGCCGCTATCGTATGTATCAAATCCTTTATGGACTGCAATGCTTCGATAGTCTTCAAGGCTAACGGGGCGGCATCTTTCCCCGAAAGTTTGCCCGTTTATCATAACCTTTGTATAAATCGGCATAACCACAATATTTACAGCGAAGATTACAGGCATCTGTCACTTCAAATATTAGATGTGATAAATTAAGGAGATTAGAAATAACATCTTCACATTTTATTTGTAGAAAATCTATATTTTTCATCATTCTCTAAATTTAATTATCATCAATACAGGATTGTCATCCTCTTTCAGGCTAACTGCAATATCTTTTATCTTTCCGCTTAGTATACCTCTTTCCAATGCCATTTTAAGTCCTGCAGGACTCAATACAGTTACAGCTGTATTGGATGGCACATCTCCACTGACAGCATCTAGATAAATAGGTAGTTCTGCATAGTCTCTATTCTTAAACCCACCTTTCAGATGATAAAACTTGTTTTCTTTCTTGTCCAGTATGTATGTTTCACTTGGAAACCCCTTTTCCTTTTTTATCTTTGTCATGATAAAATAGTCCTTGGTATTCTTGCGTGGAAAGACAAAGATGGGAACTTCCATGTCTCTGACGGAGGGTGTTCTTATTCCGACTGGCATAACTTTCATTTCAGGAGTCAATAAAAAAGTTGTGTCGGATGCAAGGAATGATAAATAACATCCTTCTTCGTCTTTTATAAAAGGATAGAGCATGGTGTTGAATATTAATCCATTTTCATGTATAGATAAAGTTACATCTCTTGTTCCGAATTTGATTTCTTTTATTATTGCTCCGTCGTCTAATGAAATTAGTGTGTAATAATCTTGATGCGCATGATATTGTAGTAATTTGTCGTTTAAAATACTAAAATCTTCGATAAAATGTAATCCATTTTTACCTCCAGTTTTGTAATTTCGCTTGAAATTTCCTTTGTTATCATATACACAATATTTATGTGCCAACATATCTAATATGTAAATTTCATTATTAGTTTTGTTGTATTTGGCTGTATATAAACTAGTATAATCTTCTGGTCCTTGTCCCATCTTGTTGAATGAGTGTAATGCGTTTCCTTTCCCGTCGTGAATGTAAACTCCAGTTTTATTACTAGCACCCATAATATAATCTTCGCCTATATAACGCACTTCTCTACCTAACCAAAGCATGGAATCATTAGTTTCCAAAGGAATATAATCTACATCAGCAATATCCTGAATGTAGATTTCTTTCGTGGGGTATTCTTTGGCTACTTCAAAATGCCATAAATTATTTGACATGTCTTCTTGCTTTTTTTTGTGTGTGCATGAAGATAAAAGTAAGAAAAAGAATAAGAAAAATATATAAAGTAAGCGCATATTTCAATCTGATTTTAATCATGACGATAAAACATATAATTATCGCCATGATATAATTATAATTTTAGAATCCTGGCATAGGATAGTTTGCCATATTATTTGCAATGAAGATTGCAATTGTCAGTTACTTCAAAAACCAATTGTCTAAGGTTAATAAGATTTTGATGTGCTACATCTTTTGATATTTTATTAAATCTATCTATAATTTATTTTATCTTGCATATAACAATCACATTATTATCATCAAATTTCAACTTCGAGGCAATTCTTTTCAGGTCTTCTTTCAGTTCTCCATTTTCATATTCTTCACAAAGTTGTTCGGCAGAATATGAAAAATGGATGTAATTAGGTAGATTCTTTTGCCCATTCATTTCATAAAAGATGTTTCTTTTGTTGGGATAATTCAAATCTTTCCATTTTGTAATTTCTACTATTTCATTTGTTCTTCTATCCCACATTAGATAAGGTGCGTCCCAATATGGCTTATTGACATTCCCTTTTATGTATTTCATTCGTATTGGCCTAAAAAACAAATAATTATCCGTATAAATAGCAGGCGCAATAATTATTGGTTCATCATTATCATGCACTAATGGATATTGAATTGCTATCGGAGTTATTTTATTTTCCTTATATTGATACAGTGTGTCTAAGCCAAAGTCGGCAATTAAAAAGTTTTTATCATTTGCCAATAACGGGCATATGAACTGCATAGATTCTAAAGAGGTCCCATTGGAATCAATTCCTTTTCTGAATGTTTTACTTACCTTATTTTCTACGGCGATATCTAAACGTTTATTTTCACCACTCTTTTTGTTTATCAAATGATATGGATATTTGTCTTCTGGAAGATTTTTCCAATTTCGATAATCGTGGAAACTATTATAACCAATCAAATACTGTTTGTCATAATCAAACAGATTCATGAATACTGTTCCTTCTTCAGTTTTGAGGGTACGTATCCATTTGCCAGAAAAAGTATATACTTGTATTTTTTGCTGATACCCGTCATAAACATAGCATTCTTCGTTTTCAAAATCAACAGAAACATTGAACGGATACACATATTCTTCCGCTCCTTGTCCGTACCTGTCTATTTTGAACAAATATTTCCCTTTTCTGTCGAAAAAGCGGGTGGCTCTATCAAGGGGAGATGCCAATGATACAATGTATTTCTCGGATATAGCATAATATGGAGCCTTCCCAATTATGGATTCATCCGTTGTTTCCAATGGTATATATTCCACATCAGCTATTTCATGAATATCTACTTCCTTTGTTTGATAATTATTAGTTAAATTGATTAAAGGTAATGAAGATGGTATGTCTTCTTTATTAATTTTACTAGAACATCCTATAAATAGGATCACAAATAATATGTAGGATGTTTTTTTCATTGTATATATTTTTGTAAAAAATAGAGTTATTCTTTCGAATCGTCCTTTACCAGATCAAAAAGTAATAGTATTTTACTAATACATTGTCTGTAGAAATAAAAATTTTAATGTGCTTATATAGAGAGTATGTCTCTGTATGTGTTTCATCTTTCCATCACTTTAAAGTCACAGATTGTTCCCGTTTCGGAAGAAAAGACCGTACCTACCTTGAAGAGCTTGCGCTTGTCCGATTCGTAAGGACGTGCATATCCTTTGTCTTCTATCTGCTGAAGTGCTTCATCGGCTGTTCCGTCCAACTTGAACTCGAAGATGTATATATAATTTGGAGTCTCGACAATGCAATCTACCCGTCCTTCGCTCTGCTGCTTTTCGGTATAGACGGTGTAGCAACTCACCATCCGCATGAGCAGATAGAAAGTGTAATGGAAGTAGCGTTCTCGCTCCCGTTCAGTTTCCTTTCTGCGCATGGAGTAGGGGATGTCTGCCAGGAAGGAAGTGAGGAGTTTGCGGAGTTGTTCCAATTCGCCGGTTTTCAATGCTCCTACCATATCTCGTGCCCAACTTCCGGAATCCGTATTCGTTTTCAGATAGTTGTTGGCCGCCAAAGTAACGAAACCCTTCTTTACCTCGTTGTTCGGGAAGTCTAGCAAGAAAGTGCCCATATCCAAGTCGCAGTCCTTGATGGTGAGATAGCCGCTTTGGTATATCATCGGTAGCGGTTTTTCCACATCGGCCTTGTAATCGATGAACTGACTTGGGTCATAGTATTTCCCCGTAAGTTCATTCAGATTTTCGCAGGTATGATTCAACAACCGGATAAGATAGGTCGGTGTACCAGTCTTGAACCAATAGTCCGCAATGCTACACGACTTGCAGGCATTCAAGATGCTGAACGGATTGTATATGTCGGTCAATTCATCGCTGAAATGATAACCATCGTAATGTCTTTTCAATCTTTCTTTCATTTCACCTATGGTAGTCTTGTAACGTTCCGACAGTTTACCGATAGGTTCTGCGAAATAATGATACAGCTCATCTTCAGTGATTCCGCAAAGGGATTCAAAGTCACGGCTCATGCTAATGTCTTCGGGTTGGTTGAATCCGCTGAACACGCTTACTTGCGAGAACTTGGTCACTCCGGTCAGGAGCACAAACTGCAAATTGGCATCGGCTGCCTTGAAGACGGAATAGAATCCTTTCAAAATGTTGCGATGATGGTCTTCCAATAAGCGCGATTCACTGTCTATTGTTATAGTGAAGCCGGTATCCAACACGTCCAACAAAGGTTTGTCGTATTCATCGATAAGGACAACAGAACGTCGACCATGTTTCTTGGCTGCTTGCGCCAATACGTAAATAAAGCGGTCACCCAACGCCTTTTTGTAAGGATCACGACCATATTCTGCCTCCCATGTTTCGACTGCACCGATAATCTTCTCTTCTAACTTTCCCGGTTCTGTATAGTTCTCTCCATTAAAGTCGATATGAAACACCGGATACTCAGCCCATTCTTTCTCCAATTCATCAATGGCAAGACCTTTGAACAGCTCTTTTCTTCCTTTGAAATAAGCTTCAAGGGTAGAAACGAGCAAACTCTTACCGAAACGGCGCGGACGGCTGAGGAAGTAGATTTTTCCTTCCGTAACCAAACGGTAGATAAGGGCTGTCTTGTCTATATATACATAACCACCATTGATGATGCTTTCAAAATCCTGTATGCCGATAGGGTATTTCATAATCGTTTCTCCTTTTGCTGAATAACAATGCAAACATACGATATTTTACTCAGAAAAGCAATGAATGTTTAAAAAAGAGAAGTGGGTACAATAGAATTGCACCCACTTCTCGATTACTTAATTTCGATTTCCTCTTTCATGTCTATTTCTTCTCCCTTGGTGTCTGTAAACTTATATTGGAGGAAGGCAAGACTCTGGTCGGGGATAATCTTGATACCGAATCCGTACTTCATTTGCCATTTTCGTTTCAAGGAAACAAGGCCTTGGTTTACATAGGCGGCGATGTACGGATGGATGTACAAGGTAAATTTCTTCATCTTCAGTTTATTGACCAAATAGTCGAGTTTGCTTTCCAACGTATCCGTAAAGAGAACGGATGACTTGATCTTGCCTTTTCCGAAGCAGGTTGGACAAGTCTCGTCAGTAGTAACGTCCATGGCAGGGCGTACACGTTGGCGGGTAATTTGCATCAATCCGAATTTGCTGAGAGGCAGGATGTTATGCTTGGCTCTATCTTTCTGCATGTTTTGGCACATGCGTTCGTAGAGTTTTTGTCTGTTCTCTGCCAAATTCATGTCAATGAAGTCGACGACAATGATTCCTCCCATATCGCGCAATCTCAACTGGCGTGCCAATTCGTCGGCAGCTCCGAGATTTACATCGAGGGCATTGGCTTCCTGACCATTGGCGGATTTCGAACGGTTGCCACTGTTCACGTCTACTACGTGCATGGCTTCGGTATGCTCGATAATCAGATAGGCTCCGCTCTTATAAGAAATGGTCTTTCCAAAGGAGGATTTCAGTTGCTTGGTAATAGCAAAATTGTCGAAGATGGGAAGTTGTCCTTTGTACAATTTCACGATGTCCGTCCGTTCAGGGGCGATGAGCGACACGTAATCCTTGATTTCGTGGAATACGGTTTCGTCATTTACATAGATGTTTTCGTACGAAGGGTTGAACAGGTCACGCAGCATACCTACTGTGCGGCTGGTTTCTTCATGAACCAGAGTAGGGAGCTTTTCGTGTTTCTGTACTTTGGTGATCATTTCTTCCCAATGTCTAAGCAAGACTTTCAGTTCCAGATCGAGCTCGGCCACTCTTTTACCCTCAGCCACGGTGCGTACAATCACGCCGAAATTCTTCGGCTTGATGCTTTGCAATAATTGCTTCAGGCGGGCACGTTCTTCGCTCGATTTAATTTTTGAGGATACGGATACCTTGTCGTTGAAAGGGATAAGCACCAGATAACGTCCGGCGAAAGAGAGTTCGCAGGTAAGGCGGGGTCCCTTGGTCGAAATAGGTTCCTTTACAATTTGTACGACGACTTCCTGTCCCTGTTGGAGAGTGTTGGCGATAGTTCCCTCCTTATCGAGATCGGGCATAATGGAAGCCTTCGACATGGGATAAAGTTTCTTGCGGTCGCTGACGACTTGCTTCAGATACTTCTGATAGGAATTGAATTGAGGACCTAGGTCAAGATAATGAAGAAAAGCGTCTTTACCGAAACCGACATCCACGAAGCATGCGTTCAGGCCTGGCATCAATTTCTTGACCTTGCCTAAATACATGTTTCCCACGTTGAAGGAAGCCGTTTGGTTCTCCTTCTGAAATTCCACCAATGCCTTATCTTCCAATAGGGCGATGGATATTTCCTTGGGTTGTACGTCAATTACAAGTTCGCTTGTCACTTCTTTAACTTAAATAGGGTTTTCTACTTAAACAAAGAACAAACCCGAAAGTCGATTGTTGCTTCGCTAGGTTTGTTCTTTATTTTTTGTTGTCTCAACAGACTACAAATGCTTATTTGCTTTTATGTCTGTTCTTACGCAATCTTTTCTTACGCTTGTGGGTAGACATTTTGTGTCTTTTTTTCTTCTTTCCGCTTGGCATAGCTTCAAAATTTTATAGGGTTAATACTAGAGTTATTTCTTAACAGAAATGTTGAATGTCTTAGCTGGCTTGAAAGCCGGGATATTGTGTTCCGGGATAATGATAGTCGTATTCTTAGAGATGTTACGAGCAGTCTTCTGTGCTCTCTTCTTTACGATAAAGCTACCAAATCCACGCAAATATACATTTTCCTCTTGTGTCAAAGATTCCTTTACGGTTTCCATGAATGCTTCGATTGTGTTCAGCACAGTTTGCTTGTCTGTGCCAGTCTTTTTCGAGATTTCGTTTACGATATCTGCCTTAGTCATTTTATCTAATATTTTTAGTTTTACTGATTGTCTTAAAATTTTGGACTGCAAATATATAGAAAATCCCTCGCTTGAAGAAATATATTCAAAATAAATTTTAGAAAAAGTCAGTAAGTGTGGTTTTCTTGCTTTATTTTTGCAGAAATAACAGATAATCATGAGCAATTTTGCAAACAAACTGATAGATTGGTACGAGGAAAACAAGCGTGACTTGCCTTGGAGGGATACGAAAGATCCATATCGAATCTGGATTTCGGAAGTCATTCTTCAGCAGACTCGGGTAGCCCAAGGGTATGCCTATTTCGTGCGTTTTATGGAACGTTTTCCGGATGTGTTTGCTTTGGCTGAGGCCGAAGAGGACGAGGTCATGAAGTATTGGCAGGGGTTGGGGTACTATTCCCGTGCCCGGAATCTCCATGCAGCCGCAAGGAGTATAGCCGATGCCGGAGCTTTCCCAACTACTTATGAAGGTGTGTTGTCTTTGAAAGGAGTAGGAGAATATACAGCTGCTGCCATTTGCTCGTTTGCTTACGATATGCCTAAGGCTGTGGTGGACGGGAATGTATATCGGATACTTTCCCGTTGGTTGGGAATGGATATCCCTATCGACTCCACGCAGGGAAAGAAACAGTTCGCTCAGGCAGCCGAGGAATTGTTGGACAAAACCCGACCGGCTTTGTATAATCAGGCTATCATGGATTTCGGAGCTTTGCAGTGTACTCCGTCTTCTCCCGATTGCCAGTCTTGTCCGTTGGCGGATAGTTGTGCGGCATTGGCGCAGGGAAAAGTAGATGTACTTCCCGTCAAGCAGCATAAAACGAAAGTGAGCAACCGCTTCTTTAATTATATATATGTACGCACGGGAAACCATACTTATATACGTAAGCGAATCGGCAATGATATTTGGAAGAATCTCTATGAACCGGTGTTGATAGAGACGGATACGGATTTAACTGAAAATCCCGAGGCGTTTGTCCAGAAACTCCAAGGCGTTTTAAAAAAACACGTCGATGTTTTTTTGAAGCCTGTTAGGTTGGGAGTGAAGCATGTGCTGTCTCATCGGGTGATTCATGCCAATTTTTATGAACTGGTTTTACCGGAGGATTTTGGCGATTTGGAAGGCTATCAGAAGGTGCCTATAGAAGAATTGCATAAATTTGCTGTATCTAATTTGGTTTATCAGTTTTTTTCGCTAATTTTGAAGCCTAATAATCAAAAAATATAAAGAATGTCAGTTAATAAAGTCATTTTGATTGGTAACGTCGGAAAAGATCCGGACGTGAGATATTTGGACAACGGTGTAGCCGTAGCTACTTTTTCATTGGCAACAACCGAACGTGGATATACTTTGCAGAATGGAACTCAGGTGCCAGACCGTACGGAGTGGCATAACATTGTGCTTTGGCGTGGATTGGCTCAGACGGCCGAAAAATATGTACATAAGGGTGACAAACTTTATATTGAAGGTAAAATCAGAAGCCGTTCGTATGATGACCAGAATGGTATCAAGCGCTCCATTGTCGAAATCTTTGCAGACAATATGGAAATGTTGACACCACGTGGTACGGCACAACCGCAGCAGCAACCAATGCAACAGCAACCGGTTCAGCAGCCTGTCGTAGAGAATCCGTCGGATGATTTGCCGTTTTGATTGGAATCAGATGTTTAACTAAAATTTCATTCCTTGGACCCCGATTCGTATTTATGCCGCTTGGCGGAACTTTTTGACGGTGTAACTGTCTATCCTCCCTCTTTGGGAGCTATTGTAACTATCAGTTTAGCTGTATTGTTATTGTTTGCTTCAGGCTTCGTGTCTGCTTCTGAAATTGCATTCTTTTCTCTTTCGCCCAATGACCTAAGCGAAATAGAAGAGGAAGAACATTCTTCGGATAAGCGGATTATGGCTTTATTGAAGGATTCTGAAAAATTATTGGCAACTATTCTGATTTCCAATAATTTCGTGAATGTGACTATCATTATGCTTTGCAACTTCTTCTTTGCAGAGGTGGTGGACTTTGGCGATTCTAAGATTGTAGAATTTTTGGTAATCACAGTCATTCTTACTTTCCTTTTGCTCTTGTTCGGCGAAATCATGCCGAAGATTTATTCGGCTCAGCATACATTAAAGTTCTGTCGAATGGCTGCACCTGTTATTACAATATTAAAGAAGGTGTTCAGTCCTCTTTCAAATTTGTTGGTTCGTTCTACATTCATCGTTAATAAATTGGTGGCAAAGCGTAATTATAATATTTCTGTCGATGAACTGTCGCAGGCTTTGGAATTGACCGATAAGGATGAAATTTCAGAAGAAAGTAATATTCTGGAAGGTATCATCCGTTTTGGAGGAGAAACAGCCAAGGAGGTCATGACTCCACGATTGGATGTGGTGGATTTGGAAATCAGCGCTACTTTTAAGGAAGTCTTGGACTTTGTGGTAGAGAACGGTTATTCCCGTGTTCCGGTTTATGAAGATTCCCGTGACAATATAAAAGGTATCCTTTACATCAAGGACTTGCTTCCTCATTTGAAGAAGGACGATTCTTTCAAGTGGCAGAACTTGATTCGTCCGGCTTACTTTGTGCCGGAAACCAAGATGATTGATGACTTGCTCCGTGATTTCCAAGCCAATAAGATTCACATTGCGATTGTAGTGGATGAATTTGGTGGAACTTCCGGTATTGTGACTATGGAAGATATTATCGAGGAAATTGTAGGTGAAATCAATGATGAATACGATGAGGATGAACGTTCGTATGTGAAAATCAATGATCGTACCTATGTATTCGAAGCCAAGACTTTGCTTTCTGATTTCTATAAGATTGTCAAAGTAGATACAGACAGTTTTGAAGATATAGAAGGCGATGCGGATACATTGGCCGGCTTGTTATTGGAAATTAAGGGTGAGTTCCCTAAGTTGCATGAGAAGTTGGAATATGACCGTTTCCAGTTCGAGGTACTTGAAATGGACGCTCGCCGTATTTTGAAGATAAAAGTTATTCTGGGTGACCCGGTGGGATAATTAGGAAAAAGAAATGCCTCTCTATCGTACATATAAACAAGGAGATTTGATAGTAGGTATATGGAAAGTGGATGAAACAATCGAGCAATTACGCTCCATGTTTCATCAATTTTCTATATACGAAGAAGGTTTCATGCGCTTTTCTGCCGAAAAACGGAAACAGGAATGGTTGGCTGTCCGTGTGTTGCTGAAAGAATTATGTGGAGAGGAAAAGAAAATAGCCTACCTTCCTTCAGGTAAGCCTTATCTAGAGGATCAAAGTGTATTTGTCAGTTTCTCACATACGTCAGGATATGTAGCGGTCGCTCTTCATCCTACGGCTGAAGTGGGGGTAGATATTGAACAATATGGAACAAGGGTGAAGCGTGTTGCTTCCCGTTTTATCCGTGAGGACGAGAAAATTTCTATTGAATCTGGTGATGAGATTTACGCCTTGTTGTTGCATTGGTCGGCTAAGGAAACCCTGTTCAAACTGATGAAAGACGAAGCGGTGGACTTTGTCAAACACTTGCATATTCTTCCTTTTGTTCCGAATGAATCGGGTACCTTCCATGCGTGCGAATATCGTTCGGGACAAGAACAGAAGTTCCTTATTCACTACGATACGCATTCAGATTATGTCTTGACTTTCGCTTGTCTGGAATAATTAGATTTTGGTGAATTCACCGGCGATAGGCTGGTTCATCAATTCACGGATTTCCTTGTCGGACTTGCCATGACCAAGCAAGAACATCAATTTGGTAATCAATGCTTCCACTGTACTGTCATAACCACTGATTACTCCAGCATCCAACAAGTGCAAACCTGTTTCGTAACGTCCCATTTCTACCATACCGGTTGCACATTGGGAAATGTTGACAATGACAATTCCTCTTTCTGTTGCTTCCTTCAAAAGTTTGATAAATCCTGGTTTCTGAGGGGCATTTCCCGAACCGTATGTCTTGAGTACTACTGCACGAAGTCCTGGAGTATTTAAGATGTTCTGGATAATGTTTTCCTGAATACCCGGGAAAAGCGTCAATACAATCACGTTCGTATCATATAGGTAATAAGGCTTCAACGGCAAGGTTGGATCCGGCTTATGGATTTTATCGTATTCATACTTGATGTGAATACCTGCAGTAGCCAAGATCGGATAATTGTAGGAACGGAATGCATTGAAGTTTTCCGCATTGATTTTAGTCGTACGGTTGCCGCGCAACAAATGGTTTTCAAAGAAGATACATACTTCTGGAACTATAGCTGTTCCGTCCGGATGCTTGGCTGCAGCAATTTCAATAGCAGTAATGAGATTTTCCTTTCCGTCGGTACGAAGTTTACCGATAGGCAACTGGCTTCCGGTGAGAATGACCGGTTTGCTCAAGTTTTTGAGCATGAAACTTAGAGCAGATGCGGTGAAGGCCATGGTATCTGTGCCATGGAGAATCACAAAACCGTCGTATTTATTATAATTTTCGGCGATGATTTTTACCAATTTCGACCAAAGCGAAGGCTCCATATCCGAAGAGTCAATCGGTGGGGTAAATTGGTAGGAGTCGATGCGGTAATTGAAACGCTTCAATTCTGGCACATTTTCTATTAATTGGTCGAAATTGAATGCTTCAAGTGCACCGGTTTCCTGATTTTCTATCATACCGATAGTACCACCTGTGTAAATTAACAAAACGGAAGGATAATTTGCTTTGCTCATAGTATATTCTCTATATAATAATGGCACAAAGATACTGCTTTTCTATAAAATCCACAAATCTTTATACATTTTTTGACTCTTTGATTGTTAGATGCCTAAACATCCGTTGAACAATTTCTAAGTAATTACGTTTTGGATATAAACTGCCATATCGTTCGTGTGAATAATCAGCAGATTAGAATGAACCATAGTATGTGATTTTTAAGGTTAACTCTCTCGTTGCTCTGGCTTGTGAAAGTCGGGGCATTCTTTTTTCGTATAAATTTGCTTAAAAGTGATGTGTAGAAAGGGAAGATTGTGTGAAATATTCGTTATATTCGCATAACGAATTAAAAAACGTAGGCTTATGAAAATGATGAATTATGGCATGATGCGTTGCATAAGTGCAATTGCAATCGGTGTGTTGCTTATGGTGTGGCCGGAAGCGGCTATTTTATATCTGGTAATAGCCATTGGAGCAATGTTTTTCTTGCCCAGTTTATTCTCGTTGGTTGGGTATTTCATGAAAGGTCGTCAACTGGGTATGTATTTCCCGATTGTGAGTTTGGGAAGTTTGTTGTTTGGCTTGTGGCTGATGATTTCACCGGCTTTCTTCGTTGGGATTCTGATGTATGTATTGGGAGCCGTATTGGTGTTTGCAGGCATTAGTCAGATAGCCAATTTGTTGGCTGCTCGTAGTCATTCTGAAGTGCCTTTCGGTTACTATGTGATGCCGGTACTGATATTGTTGGCAGGCATTGTGGTGTTGGCCAATCCTTTTGCGGCCGTTACGATTCCTTTCGTCATCTTGGGAGTGAGTAGTACGGTGTACGGCATTACAGAACTGATTAATATTTATCGATTCCGCAAGAAGAATCCGAAGACCGAAGTGGTGATAGAAGATGTCACACCCATTGAGGAAATTCCGAATGATATAAAATAATGAGTGAAATAAAGAAAGATACATTTCCCATTCTGGGAATGAGTTGTGCTTCCTGTGCGGCTCGGGTAGACAAGACCTTGAACAGTCAGCCCGGCGTGCAGGAAGCATCCGTTAATTACGCATCGGCTACGGCGCAAGTGGTCTATGATGCCGATGTGTGTTCTCCATTGGGCTTGAAGGCAGCGGTACAGAATGCCGGTTATGATTTGTTGGTCAAAGGGCAAGAAGAGGAAGCCGATGAGGTGGAAAAATCCCATGCAGACCGTTATCGTAATTTGAAGAGACGTACTATGGGAGCCATTGTTTTGGCAATACCTATTATGGTGTTAAGCATGGTGTTTATGCATCTTGCTTGGGTAAACTATGTGGTGTGGTTGTTGTCCACTCCCGTTGTCTTCGTATTGGGTAGGGGCTTCTTTATCGGTGCTTGGAAACAATTGAGGCATGGTACATGCAACATGGATACTTTGGTGGCACTTAGTACGGGCATTGCGTATATGTTCAGTGTCTTCAACCTTCTCTTTCCGGAATTTTGGTTGAAAAGAGGCATCGAACCGCATGTCTATTTCGAGGCTTCGAGTGTGATTATTGCTTTCATCCTGTTGGGACGATTGCTGGAAGAACGGGCCAAACGGAATACATCTGCCGCCATTCGGAAACTCATCGGCTTACAACCGAAAACCGTTACGGTATGGACTCCCGAAGGTGAACGAATCCTTCCGATAGCATCTATCCAGCAAGGAGATACGGTTGTCGTGAAGCCGGGGGAACGCATAGCGGTCGACGGTGTAGTGAGTGAAGGACAATCCTATGTGGACGAGAGTATGCTCAGCGGAGAACCGCTTCCTGTCCGCAAACAGAAAGGAGCCAAAGTCTTTGCCGGAACCATTAATCAGAAAGGAGCATTCCGTTTCGTGGCTGATAAAATCGGACAAAATACTTTGCTTGCCCAAATCATCCGCATGGTGCAGGATGCGCAAGGAAGTAAGGCGCCCGTGCAGAAGTTGGTCGATAAGATTGCCGGAATATTTGTACCGGTTATTATCTCTATAGCAGTAGTATCTTTGATTGTATGGATTTTGTTGGCTCCTGAAAACGGATTTACGCATGGCATGTTGGCCCTGGTTACGGTACTGATTATCGCTTGTCCTTGTGCATTGGGATTGGCTACCCCAACGGCTATCATGGTAGGTATCGGCAAGGGAGCGGAGAATGGTATCTTGATTAAGAATGCCGAAAGTCTGGAGGTGGCTCAAAAGGTCGATACGGTAGTCTTGGATAAGACGGGAACATTGACCGAAGGACATCCGCAAGTGACGGATGCCGTATGGGTGGGAGATGAAGCAAAGTCGAGAGCCGTTCTGTATAGTTTGGAAAAGAAATCCGAGCATCCTTTGGCGGAAGCCGTGGTGAAGTTTTTGAAAAACGCTTCGATGTTTGAGGTTGAAAAATTCGGTGTTTTGGAAGGAAGAGGTGTGGAAGGTTTGATCGAAGGCAAGAAGTACTATGTCGGCAACTTGACTCTGCTGAAGGAAAAAGGTATCTCCATTGAAACGTCGTTGCAAGCCAAAGCTGAAAAGTGGATAGCAGAAGCCAAGACGGTCATTGCTTTGGCGGATGAAGAGCAAGCATGGGGCATCCTGGCCATTACGGATAGATTGAAAGCTACTTCCGTACAAACGATTGAAGAATTGCATCAGCAAGGCATCGAAGTGTGGATGTTGACGGGCGACCAACCGGAAGCGGCTCGTGAGGTGGCAGGGCAAGTAGGTATTGTTCATTACAAGGCCGGTATGCTTCCTCAAGAAAAGGCCACGTTTGTCAAAGAACTGCAATCGAAAGGAAAGAAAGTAGCCATGGTAGGCGACGGTATCAATGACAGTGCTGCCTTGGCACAAGCCGATTTGAGTATTGCCATGGGACAAGGAAGTGACATTGCCATGGATACCGCTATGGTAACGATTCTTTCATCGGATTTGGTGAAGATTTCGGAAACGATTCGTTTGTCCCAACTAACCGTTCGTACCATTCGTCAGAACTTGTTTTGGGCATTCTTCTATAATCTCATCGGAGTACCAATCGCAGCGGGTGTACTTTATCCAATCAATGGTTTCTTGCTCAATCCGATGATTGGGGGAGCGGCCATGGCATTCAGTAGTGTCAGTGTGGTGACAAATAGTTTACGTCTTCGACGTCATGTCATCCAGAGCGAAGCGAAGGATCTGAATACATCCACAGAAAAAGAAGAATCATTAACGAAGGAATACCATGTCGGAGGTATGATGTGTAAACATTGTGTAGGTCGTGTGGAACGTGCTTTGAACAGCATTGAAGGAGTAAAGGCAGAAGTTACGCTGGAACCTCCGGTGGCTACAGTAGAATGGGAAGGGACTCCGCTTCCGATAGAAGAATTACAAAAGATTCTCTTAGAAAAAGGTGGAGATTATCAGATTTCGGAATAAATCATTACTTTTGTGGAAATAAAAAATCTTATTGAATCATGAAAAAACAAATACTTTTGGCCGGTGCACTTTGTGCAAGTATGTTGGCATCGGCCGAGAACATCGATGTGAAAAGTTTCCGCTATGTGGGACCTTATCAAGTACATCAACCTTATTTAGTAGATAGTGTGAATGTCAATTCCAAGGCATTTGCCATGAAGAATTTGCTCGAAACTCCATTAGCATTGGAGCAGTTGGAACAAGGAACCTCTTTCCAAGGCGAAACCTTGCCGAATGTAAACGAAGGGTACGCCCTCCATTTATTGGGATTCACTTTGCAAAGCAGTGCTTATACAGAAGCAGAACTGAAGATTGAGGGTGTAACGAATTATCAATTGTTCGTTAATGGAAAGAAACAGAGTGCCGGCAAGTTGACATTGGAACCGGCTACTCATGAAGTGGTAATCAAGTATCTGTCCGAAGCAGGTAAATCGGATGCCTTGAAGGTCAGTGTGAAGACTGAAAAGGACGGTATCGTTACTTTGCGGGAAGACGGCAAGCGTAATTATACCTTGAACGATGTCCTTCATGGTACCCATTTCTCGGGTGTGAACCTTTCACCGAATGGCAAATATTTGATGACCTCTTATCGGACTACCCAAGTGGGCGGACGTTCATCGGGCTATACCACCATTAAGGAATTGGCCAGCGGAAAAGTCTTGGCACAACGCACCGAATATTTGCAATGGATGCCGAAGAGCAACCTTTATTATTATACCCGTACAGGAGTGGCAGGTCGTCAGTTGGTAGTCGTTGATCCATTGAACGGACAAGAAACCGTTTGGGCCGACAATTTGCCGGAAGGTTATTTTCAAGTGGCACCTACCGAAGACTGGTTGCTTTATTCACTCACTCAGGAAGGTCCGAAGGAACGCAAGGAAATCTATGAAGTCATCGAGCCGGACGACCGTCAACCGGGTTGGCGTAACCGTTCATCGTTGGCAAAGTACGACTTGAAGAGCGGCTTGATGCAACCATTGACTTTCGGACATCACAATGCTTGGGGCTTGGATATCTCAGCCGACGGCCGCTATGTGTTGATGATGACCAGCCGTAGCCGATTGACTCAACGTCCGACTACCCTTTCTTCGCTTTATCTCCTCGATGTAAATACCTTGAAGGTAGAAGCCTTGGTAGAAGAAGACGGATTCTTGAGCAGCGCCCGATTCTCTCCGGACGGTACACAAATCCTGTTGACCGGTTCTCCGGAAGCCTTGAAAGGCATTGGCTTGAACTTGCCGGAAGGACGAATCCCGAATCAATACGACTATCAGATGTATTTGATGAACCTGGCTGATAAGAAAGTGACTCCGGTAACAAAGGATTTCAATCCAAGTGTTCAGCAAACCGTATGGAACAAGGTGGACGGTCAGATTTACTTTACTGCCGAGAACCGTGACTATATCAGTCTCTATCGCATGAATCCGAAGGACGGAAAGATTCAACAACTCGATGCGAAGGAAGATTTGGTGAAGAGCTTCAGTATGGCGGACAGTTCTCCGGTATTGGCTTATTATGGTCAAGGTGCGATGAATTCCGACCGCCTCTATACCCTCGACACCAAGAAGATGAAGCAAGTGCTGGTAGAAGATTTAAGCCAGGAACTTTTGGAAGATGTACAATTGGGCGAATGTCGTGATTGGAACTTCATCAACTCGAAGGGAGATACCATTTATGGCCGTTACTATTTGCCTCCACACTTTGATGCATCGAAGAAATATCCGATGATTGTCAACTATTATGGTGGATGCAGTCCTACGGAACGTAATTTCGAAAGCCGTTATCCGCATCATGCGTATGCTGCTCTCGGTTATGTGGTGTATGTGGTTCAGCCAAGTGGCGCCAGCGGCTTTGGTCAGGAATTCGGTTCCCGCCATGTGAATACAGCCGGTGAAGGACCTGCACAAGACATCATCGAAGGAACCAAGAAATTCTGCGAAGAACACTCGTTTGTGAATGCCAAGAAGATTGGTTGCATCGGTGCATCCTATGGTGGTTTCATGACTCAATACTTACAAACCAAAACCGATATCTTTGCAGCGGCTATTTCTCATGCCGGTATCAGCGACCACACCAGTTATTGGGGCGAAGGCTATTGGGGTTATTCGTATAGCGAAGTCAGCATGGCCAACAGCTATCCATGGACTCGCAAGGATTTGTATGTAGACAGAAGTCCGCTGTTCAATGCCGACAAGATTCATACTCCATTACTTTTTGTACATGGTGATGCCGATATGAATGTACCGGTAGGCGAAAGTATCCAGATGTACACTGCCTTGAAACTTCTCGGTCGAGAAACAGCCATGGTATTGGTGACAGGCCAGGATCATCACATTGTGGATTATGGCAAACGCATCCAGTGGCAGAACACCATTTGGGCTTGGTTCGCCAAGTGGTTGCAAGATGATGCTACTTGGTGGAATGCGATTTATAAGCCGAAGGCATTATAAATAGTAGTTGTCATTCAGACGACTGAAAGAAGGAAGAATCTCGAAAACATCCACGTTTATGTTTTTGAGATTCTTTTATTTTTTCCATAATGGTTCTTTTCTGAAATAACTAATCTGTTTCAATTTGTTTGTAGCACTCTCTTCATTAAGGAAAATGAGTCTTCTTTCTTTTAGAATTTCAATTTGTTCTTGGATTTCTAAAGGTCGTTTAATGTATGTTCTCATAGTATATAAAATAAAAGTTCCGCCCTGGTACGCTGTTCTATGGGAAGCGTGGCGGAAATTGTTGATGCAAATTAAATGTTTTTTTTCGAGTTATACAAACACTTCAAACAATTTTTATTCTTAATGATGAGAAATTACAATAGGCTGTAAATAATAGAATGAATATAGATTGTTTGTCAATGCCGACAAGATTCATACTCCATTGGTATTGGTTGAAACTACATACACTTCCTACATCAAGGCGTTAAATTATTGTGATACAATTTATTGTGGTGTATCAAATTCCTACATCGCCTTAAAAATCCTACACCAACGAGGTTTTGTTTCCTGTTGTAAATATATACATTTTATTGCATAAACTTGTATTTCTTAAAGATGACCATCTTTTTAAAAAAGATGACCGTCTTTTAAAAAAACATGGTGGTGTTTGAGTCAAAACACGACCGCGTTTTAAAAAAACGCCATGACATTGTCTTTTCCTGATTTCAGTAGACGCTTTTTTTCTTCATTAGCTAGAAAGGTTGACACCTTTCTTTTTTTCATACTGGATAGGTTTACGCTTTCCCATTTCCATGCTGTTTTCATTGACATCATCATGATATGGAACAGC
>JBGVGD010000068.1:0-23529 GCA_045121515.1 Phocaeicola sp. | reverse complement strand
GCTCGTCATTATCCCCGAGAAGATTCCTTCGTTCAGTTGGAGCAATTACATCGTTATCAGCGAAGAGGACTACCGCAACTATCCGCAGGTGTTGGTGCACGAACGGATGCACTACCTCTGCCGACATTCCTACGATATTCTTTTCTTTACGATTGTTCATGCCCTCCATTGGTTCAACCCAATGGTTTGGCTCATACGAACCGAGCTGAAACAACTCCATGAGTTCGAAGCGGACCAAGGAGTCATCAATCAAGGCATCGATGCTACGCAATATCAATTATTATTAGTGAAGAAAGCAGTTGGCAAAAAGCTCTACACCATCGCCAACGGCTTTAACCACACCAAACTTCAAAAACGTATTACTATGATGATTCAAGAAAAAACAAACGGCTGGGAACGCCTGAAATGGCTCGTAACAGTTCCCGTAGTAATGGGTGCCATGCTCGTGTTTGCGCAACCCGAAGTGAAGGACACATTGGAGGAAATTGCTCCAACGGTTATTCAATTGAATACAAAAGAAGAAATCTCCGTGTTCAAAAAATTCTTTGCAGAACAATTGAGTGCTTCTGAAAAGAAACTGCCTGATGGGACCGTCAAGGTACGGGAAAGAACCGTGCATACCCTATTCCTCAACGCCAACAATGAGGTTTCTTTGGTAAAACGTAACCAAAAGACCTTTATTAGCACACCTTTGGAAGGGAACTATCAGACAACAATTGCCAATCTGCTTCGAGAAGCGCGTGCCAAGGACAAACAGGAAACTGGTAAAGATGAACCACATACCATTTATCTAAAATACCACGAAGACGCTTCCGCTGAGTCTCTTCTACACCTCATGAAAGAAGCGAAAGCTGCCTTTGACATTCTCCGTTCGGAATACAAGGCACAAGGTATCACAAACATCGATGCCACATGTCCTTATAGAGTGTATATAGAGGAAATGAAAGAAAAACTCAGCCATGGTATCGAAGTGAGAATTTTTGACGAAGAAAACGGAAAAGCATTGCTTACCGTGAAAGACATCAAGGACGTCAACCAACTGAAAGAAGCCCTGGACAAGCTTCCTCGTGAGAAGCGAAAGATTGCTCACGTTAGCATAAAAGCGGATAAGGACACTCCTATGGAAGAGATTACCGCCATCAAGAAAGTTTTGAGAGAGTACTATATCTATCAGTTGAATATGGAAGTAAACAAGACTATCGACAACGGAGAAGGAACACTCTATCAACAACAAACAACCACACAGAAGAAAGAATAATTCTAAAACATAGCATCGATGCCCCATAACAACGCTCCCAAAATGCCAAAAGTACATTTCGGGAGCGTTGTTCATTCTAAGAATTCCTCCTTTTCCCTATAAAACCTCCCAAATTATACATCGATGTATAATTTGTATAATCCGGCTAGAGTCCTTTCTCCGCCACCACGTGCTTACATATATTCCCGTTTAAACCAAAGCTCAAAAATAGGGTCAGCCAATGTAATGGTATCACCCTCCTCCTCTATTATTTCCTTTTCAACCAATGTCTTCTTCAATCGGCTGATGTTGGATTTGCTTCCCAACTGATAAGTTTCAAGCACCTCTTTCGAAGTGAAATCCTTACGGACACCTTGACAAAGACAACGGATAAGATTCATCTGATAGGTCGTCAATCCTTGGATTTGCTGGATGAAAAGCGGTGAACATTGGGCCAACAATTCGGATATGGACTGTTGGAAGATTTCATCGGTCACTTCGGTTTCCGTATTGACCATAATGTTCCAAGCCAACTGTTGCACGTACGAAGAATGACTGGCTACGGTTGTACAGATTTTGCAGACCAATTCTTCGCTTATCTTCTTTCCCTTTTCAGCAAACTTCCCGCAGATGAAAGGAATCCAATCGCTTGTAGATATGGGTTTCAGAAAAATGGTATCGCCGAAATGATAGAAAGGCATCCTCCGGTTTTGGAAAAGATTCGCCAACAAGTGCTTCTTGCTTCCGAACAAACAATAGGAAGTGTGCTGCTGATGCTGCCAAACGGAACGCATCCTTTTCTGAATGGTGAGCGAATCCGCCCATTCTCCTATCTGTTGGAACTCATCGATGCAAACCACGATGTGTATATCCATTTTAGCAGCTATCTGTTCGGGAAGATTCAATATTTCTTCCGGCGAATAGTTTTTCGGAGTAATGCCCAAAGATACAGAATAATCCATATTCGGGTCGGGACTGAACGAGACCTTGGGAGAAAGTCTGGTCAAGAATTGCTTTACATTGTCAAGAAACAAGTCCATCTTACCGGAAGTTTCTTTCAGAATGGTCGTAGCGAACTTGTTGTAAAAGTCATACTCGCTTCTACAATCATAAATGTCCATATAGACTACCCTGATTTTTGGATTGTTTATTTGGTTCTGTACCTTTTTCACCAATGACGTTTTCCCCATCCGTCGTGGCGAAATCAGTATCACATTTACTCCGTTTTCAAAATCCATAGCCAAACGCCTGGTTTCCTCCACTCTGTCCGTGAAGTTCTCGCCAGAAACCGAAACTCCATATATAAATGACTTCTTCATGACGCATATTCGTTAGTGTAAGTGCAAATGTATCAATAATTTTCAAGGTTCACAAGTTTGTGGACCACAAACTTGTGAACCTTGTTGTTTGTTTTTGTTTTTTTATTTGGCAACGCAAATTCAACTAATAAATGCAACGGAATTGTCGGTTTGAGATAATTTCAATGAGAGAGCAGAAGGGATGTTTGCTGTAATTGTCATCACCCAGATAGCCTATATCACCAGCAAGCAGCAATATGTCTCCTGTTACAAACAGGGGACTGTTCTTGAGGTATCGCCAGTTGTCGGCAAATTCAAGATGAAGGTCTGATGCGTATTGAATCTTCATGAACGTATTACAAATAGGTTTTCCAATTTTTCTAACAAAGCATCTACAAATTCAGTATTTTGGTCAAGCGATTTTGCCAAGAGATTGGCTAGTTCAGCCCAATCATTCCGAATTGACATGACAAACTCTTTAATGCATTCAACTATGGATATGGATGCTGGAGCCGGATTTTCATCTTCCGTCATGATTACAACATTCTTGAGAACGTCCGACCGATGCTTCTTGATGTCCTTGCTGTTTACGTGCTTGCCATTCAGTTTGTCCTGTAGCAAGTTTAGATAGGCACGAGCTTTCAATGCGATAAGTGCAGCAGAATCCGCATGGCGGATATCGTCTGTCAAACGGCTATGCTCAATGGTGAACTGATAGTAATCATCATCCATGATTATTGCACTTAAACTTGACTGCTCACCGTCTATTGGCAATGGTTCGATGACAAGTCCTTTCGGTTCACCAAGTGCATCAGGGTGACGAGATAACAATTCAATCATTTCAGGATAACCTGGGTTGCCGTCTACGAAACGATACATTTCATACTTAGGCGATTCTACCTCTTTTGCTTTACTCTTTTCAGGTCTATATCCGGCTTCACGAATGAATTACCAAAAGCGTTCGCCATATTGTGGAGTCATTCGCTCTACAACAATTATCATGTCGATGTCATGGGTGGCACGAGGACGTACTTCGGTGCCTGTCATTGTGATGTCACATGCAGTTGTGTTAATGTGCATCCGAAAGTATTGAAAGTGAATTATCCTTCTTTGCCGAATCATCCCGACCATGAGCTCTATCGCCGATATTTCCCCAATGGTGCGGCCAGTATCTTTACATTCGAAATAAAGGGTGGACAGGTAGCGGCCTGGAAGTTTATCGATTCCCTAGAAATCTTCTCACTTCTGGCTAATGTCGCTGATGTGAAGAGTCTGGTCATTCATCCGTATACCACCACTCATTCCCAGCTTTCGTCGGAGGAATTGGAAGCTCAGCACATCACACCTTCTACCATTCGTTTGTCAATAGGTACAGAGCATATTGTCGACTTATTAGGGGATATCAGTCGAGCATTGGATAAGATTTAAGCTATGAAAAAGGGCGATTGCAGCTATCGGAATATTCATTTGCCGACAATGAATCGCATTTCTGAAAAGTATTACTTTTGCCGCAGATTTAATAACAATAATATAATGATTATGACACATTCAATGATTGTATGGAGCGGTATTATTATAGTAATAGTATTAGCTTTTATTTTGAGAGCGATGGAAAAATGTCACCATATGAAGGATTTCCGAAAGAGACATATCCATTTGATAGAAATGAGTAAGGAAGAAGAAATGTTTTATTGCCCAGGCGATGAAAATATGGAGGAAAAAGATGATTCTGAAAACTAAATCACCAACTGACATTCAGGACATTTGTTTGTTTTTCTCTGAATATGTAACATGGTTAATGTGTAGTGGAGCCACCTGTATACGTATTGAGAAGAATGTAGCTAGAATAGCCGAAGCTTGGAATGTAGATGTCCGTATGACCATCATGCCGTCGCACATCATGTTATGTGTGTGGGATGGAAAACATACTACCTCCTATAGCAATATCTGCCGGGCTTGCTTCAATCAAAACAATTTTTATGTCAATGCTCTATTGAGTAAACTAAGTTGGGAGATTGCAGACGGTAAAGCCGGTTTTCAGGAAAGTAATGATAGACTAAAAAGAATTGTACAGACTCCTCCTCTTAACCGGTGGGCGGTTTTAGCGCTTGTCTCTTTTGCTAATGCAGCTTTTTGTGGATTGTTCAAAGGTGATAAAATATCCATATTACTGGTCTTTGTGGCTACTATGGTTGGATATAAATTGAAACAGGACATGCAAGAAGATAAGGCGGATATCCGCTTTATCTTCTTATGCTGTGCTTTCGTTTCTTCGGTCATTGCATCCGGAAGTTATGTGTTCGGTTGGGGAAATACTCCAGATATTGCTTTAGGTACGAGTGTCCTTTACTTGATTCCAGGCATACCTTATATCAATGCCGTAAGCGATATGTTGGATGGGCATTACATCTGTTCCTTCAGCCGAATTATGAATGCAGCTATACTCACCTTTTGCCTATCAGCTGGATTATACGGAGGATTATTAGTCATGAATATTCATTGGTTCTAACAAAAAAAAATAACGATGACTACTCTTTATTTGATACAAGATGGTGTATTGGCGGCTATCGCAGCGATTGGTTTTGCAACTGTCAGTCATCCACCACGTTCTGTATATGTATGTTGTTCATTGACCGCCGCTATCGGACATGCTTGCCGTTATTGGTTAATGAATAATTCAATATACACCATTCACATCATTCCCGCTAGCGGATTGGCGGCATTTCTAATTGGCACACTTGCCGTGTTCATTGCTCCTCGCATCAAATGTCCGGCGGAGGCTTGTTTCTCGCCAGCCTTGCTTCCGATGATTCCCGGTATGTATGCCTATCGGAGTTTCAAGGCTTTATTGCTTTGTCTATTTCAGAAAGAAGATATGTATGGACATTACTTTTATCTGTTGGTTAATAACGGACTGAATGCAGCATTCATCGTTTTGGCATTGGTTGTCGGAGCTACTTTGCCTATTTTCTTATTCAAAAAGATTTCATTCCAAGCTACCCGATAAACTCCGGATTATTAACTTTGCACTCATTAGTAAATAGCTCATTATGGAACTCAGACAATTGAAAAGTTTTATCAAGGTGGCCGAACTGTTGAATTTTTCAGCGGCCTCCAAAGCATTGTGTATTACCCAGAGTACATTGTCACAACAAATCCAGCAATTGGAACAAGAACTGGATGTTCAACTACTCCAACGCAATAGTCATTCCGTCAGTCTGACAGAATCGGGAGAAGAATTGTTGCCATTGGCGCATCAGACCCTTTACGATGCCGGTGTGTGCAAATCACGGATGAACGACCTGAAAGCTTTGTTGGCCGGCACCTTGAATATTGGTGCAACACATACGTTCAGTTCTATATTGACAGAAACATTGTTGGACTTCATGAAACTGTATCCGAAAGTGAAACTTAACATTCATTATAAATCGATGGAAGAACTGATGGATATGTTGAAAAAGAATAAAGTGGATTTCGTTTTGGCATTTAAACCAAGTAGAAAATATGAAGGAGTAGAATCACATATTCTTTTCAACAATCATTTGGCTGCCATTGTCAACAACTATCATCCTTTAGCTAAAAATGAAACTGTGACTTTATCCGAAATCGGGAAATATGACATAGCATTACCTGCCAAAGGGCTACAGGCACGAAATGCCTTTGAACAAGTCATATCTCATTATTCTCCTCAGTTTCGTGTCCGTTTGGAATTGAACGAGGTGCATATCTTGTTGAAGCTTATCAAGCAAAGCGACTTGGTGGCCATTCTATCCGAAGCAACAATACATGACGAACATGGAGTCAAGGCCATTCCAATCGATGCTCCGGAAAGTGGAATGGAGGGATGTGTTCATTTGTTAAAAAACAATTATCGTAAACGTTCGGCTCTGGAATTTATCCGGTTACTAAGTGAATCGAATGCAATCCGTGAGCGAATCCGTGATTGGTTGACATAATAAAGAAAGAGAAGAAACCAGTGGTCTTCTTTTTCTTCTTCAATTTATCAAAAACAACAGATACCCTGAGTAGGTTATCTGATAAACAATAATTCCCCATACTTAGGCAATGTCCACATTTCGTTATCCACAATCAGTTCCAGCTTGTCGATGTGATATCGGATGTCTTCCAGCATCGGAGCGATATGATCATGGTAGGCTATCCTTTTTCACGTTCACTCTCTATCTTGTTTGCCGCAAAGGGTGATAATATCCTCATTCTCGTTCTTTTGTCGGACATTGGTGATTTTGCAGTGTTTTGCACATAGTGTCCTTAAATCGCTACATTTACGGTAAGTTTGAAGGTGAATTCTACTCCTAAGGGTGTTGATCCTAGTAAATATTGTAAATATGATGATGAGACAGACGAATGTAGTAAAAACGCTAAAGGTTGGGTATGTTATGGAGTTAATGAAGATTGTTCATGGATGAATTAAATCTTTTATAAAATGCGCAAATTATCAATTGTAATTAGTGCTTTGTCAATGTTCTGCCTTTTGTCCTGTCAACAAAAGGCAGATGTTTCAAATGCCCAATATATAAAAGACTTGGCAGAGACCTATAAATAGACTTTGCCAGTCGATGAAAATACCTACTACATGAGTAAGTCCATGTTCCAATTTGAGGAAAACAATAAAGAATACCTGTATTTTGGGAATTTTCTGAAAGGCCAATATGAAATACTTATCTACAATCTGAAAGACCAAAGCCTATATAAAAGGATCCCATTGTCGAAAGTAGGTCCTAATGGAGTACCAGGTATAAGTGGATGCAAGCCTTTTGAAGATTCCAAGACCTATCTTCTATTCCAACATAACATCGGACAAGTATCTATCATCAATGACAGGGCAGAAGTTCTACGTCGTTACTCCGCAAAATTACCGGAAGGACAATTCACTTATTGTAAAGATGGATTTAGTTACTTCTACTATCCGTCTTTCTGCATAGATTCTATCGTTTATTTTATGCATGATGTAAACAAGGCACAAATGAAGACACACGAGTGGAAAGACCTTTCTATGTTTACATCTCTGAATTTGAAAACCGGAGAGGTAGAACCATTACCCCTTCATTATCCGTCCATTTTTGATAAGGATGTAGAAAACTTAGGCGGTGAATGTAGTTTTTCATACGATTATGATTATATAAAAAACAGATTGGTCTGCTCTTTTACAGGCTATGACAATTTGATGGTTTCGGACGATTTGAAGAATGTCCGTTGGTACAATGGCAAGAGCCGCTTCATGGAAAGTATCCGACCTATACTTTACGAGGCTTCCGGTGGAATTCAATCACTTGCCAAGTTAAAAGAAAGAGGAAAGTATCATAATTTTATGTATGATAAATATCGGAATGTCTATTATCGTATAGCCGAACTTCCTTATGAGTTCAAACAAAATGAGTCTCCTTTTGATGACCCAAGAGGACGCGAGTTCTCCATTATCATCTTCGACAAAGATTTCAACATCATCTGTGAAACCAAGTTCCCGGGGAACAAGTATTTCTACAAGATGAGTTTTGTAGGCCGTGACGGTCCTTATATCTCCGAAAACAACTTGGCCAATCCCGAATTTGATGAGGACAAATTGGTGTTTGCTTGCTTTGCTCTGGAGGATATAAAAGAAAACGAGAAGTAGTATGGATATACAAAACAATGTATAATTATCATTTTCAGTAAAAGACCACGGCGTTTAAAAAAAACGCGGTGGTCTTTTGACTTAAACACCGTCGTCTTTTTTTAAAAGGCGGTGATCTTTTTCTTCAAACGCAAGTCCAGCATAAATATTCGTTTTTCAAGGCACTCTACAGAAGTTTCATAAAAACAGGGGTCACTCGTGTCACCGAATTGTAACATACTGATTCCTAAATACTTGATGTGAATGCAGTACATTTTTTCCAGTTTCACCGTTTCACAAAAAACATGTTTGCGTGAAACCGTGAAACTGGTGAAAGATGCCTCCTTTCACCTAAAGAAGTTGTATATGAGCGAGTTATACACTTGTGAAACGGTGAACTTTTAATGATTAAATAACTAGAAAAACAATCAAACTTTTGATAAATCCCTTATCTTTGCAAGAAAAAGAAAACTTATGATAACTTACCAGACCGAGGACATCGCAATGCCTCAAATCAAGAAACGTGAAACCACCGAGTGGGTAAAACAAGTGGCTGCCAGCTATGGCAAGAAAGTGGGCGAAATAGCCTATATCTTCTGCTCCGACGAAAAAATTCTGGAAGTGAACCGCCAGTATCTGGAGCATGACTACTACACCGACATTATTACCTTCGACTACACCGAAGGAAATCGTATCTCGGGCGATCTCTTCATCAGCCTCGATACCGTACGTACCAACGCCGAACAATTCGACCAGCCTTACGAACGTGAATTGCATCGCGTCATCATCCACGGCATCCTGCATCTTTGTGGTATCAACGACAAGGGACCGGGCGAACGTGAGATTATGGAAGCAGAAGAAAACAAGGCTTTGAGCTTAATTAATCTTTAAATATTTATTACCATGAGAAAACTAAATTTATGGGCTGTCCTACTGATGGCCGTAGTGGCTTTCGCATCGTGTGGACAAGCACCAGAAGCCAAGAAACAGATTGCAGAACATATAATTTATATCGGCCTCGACGGATGGGGTTCGTATAGTGTGGAGAAAGCCGACATGCCGAACACAAAGACATTGATGGCCGAAGGTTGCTATACCTTGGAAAAGCGTGCCGTTCTTCCTTCATCGAGTGGCGTGAACTGGGCATCGATGTTCATGGGTGCTTGTCCGGAACTTCACGGATACACCACTTGGGATTCTTCTAAACACGAAATTCCAGAGAGAGTCATTTTGAAGAACAACATCTTCCCTACCATGTTCCAACTCCTGAGAGATGCACAGCCGGAAGCAGAAATCGGTTGCCTCTACGAATGGGACGGCATCAAGTATGTGGTAGATACCCTCTCTACCAACTATCATGCTCAAACTCCGAAAGGCAAGGAATATACCGACGAATTGTGCAAGATGTCGGTGCAATACATCAAGGAAAAGAAGCCGGTATTGGGTGCCTTTATCTTCGACAATCCGGATCATGTGGGACACGATGCCGGTCATGATACCCCGGAATATTATGCCAACTTGAAGGAACTGGACGGCTACATCGGTGAGATTATCCAAGCAACCAAGGATGCTGGTATTTACGAAAAATGTATCTTCATCGTTACTTCCGACCACGGAGGCATTGACCATGGCCATGGTGGAAAGACATTGGAAGAAATCAATACACCGTTTATCATTGCCGGTAAAGGCATCAAGAAAGGTGGCGAAATGCAGGCTAGCATGATGCAGTTCGACTGCGCTCCTACCGTTCTTGAAATCTTCGGTTTGGAAGGTCCACAAGTTTGGGTGGGTCGTCCGATGATGGAAGTATTTGAATAAGACTCCCCATTTGTCACTCAGAGCGAAGCGAAGAGTCTCGGAAACATCAACGAAATGTATCCGAGATTCTTCGCTTCATTTCATTCCGCTCTGAATGACAAATAGTCTATCTACAAATACAGATTCCCCAAATCTTTTTACTAATTTTGCGCCATAAGTAAAAAGAAACAATCAATGGATTTTAAGTACGACGTAATTGTAATAGGTGCCGGCCATGCCGGATGCGAAGCAGCTGCCGCAGCAGCCAATTTGGGTTCAAAGACTTGTCTCATCACCATGGACATGAACAAGATTGGTCAGATGAGTTGTAACCCTGCCGTAGGTGGCATCGCCAAGGGACAAATTGTAAGAGAAATAGATGCATTGGGGGGATACATGGGCTTGGTGACCGACCGAACCGCTATCCAGTTCCGCATGCTCAACCGTTCGAAAGGACCTGCTATGTGGAGTCCTCGCGCTCAGTGCGACCGTGGCAAGTTTATCTGGGCTTGGCGCGAAATTCTGGAGAACATCCCTAACCTTCATATTTGGCAAGATACCGTTGAAGAACTATTGGTGGAAAACGGCGAAGTGACCGGTGTTTCCACTTGCTGGGGAGTCACCTTCCAAGCGAAATGTGTGATTCTGACCGCGGGTACTTTCCTCAACGGATTGATGCACGTAGGCAAGAAGATGTTGGCTGGCGGACGATGTGCCGAACCTGCTTCTTACCATTTGACCGAATCCATCACTCGTCATGGCATTACTGCCGACCGCATGAAGACGGGTACACCAGTTCGTATCGATGCAAGAAGCGTCCATTTCGACCAAATGGAAACACAAGACGGAGAGAATGATTTCCACCGTTTCTCGTTCATCAGCGAGCCAAGAAAACTCAAGCAATTGCAATGCTGGACCTGCTTCACCAACGAGGCATCGCATGAAATTCTTCGCAACGGATTGGCGGATTCTCCCCTTTACAACGGACAAATCCAAAGCATCGGCCCACGTTATTGCCCGAGTATCGAAACAAAAATCGTAACCTTCCCGGACAAGCCACAACACCAGTTGTTCCTGGAACCGGAAGGCGAAAGCACCAACGAACTTTATTTGAACGGTTTCTCTTCATCGCTCCCAATGGATATTCAGATTGCCGCATTGAAGCAGATTCCAGCTTTCAAGGATTTGGTGATTTACCGCCCGGGATATGCGATAGAATACGATTATTTCGACCCTACCCAACTCAAGCATACACTGGAAACGAAAGCCATCAAGAATCTCTTTATGGCAGGCCAAGTAAACGGTACTACCGGTTACGAAGAAGCCGGTGGTCAAGGTATCATTGCTGGTATCAATGCACACATCAATTGCCATGGTGGTGAACCATTCGTATTAGGACGCGATGAGGCTTATATCGGCGTTCTAATCGACGATTTGGTGACCAAGGGTGTAGATGAACCTTACCGCATGTTTACTTCGCGTGCAGAGTACCGTATCTTGCTCAGACAAGACGATGCCGACATGCGCTTGACCGAACGTGCATATAAGTTGGGATTGGTAAAACAAGACCGTTACGACATGCTTTGCAGCAAACGTGAAGCCGTAAACAGCATTATCGATTTCGCCAAGAAGTTCTCTATTAAGGCAGCATTGATCAACGATGCATTGGTAACATTGGGTACTGCCCCACTCACACACGGATGCAAACTCATCGACCTGATTATCCGTCCGCAAATCACCATTGAAAGCATCGCGGAATATATCCCGTCTTTCAAGGCGATGCTCGACAAGATTACCGACCGCAAGGAAGAAATCATCGAAGCAGCCGAAGTGTTGATCAAGTACCAAGGCTACATCGACAGAGAGCGAATGATTGCCGACAAGATTCATCGTTTGGAAGCCATCCGTATCAAAGGACGTTTCGACTACAATTCGTTGAACTCCCTTTCAACAGAGGCTCGCCAGAAGCTGATCAAGATAGACCCTGAGACATTGGCGCAAGCCAGCCGTATTCCGGGCATCTCTCCTAGCGACATCAATGTATTGCTCGTGCTTTTGGGAAGATAAAACAAACATTGTTCCACGTGAAACAAACAATTTAATACTTTAACAATAAATCACTGGTTATGAGAAAAGAACTGCTGTTGGCTAATTTAAGAGAAATACCAGATTTCCCTATTCCGGGCATCTTGTTCTACGATGTTACTACCCTATTCAAGAATGCGGAATGTTTGCAAGAAATGCTGGATTCTCTCTATGAATTATACAAAGACAAAGGCATTACCAAAGTAGTAG
Source organism: Phocaeicola sp. (assembly GCA_045121515.1). Taxonomy (GTDB): domain Bacteria; phylum Bacteroidota; class Bacteroidia; order Bacteroidales; family Bacteroidaceae; genus Phocaeicola. Next base: position 11,291 of record JBGVGD010000068.1, on the reverse strand, counting down.
GTATCGAGTCTAGAGGTTTCATCTTAGGAGGAGCATTGGCAGCCCGTTTAGGCGCTGGTTTCGTCATGGCACGCAAGCCTGGTAAACTTCCTGCAGAAACAATTGAAGAAACCTATGCCAAGGAATATGGTACCGACTGTATCCAAATCCATAAAGACGCTATCGATGAAAACGACGTCGTTTTATTACACGACGATTTATTGGCAACAGGTGGCACCATGGCTGCTGCTTATCGCCTTGTTCAGAAATGCGGCGCTAAGAAATCCCTCATCAATTTTGTTATCGAATTGGACGGATTGAACGGAAGAAACGCATTCCCTAAAGATGTCGAAATAGAAACATTGCTGAAACTTTAATGCAAGACCGATGAAACAAGAAGAGATTACTACCAACGATTATCTGAAGGGTATTGTACTTAACTTGCCAGAAAGCCCTGGCATTTATCAATACTTGAATGAAGAAGGTACGATTATCTACGTTGGAAAGGCGAAGAATTTGAAGCGTAGAGTCTCTTCTTATTTCAATCGGGAACATCCCAACGGAAAGACAAGATTACTCGTCAGCAAGATTGCGGACATCAAATACATTGTTGTCAAAACCGAAGAGGACGCACTTCTGTTGGAGAATAACCTCATCAAGAAATACAAGCCTAGATACAACGTTTTATTAAAGGACGACAAAACCTACCCTTCTATCTGTGTAAGCAATGAATATTTCCCCAGAGTTTTCAAGACTAGAAACATTATCCGTAACGGTTCATCATATTACGGACCATATAGCCACATTCCATCGATGAATGCACTCTTGGAACTCATCAAGAAACTCTATCCCCTCCGTTCTTGCAGACATCCATTAACTCCAGAAAACATCCGCGCAGGAAAGTTTGATGTATGCTTGGAATATCACATAAAGAATTGCAAAGGGCCATGCATCGGGAAGCAATCCCACGAAGAGTATCTAAGAGACATCGATGAAATCAAGCAAATTCTAAAAGGAGATACACAGATAGTATGCGATCTACTCATGGACGAGATGCAGGCATTGGCTTCGGAATTAAGGTTCGAAGAAGCACAAGCAATCAAGGAGAAATACGATTTAATCGAAAGCTATCGTTCCAGAAGCGAAGTAGTCAACCGCATCATTCACAATGTGGATGTTTTCTCCATTGAAATGGACGAAAATTCGGCTTACATCAATTACCTTCACATCACCAACGGATGCATCAATCAAGCGTTCACCTTTGAATACAAGAAGCGATTAAATGAAACAAAAGAAGAACTTCTCCAACTTGGTATTATTGAGATGAGGGAACGCTACAAAAGCAAATCCCGCGAAATCATCGTGCCTTTTGAACTAGAAATGGAATTGAACGATGTATCATTTATCGTTCCACAGAGAGGCGAAAAAAAGCATCTATTGGAGCTTTCCATCATGAATGTAAAGCAATACAAAGTAGACCGTTTGAAACAAGCCGATAAGTTGAATCCGGAACAAAAGAAAACACGAATATTAAAGGAGATTCAAGAACAATTGCATTTGCCTAAAATCCCCGCACACATCGAATGTTTTGATAATTCAAATATTCAAGGTTCCGATGCTGTAGCTGCATGCGTGGTTTTCAGAATGGGCAAACCTAGCAAGAAAGAATATCGTAAATTCAACATCAAGACCGTAGAAGGTCCCGATGATTATGCTTCCATGCGAGAAGTGGTAGGCCGCCGTTATACCCGTTTGCTAGAAGAAGGTTCTCCCCTACCCGACCTCATCATAACCGACGGTGGAAAGGGACAAATGGAAGTCGTTCGTGAAGTCATCGAAGACGAACTGAAACTAAACATTCCTATTGCCGGATTGGCCAAAGATAATAAGCATCGAACTTCCGAATTACTCTATGGATTCCCACCTATGATCATCGGAGTAAAACAAAATACACCGTTATTTCATCTATTGGAAAACATCCAGGATGAGGTACACCGCTTTGCTATCACTTTCCACCGAGACAAACGCAGCAAGAGCCAAATAGCATCCGTACTGGACAACATACCAGGCATTGGAGAAAAACGCAAGACAGCGCTTCTAAAAGCCTTTAAAAGCGTATCCAGAATCAAGAAGGCATCGTTGGGAGAACTGGCTGAAATTGTGGGGCCTTCAATCGCTAAAAATATCCAAGAAAAGCTGAAAGAATAAGGGATAATTCCTACCTTTGTACCATTATGAGAATAGTTATCCAACGAGTAAGTCACGCCTCTGTAACTATAGAGGGCGTTTGTAAGTCGGCCATTCAGGAAGGCTTCATGATATTAGTCGGCATTGAGAATGCTGACACACAAGAAGATGCAGATTGGCTCTGTAAGAAGATTGTCAACCTGAGAGTTTTTGATGACGAGAATGGAGTAATGAACAAATCCATTTTAGACGTCAATGGTAACATCTTGGTTGTCAGCCAATTTACACTTCACGCATCTTATAAGAAAGGTAATCGACCTTCATACATCTATGCAGCCAAACCAGATGTAGCCGTTCCTTTATACGAGTATTTTTGCCGAGCACTTAGCAATGCTTTAGGCAAAGAAGTAGGCACAGGAGAATTCGGTGCAGACATGAAAGTCGAACTATTGAATAACGGTCCAGTTACCATTTGCATGGACACCAAAAACAAAGAATAAGATGACACTGGAAGAAGCTCAGAAGCAAGTAGACCATTGGATCAAAACATATGGCGTACGCTATTTCAGCGAACTGACCAACATGGCTGTATTGACTGAAGAGGTAGGTGAACTAGCCAGAATCATGGCTAGAACCTATGGCGACCAATCCTTCAAAGAAGGCGAAAAGCACGATTTATCCGATGAAATGGCAGATGTTTTGTGGGTACTTATTTGCTTGGCCAACCAAACGGGCGTTAATCTTACAGAAGCATTCCAACGAAACTTGGAAAAGAAAACCAACCGAGATAAAGACAGACATAAGAATAATCCTAAATTGTAACGATATATGGAAGTACAAAGTAAATACGAACTCGCTTTGAGTAAGTACAACACGCATCTTCATGACGATGAAATCATGATGAAAGTAGACCAACTCATCGAGAAACACCTCGGTGAAAACAACAACATCGACGTGAAAAAAGAAATCTTTCATTGCATCGATCTCACGACTTTGAAGTGTACCGATTCGGAAGAAAGCGTCATGAAGTTTACTGAAAAAGTCAATGAATTCGTAGACAAATATCCTGATTTGGAAAACGTCGCTGCCATTTGTGTATACCCTAATATGGCAGAAATTGTGAGCGATTCATTGGAAGCAGACAACGTAAAGATTGCTTGCGTTTCGGGCGGTTTCCCGTCATCACAAACTTTCATGGAAGTAAAGATAGCAGAAACAGCAATGGCTATTCATGCGGGTGCTGAAGAGATAGACATTGTCATGCCAGTAGGCAAATTTCTCTGTGGCGACTACGAAGGAATGTGCGATGAAATCGGCGAATTAAAGGATGTATGTGGCGAAAAAACTTTAAAAGTCATCCTGGAAACAGGTTCACTAAGAAGCGCGTCCAACATCAAGAAAGCCGCTATCCTTGCCATGTATGCTGGTGCAGATTTCATCAAGACATCTACTGGAAAAGAAGCGATTTCTGCCACTCCTGAAGCAGCATTGGTCATGTGTGAAGCTATCAAAGAATACTATAAGGAAACAGGTAGAAAGGTCGGCTTTAAAGCTGCAGGAGGTATAGATAGCGTAAAGAAAGCCCTCGCCTACTATACGATTGTAAAAGAGACATTGGGAGAAGAATGGTTGAACAACGGATTATTCCGTATTGGTACCAGTAGACTAACGAACCTTCTCTTATCGGATATAATTGGAGAAGACGTAAAATTCTTCTAAAAAAGAAAAGCGAGGAAATTCTCCTCGCTTTATTTATTTCGCTCTATTACATAATCAATGTATGAAGTCAAAGCTATTTTCAATTCATCTGAAATGTCATCTGGCAATATAGCCAACGCCTTATTTCGGTATTCAATCATCACTTGAGTAGCATACTCAATACCTCCATTCTGCTTAACATAATCGATGAAATAGGCTATTTCTTCATCCGATGCATCGAGTGCACGTATTTTAAGGGCCAATTCAATCATCGAAGGATTCCTCAATGTATTCAGCACATACAATGCCGGTAAAGTCAACTTACCTTCACGCATATCATTTCCTGTCGGCTTACCTAATACATCCGAAGAATAATAATCAAAAATATCATCTTTAATTTGAAATGAAATACCTATCAATTCACCAAATTGACGAGACATTTCCGCCATTTCATCGGTAGATTTAACAGATATAGCACCCGCTTCGGCCGCTGTCGCAAAAAGGGCCGCTGTCTTTTTCTTGATGACTTCAAAATAGACATCTTCCGAGAAATTGGAAGCATTCGTATTGTTCAATTGGATAATCTCACCTTCTGAAAGTTCTTGTCCCAATCTACCTACCAATTCTACCAATCGCACATCACCAGTCATGGCAGCATTAGTCAAACTTGTAGCCAACAAATAATCACCAACCAATACAGATACCTTATTATCGTAAATGGCATTTACAGAAGACTGTCCTCTACGCTTATCACTCTCATCCACCACATCGTCATGCACCAAACTGGCTGTATGCAACAACTCCAGAGAAATAGCTACATCATAAGTAGAATCCTTGATTTCACCACACAATTTAGCCATCAACAATGTCAGCATAGGACGCATCATTTTCCCCTTCCGCTGCTTGATAAAGTTGATTACCTCACCTAACAACGGATTGGAACTTTGAAGCGATGCATCAAACTTCTGTTTGAAAACTTCAAATTCGTTTAAAATGGGTCCTTTTATTTGTTCTAATCTCTCCATACGCAATTTTTGCGCTACAAAAGTAATAATAAAACACGGAATACGGTATTTTTTTGTACTTTTACCATGAAAAAAACAAAGAATTTAAAAGAATGGACAAACTTTTCCTACTCGATGCCTACGCATTGATTTATCGAGCTTACTATGCACTCATCAAAAACCCTCGAATCAACTCGAAGGGATTCAATACTTCTGCGGTTTTGGGATTCGTCAATACATTAGAAGACGTACTCAAGAAAGAAAATCCCACCCATATCGGTGTGGCTTTTGACCCTTCAGGACCTACTTTCCGCCACGAGGCTTTCGAACAATACAAAGCACAACGGGAAGAAACACCGGAAGTAATCCGCTTGTCTGTTCCTATTATTAAGGATATCATCCGAGCTTATCGGATTCCTATCCTGGAAGTACAAGGATATGAGGCCGATGATGTAATCGGCACATTGGCTACAGAAGCAGGGAAACGAGGGATTACTACCTATATGATGACTCCTGACAAGGATTATGGCCAGTTGGTCAGCGAGAATGTATTCATGTATCGCCCCAAATATGGAGACAAGGAATTCGAAGTCATGGGTGTAGAAGAGGTGAAAGCGAAATTCAACATTGAATCACCTCTTCAAGTCATTGATATGCTTGGCCTCATGGGAGACTCATCCGATAATATACCTGGATGTCCAGGTGTAGGCGAGAAAACAGCACAAAAGTTGATAGCCCAATTTGGAAGCATTGAGAACCTCCTCTCCCACTCCACCGAATTAAAAGGCGCATTAAAGACCAAAGTAGAAAGCAACAAGGAAATGATCACGTTCTCCAAGTTCCTCGCTACCATTAAAACTGATGTACCTATCGAACTGAACATGGAGGAACTGAAAAAGGAAACACCGGACGAAGAAAGCTTGCGAAAGATTTTCGACGAAATGGAATTCCGCACACTCACCGAACGAATTTTCGGACGTGAGAAAAAAATGACTCCAGTTGACTCTCCAGCTACAGTTCAAAGAAGTGGACAACTTTCACTATTTGACGAACCGGCAGTCGCTCCTACTAAAAAGGACCATTTGCAAGGCGATCTCTTTGCCGAATTTACGGACGAGGGGACGAGTGATTCCAAATTTTCGACTCTTAAGAGCCTAAGTGACTTGGTTTTTGATTACCAACTCATTGATACAGAGTATAAAAGAAAGGAATTTATTCAAAATATCAAGACAAAGGAATTTTTCAGTCTAGATACAGAAACGACAGACATCGACCCTATCCATGCAGAATTGGTAGGAATGAGCTTTAGTTACAGCGAAAATCAAGCATTTTACGTTCCTATCCCGGCCGAACGAGAAGAAGCGTTAAAAATTGTCAATGAATTCAAGGAAGTACTCGAAAATGAACAAACCTTGAAAATTGGCCAAAATATCAAATACGATATCTTGGCTCTATCCAATTATGGTATCCATGTCAAGGGGCCGATGTTCGACACCATGATTGCACATTATGTACTCCAACCGGAACTCCGACACAACATGGACTATCTGGCCGAAGTCTACTTAAGCTACCGAACCATTCCTATCGAAGACTTGATCGGCTCCAAAGGAAAGAACCAGAAGAACATGCGCGACCTCACTCCGGAAGCCGTCTACAAGTATGCTTGCGAAGATGCCGACATTACCCTGAAATTGAAAGGTGCATTAGAAAAAGAATTGGAAAATAGCGGAGCAGCCTCCCTGTTCTATGATATTGAAATGCCGCTTGTACCCGTACTTGCCTATATGGAAAAGAACGGAGTATGTTTGGATACCGAAGCTTTGAAAGAGACATCCCAACATTTCACTATCCGCATGAATCAGATTGAACAAGAAATCTACCAATTGGCCGGAAAGGAATTCAATGTTTCCTCTCCTAAGCAAGTAGGCGAAATCTTGTTCGACCAACTGAAGATCGTAGAGAAAGCCAAGAAGACCAAAACCGGTCAATACGTAACCAGCGAAGAAGTATTGGAAGGACTACGAAACAAACATGAAATCGTTGGAAAAATTTTGGATTATCGAGGATTGAAGAAGTTGCTGAGCACTTACATCGATGCTCTTCCACTACTGATCAATCCGAAAACCGGCAAGATTCATACATCGTTCAATCAGACGGTAACGGCCACAGGACGCCTTAGTTCAAGTAATCCAAATTTACAAAACATTCCTATCCGAAACGAAGACGGAAAGGAAATACGCAAGGCATTTATCCCAGAAGAAGGATGTGAATTCTTCTCGGCAGACTATTCACAAATCGAACTTCGCATCATGGCTCACCTCAGTGGCGACCAAAACATGATAGAAGCCTTCCATGAAGGCGATGACATCCATGCTGCTACCGCATCGAAGGTATATAAAATAGGTATAGACGAAGTCACCCGCGAACAACGCAGCAAAGCCAAGACGGCCAATTTCGGCATTATCTATGGCATCAGCGTATTCGGATTGGCCGAACGAATGAATGTACCACGAAGTGAAGCCAAGGAACTGATTGAAGGTTATTTCCAAACTTATCCGCAAATCAAGGAGTTCATGGATAAAAGTATTGAAAAAGCTCGTGCGAACGGATACATCGAAACGGTATTCGGGCGTAAACGTTTCTTACCGGACATCAACTCACACAATGCAGTAGTACGTGGTTATGCCGAACGAAATGCTATCAATGCCCCTATACAAGGTAGTGCGGCCGATATCATCAAGGTAGCCATGATACGGATTTACCAACGTTTCTTGGCTGAGAATATCCGTTCGAAAATGATACTTCAGGTACACGACGAATTGAACTTCAGCGTATATCCAGAAGAAAAGGAAAAGGTAAAACAAATCGTAATCGAAGAAATGGAAAAGGCATATACCATGCAAGTACCTCTCCGTGCCGATTGTGGTTGGGGTAAGAATTGGCTGGAAGCACATTAAAATCATTTTACCAAATATTGTAACAATCGCAGATAGCAGGACAGACAAATTCACAACAATTTATCCACCCTACTATCTATAAAACCGTTCATATATTACTTTTTTTTCTATATTGATTATTTTTTCAACAAATAGTTAGTCTATCAAAAATATCTTTGTACCTTTGCATGAGTTATCAATCGTAAAAACATAACAACAACCTTAAAATAATTAGATCATGAAAAGAATCTTTAGCACAATCCTATTGATTGCAGTACTTTTTATTGCTAATCTCCCGATGAACGCACAAAGCAATTTGATTCGTAACACCGAAGAAAAAGACGGCTTGATTGTAACTGAAACCGTATTCAAACTAGAAGAAGGCACACTAGTGAACTATATGAAACATAACTACAAGTACGACGAGAACAAGCAACGTATCGAAGACGAAGCTTTGAAGTGGAATGTAGTAAGTGAAGAATGGGTTAAAGACTTGTGCCTACGTTATTCATATACAGAAAAATCTATCACTACCGAATATTACAAATGGAACAAAAAGAAAAAAGATTATATTTTGGTTCCAGAAATGACTATAACCATGGATAAATAAATCCATTTCTATAAAGAAAGGGCAGCCTTAAAGGTTGCCCTTTTTTGTTCTCATTTATCCACTAAATGAAAAAGAATAAGTATCTTTGCAACCGAATTCAACGATAATAATTAAAAAAGAAATAAATATGGCATTAAAAGCAGGTATCGTAGGCCTTCCTAACGTAGGAAAATCTACCCTATTCAATTGTCTCTCAAGCGCAAAGGCGCAGAGTGCTAACTATCCTTTCTGTACCATCGATGCACAACAGGGACAGATTTCAGTACCGGATGAGAGATTGAACAAGTTGGCAGAATTGGTAAAACCAGGACGTATCGTTCCTGCTACTTGCGATATTGTAGACATCGCAGGTCTAGTAAAGGGTGCAAGCCAAGGTGAAGGTTTGGGTAACCAATTCTTGGGAAATATCCGCGAAACTGATGCTATTATCCACGTACTCCGTTGCTTCGACAATGACAACATCGTACACGTGGACGGCTCTGTAAACCCGGTGCGCGACAAGGAAATCATCGATGCTGAACTTCAGTTGAAGGACCTTGAAACCGTAGAAAACCGTATCAAGCGCGTAGAAAAGCAAGCTCGTGTAGGTGGTGACAAGCAAGCAAAGCTGGAATTCGATGTCCTCTCAGCTTATCGTGACGCTTTGTTACAAGGTAAATCAGCCCGTACCGTAACCTTCGAAACCGAAGACGAAATCGCTACTGCTAAGGGTCTCTTCCTCTTGACTACCAAGCCTGTGCTTTATGTATGTAACGTAGACGATACTTCGGCTGCCAATGGTAACCCATATGTAGAAGCCGTTCGCGAAGCTATCAAGGACGAAGATGCTGAACTCTTGATTATCAGCGCCCAGACAGAAGCAGACATCGCCGAATTGGAAAGCTACGAAGAAAAGCAGATGTTCCTCGAAGACATGGGCTTGAAGGAATCGGGGTGCGACCGCCTCATCAAGGCTATCTACAAGCTTTTGAACTTGGAAACCTTCATCACTGCCGGTGAAATGGAAGTGAAGGCTTGGACTTATCGCAAGGGTTGGAAGGCTCCGCAATGTGCAGGTGTTATCCACACAGACTTCGAAAAGGGCTTTATCCGTGCCGAAGTCATCAAGTATGAAGACTATATCAAATATGGTTCGGAAGCTGCTGTAAAAGAAGCCGGTAAGATGGGTGTGGAAGGCAAGGAATATGTCGTTCAGGATGGCGACATCATGCACTTCCGCTTCAACGTATAAAGAAAAATCGAGTCAATAAACAGTAAAAAAATCGCCTTCGCAAATCCGAATATTGCGAAGGCGATTTCTTTATTTCTTCTTCATCACTTCATCCACCGTATCAATCATATTCTGACCACGGAGATTACGTTTCAGAATAGTGCCATCCGGTGCAAACAAGATGATGTGCGGAATGCCATCTACCCCATACGAATTTGTTGCATCCATATTCTCCACGCTAACAATTTGAGGCCATACGATACCTTCTTCCTCCATAGCTTTCTTCAGGTTTTCTTCCTTGTCCCACACGAAAAGACCTAACACGGTCAAACCCTTGTTCTTGTATTGATTATGCAATTTGAGGAGGTTCGGAATTTCACCCTTGCAAGGTCCGCACCAACTTGCCCACATATCGAGCAGCACATAGTTACCCTTGCCTACATAGTCCGACAAAGCCACCGGATTGCCTTCTGCGTCCTTGCCCTTGATGTCGGTGAAAGGCATGCCTTCGGCAGTTTTCTTTGATGCTTCCAAACGTGTAACTGTTCGTTGTACCATCTCTTGAGACTTCAACCAAGGACCGAAAGTAGATATTATTTGCAATTTACTATCTGCATCCAACTCTTCCATAAACACAGAATACATCAAGAAATAACCTACCGCATCGTTATTATGATGAATATAAAGTTCCTTACAACGAGTAGCCAAGCTTGACAACAATTCATCCATAAACTTCTGCATAGCCTCACCAGCTTTTTCGGCATCAGAATATTGCTTTTCTATTTCTTCTTGCTTTTGACCCACATAAGCATAAATGCTGTCCTGCTCCTTGGAAACGCTTCGCATAACCTCGTTCTGAATAGTACCCGAAGGATAATCATGCGTTTTTAAATCGACCTTGACATCACCACCTTCCAGAATGAAATTAGCATAAGCGTTACGACTCACATCAATACGACAGAACGAAGCGGTATCCACTTCACCCTTGAAAACGAACTTGTTTCCTTCAATGAAAGTACTGTCTATGTACTTATTGTCATCATAACGCATGATGTAAACCTTCTTGCCATGATGGGCAGAATCTTCCAACTCACCAGTCACGGTGTAGAGGTTGGATTTTTGCGAAGGTTGGCATGCACACAGCATTGCCAACGCTCCTACTACTAATAATTGAATACTTTTCATATCTTTTTGTTGTTTAACATGTTATTTCCCTTTCACTATTTTCTTGATTTCATTCAACTTGTTCAAGGCTTCCAGCGGAGTGAGATTATTCACATCGAGATTCAGGATTTCATCACGCACTTGGCAAAGCACAGGGTCGTCCAACTGGAAAAAGCTGAGCTGCATACCGTCGCGATTAGAGGCAATTTCGGCCGTTGGCTTGGACGATATACCTTGCTGGCGATTATCGGTCTCCAATTGGTTCAAAATCGTGTTAGCGCGCTTTACAATACTCTTCGGCATTCCGGCCAATTTCGCCACATGGATACCGAACGAGTGCTCGCTGCCTCCCCTTTCGAGCTTGCGAAGGAAGATGACCTTGTTATCCACTTCCTTCACCGATACATTATAATTCTTGATGCGTTTGAAAGATTTTTCCATCTCGTTCAACTCATGATAGTGGGTGGCAAAGAGGGTACGAGCCTTCGCTTTAGGATGCTCGT
>JBGVGD010000067.1:0-69254 GCA_045121515.1 Phocaeicola sp. | reverse complement strand
AGAGGGCTTGCGACTGGTCTTCGTAATACCACAAGGAATGTCGCTAGCCGAAGCGCAAGCATGGATGTCTTCACAATTGGGCGATGCGCAGTACGATGCTTGTGTGAAGGATTTTGCACGGTGTTCGTTTGCGGTGCCGAGGGAATACATTTTGTATTTGAATGAAGAAGGATTGTTCGCAGAGAATCTCCCCTCTAGAGAGGGGGAGGGGGGTGTGTTAGAAAACATCAACCGGAATATTTCATCTTATCTCCCCTCTAGAGAGGGGGAAGGGGGTGTGTTAGAAAACATCAACCGGGATATTTCATCTTATCTCCCCTCTCAAGAGGGGAGTTATCCTGATACTTTCGAGGATATACCCTATGAATCAATAGTAGAAGTCCTGGAAGAACAAATGGGCGGAGAACCCGAACATGGAAGCAGAAACAACTTCATCTTCTCCATGGCGTGCCACCTCCGCTATGTATGCAACGACGATGTCACTTGGATTTCCCAAATCCTGCCTACCTACGGCGAAGCAAGGGAGAAGTGGCTGGCCAGCATCCGCAGTGCGTGCAACCGCAATCAGACCAAGCACATGCCACGTATCATGAAGCGTACCTTGGCTATCTGCAAAGAACGTATAGAAGAGGAAGAACTCATCACTCAGAACTCAGAACTCAATCAACCGCCGCAAATGCCGAGACGATTGCCGCCGCTCATCAAACTCTTGGTGAGCCGTACACCGAAGATTTACCAACCGGCCGTAGCACATGCGGTCTTTCCGGCACTGGGTGCACACCTGTGGAAAACGTACTTCCGCTACATAGACAATGTGGAGCATGAAGCCACGCTGATGTGCTGCCTCATGGCCGGAACAGGAGCGGGAAAGAACTGCATCAGCGAGCCGATTAATCATATCTTGAAGGACATCCGCCAGCAGGACAAGGACAATCTGGAACGCGAGAAGGAATGGAAGAAGGAGATGCAGACCAAGGGAGCGAACAAGGACAAGCGCCAACGACCGGACGGGCTGGTGATTCAGGAGATAGATCCCGATGTGACCAATGCTGCCTTCGTACAACGACTGGAAGATGCCGAGGAACGTTTCCTGTATGCCAAGATGAATGAGATAGACCAGTTCGATGCGCTCAAGACATCGGCACGGAGCAAGGCGCACTTCCAGATCATGTGCCTGGCTTTCGACCCGGGGAATGTGTACGGACAGACGCGTGTGGGTACAGGCAGTGTGAGCGCAAGGGTGTGTATCCGCTTCAATTGGAATGCCAGTACGACCATTCGCAAGGGGCAAGCCTATTTCCGAAGCGTACTCACGGACGGGCCTATCAGCCGAATCAATTTCTGTACCATACCGGAGCAGCCTATCGGGGCGGACATGCCGATTTATGGCACGTACGATGCTGCCTTCGACGAGGAACTGCGTCCGTACATCGAACGGCTGAACAAGGCGCGTGGACTGATAGAGTGCCGTGGGGCCAAGATGCTGGCCAAGAAACTGAAGGAGGAGAATGCGGAATTTGCCCGTCTGTCGCAAAGCCGTGTCTATGAAAACCTCTCATTCCGTGCCAATGTCATCGCCTACTTGAAAGCCATGGTGCTTTTCGTGGCGCATGGGGGCGTGTGGGACAAGACCATGGAGGATTTTGTGCGCTGGTCGCTGCAGTACGATATGTGGTGCAAGATGAAGTTCTTCGGCGACGCTATCGAAAACGAGGAGTGTGGCATACAGGAAGGTACACGCAAGGGCCCTCAGAACTTGCTGGAACTCTTGTCCGATGCTTTCACTCGCGAGGAAGCCGGAAGACTTCGTCAGCGCATGGGCATCCGTCGGGGTTCGCTGAAACTGATGCTGAGCAACTGGAAGCATCGGGGGTACATCGAACTGGAAAGGGAGAGTCCTACGGATGACATCGGTCAGCAGATTTTCCGGAAGACGGAAGCTTATCTCAAGAAGTATTCGGGATAGGGTATTCGGGTATTCAGGTATTCAGTAAAATTATTTTCATCTATATATGACAAGAGGACAACGCAACAATAATCCGCTCAACATCCGTCACTCTGCCGACCAATGGCAGGGTGCTCGGAAAGAGCAAACCGACAAAAGTTTCGTGCAGTTCGAGAGCATGGCATACGGCTATCGGGCAGCATGGAAGACACTGGAATCGTATTGGAAGTATTTTCATCGCACCGGTCAATACTATAATGTGACGAACATCATCACCCGATGGGCACCCCCTTCGGAGAACGATACGGAGGCCTATATCCGCACCGTGCTTCGCCTCACGAGTTTGGGAGGGAAGGAGAACCTGCCGCAGCCTTCACGTGGGGTAGATACCGAACGGCTTGTTCGCCTAATCCAAGCCATGACAACGGTAGAGTGCGGCATCCCGTATAAAGAGGTGGACTTGAAAGCCATTCGCGAGGGGTATCGGTTGGCTTTTTCCGGCAAGCGGGTGTATGCAAGGACCAAACCCGTAGAGGAGGCTTCTGTGAAAGACTTGGAAGACTGGTTGATTTGGGATGAATATCGGGATTGGTAAATGATTTTAAGAGTAGGGACGCAGCGTGCTGCGTGAAAACATAAACAGAGCGTATTCATAACGCTGCACGCAGCGTCCCTACATCCTTGAAACATAACGCTGCACGCAGCGTCCCTACATTGAACTTAATGCTTATAAAGTTTATCTATCAAATCGCTTCGTCCCATGCGTTTGAGTTCCTGAATAATGGCCCGTCGTTCTTCCGGCTTGTACCAGAAGAAGAACATGCGCTGAGCCAACTTTTCTTTCTGTGTCTTCGCACTGAAAATAGGCTGCAACGTATACGGATGATAGCCAGTGTACCAAGCCTCAGTCGCCACGGTCATCGGGGTAGGCGTGAAGTCCTGCACTTGTTCCAGGTGGAAGTCCAGGCGCTTGGTGATGACTGCCAGTTCGGCCATGTCCTCCTGCGTGCATCCCGGGTGACTGCTGATGAAGTACGGGATAATCTGCTGGCGGAGGTTCAGTTCGTTGTTTATCTTGTCGAATATCTTCTTGAAGTCGTAGAACTGGGAGAACGGCGGCTTTCGCATGACATGAAGCACCGAATCGCTGGTGTGCTCGGGAGCCACTTTCAATCGTCCGCTCACATGCTTGGCAATGAGTTCGCGGGTGTATTCCTTGGCTGCTTTGTTGATGACTGGGTCCTTGCTTTCGTGAAGCAACAGGTCGTAGCGCACACCACTGCCGATGAAACTCTTCTTGATACCCGGAAGGGCATCGACTGCATGATAGATGTCGAGCAACGGACGGTGGTCGGTGTTCAAGTTCGGGCATACCTTGGGATAGATACACGACGGACGCTTGCACTTGCGGCACTTGTCCTCGTCGGTACCCCGCATGGCATACATATTGGCACTCGGTCCGCCGAGGTCGGAGAGATAGCCTTTGAAGTCGGGCATCTCGGTGATAGCCTTGACTTCCTTCAGGATGCTTTCCTTGCTTCGGCTTACAATGAACTTGCCCTGATGCGCACTGATGGTACAGAACGCACAACCGCCGAAACAACCTCGATGCAGGTTCACAGAGAACTTGATCATATCGAAGGCAGGGATGCGCTTGCCTTTGTACTTAGGGTGCGGCAAACGGGTATAAGGAAGGTCGAACGACATGTCGAGTTCGCCTTGTGTCATCGGAGGATAAGGAGGGTTCACCACCACGGTACTGTTGCCAGCGTGTTGCAGGATGCGTGCCGCTTCGTACTTGTTGGATTCTTCCTCGATGAAGCGGAAGTTCTCGGCCTCCTTCTTCTTGTCGCTGGTACAAGCCTCGTGCGAGTGGAGCACGATGTCTTCCTTCTCGCTGATGCTAGGCGGAATGGCTTGCTTGCCCTTCACCACATATACGGTTTGAGGGACATCGGTTGGGATGACGGGGCTTTCCTTCATCCGTTGGCAAAGTTCGGTAATCGGCTTTTCGCCCATGCCATAGACCAGGAGGTCGGCACCGGATTCTATGAGGATACTCTTGCGGACGGTGTCCTGCCAATAGTCGTAATGAGTGAGGCGGCGCAAGGATGCTTCGATGCCCCCAATCACCACGGGCACATCCGGCCAAAGCTTCTTCAGGATTTGGGTGTAGACGATGGTCGGGTACTCAGGACGCATATCGTGACGTCCGTCGGGCGTATAGGCATCTTCGCTGCGGAGGCGCTTGTTGGCGGTATACTTGTTCACCATGGAGTCCATACATCCGGCCGAAACGCCGAAGAACAGACGGGGCTTGCCCAACTTCTTGAAATCACGGAGGTCGTCCCGCCAATTGGGTTGGGGCACAATGGCCACCTTCAAGCCTTGGGCTTCGAGCAAACGTCCGATCACAGCCGCTCCGAACGAGGGATGGTCCACGTACGCATCGCCGCTGAACAGGATGACATCGAGTTCATCCCACCCGCGTAGTTCCATTTCCTTCTTGGTGGTAGGAAGCCAGTCGGTCAGTCGGTATTCTTTCATAATAGAGTGTTTTGGAATTTCAGATTCCCCTCTTGAGAGGGGCTAGGGGTGTGTGACAATCATCCACGAAATGGGTTTCTAATACACCATGCTGATGTATTCTGACACACCATGCTGATGTATTCTAACACACCCCCTTCCCCCTCTCAAGAGGGGAGATTTTACTTGAATATATCTAGGTCCTCTCAAGAGGGGAGATAAGAATCTCTGGATGACAAATGGGGATATGATTATGCTTCAGTACCTACCTCAGGTTGAGATTCTTCCATTTCCTTCTCCCACTTGATGTAAAGCAGGATGAGCTGATGCAATCCGAATGCCTTCATGTTGTTATGATAAATCACATCGATGCAAAGGTCGAGCAAGTCCTTGCAATTGCCTTCGGCCGATGCGATGAGCGAACGGATGTTCAGTTTCAACTTGTCGAGTACGGTTTCGTCTACGATTCCATTGCTGTCAATCAGGTGTTGGAAAAGTGAATACTTCTGGATAGTTTGAAGATTTTCAACCGAAATTTCCATGCTTCGTGTACCCGAAGCGTTTGTCTGTATGGTGTACATAGTTTCCTTGTTTTGTTGTTTATTAGGCAAATGTAGGAATTATTCGTGGAATTTTAGGGATTTGTTTTTAGAATCTGTTTCGAATTTATAAAATCCCCTCTTGAGAGGGGCAGGGGTGTGTGAAAATCATCCACGAAAAGGTATCAATTACTTCCCCTCTTGAGAGGGGCAGGGGTGTGTGAAAAATCATCCACAAAAAGGTATCAATTACTTCCCCTCTTGAGAGGGGCAGGGGTGTGTGAAAATCATCCACGAAGGGGTATCAATTACTTCCCCTCTTGAGAGGGGCAGGGGTGTGTGAAAATCATCCACAAAAAAGGTATTCTAATACACCATGCTGATGTATTCTAACACACCCCCTTCCCCCTCTCAAGAGGGGAGATTTTACTTGAATATATCTAGACCCTCTCAAGAGGGGAGATTTTACTTGAACATATCTAGGCCCTCTCAAGAGGGGAGATTTTTACTTGAACAAATCAAGGGCAGCCTTCATAATCCGGCTCCGATGCTGGGCATTGTCGATGCTCTCGAAAGGAAAACCGAGGACGAAGGTGCGGAAGTCCGTTCCCTTGTAAGCGATGCCTGCTCCATAATTGCCCGGTGTATAGACAAAGGTGGAGTAAGCCCCTGCGGTAGGAAGCAAACAGTCCGGTGCAGGTACGGCATAACTCTTTTCGTTCACTTGGGTAGGGAAAGAAAGGGTGGTATTCGCACCGAATACTTGTCCCGTGGTGACACCATACATGCTTCCGCCATACGTGAACTTCAAGGTGTGCTGAGCCAAGTGGGTAGGGAGGATGCTTCCCAAGTAAGAACCACTGAGCATCAGGTTGCCTCCTTGCTGGGTAAAGTCGCTGATGCGTTGTTGGAGTTTTTCGCTCAATGTCTTCTTTTCAGCGCCCAAGATAAGGTCTACTATCGGGTAGTCTTCCATGCGGATAAAACTTTGCTCGATGGCCTCGTCGCTGCACGATACGAAGGAATGATTGCCGGCTGATTGGATAGCCTTGCCATGCACAAACGGATAGTCGAAGGTATTTCCGGCTATCTGCTTGCCTTCCCATTCGCTGGTGCTATAACCCAATCCATTCGGTTCGCCCTTTCCAATCTGTGTGCGGTCGAAAGCATATTGAGGACCACAATACGCAGTGGTACTGATGTAAGGTACACCCGGATCACGAGCCATATCGAAGCCTTGCAGTTCGGCCGATTCATAAGTAGCAGGACCGCTGGTACGGTCGAAACCGTTCACGATAAGGACGGTTCCTTCATTCTTCTTGGCATGGTAAGCCGAGAGGATTTCGGAAGGGAAACTTTCGCCACCCTTATTCACGGCTGTAACCTTGAAACTATACACCAGTCCCGGTTCTGCCTGGAAGGTATAGTAATTGTCCTTCACATAGGTACCATTGTCCCAACCACCATGTCCCAATCGGGTGTAGACAATGTATCCTCGAGGATGGGCCGTTGGTTCTTGGGGGTCGACAACTCCTTGCCATGACAAACGGAAGGTATGCTTGCTGCCTTCTTTAATGGCGAAACGGGTGACAGGCAAAGGTTGTACTACATAGCCGGTGCCGTGCATGGTGGCTGTATGCTTCAAGATAGCCTTGTACACCGAACGGGCAACGGTGAACTTGAAGTCCGGTTCATGTCCCATTCTCATGTCTGCAAAGTTCTGGTGGGAGAGGATTTCCAGAATCATGCTCGGAACGGCTGGCAAGCGGGTTTCGCTATAGTTGCGGTTCCACATGCCTCGACGGTTCCATTGGCGGCCATATCGGGCAGAAATATCTTGTTGCAGTTCGGTCATCACCATATCGGTCAAATCGCGGGAAGCATGTCGGGATACTCCGCTATTCAACTTGCCTTCGTTGAAATTGGTGGTATATACTCCGAGGGTGCCAATCCATTCGTCTTCCTTGGAGAAACCGGCATCGCTATGGAAAGCCAATGTCATTTCGAATGGAACACCTAACCCTTTGTCCGTAGGATTGTATACCGAACCACCACTCAAGTAATTGATTATCTGACTACGAGTATTCAAGTCGTCGGCATAGTCGTTCTGTCTGTCCGGACGACTATAGATTTCGGTTGGCATACCGCTCCACTGGGCATTGTAGCGAGCCCCTTCCAAGTAACGGGGCAGTCCGCTGGTCTGTCCTTCACGGGCAATGTTTCCCATACCCCCACCGAAACGGACGGCATCGGCACACACCACCCCTTTCTGCTTGCTTTGGTTGCTGAGGACAACCATGCCATAGTCATTGGTACCCTTGTCGAATTCGAAATGACCAAGGTATACCCATGTGCCTCCACCGATTTGTTGGTTCACGAGGAATTCGGTTACACCTCCCTTGTGGAATACGAGGTACTTGGCATCGCTTACGCTATTAGGCAAAGATTGGTAGGATACATAGACGGCATATCGGCCTGTTTCCGGTATGTTAGGAATCCATTGGGCGAATGCTTTTTCGGCTTTCTTTTCGGTGGCCGCATAGCGGGCAGTACCTTCTTGGAAAGGATTCTGACCGTCTTGGGTGAAAATTTTTCTTCGGATTGCGAAACCGGCATCAGGAGTGGTATTCCACTTGCCCTTCCGGCTCTTCACTTCCTGGTAAATACCCGAACCGTCATTGTCCACGATGACTTCATTCCGTTGCCAGTCCCGTTCGCGTGGGGTAAATACCACAGCACCGGCATTTTCCAGCATCGGCATCAAATAAGGCACTACGAACGATTGGGTAAACATGTCTTCGGTGGTGCCATACAATCGAGGGCGTTGCCAACCCCATTCGCCAGTCTTATGGATATAATACTTCCCATGACTTTGCCAAAGGACAATGTGCTTACCTTCGAGGCCTTCTTCTGCCTCGTATGGACGGGAGATGTTTTTAGTCCATGGATTACCCTTATATACCCGTTTCCAAACGCGGCTCTTGTCCTGTTTCTTGCGGAAATGATTCGGAACCAAGTCTTCAATGGTTTTCCCGTCGGCATATATGGTCATGTCGTAATAGTTCACCGGACCCGGCAAGATGTTTTTCAGATAGCCATAAATCTGCTCTACACTTTCCGGGGTGAACGGTTGGTAACCGAACGAAACGGAAGGGTAGATGTCCAGTTTCCGACGTTGGTGATCCAATGCAAAAGAATCCAGTTTGCAAGTGCCGAAGTTAGTGCTTGGATGCTTGTATTCTTTGAAATATTGGTGTAGACGTTCCTCTACATTTCTATCCAGTCCTTGTCCGGATGTGGAAAGGAAAGGGCCCATTGCCAGAAGAAAAAACAATAAATATCGATTCATTTGATTTGTCTTTAAGATTATGGGTGCTAAGTTAGAAAAAATTGTTAGTTTTGCAGATATGTTTAACTATCTATAATCGACAGTATGAAAAAAATAATTCTTAGTCTATGTTTGTTCAGCCTTATTCTGAGTGCTTGCTCGAATGAAATTACGGTGAATATGCGTGATTATGGTATTGTACCGGATACCAAGGAAAATCTTTCGGCCAAGATGCAGGAGGCTTTGACAGCTATCAAACAAGCGAATGAGGGAAAGAAAGTGACTTTAGTATTCGAAAAAGGACGTTATGATTTCCATACCGAAGGAGCTGTGCAGAAAGTATATTACATTTCGAACCACGACCAACCGAACCCGAAGCCGGTGGGTTTGGCTTTGGAAGATTGGAAGAACCTGACTCTCGATGGAGGTGGTGCCGATTTCTATTTCTATGGTCGTATGCTTCCGATGTCGCTCGTTCGTTCAGAAAATACTACATTGAAGAATTTCAGCATCGACTTTGCCGAACCGCATATCACCCAAATCGAAATCGTGGAGTGTGGTGAGAATGGCATGACCTTCCGCATCGAACCATGGGCGAAGGCGCGTGTGGGTAAGAATACTCATTTCGAATGCTATGGCGAAGGTTGGAAGAACTATCCGCAGACTGGTATCGCTTTCGACGGCAAGACACGTCATCTGGTGTACAAGACTAGCGACCTTTGGTGTCCGACCAACGATACCGAACAGATCGACGAACGTACTTTCCGTGCACCACATTGGAAGGATGCACGCCTTGTTCCGGGAACAAAGGTGGCTATGCGTAACTACGAACGTCCGGCACCGGGCATCTTCATGCACATGGACAAGGATACTCGTTTGGAAAACATTTCTATTCATTATGCAGAAGGTATGGGCTTGTTGGCACAGATCAGTGAAAATATTACGCTCGAAAAGTTCAATGTATGCCTCCGTGGCGAGGACGACCCACGTTACTTCACTACCCAAGCCGATGCTACCCACTTCTCAGGATGTAAGGGCAAGATTGTATCTTGTAACGGGTTGTACGAAGGCATGATGGACGATGCAATCAATGTTCATGGTACTTACTTGAAGATTGTAAAGCGTTTGGATGACAAGACCGTAGTAGGCCGATACATGCATCCGCAAGCCTACGGTTTCTATTGGGGTGGTAAGGGTGACAAGGTTCAGTTTGTTCGCTCGAATACCATGGAAATCTTTGACGGACAAAACGAAGTGGCCGACATTACTCCGTATGATAAGGAAACCATTGATGGTGCCAAGGAATTCAAGATTACCTTCGTGAATCCGTTGGATGCTGCTATCAATGAAAGTGAAGGCTTCGGTATTGAAAACTTGGAATGGTGTCCGGAAGTGTACTTTGCAGACAATGTGATTCGCAACAATCGTGCCCGTGGTACTTTGTTCAGTACACCATTGAAGACCGTAGTAGAACGCAATACATTTGATCATACATCGGGTACGGCTATTCTGTTGTGTGGCGACTGCAACGGTTGGTTTGAAACTGGTGCTTGTCGTGACGTGACTATCCGTGACAATAAGTTCATCAACTCGTTGACCAATCTTTTCCAATTTACGGAGGCGGTCATTTCCATTTATCCGGAAATCCCGAACTTGAACGACCAGCAGAAGTATTTCCATGGTGGCGAAGGTCAGCCGGGTGTGACTATTGAAAACAATTACTTCGAAACATTCGACAAGCCAATTGTCTTTGCCAAGAGTATCGACGGCTTGACTTTCCGTGGCAACAAGGTGGTACAGAATGAAGACTTCCCAGCCTTCCACAAGAACCAAACTCGTTTCCGCTTCTTGCGTGCCAAGAATGTGGTGATTGAGAATAATGAGTTTTCGGATGGAGATGCTAGTGTGAGTGAAGAATAAGTTAAAAAAAGTTGTTTGGATTTCATCAAATCCCCTCTTGAGAGGGGTAGGGGTGTGTGATATACATCCACGAGATTTCCAAACAACTTTTTTATTCTCCTAGAATTCTATATATGTCTATTATTCATTATAATCCTAAACTGAAAGCCTTGGCTGCCCAATTGCGTTCTCAAGGAACCCAATCAGAGATTCTTTTATGGAACCAACTCAAAGGTAGTCAAATGAATGGATTTCGCTTTATTCGTCAGAAACCTATAGGTGATTATATCGTTGATTTTTATTGTAAGGAAGTAGGGTTGGTTATAGAACTCGATGGACTATCCCATCAGTCTAATGAAGTGATGGATCTGGATGAACGAAAGCAAAGTTATTTGGAGAGCATCGGTTTGAAAGTAATCCGGTTTGAAGATGAAGATGTGATACGTGATTTGCCTAATGTAATGAGGGTAATAGAATATACGGCTCTATCATTGAAGCCATTGAAATAATTCCTTTATTGAGAGGTAAATAAATAAGTTCCCCTCTTGAGAGGGGGTAGGGGGTGTGTTAGAATTTATCTAACGTGGATGCAAAACTATATGTGCTTCACACACCCCTTACCCCTCTCAAGAGGGGAATTTTAGAAAATATTCTTATTATATAATTTCAATTCCTTGCTTTGCACAAAGTTCCAAACCAAGGTCTTTCAATTTATACTTCTGAATCTTACCACTACCAGTCATTGGGAATTCCTTGATGAAGAAGATGTACTTTGGAATCTTGTAACGGGCAATCTTGCCTTCGCAGAACTCACGAACATCCATTTCATCCATTTGTACACCTTCGTGGAGAATGATGAAAGCACCTACAGCCTCGCCATAACGCTTGGAAGGAATACCAGCCACTTGAACGTCCTTAATGCCTTCCATTTTATAAAGGAACTCTTCGATTTCGCGTGGATAGATGTTTTCACCACCACGGATAATCATATCCTTGATACGGCCAGTGATGCGATAGTTTCCATTTTCGTCCTTTACACCCAAGTCGCCAGAATGGAGGAAACCATTCTTGTCGATGACTTCATCAGTCGCTTGTTGGTTCTTGTAATAACCCTTCATGGTGTTGTAACCACGGTTGCACATTTCGCCTTGTACACCCACCGGACATTCTTCGCCAGTTTCTGGGTCGATAACCTTTACTTCAGTAAATTCATAATCACGTCCTACGGTTGTGCAACGAACTTCGAATGGGTCGTCCACACGAGTGTGGGTCATACCCGGTGATGCTTCGGTCAAGCCGTATACGCTAGTCACCTTCATGAACATCTTTTCTTCTACCTGACGCATCAATTCAATCGGGCAGAGGGCACCAGCCATGATACCTACACGGAGGCTAGACATGTCGAACATATCGAACATCGGGTGATTCAATTCGGCAATGAACATGGTCGGCACACCATAAAGCGATGTACAACGTTCCTTGTGAACGGACGCCAATACCACCAATGGATCGAATTTTTCCACCATGACTTGGGTACATCCATGAGTCAAACAGTTCATGGTAGCGAGTACCACGCCGAAGCAGTGGAAGAGAGGTACACAGACACAAAGTTTGTCTTCCGAAGTAAACTTCATGTGTTCACCAGTGAGGAAACCATTGTTGGCGATGTTGTAATGAGTCAACATAACCCCCTTCGGGAAGCCTGTTGTACCCGATGTATATTGCATGTTCACCACATCGTGGCAAGTTACTTTCTTCTTGGCTTCAACCAAATCTTCGTCTTCGATGTTGCTACCCAAGAGAAGGATTTCGGCCGTATTGTACATGCCGCGATACTTTTCCTGACCGATGTAGATCACGTTCTTCATCTGAGGGAAACGTTCGCTCTTCAAATAGCCGCGTTGGCAAGTCTTGAGTTCCGGGAGCATGGTGTAGACCATATTCACGAAATCATCACTACCACGGTCGCCATTCACGATACACAAGGTATGCATATCCGAGTTCTGGCAAAGGTATTCCAATTCGGCTTGCTTGTAGTTGGTGTTCACCGTAACGGCTACGGCACCAATCTTGGCGCAAGCATAAAGGAATGTCAACCAATCAGGAACATTACCCGCCCAAATACCTACGTGAGTACCTCTTTCTACACCGATAGAAAGAAGACCTTTGGCCATATGGTCCACACGTTCGTTGAACTTGCTCCAAGTGAAGCGGAGGTTGCGGTCTGAATAGACAATGTATTCTTTATCTGGAGTTACCTCGGCCCAGTGTTCCAACCAGTCACCGAGGGTTCTAGTTGATAATTCTAAACCCATAAGTTTGATTTGTGATTTTTCATCCTAATGTCATTCAGAGCGTAATGAAATGAAGCGAAGAATCTCGTAAACGTCAACGTGGTTGTTTTCGAGATTCTTCCTCCCTTCGGTCGTCTGAATGACAATGGGGGAGGATTTCTAAACTAATTAAATCGGAGTATAAACAACGGCCAAAATCTTGGCTGCTTGTCCTTGGAAGCCATGTACGTGATGAGGCACAATGCTGTCATAATAAATGCTGTCTCCTGCTTCAATTACATGATGCTTCTTTCCGTATGCCACTTCTACGGTACCTTCCATGACGAAGATGAATTCTTCGCCTTCGTGTGAAGAAACTTCGTAATTGGTTTCATCAGTTGCTTCAATGTCGATGATGAACGGTTCCATGTGGCGGTCTGCCTTCGACTTGGACAATGACTGATAATGCATGTGAGTACGTGCATTCATCGCATTGTTGGAGAAGCTGATAGTTGACTGTGAGTTGTCTTGCTTGCGAGTGATGACTGCACCTACTTCTTCCTGGTCGTCCAAGAAAGTACCTAGCCGTACACCTAAAGCGCGTGCTATTTTGATAAGTGGAGCCAAAGACGGAATGTCCACATTGTTTTCGATACGTTCGATTTGTTCGATAGCCAATCCGGTACGTTCGGCCAATTCGGCTATGCTGATTTGCTTCGTTTCACGGAGCGATTTAATCTTTTCACCTACAATTTTAGTGTTGTCCATATTGATTATATTTCTAATTTTCACTTGAAAGGCGCAAAGATAGAATAAAAAGATAGAAAAAGGCAAAAAAATGTGATTATTTTCTTTTTTTAATGCCGATATGGCCATGTTTTAGATGAAACGCCGCCATGTTTTCTGTGAAACGTGGCGGCGTTTGAATGTCAATCGATATCTCCAATTGAGAAGTTTTCAGGTATCTTACCTTTGAAATCCTTGAAGTAGCGTTTGATCTCACGCATATCCTTCTCTATATCATCGGTAGGTTGGAATTCCTTATCGATGGTAATGGTCTTGGTAGCGAAGTCGATACCTGCCAATAGAATAGGGATGTTTGCACCTTTGGCGATGTAATAAAATCCTCTTTTCCATTCAGGATTGGCTTTACGGGTACCTTCCGGGGTGATAGCCAAATGGAATGTTTTTCTCTCCTTGGCAATTTTGATGATTTGATCAACTAAAGAAGTACGCTTGCTACGTTCCACAGGGATGCCTCCCATCCAACGGAAAATAGGTCCTAATGGCCAAAAGAACCAGTCTTTTTTCATCAGGAATCCCGAATCCCGACCAATCGCTCCATAGAACAATTTGCCGATGAACAAATCCCAATTGCTGGTATGAGGGGCAGCACAGACAATGTACTTGTCATAGTCAGGAACATTGACTACGGCTTTCCACCCCAATACCTTAAAATATAAGAATCCGAATATCGCTTTCTTCATAAGGTTGTTCTATCGGACTTATTTGTTCAATTCGTCTGCAACTACTTGGATTTCCTTGTTCAAGTCTTCGCGCAACTTCTTGTAATAACCCTTCACGTTACCCGGTTGAGTATGGCTGATGCGTGGAATCAATCCCAAGATGTTGTGGATAGCGCCTACCACTGCCTCACGGTTTACACCTTCTACCAAACTTGCCAAGAACAAGTCACTTGCTATATAGGAAATCTGTTTCTTTAATTGTCTTCTACTTGCCATAATTTTAATGTTTAAAGTTAATATGTGATTTAATTTCGGTGTAAAGATAGCATTTTTATTTGTATACGTTTTCATATTTGAAAAAAAAGAGTGAAATTTGCAGAAGTGAACGTATGAAACTATACATTATTTAAATAATACATCTTATTATGACAAAAAGTGCATTGCAAATTGCTCGTGCTGCTTATCAGCCGAAACTTCCTAAGGCATTGACAGGTGCTGTTGTTGCTAAGGAAGGTGAACCAACTCAGTCTGTTGCTGACCAGGAAGCTATCAAGGCTTTGTTCCCGAACACATACGGTATGCCGTTGATCCAGTTCGTAGAAGGTGAAGCTGCTGAATTCCCTGCTATCAATGTAGGTGTAATCTTGTCTGGTGGTCAGGCTCCTGGTGGTCACAACGTGATTTCTGGTTTGTTCGACGGTATCAAGAAGTTGAACGCTGACAGCAAGCTTTACGGTTTCATCCTTGGTCCTGGCGGTTTGGTAGACCACAACTACAAGGAATTGACTGCTGAAATCATTGACGAATACCGCAACACAGGTGGTTTCGACATCATCGGTTCTGGCCGTACTAAGTTGGAAAAGGAAGAACAATTCGAAAAGGGTTACGAAATCATCAAGGAATTGGGTATCAAGGCATTGGTAATCATCGGTGGTGACGACTCTAACACTAACGCTTGTGTGTTGGCTGAATACTATGCAGCTAAGAACTATGGTGTTCAGGTAATCGGTTGTCCTAAGACTATCGACGGTGACTTGAAGAACGAAATGATTGAAACTTCATTCGGTTTCGATACAGCTTGTAAGACTTATGCTGAAGTTATCGGTAACATCCAACGTGACTGTAACTCAGCTCGCAAGTACTGGCACTTCATCAAGTTGATGGGTCGCTCGGCTTCTCACATCGCTTTGGAATGTGCTTTGCAGGTTCAACCGAACATCTGTATCGTATCAGAAGAAGTTGAAGCAAAGGAAATGTCTTTGGACGATGTAGTAACTTACATCGCTCAGGTTATCGCTGACCGTGCTGCTAACGGCGACAACTTCGGTACAGTATTGATTCCGGAAGGTTTGATCGAATTTATCCCGGCTATGAAGCGTTTGATCGCTGAATTGAACGACTTCCTCGCTCACAACGGTGAAGAATTCGCTATGGTTAAGAAGTCTCAACAACGTGAATACATCATCAAGCACTTGTCTGAAGCTAATGCTGCTATCTATGCTTCATTGCCAGAAGGCGTTGCTCGTCAGTTGTCACTCGACCGCGACCCACACGGTAACGTACAAGTTTCTTTGATCGAAACTGAAAAGTTGTTGTCTGAAATGGTTGCTACTAAGTTGGCTGCTTGGAAGGAAGAAGGTAAGTACAATGGTAAGTTCGGTGCTCAACACCACTTCTTCGGTTACGAAGGCCGTTGCGCTGCTCCATCTAACTTCGATGCTGACTACTGCTACTCTTTGGGTTACACTGCTTCTATGTTGATTGCTAACGGTAAGACTGGTTACATGTCTTCAGTACGCAACACAACTGCTCCTGCTGCTGAATGGATTGCAGGTGGTGTGCCTATCACAATGATGATGAACATGGAACGTCGTCACGGTGAAATGAAGCCAGTTATCCAGAAGGCTTTGGTACGTTTGGACGGTGCTCCTTTCAAGAAGTTCGCTGCTAACCGCGAAGCTTGGGCTAAGGAAACTGCTTACGTATATCCAGGTCCTATCCAGTACTTCGGCCCAACTGAAGTATGCGACGAACCGACTAAGACTTTGCAGTTGGAACAAGCTAAGTAATTGAAACTATATTTAAAATAAGGTAGGGCAGGCCTTTGTGTCTGCCCTCTTTGTAAACTCTCTATGCGTAAACAATCCACTCCTCCAAAGAAAACAACTAAGCCTAAGAAGAAACCTATTTCCGGTAAGAAAAAGAAGGTGTCCAAGAAGCAGGATATGCCAGTTTGGTTACATCATGTTCTTATGGGGGTGATTGCTATTGTCTTTACAGGCGCATTCTATTGGTTCTTTATCCGTCCCTATGCCTATCGTTGGAAACCATGCTATGGTCTGAAAGGTTATGGTGTGTGTATGCCTCATGGGTACAACATACATGGGATTGACATCTCTCATTATCAAGGAGAAGTAGATTGGAAGATGTTGGAGCAAACCAGACAAGGACAATTCCCGGTTCAGTTTATCTTTATGAAGGCTACCGAAGGAGGGGACTATGCCGACAATAAGTTCGTAGCCAATTTCGATTCGGCACGTGCACATGGTTTTATCCGTGGTGCTTACCATTTCTATAACCCCAAGACGGATGCCAATAAACAAGCCGATTTCTTTATCAATTCGGTCAAGTTGGAGCCTGGTGACTTGCCACCGGTCCTAGATATTGAGAAGAAAGGAAGGGATGTAAAGAAATTACAGGACGATTTGAAGATTTGGCTTCGGAAGGTGGAGAGTCACTATGGAGTAAAGCCAATTATTTATGCTTCCTATAAGTTCAAGACCAAGTATCTGAACGATTCAGTTTTCGATTCCTATCCGTATTGGATTGCTCATTACTACGTGGATTCTGTCCGTTATCAGGGCGAATGGAAATTCTGGCAGCATACTGATGTGGGTACACTGCCAGGTATTGACGAGAAAGTCGATTTGAATATCTTTAATGGTTCTTCTTCGGAGTTGAAAGGATTGCTGCTTGCGGAATAATTTTTTCGAATTCCTTACCATTCGTCACAGGTTTCTTGATTAATTCCGGACGATTATAGGTATAGGTATAATTGTCGTAGAACATTGGGTCTTTTTGTGGAAGCAGGAAGGCCTTTTCTGTTTCTCCTGTTTCAGAATTGAATGAAGCAATGTAAGGACGTGCCCACAATCCATCCATTCGTTTGCTGCTGAATACAAACCAATGTCCGTTTGAACTCCAAGTATGATAACTGTCTACATCGTTGCTGTTCACGTTTTCCAAATCCCGTGTTTCTCCAGTAGACAAATCCAAAATGTACAAATCACTTTCCGGATGCCAGATAGAGAAGTTCCCATAATCCGATAGGGTAAACATTAAGTATTTACCATTAGGTGATACGCATGGGAAAGAAATCGATTTGTTCTGTGCCGATGCTTGGAGTACTATTTCCGGCTCACCCATTTTCTCTGTTGAGGCATCGAAGCTGATGCGGCACAAATCATAGCGGATGCTGTCAAGAGCCATCCCTTTCTGATAGCCTTGGGCACGGGTAAAGTAAAGGTGTTTACCATCGGGTGTCCATGCTGGGAAGGTTTCCATATAGGTATCTCCATACACCAATGAATCTGTAAACGAACAATGGTTTTCCACATCATAGATCATCAAGTCTGCTCCCAAGTCCGAGACTTCGATAACTTTGGTTCCAGATGAGTGGAAGAATTGTTGGATTTCGTTGGTTGCGAAAGCTATGTACTTGCCAGAAGGGTGCCAAGCACTATAAGTTGGGCCATACTTAAATCCTTCAGCTTTGGGATTTACCTTTTCCAATTTGCCGTTATGCTGAATGAGTGTACCTCCTTGTGCTCCACGGATGTGCATCATCATATCATCGGGAGATTGTCCGTTGAAGGTATGGCAATTTACACACTGTTTGCTGAAGTTCCGATTTTCTACGATGGGGGTTTCTTTATATGAACTTAAATCACGCTGATAGACTCCCATTTCGTTCCATAATTCATAACCCGGATAGAGAAGACGATAACTTAGGAATCCATCAATAGGGTAGGAGGAGATATTGTTCTTGATGTCGGCGTATCGTACCCATTCCTTGTTTTGAAGAATGCTGATGCGGAAAAAGATGTCTTTTCCAGCTGCTTGTGCCAATAACTCCTTCCATTTCTTTTCGGGAATAGTTACGGTCGGTTCATCATCTTGAACGATAAAAAGCGTTGGTTCTCCTTCTGTTCCGAATTCTGTTTGGTAGGCTTCTCCTTTCTCTTGGATGATGAAATTGGGAGGAGCGATATTTACAGGGAAGGTCACAGCCGAATAGTCTGGAAAGATAGACGGAAGGATGTCACTTTCCTTATCAGCAGGATGATAGTTGTTACATCCTGAAGCAAGAAATAATATACCTATTATGTAAAAGAAGTGTCGGATTCTCATATTTCTGTACTTTTAATTATCGATAGCTTTGTTTCCGTATGGACTGATGTAGTTCTGGTAAAACCAGTAAGAATGCCCGAATTCTTGTTGCAGTGCTCTTGTTTGCTTGCTTTCTGTCAGTTTGAAATAGCGTGCAAAACGATTCTCTGTTTCTTGGCTGATGGTAAATCCGGTTTTGGCAAATTCTTCTTCACCTACTTTCAAACGATAGATAAGCAATGCTTCTTCATAAGCTGCTGGCATGGAAGGATAAGAAAACTCCTGAATTCGGTGCAAGTTGCTCACGAAACGAGTTACATTGTTGCTGAGCAATAGGTAACTCATCAAGTATTCGAATGCCATCTTATTTTGGGGATCATGATTACAGATGTATTCCAGTTCCGGACCAATGTTCTTGGCATTGGTGAATCGGGCAGGTGTGTCTATTACTCCCGATACGGCATTTCTCAATCCTTCTACCTGGCCGCTTTCCAATACTTTTTCCAATTGGAGCGCTTCTTCACGGTAGAATAAAGATTGTTTCAACTTGTTGATGAAGCGTTGGGCTACTTTGGGGCGATGGTTTACAATGTTGTATCGAGCCAGGTTCAATAGGTGAGGGGCCGTTTCTCCCCATACAGCCATGGCTTCGAATTCCCAATGGTGTGCTTCGTTGATGTGTCCTATATGTTCGTAGATGATGTGTCCGTATTCACTTTCCCGGCTATCGCTGTTCCATGGGAAATAAAGTGATCTCACACCCAAGAAAGGAGGATAGTCAAAGAGACGATAAATCAGTTCTCCTTTATGATAAAGTGCCAAGTGGTGGAAATAGGAAATCAAATGATTGGTCTTTCCGCTGTTCATGTAGAGCTTGGTATAGTCCAATACCTTATCCCAGTCTTTCTTTTTTACATGCATTTCCGCTTTCAGCATGATGCCTTCGCTTCGGTTATAGCTTTTCACGAAGTGATAGTAACCATATCCGGCATAGAAAAGCAAAGCAACAGCGGTTATGCCTATACGAATGCCTTTCTTCTGTATATGGAAGTTCTTGAAAAGAGGAATCAATGGCATGTGACTACGGGTTATCCATAGCATCAAATTGAGGAATGCTAATATCAATACCGAAATGGTGATAGGTACCAATGTGTGGCTAGCCTCCATGGTATGATAAAACAAAGCCAAGGATGGAATCACAGAGAGATGAAGCAAGTCTTCTTTACCGAACAGGAAGCGGATGATGTTACTTGTCATCAAATAAACCGATGCGAGCAAAAGAGACAACAGAGTACTTCCCAATGCAGGATAATAAAAGAATTGGATGATAAAATCAGTCAGATAACTGAAGAACCCTTCCGATTGTACTTGTTGTTCAAAATAGGCTTCCGTAAAAAGGAAAAGGTGGTGCTGCTCGTGGTAGGCGATGATATGGGAGAGGTTTCCACTATAGGCTAAATAGTAGAATAGTGCCAAAGCAGTTCCGATACTATATTTCTGTATCTTGTTCATGTATGATTTTTTTTGTGGGTACAAAGATACGGCTTTTAATTTAATTTTATAGTATTCTATAAAAAATAAAGAGGGTAAAGTCAAAATACAAAACTGCTAAAACTCGAATATATTTTTATCTGTTCACTTAAATGAATCGATTGTTTTGCTTATGTAAATCGAATGATTGACTATAGTAATCAAATCGATTAACATTAATGGATCGATAAAAACATTTGCGAGTTTACATTAGAATGATTATATTTGTGAATCACTTTAAACAGAAACACCATGTCTATTGAATACGATTTTTACCGTAACCCCAATTCACAGGGGAGCAATAAAAAAAGATACCATGCCCGTGTAGTATCCAGTAACCGGATTTCTACCGATGAGCTGGCCGAAGAAATACAGAAGGAATGTTCGCTGACCATAACCGATGTCAAGGCCGTGCTGATTGCCTTGGGTGATAAATTGGCCAAGCATTTGGGTGAGGGAAGCAAAGTTCATTTGGACGGTATTGGCTATTTTCAGGTGAACCTACAATGTAAGGAGGAAGTGTGTAGCACCCGTTCTGTCCGTTCGGACAACGTGGAGTTCAAGTCGGTATCCTATCGGGCAGACAATGAATTGAAGAAACACTTGAAGAAACAAAAAATCCAGCGTTCACAAACCAAGATACATTCCGTGGAAATGACAGAAGAGGAAATTGATCGAAGATTAATGGATTATTTCAAAACGCACGACGCTTTGACCCGTAGTCAATTCGAAGTATTGTGTACACAAGTGAAGTCTACCGCTCATCGTATTCTTCAAAAATTGGTGAAAGACGGAAAACTAAAAAACGTTTCTACCAAACAGCATCCTGTCTATATGCCGGATAATCTATATAATAAAGGTATGGTAGAAAAATAAGAGTGTTGCACGGGTAGCAGATATTAGTGCAGTTCCTGGAGTACTTTGCCGCATTAACCCTAATTCGACTGCAAAAATACATATTTTATATAATAAATACCAAATTTTTACAAAATATTATGTGTTACAACACACTTTTAAGGCATAACATCATTTTTTTACGGCCTTTCATCTTAATAAACAAATATTAAAGCAATAAAGTACTCCAGGAACTTAGCCATATTAAAACAATCTTATTTAATTTAAATTATTTTATTATTTAAAACCTATGGTTAAAAATCTTAAGACAGTCAGCTTGATGCTGCTTCTCATGGGTGCACCTTTCGCAGCTGCCAATGCAGCTAGCCCAAGCGTTGCAGCTGTGAACGCTGTTCAACAGAACAGTGTAGCAAAGGGTAATGTCAAGGATGCTGCTGGTGAACCGGTAATCGGTGCATCTGTAGTGGTAAAGGGTACTACTAATGGTACTATTACCGACTTTGACGGTAACTTTGAATTGAGTGGTGTGTCCAAAGGTGCTACTTTGGAAATCTCATTCGTGGGTTTTGCTACTCAGACAATCACATTCAATGGCCAAGCCATCAACGTTGTCATGAAGGAAGACAACGAAATGTTGGATGAATTGGTTGTTGTAGGTTATGGTGTTCAGAAGAAGGCTAACTTGACCGGTTCTGTTGCTTCTATCAATGCTGAAGCATTGGAAAGCCGTTCGGTAGCAAGTGTTTCTGCAGCTATGGCTGGTACTATGCCGGGTGTAACTGTTATCCAGACGTCAGGTGCTCCGGGTGCGCAGACAGGTTCCATCAACATCCGTGGTAAGAACTCTCTTAATGCTGCCAGCCCGTTGGTTATCGTTGACGGTGTACCGGGTTCTATGAACAACATCGACCCTCAGGACATTGAAAGCATTTCTGTATTGAAGGATGCTGCATCGGCTGCTATCTACGGGGTGCAGGCTGCGAACGGTGTCATTTTGATTACTACCAAGAAGGGTAAGGCAGGTCAGAAGGCTCGCATCAACTATTCTGGTACTGTATCATGGGCTAGTCCGACTGCAACCTTGAATTTCTTGGACGCTGCTGGCTATGCTGAATTGTACAACGAAGCAACTTTGAACGACAATCCGAACGCTCCGTTGATGTTCTCTGATTCAGATATCGCTGCTTACCGCAATGGTACTAAGAAGAGCACAGACTGGTATAACGAAGTGTTCAAGAAGGCTGCCATGGAAACTCAGCACAGTTTCTCTATTAACGGTGGTGATGAAAAGACTACCTATATGGCTTCTTTGGCATACTTGTTCCAGGACGGTTTGTCACAGGAAAAGAATTACGAACGTTACAACGGTCGTGTAAACTTGGATTCTAAGATTGCTAACTGGATCAGTGCAGGTATCAACGCTTCTGCATACCGTGGTATCAATAGCGACGAATATTCTGGTTATGCACAATTACTCCAATGGTCTAACCGTATTCCTCCTACTGTACCTATTTATAATGAAGACGGTTCATACCACTTCAACGGCTTGGATAACCCAGTAGCTAACCAGGGTAACACTGGTACTAGCCGTACCATGGACCAACAGTTGAATGCTACCGCTTACTTGACATTGACTCCGATTGAAGGCTTAATTATCAAGGGACTTTACAACTTGCGTCACGACTACCGTGAATATTCTGCTTTCAAGAAGAACTATGTTTACGGTAACGAAACAAGTAGCAAGGACAGCGGTAAGCGTGAAGCTTATCAGTATTATTATAACTGGAACTGGTACACTACTCAGTTGACAGCCAACTACATGAAGACTATCGGTGATCACAGTTTCAATGTATTGGCAGGTGCTGAACAGGTAGAATATACTAAACGTGAAACTAGAGCATGGCGTACTGGTGGTGGTAGCAACGAATTGGGTGAATCTTTGAATACACTTGATGCTTCTACTCAGAAGAACTTGGATTATCATCACGAAACTGCTCGTCAATCATACTTCGGCCGTATCCAATACGATTACTTGAGCAAGTACTTGTTCGAAGCGAACTTCCGTGCCGACGCTTCATCACGCTTCCCTAAGAACAACCGTTGGGGTTACTTCCCTGCATTCTCTGCTGGTTGGAGAGTTTCTGAAGAAGCGTTCGTG
Source organism: Phocaeicola sp. (assembly GCA_045121515.1). Taxonomy (GTDB): domain Bacteria; phylum Bacteroidota; class Bacteroidia; order Bacteroidales; family Bacteroidaceae; genus Phocaeicola. The sequence continues at coordinate 46,346 of JBGVGD010000067.1, read as the reverse complement.
AAGGACAACGCAGACTGGTTGAGTAACTTGAAGCTCCGTTTGGGCTGGGGTAGAACAGGTAACGAAGAATTGGCTGATACAGATATCTATCCGGCAGTTGCTACATATGCTTACGGTAGCACAATGCTCGGTGGTAACTTGTACTCTACTGCTTATGAATCTCGTTATGTAAACGACCAGTTGCAATGGGCAACCGTTACTAACTACGAACTCGGTATCGAAGCAGGTTTCTTGAACAACAAGGTAGGTTTCGAACTCTCTTTGTACAAGAAGAAGACTGACGACATGTTGCTTTACTTGCCTATTCAGGGTGTTATCGGTATGGGTGCTCCTGCACAGAATGCCGGTAGCGTAGAAAACAAGGGTTTTGACTTGAACATTTTCCATAACAACCAAATTAATAAGGATTGGAGTTATGCTGTAAACCTTAACTTGGCATACGTAAAGAATGAAATTACTGACATGTGCGGTACTGAAGGTGTAGACCCTAACTATAGTACACTTTGGCGTTTGGAAGGTTATCCTATCGGTTCATTCTACGGTTACGTAGCCGATGGCTTGTTCAAGACTCAGGAAGAATTGAATACCTTGCCTAAGCGTACAGGAACTGAAAAGTTGGGTGACATCAAGTATAAGGACTTGAACAATGATGGTAAGATTACTGCTGATGACCGCGATGTAATCGGTAAGAACTTCCCATCATGGACAGGCGGTTTGAACGTGGCTGTTTACTATAAGAACTTCGACTTCTCTATGTTGTGGCAGGGTGCCTTCGATGTAGATACTTACTATAAGGGTGAAGCAGCATACGCATTCTACAACAGTGGTAAGGTATTGACCAAGCACATGGATCGTTTCCACGAAGTGAACAACCCTGACGGTAACTTCCCACGCGTTTCTTTGAAGGATCAGACTAACTACCAATTCTCATCATATTGGTTGGAAGACACTTCTTATTTCCGTTTGAAGAACATCTCTTTGGGTTACAACTTGCCGAAGTCATTGTTGACAAAGGTAGGTATCGAAAAGGCTAAGGTATTTGTTGCTGGTGAAAACTTGTTGACTATCTCTGGTTTGGACGGCATTGACCCGGAAGCACCTGCAGATAACCGTGGTGCATTCTATTCTAACGTAAAGAAGATTTCATTGGGTCTTAAAGTTTCATTCTAAAACGATTTTATAATAAAACAATATGAAAAAGAATTTCTTATATATAGCAGCAGCCGCAGTGTTGGGATTCTCTTCTTGTGTGGAGCTTGACCGCTTCCCAAAGGAAGAACTTTCGGATGCAAGTTTCTGGAAGTCGGCAACCGATGCAGAAATGGCTGTATCAGACCTCTATCCTTCATTGCCGGACATTGTTGGTACTGTAGATGAGGCTATCAACTCAGACGATGCCGTACACGGTATCAAGTGGGCTGCAGGTAATGTCTCAAAGGGTATCTATGACCCAATGGATATGGGTTGGAGCGGTTCATACGGTGTAATCCGTCAGGCTAACTTGATTTTGAGCAAGATTGACGAAGTTCCTAACTACGATACAGCTGAAAAGAACAAGGTATTGGGACAGACTTACTTCTTCCGTGCATACCAATATTTTGAATTAATCCGTACATTCGGTGATGTTCCTTACGTAGACAAACCGTTGACTTTGGCTGATCAGGAAGGTATCACTCGTGCTCCACGTGCTGAAGTATATAGCAAGATGATGGCTGACTTTGACAAGGCTATCGAATATTTGCCTGTTTCATGGGACGCTTCTAACTACGGTCGTATCACTAAGGGTGCTGCCTTGGCTATGAAGGCTCGCGCTGCCTTGTACTACGGTGACTGGCAGGTAGCAGCAGACAATGCCAAGAAGTGTATGGACTTGGGCGTATACGAATTGTACGACAAGGAAAACACTGGTAAGTATGCAGAATTGTTCTGGGAAGTATCTGATGGTTGCGACGAATTCATTTGTGTAACTCAATACAAGTCTGGTACAAATGGTAGTTACTTGCTTGGTTGGGGTGCCTTCCCTACATTGGGTTGGGGTGGTATCAACCCGACTCAGAGTTTGGTAGATGCTTTCGAAGATATCGAAGGTGCTCCAATCGCTAAGTCTGCTCTTTACGATGAAAAGAATCCGTTCGAAAACCGTGACCCACGTTTGGAAGTAAATGTATTGCACGACGGTGAAGTAATGTACGGCCAAACAATTAAGGTGGCTCCTTTGAAGTCTAGCGGTAACACTGGTATCGGTCAGCACGGTGACGCTACTGCTACTGGTTACTACCAGCAGAAGTGGTTGGATCCATCTGTATATCCACTTACTGACGGTTGGGATATGGGTAAGGACGGTGTTGTTATCCGTTATGCAGAAGTCTTGTTGACTTACGCTGAAGCAAAGAACGAATTGGCCGGTTTGGATGCTAGCGCATTCGATGCTGTAAACCAGGTTCGTCGCCGTGTAGGTATGCCTGACTTGCAGAACACTGATGCTAGCAAGCCGACTTACTGTGCTACACAGGATGACTTGCGTCAGCGTATCCGTAACGAATGGCGTGTAGAATTCGCCCTTGAAGGTGGTAAGCGTCAATGGGATATCCGTCGTTGGGGTATTGCAATTGACGTAATGAACAAGCCTCGCTATGGTTTGAAATATGAATTGGTAGAATCACCTGATGCAAAGGAAAGTGATGGTGGTATGATTTGTATCCTTTACCAAGGTGACAAGCAAGCGGTAGGTGAAGCAACTGCTTATAAGGAACACAACTACTTGTATCCTGTACCTCAGAAAGAAATTGACTTGAACCCTAACTTGACACAGAACCCAGGTTATTAATTAACATAGCTGAATAGTTTAGAAAGCACCGGAGGATTTCCTTCGGTGCTTCTTTTTATGTTTGTATTTGTCATAATAAAATGGTATATTTGTCACTTCATTGGTATGTGGTGAAAATAGACAACGTTTGCATAAGTATGAAGGACGAAAAGATAAAGACGGAAATATTCAGGTATGAAGTAACAGAAGGTGTATCCGAGTATCATGCTATCTTGCGTGTGACAAATCCTTTGTTGACTTACAAGGAGCAAGTAGATTTTTTATTGGAAGCCTATAGCCGTATAATCCAGACGGATTTGTCGGGAGCTGTTGCTGTATTCAAGCGTTTTTTCTTGAGTGATGCTGCCAATCAAGCGGATTATCTGTTGGGTATGCAGCCGGAAGGAGTGGATTGCGCCTTGTCAATCGTTGAACAACCTCCATTGGATGGAACCAAAATAGCCTTGTGGGTGTATTTGCAGAAAGGAGTGCAGACACGCGCTTTGCCTCATGGTATTTATGAAGTAAAACATGGAGCTTATCGTCATCTCTGGATGGCAGGCGCTTGCAATCAGGCTGCTAACTCTGAATATCAGACACGATTGTTACTGAATGATTATGTGTTGCAGTTGGGAGTAAATGGATGTCGTCTGGCTGATCATTGTATCCGTACCTGGTTCTTTGTTCAGAATGTGGATGTGAACTATGCCGGAGTAGTCAAGGCACGCAATGAAGTGTTCGTTACGCAGAACTTGACGGATAAGACCCATTTTATAGCCAGTACAGGGATAGCCGGCCGTCATGCCAATCCTAAAGTCTCTGTTCTAATGGATACATACGCAGTGGATGGATTACAACCGGAACAGATCCATTATTTATATGCCCGTACTCATTTGAATCCTACTTACGAATATGGAGTCAGCTTTGAACGGGGAACGTATATCGATTATGGGGATCGTCGTCATGTCTTTATTTCCGGAACAGCCAGTATCAATAACAAAGGGGAAATAGTGCATCCTGGGGATATACAGAAACAGACTTTGCGCATGTGGGAAAATGTGGAAATGCTATTGAAAGAAGCTGATTGTGATTATTCACAGGTAGCACATCTGTTGGTCTATTTGCGTGATATGGCAGATTATACGGTGGTAAAGCGTATGTTTGAAGAACGATTCCCTGATATCCCTAAGATTTATTTATGGGCACCGGTATGTCGTCCGGGTTGGTTGATTGAAATGGAATGTATGGCAGTCAAAACGATGCGGAACGAAGATTATCCGTCATTTTAACTGCCATAAATAGGTCGGTTATTTCATCACGAATTTCACTGCAGCCCAATTGTTCTTTTCACGGTGATGCTCGAAAGTCATTCCCAAACTTTCGGCCTTTTCACGGATGACAGGTATATCCTGTACATAGAAGCCACTCATGAAAAGTTCGGAACCTTGGTGCATGCATGCTGCGTAGCGGTCCATATCTGCCAATAGAATGTTTCGGTTGATGTTGGCGATAATCACATCGAATGGTTTGCGTCCTTCAAGCAAATGCGCATCGCCTAATTCTACGGTGATATTGTGAATACCGTTCAATTCGATGTTGTCACGGGAGTTGTTCACACACCAATCGTCAATGTCGATGGCTGTTACAGGGTTGGCGCCGCGCATGGAAGCGAGAATTGCCAATATGGAAGTACCGCAGCCCATGTCAAGGACAGACTTTCCCTGTAAGTCGGCATCCAACAATTCACAGATAATGGAACTGGTGGTTTCGTGGTGTCCGGTACCAAAAGCCATTTGAGGATTGATCAGGATTTCGTATTCCGTTTCAGGGGTATCCTTGTGAAATGTGCTGTGGATGCAGCAACGGTCACCGATGACGATAGGCTGGAAGAAATTCTTCTCCCATTCTTCGTTCCAGTCCTTATCTTCCGCTTCCTTGATTTCATAAGAAATCTGTGTGTCAGGTAATGGAAAGTTGGTTACCATGTCTTTCAATGCTTCTTCATCAAACAAAGTTTGTTGGACGTAAGCCTGCACGCCATTTTCCCATTCTACAAAACTTTCGAATCCTATTTCGCCTGCCAATGCCGATACTACATCGTTTATCGTTTCATTGCAAGGGGTTGTTGTGAATGTAACTTCAAAATATTTCATATCTTTGTCAGTTGTTTGGTTTGGTAGCAAAGATAGGGATTTTATCAGAAATAGGGAAATCCCTACGAAAGAATAGGGATTTCCCCTCTTTTTCTTGTTTCTTCTTTGTTACTTTTGTACCAGTAAAAGAAGATAAGAATAAAAAAATGAATATGCGTATGAAAAAGTCTGTTTTAGTTTCATTGCTGATGGCTTGTTTGCCTCTCTTTGTCATGGCACAAAGCAATGACGACCTTTATTTCATTCCGAAAAAGAAGACTGAAAAGAAGGTGACAAGCGGAATACCTGCCAAGGTGGTCATTGAAAAGGATAAGGCTCCGACAACCGTTTATGCTGAACCAGGTTCTACGGTAGTAGTGAAGGATGTGAAAGGAAACTTGCGTGATGTGGATGAATACAATCGTCGATACACATCGCGTGACAATACATTCTCGATGGAGAATGATACCTTGTACATTGAAGAAAAGCCTTATAATGAGCGAGGAGAATGGGTGAACGGTTTTGAGGGTTCGCAAAGTGATTATGAATATGCTATGCGTATCATCCGTTTCCGTAATCCGCGCTATGCTATTCCTCTAAGCAGTCCGCTTTATTGGGATGTAGTCTATACACTTCCTTCTTGGGAATGGAATGTGTTCGATGACGGCTATTATGCGTATGCGTTCCCTACTTATTCCAACCGCTTGTGGTGGGATTGGCGATTCAACTATTCTTGGGGATGGCGTTCGTCATGGTATTATAACAGTTGGTATGGTCCGGGATATTGGTATGGCGGTTACTGGGGCGGTTGGCCTCATTATCACCACCATCATCACCATTATCATCCTCATTATGCGTGGGGAGGTGTAGGTGGCTACTGGGGCGGTGGCCATGGTTGGAATGGTTCCAGCGCTCGCAATCCGGGTATCCATGCCGGAAGATATAACCATAATTATGCTACTACTGGTGCTTCCAGCCGTAGAGTGGTGACAACAGGAAACCGTAACAGCCGTGATAATTATGTGAATGGTGTCCGTCAGAATACTCGTAATGAAGGTAGTGTAAGAACTTCTGGTCGTGTGGTAACTGCTAAGGATGGTTCATCATCAGTTCGTCCACAACGCTCAGCGGTAAGAGGTCGTGAGAATAATTCTACTTATACTCGTCCTACTCAAGGTAGAAGTTCTTCTTATAATAGACAGAGCAGTACTCGCAGCACAGTAAATAATACAGGTTCCTCTTCTTCTTACCAACGAAAGAGTGGTGCTGCTGAAAGAGGTGCTTATAGAAGTAATTCTTCATCTAGAAATTCGGAGAACCGTTCTTCTTATAATAACAGCCGTTCTTCTTCCTCGTCAAGAAGCAGCTATTCGAGCGGAAGCAGTAGTTCCCGATCTTCTTATAGCAGCGGTAGCAGCAGTAGCAGTTCCCGTTCATCTGGTGGTGGCGGAAGTCGCAGCGGTGGTGGTAGAAGATAAAACATGAACAACAAAAAACTAACATTATGATAAAGAAAGGAATGGTAGCAGTATGTGGCTTGATGTTGGCTATGGCTGCTAATGCACAGAACGCTTACGATGCTGAACGTTTGTTGAGCAATGATTTGAACGGAACTGCCCGTTTTGTCGGAATGGGTGGTGCTATGGGTGCTTTGGGTGGTGACATGTCTGTAATGGGTACCAATCCGGCCGGTATCGGTATTTTCCGTAGCAATGATTTCTCGGTATCTATGGGATTCAACCATACGGCAACAGAAAGTTCATTCAATGGTACAAGCATGAAGGAAGACAAGACACGTGCTTCTTTCGACCAATTGGGTTTTGTTTATACTTATAAGGTAGGAAACAATACTTCGTTGCGCTATGTGAATTTTGGCTTCAACTATCACAAGAACAAGAATTTCAATCGTTTGTTCTCTGCTGGTGGTCAGTTGGAAGGTTTGTCGCAAAGTTGGCAGTTGGCTCAGGATATGGCGAATGCTGGAGTTAATTCGGTAACCACTTTTGACAATATTTTGAACTCAGATAATCCGTATCGCGAATATTGGAACCAATATCCGGTATTGGGAGTATTGGGTGCTACTACCGGTGTAGTAGATTATTACGATGGTATGCTAGGTTGGGATGGTTATAGCAATAATTTCTATAGTGAGGAAAGAGGTGGCATTAACCAATACGACTTCAACGTAGCTTTCAATATCGAAGACCGTATTTATCTAGGAGCAACTTTAGGTATTTATGATGTGAATTATGACCGATTTACGTCGTATACCGAAGAATTGAACGATGATTATGGTGATGAGAATGGTGGTTATACTTTGGATAACTACTATGGATTGAAAGGTGCAGGAGTGGATTTGAAGTTAGGTGTGATTGTACGCCCGATTGAAGAATCTCCTTTCCGTTTAGGTTTCGCTATTCATACACCTACTTGGTATGAGTTGACTGAAAGTTATAATGCTACTTTGTCTTCGGATATTTTGGCTTATGATTCTCCTTATGACCAGACATTGAGTGATCACTTGAATTCCAATTATCTTACCTACGATTATTGTATGATTACTCCATGGAAGTTCAATGTAAGTGCAGGTACGACGTTGGGAGGATTGGTAGCTGTGGGAGCAGAGTATGAATATGCTGATTATAGTTCTTCAAAGTTGAAAGATATGGATGGTTATGAATTGGGCGACCAAGCGACTGTGGAATCATTTTTGAAAGGTGTGCATACCTTCCGTGTAGGTATGGAAGCACGTCTAGCTCCTCAGTTCAGTGTTCGTGCCGGTTATAACTACACTTCTGCTGCCTTTACAGAGGATGCTTACAGTGCATTGCCTTTGTATCGAACTAGTACTGATTTCAATAATATAAAGGATAAGAATACGGTGACATTCGGACTTGGCTATAGAGGTAATGTAGTTTATGCTGATTTGGCTTATAAGTATGATATGTACAAGTCTGATTTCTATGCCTTCGATGATATTGACTTGCCTGCAACAAAAGTGGATAATAGCCGTAATCAGTTAGTTTTCACTTTGGGAGCACGATTCTAAAAACTTGTACGAACTTTTTTGATAAGACGTATCATCTTACCTCGATAAGATGATACGTCTTGTTGTATAAAGACCATACGTCTTATTGCGTAAACCCGTAGAACTTATTTTCGGGATTCTTTTTTCTTCCAAAAGTTAAAACCAGCATAGATACGGAGCGTTCCGAATGAGTTTGTAACCGAAAGGTTTGGTTTACGATAGTCATAGGTGTGGAGTACCAACGAAGCTCCAACAAAATATTTGGCATTATTATACACAACTCCTGCACGGGTAATCAAGTCGAAATTGATATCCTTTATCCAATGTTCGTTCTTGAATTTGTTATCGTCTATCTTCGATTTCTTATAACCGATGCCGGGAAGGAGTGATAGATTGGAAACCCAATTCTTGGCAAATACCCAATTGTAGCCATATCCGAATCCCAGACTGTAATCGGAATACTTGATATGACTGAATTTTAGGCTGGGATTGATGTGTGAAAGAATGGAAGTAGGTAATTTCTGATAGTCGAATGAAATATTGTGCTGCGAGTAGGAGAAGCCTGCCATGAATGAACCGGCACTTTTCCGCTGGTTGGTGGACTGGCTATATGCTGCGGGGTATGAGAATTTTTTATGGTTGAAAATCCAATATGCATTCAATCCCTTGATCCGGCTTTCCAAACCATCGAAATGAGTATTCACTAATGATGGGGTATTATGATCAAAACCATTATATGAACGGAGTCTAAAATCACTACCTGTCTTGCGATAATAAAGGTCAACACCGAATTTAGAACTATAGATGTTGAATGCTATTTCCTTTTTCTTGGGTTTGTTCTTATTGCCCCCAAAGAGGTCTTCTATATCAAACGTATAGCCTAGAAATATCCATCTCCAACCAAAATAGACACCGAACTTGGTTCCTAAGGTAGGAGAAAAACTCAAGTTTTGAGGATTCTCGCGGTCATTGTTTCCTAATCGATAATGTTCGTACCAAGTACTATGCTCCAGCATGAATGCCAGATTGTAGAGATTGGGGGAAATGTATGTGGTGTCAATGGCATTGAGATTCTTGACCTTTTCCCGGATTTTATCTCCTGTCTCTCGGACTACAGAAGTTAGGTTGTCTTTGAAATCTTGCACAATTGAATCTTTTCTTTCCTCTTGTGCATGGATGCAGAACGGAAAGATAAGAAAGAAAAGTATCAATTGAGCAAGTCGGTTCATATTCCGTTATTAAAGTTTGTTCAAGATACGGTCCATTACCCAGTTGGTGGTAGTGGCACTCAGTCCGTCGCAAGTACAGATACTCTTGCCTTGCAAATGTTCTACCACTGATTGAATAAGTGGGAGTTGCACATGAGGTGGATTCTGTGGTTGGAATGTCTCTATGCCTCTCTCAGTGTGCAGAATGATAGGATCATAGGTGAATACCGAGAAACTGAGCATTCCTTTATCACCGATGATTTCGATACGGTCTTCCTTGGCCGATTCGTGAGCCACGAAGCACCAAGAACCTGAACCGGGTAGTCCGGATTCAAACTTGAAACAAGCACTGACGGTATCTTCTGCATCGTAAAGTCTACCACGATTACTCTTATAGCCTTCGGCTTCCAGAATACAGCCGAACATCTCTTGTAACAAGTCCAATTGGTGAGGAGCTAGATCGTAGAAATATCCTCCCCCAGCAATGTTGGCTTGGACACGCCAAGGACGTTCCGTATTGTTGTAGTCCATGTCTCTAGGAGGTTGTGCGAAACGAATTTGCACATTGATGACATTGCCTATTTCGCCTTGAAGTACCATTTCACGGACTTTCTGGAAGTAGGGCAGGTATCGACGGTAATAGGCTACAAAGCAAGGAACTCCCGTTTCTTTGGAGATACGATTGATACGGGCGCAATCTTCATAAGTCGCAGCCATCGGTTTTTCGATGTAAACCGGTTTGCCGGCTTTCATCGCCATGATAGCAAAGGTGGCATGAGAAGAAGGAGGAGTGGCAATATAAATAGCGTTCACATCTTCATCGCCAATCAAAAGTTGGGCATCAGTATACCAACGGGGTATATGGTGTCTTTTGGCATACGATTCCGCTTTTTCTGCATTACGGCTCATAACAGCCACTACCTCAGAATTACGAATCATACTGAAGGCCGGACCGCTTTTCTTTTCAGTCACTTCACCACATCCGATGAATCCCCATTTTATTTTTTCCAATGCTTTCATTGCTTCATTAGTTTAGTGTATACTTTTTTAATAATTCATGGAAAGTTGTAGTTTGTTTGAAGTTTTGCAACCAACTATTTAAACTGTCCAACAAGACTGTGTTGTCTTTATGAACTCCCCATGAATAGAATTGGGTAAAACTGATAGCTGTCTCAATATCAAGAACAGGCAAATGATGAGCGGATGTCAGAGCAATGTTTTCATCGCAAATGGCATAGTCGATGTCGTTATTTGCCACCATAGCCAATAATTGTTCTTGTCCGTACTTTTCTACTTCCTGAATGAAAATGGTATCTCCAATTTCATTGCTCAAATGCTGTATGCGTAAAATGGAAGGAGAACCTTTTACTACGTGGACCGTTTTGTTGGCCAGTTCCAACAAACTTTTGATATGTGTGCTATCGTTTTTCTCTTGAGGCTTTCGTTGTACGAGTATTTGTCTGCTCAATAGAATAGGGTGAGTAAAGAGAATGGAATCTTTTCTCTCACTGCTTATCAATACGTTGTTTGCTAAAATGTCGTATGTACCGTCTTGAATTCCTTGAATCCTTTTTTTAATACTCATATCCGGTGTAATTTCTACTTTCAAACCTTGGGATTGAGCAAAAGCATGTAGCAATTCATAATGCAATCCACTAATGGTATCTTCCTGTACATGGAAGCTGATAGAATTATATTCCGTTACGGCACGAAGAACTCCTGATTGCATGATTTCTTCGTATGTACGGTAGATAGGCGTAGTTTCCTTAGTACGATGAGGAAATATAATAGCGGAAAGAACTACTGCTATTACTCCTAGGATTCCATATTTATAATATTTCTTCATGCTCTATATTTAGTCGAAGAAGTTCCAGGAAATACCTAATTTCAACATTCTCGGACTGATCGGATAATGTGGTGCCAAGAAATAACGGGAATTTCCTGTGTTCTGGTTGACATTATACATCATGACGAAAATACGTGTACGCTTCCAATGCAAGTTGGCATATACATTTACCATCGGGCATCCACCGATAGCCACTGTATTTTCTGGGTTCTGGAGATAGAATTGTCCGATAACCGGTGAATAGTCGGGGGCATTATACTTTGTGAAATAACGTACATCAGCCCCTAATGATACTTTAAGTACATTCTTGACCAATCCGGCATGGAGGTAAAGGTTTCCGTATGCCGAGAGTTCCGGCAAAGGAAGAATGGACTGTTCGCTGGACTTTTGGTAAGCCACTTCTCCGTCCAAATGGAAAATACCGAGTTTCAGTTTTTGTTGCAACATGGCCGTGAACACTTGGATGTTTCCGCTATGTTGTCTGACGGCAGCATTGTTTTTGAAGGAAATGATTTCTCCGTTGCTGTTTGTTACAGGTACACTTGTATTGGCAAGATAAGTGTAGTTCTTGATATTCTCTACACCTGCTCTTAAAGTAGTTCCCAAACGGTTGAAATTAAGTTTTCCTTCTACTCTGGAGCGCATAATCTTGGACAAGTCTGAATTGTCCCACCAATAATGCTTGGAGTGGAAATTACGGTAGTAAAATACAGGGTTCAAGTTCTTGATATATGCATTGACATCGAGGCGTACGCTGTCTCCCAAGAGGTTTATATTTAAATCTCCATTTCCTTCCAAACGGAATTGTCCGGCATCTTCTCCGGCTACAGCAAATTCTCCCAAAACTTTATAATGCAAGAGTTTGCCTTGTTCCTTCAACAATTCACCACCTACATAAACTACATTTTCCTTGTAGTGCTTGATAACTCTTTGGTCAGGTATATCAGTGCTATCAGGCAAAGTAAAGTCCCTATATTCATGGGTAAGGAAAGCTGTTAGACCTGCTTTGGCCCATTTGTTGAAGCCTTCTCGTAAGGCTATACCGAATGTGTTTCGTACCGATGTACGGCGGTTCTGGTCTATGGAGTCATTACCAAAGTAAGTATGTTCAAAATATTGACGGTTTTGAGCGTCATCTTGTGTGATGAATTTACGACCATTGAAGTCCAATTCCAATGTGTGGATGAAGCTGGTTACAGGTACAAATTCTCTTTCTGTTTCAACAGAGTCATTGGCGATAGAAAGGTTATCGTTTGCCAAACTATCTGTTTTTTCCTTGTCTTTGTAGAAGCCGAGATTATAACGGTGAGTCAGGAAGGCATGATAACTGGTATTATGGTTCCAAACCTTGTTCAAGACTGTCGGGATGTCAGTAGATTGATATTGCTTTTTACCTTCTGCCATACCCAATGGGTCGGTGATGTACCGGTCATCGGTAATCCCACCGTTTTCACGCATCTTCAAGTTGTCATTGTTGAAGATGAAATGCATATCGTATTTATCTCCCCGATAACTGGCAAATAAACCACCATTGAAAAAAGCTGTTGACTGGTTATTGTACATACCACGTCCATAGAGGTAATCGATGTAGAAACCGAATCCCAACCGTTTGTTGGCATTGATTGCAAAATATGACTTGAAACGTTCCTCACTATTGCGGTTATGAAAACTTTTATAATATGTGAGATTAGTGTATGGAGAGAGTGTGTTGGTAAAGGTTACATCTTCCGGACGCAACACAGATTGGTCGTATGGGTCTGTGAAAAAGAACTGGCTTTCTTCTTTTCGGTCAAAAAAGATACGTGACATGCGTGGAGAACCCAAGTTCCCCAAATAATTATATTGTCCGGTAGGGCCTGCAGGATCATTCGTGTTTTGGAAACCAGCATGTAGGGTATCTACTGGGATTGGTACAATATTCCCTAAACGTCGAGTTACTTTCCATTGATAGAGGCCGATTGGAATGGTACTTGCATCAGTTACGGCTGTTGTATCGATAGGATTGCCATTTCGATCATGAGTACCAAGACTTCTACCACTAGCAGAAGAACCGGATGAACTACTAATTCTATTTTGTGCGGAAACAGGTAAAAGGAAGCACAAAAGACCTATAAGGATAAATATATATTTCAGTTTCATTTTCATAATGACGCAAAGATACAATATAAAACGAAAAGGAGAAACTTTCCATTGAGGAAAGCTTCTCCTTTTTATCGTTCCTTTAAAATTTATTATACTTCCATAGGCTTGATAATGTCCATGCCGATGCGAAGTGCCTCTTCATTCATAGGAATAAGTTTGTGGTGACGTTCCGGCAATGTCTTGCGCAAAGCCTTCAATACACTTTCAATTTCGACAATTGGACGGAGCTTGAGCAAACCACCCAATACAATCATATTGAATGTTTTTGCCATTCCGCGTTCGGTTGCTTCATCCATGGCATCAATACGATATACTTGAATGTCCTTACGAGTTGGAGGTTCCATAATACCGTATCCATCGTAGATAAGGATACCGCCTGGCTTTACTTTGTTTTCAAACTTGGCCAATGAGGGTTGGTTCAAAATAATGGCTGTGTCGTATTGACTCAAAATAGGAGAGGAGATACGTTCGTCGCTGACAATTACGGTAACATTGGCGGTACCACCGCGTTGTTCAGGACCGTATGCCGGCATCCAAGTTACTTCCTTGTCTTCCATGAGTCCAGAGTATGCCAGGATTTTACCCATAGACAATACACCCTGACCGCCGAATCCTGCTATAATGATTTCCTGTTTCATAGGTCTTCTGTTTTATTCTTTATCTTTCAAGTCGCCCAATTGATAGAATGGGAACATGTTTTCTTCCATCCACTTGTTGGCTGCAGCCGGAGTCATCTTCCAACCTGAGTTACAAGTCGATACAATTTCTACCAAGTTGGAACCCTTACCGTTCATTGAATTCTCGAATGCCTTGCGGATTGCTTTCTTAGCCTTGCGAATGGCTGGTACACTATGTACAGATTGGCGAGTAACATAAGCTGTACCTTCCAAAGTGGCAGCGATTTCAGTCATCTTCAATGGATAACCATGGATAGCAGCATCACGTCCGTAAGGGCAAGTAGCGGTTTTCATGCCCAACAAAGTTGTTGGTGCCATTTGTCCACCAGTCATACCATAAATGGCATTGTTGATGAAGATGATGGTAATGTTTTCACCACGGTTCAATGCATGAATGGTTTCGGCTGTACCGATACATGCCAAGTCACCGTCACCTTGGTAAGTAAACACCAAGCGGCTTGGCCACAAACGCTTGATAGCAGTTGCAAGGGCTGGAGCACGTCCGTGAGCGGCTTCTTCCCAGTCTATATCCAAATAGTTATAGGCAAATACGGCACAACCTACCGGTGATACACCGACTGTTTGGTTTTCCATGCCCATTTCTTCAATGACCTCTGCGATTAATTTGTGTACTACACCATGGCTACAGCCTGGGCAATAGTGCATCGGATTATCATTCATCAACGTTGGTTTCTTGTAAACCAAGTTTTCGGGTTTAATTATTTCTTCTCTAGTCATAATATTTCCTCCTGTTAACACATGAAGCGTAAAAAGAATTCACACAATTTGCAGAAAATAGCTGCTGCGCACACATAAATGAAAGTCTTGAAATCTTCCACTACAAAATAAGTGATGACAGATGCTATTGCCAATACAATAAACACTATGTTTAGAATGCTTCTAATCGTGTCAGTATTCATACGCTTGTTATTTAATCAGTTTGGTCTTTAAAGCGTTTACTACTTCGTCCGGATCAGGAACAATACCACCTAAACGTCCGAAATGTTCTACTGGAACTTTGCATTCAACTGCCAAGCGAACATCTTCTACCATTTGTCCGGCATTCAATTCGACGGTTAAAATACCTTTGACTTGTTTTGCACGTTCAGCAATGGCTTTACTTGGGAACGGCCATAAGGTTATAGGACGGAGCAAACCTACCTTAATACCTTCTGCACGAGCTAATTCCATCGTCTTTTGTGCAATACGTGCACAAGAACCGAAGGCTACAATCAAGTATTCAGCATCTTCACAGTTGATTTCTTCATAACGCACTTCGTTGGCTTCAATTTCAGCATACTTGGCCTGCAAATGAATGTTACGTTTTTCCATTTCAGCAGGGTCAAGTTCCAATGAGGTGATGATATTTGGTTTACGACCAGCGGTTTTTCCGTTAGCAGCCCATGGACAACGTGCAATCACTTCTTCATCTGTCAAGCGAGTGCGTTGTTCTGGCAATACTACTTTTTCCATCATCTGACCGATAACACCATCAGCAAGGAGGATAGCTGGATTACGATACTTGAAGGCAAGATCGAATGCCAATCCTACAAAATCGGCCATTTCTTGAACTGATGCAGGAGCAAGGGCAATCAGGCGATAGTCACCATGTCCGCCACCTTTAACAGTTTGGAAATAATCTGCCTGACTTGGTTGGATAGTGCCCAAACCAGGACCACCACGCATAACATTGACTACCAAGCAAGGAAGCTCAGCACCAGCTAAATAGGAGATACCTTCCTGCTTTAAGCTGACACCAGGACTAGATGATGAGGTCATGACCATCTTACCGGTTGCGGCCCCTCCGTATACCATGTTGATGGCCGAAACTTCACTTTCAGCCTGTACTACCACCATTCCGGTAGTTTCCCATGGCTTTTGTTCTGCAAGGGTTTCCAGAACTTCTGACTGAGGAGTGATGGGATAGCCAAAATAGCCGTCTACACCAAAGCGGATAGCGGCATGGGCAATGGCTTCGTTACCCTTCATTAAAACTACTTCTTCTGCCATATCTTCTTGTTTTATTGTTGTTTAACTTTATAAACGGAGATACATCCGTCTGGACATACAGTTGCGCAAGATGCACATCCGATACATGTGTCTTCCAAAACTGTTTGGGCAAATGTATATCCTCTTTTGTTCACTTCTTTGGTAGTTAATGCCAACACATCCAGTGGGCAAGCTACTACACACAAGTTGCATCCTTTACAACGTTCTGTGTCTACCACAACAGCACCTTTAATTTTTGCCATAGCAATATTGATTATTGGTTATACATATCTTTATTGTAGAAATTCAGAATGTCCATTGTCATTTGGTATGCATGAGCAGCTGGACTTTCTGGATTTCGTTCCATTGCTTCTAAATAGTTGTTCAATGCCATTTGCCAATTGCCTTGTTTACGATAGGCATTTCCAAGCAAATAATAGGCTTCATCATTCTTGGAATCAGATTGGATATATTGGGACAATTCTTCAATTGCTGTTTCCAATTTCCCTTCTTTGATTGACTCTTTGATAGAAATTAATTTTTCTTTCATTTCACAAAGATACAATTATTTTATAATTTCACCTACATACATGTTGTAAGATTTTCCAACAATGCAGTTAGGATTCATTTTTTGAGCTTCTTCACCTTTAATGGTTTGTGCCATCAATTTTTTGCAATTTATAACCACTGCCGGTTGGTTGTTGTTGCTGAGATAGAATGATATTTTATAATTGTCACTTTGTGTCATCAGTAAATTGCCCATAGTCTTTTGGGTATCGATTAGGCAAAATGCTACTTTTTTACCGAATAATTCACCAAAACCTCCCCAGCATTCCTTGCTAATTTCAAATTGCTCATCGTTACCCGCTATAATGGTCATTCGTACGGATTGGGCAATTATTGTTTCCATATTGACTGATTCTTGAATCACTTTTTCAGTTATTGGAGTAGAGTCGTTTGGTTTAGTAGGAGCTGAAACTTGTTGGTTCTTAGCTACTTGTACTTGCGATTCAGGTGTGACTGGAGCTGTCTTTAATCCCAAATCTATCATTTTCTGACCAAGAACTGTTTGGATTTCCTTAAACAATTCATCTTTTAAGTCGATGGTCTTTTTTCTAAATTTACCACAAATCGGTGCTAATTTAGTTTTGGATTTATTTAGGGCCCATTCATCTACAATCCACTTTTCAGCTTCGTATTTTTCTCCTCCATCTCTAGCTTCATCATACCAATAGCGTATACGAGTCATTTCGATATTGCTTTTTCCGTTTTCACAGAATATTTTCATTTGGTAATAAATGCGTGTTCTGTCTAAAGACAAAGATGAGGAGGAAAATACAATATATTCTTCTCCACCAATGGCAATGCTTCCTTCTTCCGGATTTTGGAATAGGATTCTTGCATTCATTTTTTCGGTAGGTTGAAAACGCTCTTTGGACCAGTCGAGTAATGTTTCGTATATCTGTTCCTTGGTCATGGCGGGTACCGTCATTTCTGTTGAGAAGGTGACTTTCCCGTCTTTGAATGTGATGGCACCTTCTAGATATTTTTCATCTGTTTGGGCGCAAACGAGAAATGGTAAGCAACATAATAATAAAGTGATGAGTTTTTTCATATCTATATGTTTTTCAATCATTGTAAAATAGTGTCTACAAAGATATAGAATAAAAAAAAGAGGATGCAATAAAGCATCCTCTTTTTTTAGTTTATATATGTGAATAATTATTATTTCACAGGAATTTTATCAATTCGTTTTTGATGACGTCCGCCTTCGAATTCTGTGTTGAAGAATTCTTCCATGATTTGGCTGGCAGTTTCAGTATCGATGTAACGACCTGGCATAACCAAAACATTGGCGTCGTTGTGCAAGCGTGTCATTTTAGCAATTTCAGGAATCCAAACCAAAGCGGCACGAATACCTTGATGCTTGTTGAGTGTCATACTGATGCCTTCACCGCTACCACAAATAGCAATGCCTGGATAACATTCACCAGCTTCTACTGCTACAGCCAATTGGTGTGCAAAGTCAGGGTAGTCACAACTTTCTGTGCTATAAGTACCAAAGTCCTTATATTCCCAACCTTTGGCTTCCAACCAAGTCTTGACATATTCTTTCAATTCGTAACCTGCGTGGTCACATGCTAAACCTATTGTTTTCATTAGAGCATTGATTTTACTTGGTTATAAACAT
Source organism: Phocaeicola sp. (assembly GCA_045121515.1). Classification (GTDB taxonomy): domain Bacteria; phylum Bacteroidota; class Bacteroidia; order Bacteroidales; family Bacteroidaceae; genus Phocaeicola. Next base: position 28,327 of record JBGVGD010000067.1, on the reverse strand, counting down.
TTTCAGCGTTGAAGCCCAACTTTTCGTCCAATACTTTGAATGGTGCAGAGAAACCGAATGATTCCATACCCCATACCTTACCGTTATGGCCTACCAATGTATAGAGGTTTGCTGGAATACCTGCTGTCAAACCGAATGTCTTTGCACCTGTTGGCAATACACTTTCCTGATATTCCTTGCTTTGAGTGCGGAACAAGCCTTCTGATGGAACTGATACGATACGTGTCTTGATACCATCCTTAGCCAACAATTCAGCACCTGCTACCAATGTAGATACTTCTGAACCTGAAGCCAACAAGATTACATCATAGTTTTCGTCTTCCTTTACAATGTATGCTCCCTTGGCAACTTGTGAATAATCAGTACCTTCTGGCAAGTTGGTTACGTTCTGACGAGAACAAATCAAACCTGTAGGAGAATCTGTATTTTCCATAGCAAGTTTCCATGCCATAGTTGTTTCTTCTACATCTGCCGGACGGAGAACAAGCATAGAATTCTTACCAGCGTGGTTCTTCATCTTTTCCAACAAACGGATTTGTGCTTCCTGCTCAACCGGTTGGTGAGTAGGACCGTCTTCGCCTACACGGAAAGCATCGTGTGACCAAATGAACTTCACCGGAAGTCTCATCAATGCAGCCATACGGATAGCTGGTTTCATGTAGTCTGAGAATACGAAGAATGTACCACAACCTGCGATGACACCACCATGGAGAGTCAAACCGATACAGATACAAGCCATTGTCAATTCAGCTACACCTGCCTGGAAGAAACCACCACTGAAATCACCCGGAGTGATGCAGTGTGTATGTTTCAAGAAACCATCTGTCTTATCTGAGTTACACAAGTCGGCTGATGAAACAATCATGTTAGGTACTTTTTCAGACAATACGCTGAGTACGTTAGCCGATGCGTTACGAGTTGGATCGTTTGCTTTTTGTTGGATGCTTGCCCAATCGATATCTGGAACTACATTGTTGAACCAATCTTTTTGTTGAGCAGCCTTTTCAGGGTTAGCAGCAGCCCAAGCATTTTCTTCTGTGTGGCGTTCTGCTACGATTGCCTTCAATTCTTCTGCACGCTTTGCATACATTTCCTTCACGTCATCAAAGATAACGAATGGATTTTCAGGATCACCACCCAAGTTGATGATTGTATTCTTACATGCATCAGCACCGAGAGGAGCACCGTGAGTCTTGCAAGTGTTTTCGTATGAAGAGTTGTCTGCCTTGCGGGCACCCTTACCCATGATGCACTTACCGATAATCAAAGTAGGACGCTTGTCTTCCTTCTTAGCAGCATCAAGAGCTTCACGAATCTGTTGGCAATCGTTACCGTCGATTTCCATTACGTTCCATCCCCAAGCACGATATTTCATGGCTGTATCTTCAGTCATGACTTCCTTTACTTCAGTTGAAAGCTGGATGTCGTTAGCATCGTAGAACATAATGACGTTATCCAATCCCAAGTGGCCGGCAATTCTACCTGCACCTTGTGATACTTCTTCTTGGATACCACCATCAGATATATAAATATAGATTGTTTCCTTGTTGAAAGTAGGGTTGCCTGTACGAGCAGCCAAGAATTTAGCTGCGATTGCGGCACCAATACCATAAGTGTGTCCTTGTCCGAGTGGACCTGAAGAGTTTTCTACCCCACGCTTTACGCAAAGTTCAGGATGTCCTGGAGTAGGAGAACCCCATTGACGGAATTGTTGAAGTTCTTCAAGTGTGAAATGACCTGTCATAGATAATACACCATAGAGCATAGGTGACATGTGACCTGGGTCAAGGAACAAACGGTCGCGACCTTCCCATTCCGGATTTTCTGGATCATACTGCAAATATTCGCTATACAATACGTTGATGAAGTCAGCACCACCCATTGCACCACCAGGGTGTCCAGATTTAGCTTTCTCTACCATTGCTGCAGTCAAGATACGGATGTTATCTGCTGCATGATTCATTACTTTTATATCGTTCATAACAGATAATTGTTTTATTTGTTTGCAAAGATAGTTAAATATTTGGTATAAAGTGTTTTTCTTGGTAATAAATATCCTATTTCTCAATACTGAACTTAAAAATACATCGACTTTGGTATGTTTTTTCTCTTTCTAAGATGATTGAAAGCTCGTGTGGCTTATTCGGACTGTCCAGATAATGTTGCGCTTCTCACAATGGAAGAGAAGATGGATTATTCCTAAAAAAAAAGACGGTGAACTGCTGTTCACCGTCTTTCGGATATATTAAATAAGGTGTGATTAGAGTAATTTACGAGAACCATCGCTGATGACTACATCGTACACCTTCGGACTACGACCGAACTTTTCTTTGAAACGTTCCTTAGCAGTAGTGATGAATGTTTCGTACAATTCGTTCTTAACGAGGTTGATTGTACATCCACCGAAACCGCCACCCATTACGCGTGAGCCTGTTACACCACAATCGAATGCAATGTCGTTCAAGAAGTCGAGTTCTTCACAGCTTACTTCGTACTTCTTGCTCATGCCGTGGTGAGTTTCGTACATCTTCTGACCTACAGTTTCGTAATCGCCCTTTTCCAAAGCAGCACATACGTCGAGTACGCGTTGGATTTCTTCGATTACGTATTCTGCACGCATATAGTCTTCTTCAGAAACTTCAGCCTTTACTTCTGCCAACATTTCCAAAGTACAGTCGCGCAAGAATTCTACACCTTCGTGCTTCTTTGCGATAGCAGCTACTACGTTTTCGCAGCTTTCGCGACGCTTGTTGTAAGCAGATGAGGCCAATTCATGCTTAACTACTGAGTCAACCAACACCAAACGGTAACCTTCCGGCTTGAACGGGAAGTATTGGTATTCCAATGAACGGCAATCCAAACGCATCAAGCTGCCTTCCTTACCGAATACAGAAGCGAACTGGTCCATGATACCGCACTTCACGCCGATGTAGTTGTGTTCAGTTGCCTGACCTACCTTAGCCAATTCGAACTTGTCGATCTTGTTTTCGCCGAACAAGTCGTTGATAGCGTATGCATAAGCGCTTTCCAAAGCAGCCGATGAAGACATACCTGCACCGAGAGGCACATCACCTGCAAATGCAGTGTTGAAACCCTTCACGTCAACGCCACGCTTCATCATTTCACGGCAAACGCCGAAAATGTATCTTGCCCAGCTAGCGCGTGGAGCATCTTCTTCATTCAAACCGAACTCTACATAGTCCTTCATGTCGATAGAGTAAGCCTTTACCTTGTCTTCGCCATTAGGCTTGATTTCGATAATCATACCCTTATCTACTGCACCCGGGAATACGAAACCACCATTGTAGTCTGTGTGTTCGCCGATGAGGTTGATACGACCTGGAGATGCATATACTGAGCCTGTAGTGCCATCAAAATGCTTGATGAAGCGACTTCTTACAAATTCTATATCCATGATTTTAAAGTATTAAAAGGTTAATATTTAGAAGTTATTATTTCTTTACTTTTGAGCCTACCAATGCGTAGAACAACAAGTATGCAGCACAGAACAATACTACCCAATAGCTAGTCATATAGTCTGTCATTTCAGCAACTTGAGCTTGGATGAAGAGCATTACTGCACAACCGAATACCATAGTCATAAAGATACCAGATGCAGCGGCAGTGTACTTACCCAAACCTTCTACAGCCATGTTGAAGATACCACCCCACATTACTGATGTGCAGAGACCTACCAACAAGAATGCAAAGATACCTACAGGAACATTAGCCCAAATCAAAGTCAATGTACCCCAGTCGATACCAGGAACGTTAACAGTGATGTCTGTTGGAGCAAACATACCGAAAGATACGAGGATTAATGTCAAGATAGAAACTGTAGTAATCATAGCGCGGCTTGATACCTTGTTACCGATAGATGCACCTACGAAACGGCCAATCATCATCAAGAACCAATATACAGCTACAATCAAACCTGCAGTAGCAGCATTGATACCCAATTCCGGAGTATTTACCAAATACATATTAACGTATGTCGGTGTACCTACTTCGATACCCATATACAAGAAGATACCGAGGATACCCAATACAAAGTGACGATACTTCAAAGCACCCTTGATAAGGTTTACGTCAACTGGAGCCTGTTCAGGTTCATCAATCTTAGTAAACATGATAGTAATGAATGCTACTACGAAGATACCCAAAGCAATCATCAAAGCAGGAGTTGCGTCAGCAATCTTTGTTTCAGCAGTTACTTCACCAATCAAAGCACCCATGATGATGTATACGGCAACAGCAGCCAATGAGTTGAATACACCACCTGTTTGGATAAGTTGGTTACCAGCGTTACCACCACCACCGAGGAGGTTCAACATCGGGTTAACCACACAGTTCAAGATACACATACAGAAACCTGTGATGAAGGCACCGATCAAATAAACACCGAATACCATACCCAAGTTTGCCTTAGCATCCATGAAGCTGCTTGACCACTGAACGAGGATACCAATGATACCTACAGTAAGACCAATCAAAGCAGTTTTCTTGTAACCGAACTTAGCGATAAGCATACCTGCAGGGATACCCATCAATAAATAAGCTACGAAGTTACCATAGTTACCGATTTGGGCCAATGCTTCAGGAATATCACCTTGAGCCTTGATGATGTTTGCCATCGGAGAACACAAGTTTGTTACGAAGGCAATCATTGCGAAGAGGGCAATCATGACGATAATTGCTCCCCATGGTTTTGTTTGTTGATTCATGGTTTTTAATGTTTTTATTATTAATGATTATTATTTTTCTACACCAAATTTGTAAATGGTCACTTGCTTGTATTCATTACCCGGTGTGAGGACACATGAAGGGAAATGTCCCTTGTTTGGAGTGTCTGGGAAATGTTGTGCTTCGAAGCAGATAGCACTTCTTTCTGGGAATGTAGCTCCCTTATATCCTTCGAAACCGCTCAACCAGTTAGCTGTGTAAAGTTGTACACCCGGTTCTGTTGTCCACATTTCCAAATAACGTCCGCTGATTGGCTCAACGCACTTCGCAGCATAACTCAATGAACCAGCTTCTCTCTTGTTCAATACGTAGCAATGGTCATAACCCTTACCGATTTCCAACTGACGGAAACTGTAATCGTTGATGCGTTCGCCTACGGTATGAGGAGTACGGAAATCCATAGGTGTGCCTTCAACCGGTGCGATTTCGCCCAATGGAATGCAAGTTTCGTCTACTGGAGTATACCAATCTGCATTGATAGTAACGATGTTGTTTTCTACAGAAGCGGTAGGATTAGCCAAGCCTGACAAACTGAAGAATGCGTGGTGAGTGAGGTTGACGAGTGTCTTTTTGTCAGTTGTGGCTGAATAATCAATCTTGAGTTCGTTCTCGTTAGAGAAAGTATAAATGACAGTCAAGTCGAGATTGCCTGGGAAACCTTCTTCGCCGTCGGCAGAGAGGTAATGGAGTTTCAAAGTCTGGGCATCAGTTTGCTCAGCATCCCATACACGAGCATGATATCCTGTAGGACCACCGTGCAAATGGTTAGGACCATTGTTTACTGCCAATTGGTATTCTTGTCCGTCAAGCAAGAACTTACCCTTAGCGATACGGTTGCCATAACGGCCAATCAAAGTGCTGAGGAAAGGTTCCGGGCTATTGATAACTTTGTCGATAGTGTCATGACCTTGGATGACGTTGGCATAGTTGCCTTCCTTGTCTGGAACCATGATGGCTACCACTGCACCGCCATAGTTGGTTATAGCAACTTCGGCTCCCGTTGCGTTCTTCAAGATGAAGAGGTCGGTCCGCTTACCTTCGATAACTTTCTGAAAATCGGCTTTTTGTAGGCCGCACAGATTTTCTCCTGGATTGGTTGTGTTTATCATAGTGAAAAATCTTTTTATATAGTACACTTAAATTAAATGCAAATAAAAAGATTTTCTTTAAAATTCCCAAACTTTTTGAAAAGAATTTCCACAAAATGAGTTTAGAGGGAACTTAACAAATCCGCTACAACAAATGTGCTACCTCCTACAAAAATGAAATCTTCTGCATCAGCATTGTTTTGGGCTGCTTCAACCGCTTCTTTCACTGAAGGGTAAGTTTTACCTTGCAATCCAGATTTACTGGCTAAACGTTGTACTTCTTTTTCGCTTAATGCACGATTGACGCTAGCCTTGGTAAAATAATAAGTAGCATCTTTTGGAAGCATGGCTAATACTCCGCTGATGTCCTTGTCGTTTACCATACCCATGACAATGTGTAGTTGTCGATAGTTTTGCATGGATAGTTGTTCTACAATGTATTGGATACCTCCTTTGTTATGTCCAGTGTCGCATACCATAAGAGGTTGTTCTTGAATCTTTTGCCAACGTCCCATTAAGCCTGTCAAAGAACAAACATGAGCAAATCCCTCGCGTACGTGCGATTCCTTAATATTATATCCGATTTCTTGAAGAATACGAATGGCAGAGAGTAAGGTGTTGGTATTCTTTGTCTGACATAAACCTCCCAATTCGCCTTCCAAATCGGCATAATCTTCTGTTTGGTAGATGCGTTTGCCTTGTTCGTTGATGCTGCTTTCTTTGAGCAGTTTTTCTTCTTCGGCAAAGTGGATAGGGGCATTCTCTTGTGCCGCCTTTTGTGCGAAGACTGGCTTGGTTTCATGGGTAGTCTCGCCAATAACGACTGGAGTGTTTGGCTTGATGATACCTGCCTTTTCCGATGCGATTTTGGCTAATGTATCACCCAAGAATTGCACATGGTCAAAACTGATGTTGGTGATGACGCACATATCGGGACGGATAATGTTTGTACAATCCAATCGTCCACCTAGACCAACTTCGATAACTGCTACATCTACTTGTTGCTCAGCGAAATAGTTGAATGCCATGGCGGTGGTAAGTTCGAAGAACGACGGGTGGAGAGGCTCGAAGAATGAACGATGATTTTCTACAAAATCGATAACATACTCTTGGTTGACAGGTACTCCATTGACACGGATTCGCTCACGAAAATCCACCAAGTGAGGGGAGGTGTAAAGACCTACTTTGTAACCGGCCGATTGGAGGATAGCGGCCAAGGTGTGCGAACACGAACCTTTCCCGTTGGTTCCAGCCACATGAATGGTCTTGAACGTCCGGTGTGGATGTCCGAAATGTTCGTCCAACAAATGCGTGTTGTCCAATCCTTCCTTGTAGGCATCCTTGCCCACGTTTTGGAAAAGGGGAGTACTATTAAATAAGTAATCGATGGTTTCTTGGTAGGTCATATAATTATTAGTCTTTATATTATTGTCATTCTTCGCTTCGCTCTGAATGACAATACTAGATATTTTTTTTAATCAAAGAAATTCTTGAACTTCTTGAATATCTTTTCCTTGATGCTTAAATTAGGCTTGAAGTTGTCCGAATTCTGCATCTTTTCCATGGCTTGCTTTTCTTCCTTGCTGAGGGTTTCAGGAATGTAGACACTGATATTTACCAACAAGTCGCCTGTGCCATTGCTGTATCCATAACTGTTTACGCTTGGAAGACCCTTTCCACGAAGGCGGAGAACCTTGCCCGGTTGTGTACCCGGCTCAATCTTCACCTTCACCTTGCTGTCGATGGTCGGGATTTCTACTGTACCCCCGAGAGTAGCAGTTGGAACGCTCAACAAGAGATTGTAAATCAAATCGTTTTCGTCACGAATCAATTCTGGATGCGCTTCTTCTTCAATGACTACGAGCAAGTCGCCAGGTACACCGTTACGTTTGCCGGCATTACCCTTGCCATTGACGGTCAGTTGCATGCCTTCGCCTACACCAGCCGGAATCTTCACTTCCACCACTTCTTCGCCATAGACGATACCTTCGCCTGAACAGTGCTTACACTTGTCCTTGATAATCTTTCCTTCACCATTACAGTTAGGGCAGACGGTCTGTGTCTGCATCATGCCGAAGATGCTTTGCTGGGTGCGTGTCACACTACCTGTGCCATGGCAGTTCGGACAAGTTTCTGTACCCGAGTTGCCTTCTGCGCCACTTCCGTGACAATGTTCACACACTACATATTTCTTTAATTTGAATTTCTTTTCTACGCCATTGGCGATGTCCTTCAAGTTCATCTTTACCTTTACACGAAGGTCTGAGCCACGGAACTTGCGTTGTTGGGCGCGACCGCCTCCACCACCGAAGCCTCCGAATCCGCTGAAACCTCCGAATCCGCCTCCGCCACCGAAGATGTCGCCGAACATCGAGAAGATATCATCCATAGACATGCCTTGGCCGCTAAATCCGCCACCACCGGCAGCACCGCCCATGCCTGCATGACCGAATTGGTCGTAACGAGCACGTTTGTCCTTGTCGCTCAATACACTATATGCCTCGGCTGCTTCCTTGAACTTCTCTTCCGCTTCCTTGTCGCCCGGGTTCTTGTCCGGGTGATATTGGATGGCCAACTTACGATAGGCTTTCTTGATTTCGGCTTCGCTAGCCGATTTCTCTACGCCTAATACTTCATAATAATCTCTTTTTGCCATAATCTTTAAGGAATTTATTATTGAGCAACTGCCACTTTGGAGTGACGGATTACCTTTTCGTTCAACATATAACCGGTTTGAACACAATCCAAGATCTTACCCTTCAAGTCTTCGCTTGGAGCCGGGATGAGAGCGATGGCTTCGTGGAAATCGGTATCGAATGCTTGGCCTTCGGTTTCAATTTTCTGCAAACCTTCCTGACCGAGAATCTTCTGGAACTTACTGAAAATCAATTCTACCCCTTCCTTCATAGCCTTGGTCTCTTCCGATGCTTCCATGTTCTTGAGAGCACGTTCGAAGTCGTCGAGTACCGGGAGGATAGCAGTCAAAGTCTTTTCGGCACCGTTCTTGATGAGTTCTGCCTTTTCCTTGAGGGTACGCTTGCGGTAGTTGTCGAATTCAGCCGAGAGGCGAAGATACTTGTCACGTTCTTCGTTTACCATTTGCTGGGCTTCTGCCAACATGTCAGCCAATTGTTCTTCGACAGTCTTTTCCTCTGCTGGCGCTTCTTCCTGAGCGTTTTCTTCAGTTTGAACTGTTTCTTCGGCTACTGCTTCTTCGTTCTTCAAGATTTCCTCTTCCTGAGGTTGGTTCTTTTCTTTGGTCATGATGTATGCTGTTTTTTTTGTTATCAAAATATATATAGTCGCTTTCTGTCCTACAAATTCCGTGCCGTGGCAGAGAATGTGACAGATAAGTCGGGAAAAAGGTTGGGGGACTGACAAAGTGGCGGTTCGGGAAGTGTCCTTGTCAGATGGTGCAAAGATATAACATGAAAAATGCCTTGTCAAGTATTTCTCTGAAAAAGACGTTTTTCAAGAGTATTCAGGTATTCAGTAAAATGAAAATGCTCTGAATACATAAAGGAAATTTCTATAATAATAATTATTTATAATTATTATTATAGGGGTGAAACTTCATTGTTTAGCCCCAATTTAAATTACTGAATACCTGAATACCCGAATACCTTGATGTTTGAAACAAAATGATTTGATGTTTGAAATAAAATGCCTAATTGCTTGACATGCCGTTTTTGAAATCGTATATTTGTGTCGTTCGGGAAAAATGAGTATCTTTGCAGCTCAAATAAAAAATAAGCATATAAATCATGATTACAGTTTCCAATCTTGCCGTTCAGTTCGGTAAAAGAGTGTTGTACAAGGATGTGAACATGAAGTTCACCAATGGTAATATTTATGGTGTCATCGGTGCGAATGGTGCCGGTAAGTCTACCTTCCTCAAGGCTATTTCGGGTGAACTTGAGCCGACTAAGGGTAGTGTAACCCTTGGCCCAGGTGAACGTCTTTCGGTGCTCAGTCAGGACCACTTCAAGTGGGATAACTTCACTGTGCTCAATACCGTATTGATGGGTCACACCATTTTGTGGGACATCATGAACGAACGTGATGCACTCTATGCCAAGACTGATTTTACAGACGAAGACGGTATCCGTGTATCGGAATTGGAAGAAAAGTTTGCAGAACTTGACGGTTGGAATGCCGAAAGCGATGCGGCTGCCCTTTTGAGCGGCCTCGGTATTAAGGAAGATTTGCATTACAAACTCATGGGTGAATTGAGCGGTAAGGAAAAGGTGCGTGTCATGTTGGCACAGGCTTTGTTCGGAAATCCGGATAACCTCCTCCTCGACGAACCTACCAATGACCTCGACATGGAAACTGTGACATGGCTCGAAGAATACCTCGCTAACTACGAAAATACTGTCCTCGTAGTGAGCCACGACCGTCACTTCCTCGACTCAGTATGTACTCATACCGTAGATATCGACTTCGGCAAGGTGAACCTCTTCGCAGGTAACTATAGCTTCTGGTACGAATCCAGTCAGTTGGCTCTCCGTCAGGCACAGAACCAGAAGGCGAAGGCCGAAGAAAAGCGCAAGGAATTGGAAGAATTCATCCGCCGATTCAGTGCCAATGTGGCTAAGAGTAAGCAGACTACTAGCCGTAAGAAGATGCTCGAAAAGCTCAATGTGGACGATATCCAACCGTCTTCACGTAAGTATCCAGGCATCATCTTTACTCCTGAACGTGAGCCGGGTAACCAAATTCTTGAAGTTTCGGGCTTGCGTGCTACTACCGATGATGGCGAAGTATTGTTCAGCGATGTAAGCTTCAATGTAGAAAAGGGCGACAAGATTGTATTCTTGAGCCGTGACCCTCGTGCTATGACTGCTCTTTTCGAAATCATCAACGAAAACCGTCAGGCAGATGCGGGTACTTTCTCTTGGGGTGTAACCATTACGACTGCTTACTTGCCGGTAGACAATACCAAGTTCTTCGAAAACGACTTGAATCTTGTGGATTGGTTGAGCCAGTTCGGCGAAGGTAATGAAGTGTATATGAAGAGTTTCCTCGGCCGTATGCTCTTCAGTGGGGAAGAAGTATTGAAGAAGGCCAATGTGCTTTCAGGGGGTGAAAAGATGCGTTGTATGATTGCTCGTATGCAGCTCCGCAATGCTAACTGTTTGATCCTCGATACTCCGACCAACCACCTTGACTTGGAATCTATCCAGGCATTCAACAATAATTTGAAACTTTACAAGGGTAATGTACTCTTTGCTTCTCATGACCACGAGTTCATTCAGACCGTTGCCAACCGTATCATTGAATTGACTCCGAATGGTATCATCGACAAGATGATGGAATACGATGAATATATCTCTAGCGAGCATATCAAGGAAATGCGTGCTCGTATGTATGGGGATAAATAAATACTAGGAGGCTCTGCGTGCAGTTTAGCCGGAGGCTTGTTTGAAGATTCAAACAGCCTTCGGCTATTTTTTTGAACCTAATCTTCTCTTTCTTTGTTATATTGTTTCTTTTTAACTAAATTTATTTGTGTAATTAATACAAGTAAATAATTTTGCAAATAAAATAAGATTGAATCGATTACAAATATAATAAAGAACACCATGAAAAGACTAGAAACTACCTTTGCTGGATTGAAATTAAGAAATCCATTTATTGTAAGTAGCAGTAACTTAACTAATTCCGCTCAGAAAAATAAGAAGTGGGAAGATGCAGGAGCGGGCGCAATCGTGTTGAAATCGTTGTTTGAGGAAGAAATTGAGGCGCAGGCAGAATGGATGAATGAAGGAATTCATGCAGAAGAATTGGATTATTTGCAAGCCTATCAACGGGCACATCGTCTAGAAGAATATCTTAACTTAATTAAGGAAACCAAGGCAGTATGTTCCATTCCAGTTATTGCTAGCATCAATTGTTTCCGTTTGGCTGAATGGACGGAATTTGCCACTCAAATGGAAAAGGCTGGAGCCGATGCCATTGAATTGAATATCATGTCAATCATTGCCGATGTGAATTATGAATATGGTGCATTCGAACGTGAACATATCGAAATCGTGAAGAAAATCAAGCAGCAAGTGAAAATCCCTGTCATTGTGAAATTGGGCAAGAACCTGACTAATCCTCTTCCATTGATACATCAGTTGTATGCTAATGGTGCATCGGGTGTAGTGCTTTTCAATCGCATGGTTACTCCGGATATTAACTTGAGGACCCTCTCGTATGGTCGTGGCGGGGTGTTGGGAAGTTCAACTGATTTGTATGAGTCTCTCCGTTGGATAGGTTTGGCATCCGATAGAGTTCCTAAATTATCGTATGCGGCATCGGGTGGTGTCTCGAATGGGGAAGCGATGATCAAAGCTCTTTTGGTAGGTGCATCGGCGGTAGAAGTATGTTCAGTGCTATATAAGAAAGGTACAGAGGCTATTCCTGAAATGCTCCAAACCTTGGAAGAATGGATGAAGGCTAATAACTATCAGCAAGTATCCGATTTCAGAGGCATGATGAATGCCGGAAAGACGGGTGGGGGTGCGGCTTTCGAACGTACGCAGTTCTTTAAGCATTATGGGAAGTATGAGTGATTCCTGAATGTCATTCAGAGCGGAACGTAGTGAAGCGAAGAATCTCGAATACGTCAACGTGGATGTTTCCGAGATTCTTCGCTTCGCTCTGAATGACATTGAGGGATGATATTTATGCCAACATCGCATCAGCAAGTGCTTCCAAAGCAGGAATGTCGCCTTGCTTCATGGCCGAACGGATAGTTACCATTGGCTCTACGATTTCTATTTCCTTCATGGTTTCGAGCATACCCTTCATTACACGTCCGGCGCAAGGAGCCCAAGAACCATTTTCGATGATACCTACACGACGCTTCTGGTATGCCTTCAACTTCAAATGGTGGAGGAAGTCGTGCATTGGAGGGAATACATCTGCGTCATACGATGCTGCTGCTACCACAAGTTTGCTCATACGGAATGCATCTTCTACGGCTTCTGCCATATCGTCACGACACAAATCGGCGATAGAGACCTTCGGAGCACCCTTTTCGCGAAGGATTTCGGCCAACTTCTCGGCCACCTTCTTGGTGCCACCATGGATAGAAGCGTAGGCAATGAAAATACCTTCAGTTTCTACTTCGTACTTGCTCCAAGTATCATACAAACCAATGTAATAACCCAAGTTTTCCTTCAAGATAGGGCCATGAAGCGGACAAATGCATGCAATGTCGAGAGTGGCTGCTTTCTTCAGAAGTGCCTGTACTTGAGCACCATACTTGCCACAGATATTGAAGTAATAGCGACGAGCCTCGCAAGCCCAGTCTTCTTCGTGAGCCAAAGCACCGAACTTACCGAATCCGTCGGCGGTAAAGAGTACCTTGTCGGCTTGGTCGTATGTAACCATTACTTCCGGCCAGTGTACCATTGGTGCCATGAAGAACTGCAAGGTGTGTGTACCCAAATTCAAGGTTTCGCCTTCCTTTACGGTAATGGTTTTGCCTTCGAAGCAAGTGTCTTCAAAGAACTGAGGCATCATTTGGATAGCCTTGGCCGATGCTACAATCTTGATTGTTGGATACTTGGCCAAAAGATTGGCGATGTTTCCGGCATGGTCAGGTTCCATGTGTTGCACCACGAGATAGTCAGGCGTACGTCCTTCGAGTGCCTCTTCCAAGTTGGCGAACCATTCTTCTCCCTTGCGGAGGTCTACGGTGTCCATGATAGCAATTTTCTCATCCATAATAAGATAAGAATTGTAGGAGATGCCATTAGGGACGATGTATTGGCTTTCAAATAGATCGATAGTAGTATCGTCTACACCAATATATTTAATTGTTTCTGTTACGTTTGAAATCATAAAGTTTATAGTTTTCTGTTATGTTGCAAAAAATATTAAGAAATTTCGGAAAACGCAAAGGGTAATAACTGGGTTACACCTTCCACAATGTATACTTCTTCGGAGCTACAAAGAAGGATTTTCATCGGTTTACCGGATCGTTTTTCAGTTTCCAGCATGACTTGTCGGCAAGCACCACAGGGGGAGATAGGGGTACGGACTATACCTTCCTCTTCGCTTCGTGCAGCAATAGCCAATGCCCTTACCTTCATGTCCGGATATTGTGAATTGGCATAAAAAAGAGCCGTCCGTTCTGCACATAGACCGGAAGGGTAGGCTACATTTTCCTGATTGCTTCCAGTCACAATTACATCGTTCTCCAATAGAACTGCTGCTCCTACATGAAAATGGGAGTAAGGTGCATAACTACGTCGAGTAGCCTCTAAGGCTGCTTCCATGAGGCTTTTTTCTTGTGCATCGAGTTCGTTGATAGCACAAACCTTGTAACTGATTTCGATACGTTTTTCTTTCATATGACAAATGTAGCGCATTATTTTGGAATAGTTGATACGATGCTTGTATAAAATACAAATGGGTTGATAGATAAAATCTATTTTTATCTTTTTGCAAATAAATGTAAAAACTCGAACTTTTCTTTTTACTTTTGGATTTTGAATAGTTCTAAGAGACAAAGACCAGAAACAAACGATGATGAATGAAGATAAAATACGCGAAACTTGTATGACGGACCCGGAGTTAGGATTCCGGTGGCTGGTGGAGAAATTCCAAAGCCCCATGTATTGGCACATCCGTCGTATGGTGGTTTCGCACGAAGATGCGGAAGACGTATTGCAAGAAACCTTCATCAAAATATTTCGGCATTTGGATGATTTCCGTGCAGAGAGTTCCTTGTCAACTTGGGTTTATCGGATCACCACCAACGAATGCATCCGTTTCCTGAATCGTCGGAAAGAACAGACGATATCGACCGAAGAGGTTCAGGCAGACTTGATGAACAAGTTGATGGCTTCGGAATATGTAGACTACGATAATGCGATGGAAGTAAAATTCCAGAAGGCAATTTTAACATTACCGGAGAAGCAGAGAATCGTTTTCAACCTCCGTTATTACGATGAACTGAAGTATGAGGAAATCAGTCGGATAACCGATACGAAGGTCGAGACATTGAAGGCCAATTACTATTTCGCCAAAGAGAAAATAAAAGAGTATATGACAAATAATTAAATACCACTATGGAAAAGGAATTTGATTTTAATTCGATTGGGAAACGGACTCCTTTCCGAACGCCCGATGGCTTCCTCGAACGGATGCAAGCGGAGACGATGAAGCGTGTGGCGGAAGAAAAGAGAAAGAAGAAACTCTACCGCTTGAAATGGGGAGTGTCGGTTGCCTTGGCCATTGCTGCTATGGTGTGTGGGTTTGTGTTCTTCCCGTCTGCTCCAACGGAAGTGGTGTATCCAGAGTACACTAACGAATGGGTGGCTCAAATGGCGCATGATGCCGACGAAATGGATATCTATCTACAAGACCTCTCGGACGAGGAATTGGAAGAATGGGTGGAATTCTCGGAGAATGATATATTTTATGAATTAACAACAGAAAACTTGAATGAAGATGAAGACTAAGTATTTTTTCGTGCTTCTCGTGGCATGTTTCATGGGAACACAGGTGATGAGCGCACAACATCATGAAAATGGTAAGAGACAACCTCGCAAGCGTATGACCATCGAACAGATGACCGATATGCAAGCCGACAAGATTATTGGCGATTTGGGCTTGGATGACAAGACCGCTGCAAAATTTAAAGATGTGTACAAGAAGTACATGCAGGAAATGAATGACTTGCGTAAAGAGTATATGCCGAAGAGACCAGAAGTGAAACCGGAAGAAGGAAAGCCATTCCCGATGCCTACTGACGAGCAAGTGGACAAGATGATGCGTGACCGATTCAAACAAAGTCG
This sequence comes from Phocaeicola sp., assembly GCA_045121515.1. Classification (GTDB taxonomy): domain Bacteria; phylum Bacteroidota; class Bacteroidia; order Bacteroidales; family Bacteroidaceae; genus Phocaeicola. Next base: position 12,699 of record JBGVGD010000067.1, on the reverse strand, counting down.
CAAGATGCTGGATATCCGTGAAAAATATTACGATGAATTCCGTAAGTTCTTGTCTCCAAAGCAGGTGGAAAAGGTATATAATCAAGGTATGATGAATCAAGGAAAGTTCCATAAGGAAATGAATCGTCGTGCGGGCATGAAGAAACCGGATTATAAGAAATAAAAGAAAATGGGCAGGGAGAATATCCTTGCCCATTTTCTTTTACTTTACAGAATAATGTTGTATGTTTGCAGAAATAGTAAAACATACCATGAAAAAACTGAAACTTTTCCTGATTCTTATCATAAGTTGCTTGACCCTTCAGGCACAAACCCGCAACAAGCAATACGAAGATTACATCAAGAAATACCGTGAACTGGCAGTAGAGGAAATGAAAAAATACCACATTCCGGCTAGTATTACGTTGGCGCAAGGGTTGTTGGAATCCGGCGCTGGACAAAGTACCCTTGCCCGAAAATCGAACAATCATTTCGGAATCAAATGTGGTAGTGATTGGATAGGCAAGACTGTCAGTCACGATGATGATGCTCGGGGAGAGTGCTTCCGTGCCTATAAGCACCCCAAAGACTCTTATGAAGACCATTCCAAGTTCTTGGCAGGACGTTCTCGCTATGCTTCTCTTTTTAAATTGAAAATAACCGATTATAAAGGTTGGGCAAGAGGATTGAAGAAAGCCGGTTATGCTACTAATCCCCGTTATGCCGACCAATTGATTGGTATCATCGAATTGTATGAACTTCATAAGTATGACGAGAAGAACTATTTGAAATGGATAAAGAAGAATCCGAATCCGCATCAAACTTATATCGCGAATGACTTGCTATATATTGTAGTGCGGGCAGGGGATAGTTGGAAATCCATTTCCAAAGAGTTTGATATCAGCCAAAAGAAACTTCGTAAATACAACGATTTGTATAAGGGTTATGCTTTGCAAGTGGGCGATATCCTTTATCTTGAAAAGAAGAATAAGAAAGCGGATAAGGAACATATCGTTCATGTTCTTCGTGCAGGTGAGTCCATGTACAGTGTTTCTCAAAAATATGGCATCCGGTTGAAAAATCTTTATAAGATGAATAAAATGGATGCGGATGATCCTGCACCAGAAGTAGGAACTATTTTGAGACTTCGATAAAGAAAAGGACCAGAAATGGGAAAAACCATTTATTATTTTAAAAATAACTTTCTGTTTCTGCTTTATTTCTATATTTTTGTCCGTAATACCTAAATAGAGGGTTATGTCTAAAAAAGGAAAAGGTAAAAAATATTTTCTAGGAGGATTGACGGTCATTGTACTTGGATTCTCTTTGTTGGTTACATTCAATTGGTTCTGGGAAAAAAGTTTCTTGAATGATTCGTGTATGTCTTGTCATTATCACACGGATTCTGACATGGCTTGGAAGCAATCCGTACACTATAACAGCAAGAGCGGTACGAAGACTGATTGTGCGGCTTGTCACCTTCCGCCAAAGGGTACCTTGGAGCATACGACAGCAAAAATGAAGACCGGAATGAAAGATGTCTGGTCTTATCTGACCAAGAATAAAGAAGATATTGATTGGGATAGCAAGGGCGAACTGGAATATGCCCAAAAGATTGTGTATAATGAATCTTGCGAGGCTTGCCATGTCAATATTTATCCGGAAGGTATTACGGATGAAGGGATTACAGCCCACCTCTATTACGATGATAACAAAGAAAAGTTAGACCTCCAATGTATCAGTTGTCATTTGGATGCCGGTCACTATAATCCGAACTACCAGCACTCGGCTTTGAAGGAAGCACCGAAAGTAAGTGGTGAAATTTATGCATCGGCTACTCCGATAACCTCTTTCGAAAATTATATCGAAACCATTCCGGGTACTTCGGCTTCTATCAGCATGATAGCCATTCCGGGTGGTACATTTAAGATGGGCTCTCCAGAATCAGAACCTTTCCACCAAGCCGATGAGGCTCCACAACGACAAGTGGAAGTTTCATCGTTCTTTATGGGCGAAATGGAAATTACATGGGATCAGTTCTGGGCGTTCTATGGCGAAACCATATCTGAAGGACGTACACCTCCAGCCCTTATCTATGCAAACAATACGCGTGAAGACGTGGATGCCGTGAGTGGTCCTACTCCTCCGTTCGGCTTCCCGGATCAAGGTTGGGGTATGGGCGAACGTCCGGCTATTACTATGACACACTATTCGGCTGAAACTTTCTGTCAATGGCTTTCCCTCAAGACAGGCAAGAAATATCGATTGCCGACCGAAGCCGAATGGGAATACGCTGCTCGTGGGGGTACATCGACTCCTTACTTCTTCGAAGGTAGTCCGAGTGATTATACCAACGAAGGTTTTTGGAATGGTATTTTTGGTGCCGATACTACCCAAATCAATCGTTACGTCATTTATGTAAACAATAGTAAGAACCGTTCACAAGAGCCAAGTAAAGTACTTGCCAATCCGTTTGGTCTCAAGAATATGTTGGGTAATGTAATGGAATATTGCTCGGATTGGTATGCCGAAGATGCCTATAGTCAATTGGCTGACGGTATCAAGGACCCGAAAGGACCAGAAAATGGTTCGGAATACGTAGTTCGTGGTGGTACTTACGCAAGCGATGCTGCCGAATTGAGAAGTGCGGCTAGAAGTTATACCCGTCATGATGACTGGTTGCGTACAGACCCTCAGAACCCGAAGAGTATCTGGTGGTATTCAGATATCAAGAGCATCGGTTTCCGTGTGGTTTGTGAAGTTCCAGAAGAAATGAAATAATAACCTTAAAATAGATACTATGAGTGAGGACAAAATGAATAGAAGAAGTTTTTTAAAGGCTTCGTCTGTAATCGGTGTAGGTGGATTGGTAGGAGCCTCTGCACTTATATCTGCGTGTAGCGATGGCAATAAGATGACTCCGTTGAAGCAACCGGGTGAATTTTATGTACCAGAATTGCCGGATAAGGCTATCGATGGTAAGGAGTTGAAAGTCGGTTTGATTGGTTGCGGTGGACGCGGTAATGGTGCGATTGCCAACTTGTTAGACGCAGCCAATGGCATCAAGGTGCATGCTTTGGGCGATGTGTTTGCAGACCGTTTGGAAGGTGTGCGCAACAATTTGAAGGAAAAATATAATCAGGAAGTACCGGCAGAAAATTGCTTCATTGGTTTCGATGCTTATAAGCAAGTGATTGATTCGGGTGTAGATATGGTCATTTTGACTACTCCTCCGGTATTCCGTCCGATTCATTTCCAGTATGCTACTCAGAAGGGTAAGCACTCATTCTTGGAAAAACCGATTGCGGTAGATTCAAAGGGTTATCGTACGATCATGGCTGCAGCCAAGCAGGCACAAGCCAAGAACTTGAGTGTCATTACAGGTACTCAGCGTCATCATGAACGCCCTTATGTAGAAGCCAACAAGCAAATTCAGGCAGGTATGATTGGTGAAATTACAGGTGGTAACGTGTATTGGAATCAGAACATGTTGTGGTACAGAAGCCGTGAAAAGGGTTGGAGCGATATGGAATGGATGATTCGTGACTGGGTGAACTGGAAGTGGCTCTCGGGTGACCATATTGTAGAACAGCATGTACATAACATCGACGTGTTCTTGTGGATGTCTGGTTATAAAGTGGCAAAGGCAACCGGCTTCGGTAGCCGTCAGCGCCGTATCACCGGTGACCAATATGATAACTTCAGCGTCGATTTCGAAATGGAAAACGGTGTACATCTTCATAGTATGTGCCGCCAATTGGACGGTTGTAGTAACTTGATCGGTGAAGTTATTCAGGGTACTAAGGGCTCTTGGAATAGCATGAACCATGAAATCAAGGACTTGAAGGGTAATGTGATTTGGAAGTATGACAAGGCCGCTGCTGAGGCTGAATTCAAGCAGCATAACCCGTATGTGCTTGAACATGTGGATTGGGTGAACCATATCCGTAAGGGTACCATGCACGATGAAGCGACTGAATGTGCTATCTCAAGTTTGGTAGGTGTCATGGGTCGTGAGTCGGCTTACAAGGGAAGTACTATTACATGGGATGAAATCAGTCAGATGGAATTGGACTATATGCCGGAAACACTCGAATTGGGTGCTATGGATATGTCTAAGCATGTAGTTGAAGTTCCAGGAAAGGAACAGAAGTAAAATACAGTTGTCATTCAGACGACCGAAGGGAGGAAGAATCTCGAAGGCATAAAGTGGATGGTATCGAGATTTTTCGCTCTGAATGACATTTATTTTTATAATATGATTTTTATGGATAGAAGAAGATTTATATCTAGTTCTGTTTTAGGTACAGCTTCATTAGCGCTGGCTGCATCTGGCACTTCTTTACTCACTTCTTGCGCATCAGCGGAAAAGAAGGTCGTGGTTCCTGCCACCGAACTTCGTTTGTCTTTCCAGGAAGGTACTGCACCGGGCGAAAGTCTGAATGAGAAATTGGACTATATGGAAAGCCTCGGTATTGTAGGCTTTGAGCCGGGTGGACGAAACTTGGCAGGTAGAGTGAATGAGTTCCAGCAAGCCCTTTCGGGTAGAAATATCAAGGTTTCGGCCATTTGTGCCGGTTTTGGCGGATTTATCTTGGCTGAAGATCCGAAAGTAAAGGCTGAATTTGATTCGACTATGCGTGACATCATAGCTGCAGCCGGTGAATTGGGTTCTACAGGTGTCATCATGGTTCCGGCTTTTAATTGGCAAAGCCCATGTATGCCACATACATTGGAAACTCGTGAGTTTTTGTGCGAACAGATGCATGAGTTGGGTGAATATGCATTGAAACATAATACTACTGTCATCCTTGAGCCTTTGAATCGTAAAGAAGCATTCTACCTCCGTCTTGTATCGGATGCGGCTGCTATCTGCCGTGATTCGAAGAGTGCCGGTGTAAAGTGTATGGGTGACTTCTGGCATATGCAGGAAGATACTTCCGATTATGCTGCTTTCCTTTCGGCCGGTAAGGAGTACTTGCAACATGTTCATGTCGCTAGCCGTGGTCGTCGTATCATGCCGGGTGAAGACGGTGAATTGGATAATTATGTTGAAGGTTTCCGTGCATTGAAGCAATTGGAATATCCATATTATGTAAGTTTCGAATGTGGAACAAAGGGTGATAGAAACCAAACCGTAAAGGCTGCGGTGGAATTGCTCCGTGCTCAATGGGAGCAAGCATAAGATGATGCTTTCTCAAAGATATAAACAATTGATTGGACGCTGTGCCTTGCTGTTTCTAGCAGGCACGGCGTTACAATTATGTATAGGTAGTGTAGATGCCTCTTTTCTGTCTTATCCTTGGGGATTGGTGGCCGCTGTCAATTATTTGTATATCCTTATTATATTATATGCTTATCAGGGGAAACTGACGTTTGTCAGACGTATGTATGATAGAGCGTCATACATTACCTCCTTGGCATCCATGTTAGTCCTGACCTTGCTTTTTGGACTCATACCTCAAGATGCTTCTATCGGAGGCTTGATAGACTTGTTAGGCTTCAATCAGATGTCTTCATCTTGGATTTTCGTCCTCTTTCTTTTCCATTTCATGACGGTGTTGGGCTTGAAGGCTATCGAAGATGTGCATTGCTGGAGAAGGCGTTCGATACCTACCATACTGATGCATGTCGCATTCTTTGTTATTCTGGTTGCTTCGGCGTTTGGAAGTGGAGAGAAAGTACGTATTCAGGTGACTGCTATCGAAGGTCATCCAGTCAGTATGGGGTTGACTGATAAGGGTATGCGAGTGGAATTACCTTTTACTATTTTACTGAAAGATTTTTCATTGGAAGAATATCCACCTGCCGTCCATTTGTTGCCAGATGGAAGTGAAGTAGTCATGCCGCGTAGAGAGGTGAAGAAATATCTTTCCGAAGTAGAAATTTGGGAAGGAGAGGAGAAACATTCTTTTGATATTGCAGTGAATAAACCGGCAAGTGTCGGCTCATGGAAAATCTATCAATCGGGTTATGATTCTTCTCTTGGTAAATTTAGCACGATCAGTATCTTGGAATGTGTAAAAGATGGAGGTTATATAGCTATTCATATAGCCATGTGGACTATATTGCTGTCTAGTGTGCTGATGTTTATCATGGGAGCAAAAAAGAGGAAGGAGGTTAAAGAATGAGTTGGGATTCTCTAGGAATGTATGCGCTTGTTTCGGGTATCTGTTGGGTAACAGGAGCCTATATGGCTTTTCGTGATAATCGGAAGGTTGCCATAGGATTTACTGGATTGGGGTCTCTTGTATTCTTGCTTTTTATTGTTGGCCTATGGATAAGTTTGGAACGTCCTCCTATGAGGACAATGGGGGAAACTCGGCTTTGGTACTCTTTCTTTCTATCTATTATAGGCTTGATACTTTATGTGAAATGTAAATACAAATGGGTGTTGAGTTTCAGTACATTGATGTCGTTAGTCTTTGTATTTATCAACGTGCTGAAACCGGAAATTCATAGTAAGACTTTGATGCCTGCACTTCAAAGTGTATGGTTTGTACCTCATGTTATCGTCTATATGTTTTCGTATGCCATGATGGGAGCAGTTACCTTATTTTCTATTTATTTATGGTTTCGTAAATCGCCCGAAGAAGCATCAGCCAAAGAGATGGTTGTTTGCGATAATTTGGTGCGAGTAGGTTGGGCTTTCCTTACTTTGGGGATGACCATGGGAGCCTTGTGGGCGAAAGAAGCGTGGGGTGATTATTGGAGTTGGGATCCGAAAGAAACTTGGGCTTTTGCTACATGGCTCAGTTATTTGCTTTATTTACATTTACGTCCTTCCTGCAAAAATCAGGACTTCTTGTTTTCTTGGCTGATATTTTCTTTTATTCTATTGCAGATGTGCTGGTGGGGGATTAATTTTTTGCCTTCTGCACGTGAGGGGAGTATTCATGTGTATTAAGCGTATGATCTGGTTATTTCATGAAATATGCTAAAGAATGTATATATTCCTGAATAGTCGAAATTTTTTTTTCCAATTTCCTTTGTCATTTGTGAAAAACGTTGTTTATTTGTTATGAAATCCCAAAAAGAATGCACTTTTGGGATGTTTTTGGTTAAAACACACATTTTTATATAGAATACATGAAAAACAAACTGCCTATGGGAAAGGAAAACACAAAATAAGGATGGTTTTAACCATTCTTCTACATTATTTTGATAAAAAAGAAAATCAATTATAAAGAAACCCTTAATTCTAATAATAAACAACAATCTTATGAAAAAAAATTATTACTATTCATTTGTATTGCTTGCAATGCTAGGAATGGCTTCACCGCAATCAGCATTTGCTGATAATGAAGGCATTCATGCAGCGAAAGCTGTTCAGCAAGCAAAGAAAGTGACAGGTAAAGTAATGACAGCAACAGGTGAACCGGTTATCGGTGCTGCTGTATTGGTGAAAGGTACTACTAATGGTACAGTAACCGATCTCGATGGTAATTTCCAAATTAATGCTGAAGTAGGTAACATTCTCGAAATTTCTTACATCGGTTATGAAACATTCTTGATTAAAGTTGGTGCTGGCAACAATTACAGCGTTACTTTGCAGGAAGATGCAGAAACATTGGACGAAGTGGTTGTAACTGCGATGGGTATCAAGAAGGAAAGAAAGGCTCTTGGTTATTCTGTATCCGATCTTGGTTCAGAAGAATTGATGAAGAATAAGAATACCAACGTGGTGAACTCGTTGGCAGGTAAGGTTCCGGGCGTGAACATTACACAGTCTTCTGGTGCTGCTGGTGCTGGTGCATCTATCACTATCCGTGGTGGTAACTCTGCTTCAGAAAGTCGTGATAACCAACCATTGTTCGTTGTGGACGGTATTATTTACGATAACTCTACTCCTAATACCGGTAATTCAGGTACTGACGGTGTAACAAAGAACAACACCACTTTCTCTAACCGTGTAATGGACATCAACCCTGAAGATATTGAAACGATGTCTGTATTGAAGGGTGCAGCAGCAGCAGCTCTTTACGGCTCACGTGCTGCCGATGGTGTAGTAATCATTACAACTAAGAAGGGTGCAGAAGGTTCAGTACGTGTAAACTTCAGCAGTAAGTTCAGTACTTCATGGGCCTCTAAGACTCCGGAATATCAAACTACTTATGGTCGTGGTTACTATAATGAAGAAGGTACATTCAGTGATTACTCAATGAGTTCTTGGGGACAGAAATTCTCAGAAAGCGGAACTCTTAAGCAAATTTACGACAATGTAGGTGGTTTCTTCCAGAATAGTAATGTATATGACAATAGCGTGAGCATTTCTGGTGGACATAAGAATGGTTCATTCTATCTTTCAGGTTCTCATTATAATCAAGATGGTTTGGTTCCTACTACTGGTTATGAAAAGACAACTTTCCGTTTCAATGGTGAACAGAAGTATGGTAACTTGACAGTGGGTGCTAACGTATCTTATTCTAAGGCTCACACAGACAAGACTTTGACATCTGGTGGTTTGTATGGTCAGGGTGGTAACGGTGCCATGACAGCTCTTTATGGATGGCCGTTGTCTGATGATGTAACTCACTACTTGAACGAAGACGGAACTAAGTACCGTATGTTCGAAGGTTTGCAAGATTTGGTTAGCGATACAGAAAATCCATACTGGATTTTGAATAAGAATAAGATGGAAGATGAAACAGAACGTTTCACTGGAGCTATCAATGCTAGCTTCAAACTTACTGATTGGTGGGATGTTACAGCTCGCGTAGGTATCGACCGTTACCAAACTTCTGCTTATACTTATCGTGCTCCTGGTGGTGCTGTAGATGAAAGATACCAGCAAGGTTACTTGGCAAAGAGTATGTCTAACTACCAGTACATCACTACTAATGTGATGAGTAACATGAACAAGAAATTCGGTGATTTCGATTTGAACTTCTTGGTAGGTACTACAACAGAAGCTACTAAGCGTACAAATCAGAATCATTGGGGTTATCAGTTCGTTGTTCCTGGCACAATCAGTTTCAATAATATTGCTTCTGCAAACCAGTTCTTTAAGGATGGTACTAGCAAGAAACGTATGGTAGGTGCATATGGTGAATTCCGTGCTGCTTATAAGAACATCGCTTATTTGACAGTAACCGGACGTAATGACTGGTCTTCTACTCTTCCTAAGGAAAACCGTTCTTACTTCTATCCGTCTGTAAGTGGTTCATTCGTATTTACAGAATTGCTTCCTGAAAATAACTTCCTTTCTTTCGGTAAGCTTCGTGGTTCTTGGGCAAAGGTAGGTAAGGATGCCGATCCATATGTAACTAACAGTTATTTGTGGGCTGTAGCAACTGTACATAACGATAAGCTTGGTATTGGTAACAACTGGACAGGTGGTAGCTTGACTTTGAAGCCGGAAATCCAACATTCTTATGAACTCGGTGCTGAATTGAGATTCTTCAACGGTCGTTTGACATTCGACTATACTTATTATAAGACAGAAACTAAGAACCAGTTGTGTTCTCCACGTTTGGCACAATCTACAGGTTACATTTTCTTGACTTTGAACGGTGGTTCGGTTATCAATGAAGGTATGGAATTCATGCTTTCTGGTAAGCCATTCGATACTAAGAACTTCACTTGGGAATCTACATTGAACTTCTCATTCAACAATGGTAAGTTGGGTGACTTCATCGATGGTGTAGGTATTTTCTATCCGACAGACTCTCAGATTGGTACAGTAAAGGCTGGTGCTATTCCTAATGGTGGTGACTTCCTTGGTTTGACAGGTAACCACTGGTTGAAGGATGACAATGGTATGTATATCGTTGACGTAGCTACAGGTGTTTATGACGATGCTAATGCAAGTACTGACGTTATCGGTAATCGTGAACCGGACTTGATTGGTGGTTGGAACAATACCTTCTCTTATAAGAACTTCTCACTTTCGTTCTTGCTTGACTTCCGTTTGGGTGGTGACATCTATGACGGTACAAGCTATTACTTGGTAAGCAAGGGTCTCCACAAGATGACTGAAAACCGCGAATCTGTAACTTTGAATAATGTGGTTTACAGCGACGGTACAGCACCGGCTGGTAACTCTATTACTTACGAAGCAGGCAAGACTTATACATTGCCTAACGGTACAGTACGTTCTGGTGAATATATGATTCAGCAATATTGGAGCAGCTATTGCAACAATTCTGACAACTTCATCACAAATACTAACTGGTTGAAGCTTCGTTCTGTATCTTTGTCATATGACTTTACAAGCCATTTGAAGAAGCAGAAGTTCATCAAGGGTTTGACAGCAACAGTTACAGGTACTAACCTCTTCACTTTGACTAATTATAAGGGTATGGACCCAGAAGTTTGTGCAGCAGGTTCAGGTACAGGTGGTTCTGGTTCTGTAGGTCTTGACTATTGTGGTGTACCAACTACATCAAGCTTCTCATTCGGTGTTAACTTAACATTCTAATCACATTAAAGAATATATATTATGAAAAAACTGAAATATATTTTGTTGGGCGGCTTGTTTGCTTTAGGCATGACAGCATGCGACGATTATCTGGACGTAAATACTGACCCGGATAACCCGACAGCAGAAACAGCGACTCCAGAAGTTCGTTTGACTTGGATTCAGAACTTCTTTGAATATGCATGGAGTTCTGCAAGTATGCGTTCTTCACAAATTACAGGTGTTTTGACTCAGACATCTACTACTAGTGCCAATGGTGCATTGGCTAAGTGGGATCCATTGCAAAGTTCGGCTACTACTCCTTACCAAAACTGGTATATCGGTGCAGCTGTAAATATTGATCCGTTGATTACTGCTGCAGAAGCAGTCGGTGCAAATCACTATGTCGGTGCTGCTTATACTATCAAAGCTATGGGTTTCATGATGATGCTCGATTTGTTTGGTGAAATTCCTTATCATCAAGCATTTACTGGTAAGTATGACCCTGATTATGACAACGGTAAGGAACTTTACAATTGTATTATGGCCGATTTGGACAAAGCGTTGGAATACTTCGCTATGGATAACTTGAATGTGCCATTGATTGAAGGTGATGTATGGTTGAACGGTGACGAAAGTAAATGGGTGAAGATGGTTTACGGCTTGAAGGCCCGCTACATGTTGAAGCTTTCTAAGAAGGCTGAATTTAATCCACAGGGTATTTTGGATTGCTTGAACAAGGCTCTTCAATCTAATGAAGATAATGTGACAAGAGTTACTTTCAATGTAGAAGGTAGTGAAACTAACTTTACTGTTGGTGACCCTTATCAGCACAGCCATATTCATAACTGTTTGAGCTATGGTTCTTCACAACGTTTGACTAAGCGTTTCGTGGATATGTTGGAAGGTGACCCACGTCAGTCTAAGTTGGTACCTGCAGTGATGACTCATGTTCAATTGGACGATGAGGGTAATATCGCTTCTTACAAATGGACTCGTGACGTAGGTGTAGATATGTTGAGTCAAAATAACATCCGATTGAAAGGTGCAATTATCAATGTAACTTATGCAACAACTGGTTCGAAGACTTTGGAATATGAAATTAAGGATGCTACCAAGCGTGCTGAATTCATAGCAAATGCTAAGGCTACTAACCATGCGGTTGAAGAAAACGGTGAAAAAGTAAAGGTAACTTATGCTAAGGGTCAAATTTATTGTAATACAACTGACTTTAACCATGCAGGTGACACTGCTTACGTAAATATGCGTGCCGGTGACTTGAGTGGTAACCTTAGAGGTCGTGCTGAATATGATATGTTCGACTATGCAGCAACTGGTTATGACTATGTAATGGGTACAGGTACATTCTATGGTCGTCCAAACGCTGACGTTGACTTCTTGACTTATGCAGAAATGTGTTTCATCAAGGCAGAAGTTTTGTTCCGTCAAGGTGATGCGGCAGGTGCACACACTGCTTACATGAATGGTATTCGTGCTAATATCGAACGCATGCAGACTAAGTTGAACAAGTGGGCAGCAGCAGGTACATCTGTAAGTCGCGTTATCAAGGAAAATCCTGATATGCTTCCAATGGATGAAAACGAAATCGCTGAATTCTTGGCAAGTGATAAGATTGCTCAGAGCGGTGCAGAATTGACTATGGCTGAAATTATGAAGCAGAAGACTATTGCTATGCCATTCAATCTTGAAATTTGGAGTGATATGCGTCGTTTCAACTATAGTGCAGGTAATGTTGGTAGCTTCGGTAATGTATATCCAGATTTCAATCGTCCGTCTGAATTTACAGCAACTAGTAAGATGACTGGTTCTTCTCCAAGTGATGTTACTTATTGGTTCCGTCGTTGGATGCACTCTAGCCATGAAAGTAACTATAACTTGGCTAAATTGAAGTTGTCTAATAAGTATTATGGTTTCTGGGATAGTGCTAATGATGCTGAAAAGGCAAATGTTGACCAAATTTATTCTTGCCCAGTATGGTGGGACTGCGCAACAGATGCTGAATATGAACAACATACAGGTTTGTCTTTGTCAGGTACTGCTGAATAATTGACGTTCTGTTGATATAATCATAGAGTAGGAGGAAAACAAAAGTGGTTCCTCCTACTTTTTTGTTTCTTTACTAGGAATTTCCGTTTTTAACATACACTTCCAGCATCAAGGTAAGCATCCGAAGAAATACCCATTGTAGCGATTGTAGTTATGTGCGACCTTTGCATTTGCAATAGTGCTCATAACTACAATTGTTTTATTTATGACAAAAGATGATTTTTTGAAGTTGCAGGAATTGCAACGTAACAGTG
>JBGVGD010000066.1:0-40420 GCA_045121515.1 Phocaeicola sp. | reverse complement strand
GCATATTCCTTGAATTCCGGTTGAAGGATTTCACCGAATGCTACAGCCTTAGCAGCAATGACGTGTTCCAATGGACCACCTTGGATACCTGGGAATACGGCAGAATCCAATAACTGCGACATCATCTTGATTTCGCCCTTTGGAGTCTTCTTGCCCCATGGGTTAGGGAAGTCCTTGCCCATCATGATGACACCACCACGAGGACCGCGGAGAGTCTTGTGAGTAGTAGAAGTCACGATGTGAGCATACTTCACCGGATTGTCCAACATGCCGGCAGCAATCAAACCTGCTGGGTGAGCCATGTCCACCATGAAGATAGCACCAATCTTATCGGCAATTTCACGCATACGCTTGTAATCCCATTCACGAGAATAAGCAGAACCACCACCGATAATCATCTTTGGCTTTTCACGAAGTGCAACTTCTTCCATTTGGTCGTAGTCTACACGACCAGTTTCAGCGTTCAAATTATATTCGCATGGAGTATAGATGATACCGGATGTGTTAACCAATGAACCGTGTGAAAGGTGACCACCATGAGCCAAATTCAAGCCCATAAACTTATCGCCTGGATTCAATACTGCCAAGAATACGGCTGCGTTAGCTTGTGCACCAGAGTGAGGCTGAACGTTTGCCCATTCAGCACCGAAGATTTCTTTCAAGCGTTCGATAGCGATACGTTCGCTTTGGTCTACTACCTCGCAACCACCATAATAACGTTTGCCTGGGTAGCCTTCTGCATATTTATTGGTTAAGCAAGAACCCATGGCTTGCATAACTTGGTCACTTACAAAATTTTCGGAAGCAATCAATTCAATGCCTTTCAACTGGCGTTGATGTTCTTTCTCAATGATGTCAAAAATCAAATCGTCTCTTTTCATAATCTTTGATTTATTTAGGGTAAGTATTATTTCTTTTTCTTTTCTACGGACCAACCGAATTTACCTATTTTTTTGCCCAATCCATAATAGCCTCCATGCAGGTATACCAATGGGTCGGCATCTGAGAGTTCGAACTTGCCGGTTTCCGGATTCATGTATTTCTCGTCTGCTTTGACATTCAGTACATCGGCTATGAACATATCGTGCGAACCGAGGGAAACGATTTCCTTGACGCGACATTCGATGCAGAGCGGAGACTCTTCGACGATAGGAGCGCTTACTGCCTTGGCTTTGCCTGGAGTGAGATGCATTTCCTCGAACTTGTTGTAGTCCTTACCGGAACGCACGCCACACCAGTCGGTAGCATAGGCCATTTCCTCTGTGGTGAGGTTAATGACAAACTCCATGTTGCGCTTGATGATGTCATACGAATGACGTTCTGGACGTACAGAGATGTAGCACATCGGCGGATTGGTGCAAAGGGTTCCTGTCCATGCCACGGTGATAAGGTTGTATTCTTCCGGAGAAGATCCACAACTTACCAGTACGGCAGGGAGCGGATAAATCATGGTACCTGGTTTCCAGTCCTGTTTCATAGCAACTTAACGGATTCCTTGTTCTGTTCCTTTTCGCAATAATGGCATTTCAATACACCGCTTTCTTTGCAAATAACATGGAAAATAGTCATCATAGGCTCGTTATTGGTAATACATTTTGGATTACCGCATTTTACGATACCTTTCACTACATCAGGCATAATAACCTGCTTCTTTTCCACTACTTCATAATCGCGGATGATATTCAACTGGACATTGGGAGCAACTACAGAAAGGCGGCTAATTTCTTCATCGCTGAAAAAGCGGTCGGCAACCTTGATAATACCTTTCTTGCCCAATTTCTTGCTAGGTAAGTTATTGCCAATAGTGATGTTCAAATCCGAATTCTTCAAACCCAGCAAACTAACGATAGTAAACAGTTTGTCTGTAGGTATATGGTCGATAACAGTACCGTTTTGTAAAGCGGCTACTTGTAATTCTTCTTTTTTCATTGTTCTTTCTTTTTAATACTTCTTGCCGTCTTCAATAACATCTTCTAAGGTGATGCCCAATACATCGCAAAGGATGGCTTGGCGTGCATAAAGTCCGTTTTGAGCCTGTTGGAAATAATAGGCTTTCGGGTTTTCGTCCACATCGTAAGCAATTTCGTTTACACGTGGAAGCGGATGGAGAATACGGAGATTTTCACGAGTATTCTTCAGCATTTCATTCCTTAATATATATATATCTTTCACGCGTTCGTATTCCATGAGGTCGGTGAAACGTTCGCGTTGTACACGAGTCATGTAAAGAATATCGGCTTCGGCAATGACATTCTCATCGAATTCTGTATGCTCTACATACTTGATGCCATGCTGGCGGCAATAAAGTTTATATTCTTCCGGCATCTTCAGTTCTTCAGGAGCGATGAAGTGGAAAGTTGGGTTGAAATGGCGCATCGCCATGAGAAGCGAGTGTACAGTACGTCCATATTTCAAATCACCTACCATATAGATGTTCAGATTTTCCAATGTACCTTGAGTCTTGTATATAGAATAGAGGTCCAACATGGTTTGTGACGGATGTTGGTTAGAACCGTCGCCTGCATTGACGATAGGAACATTGGTTACTTCGCTAGCATAACGGGCTGCACCTTCCAAATAGTGGCGCATACAGATAATGTCTGCATAGTTGCTTACCATTATGATCGTATCTTTCAAGGTTTCCCCTTTGGAAGAACTGGTTGCTTTGGGATCTGTAAAACCAATGACACGGGCACCCAAACGGTTGGCTGCTGTCTCAAAACTCAAACGGGTTCGGGTAGAAGGTTCAAAGAATAGAGTTGCCACTACTTTTCCGTCCAGAATTTTTCGGTTCGGTTTCTTCTCGAATTCTTTTGCCATTTCCAACAGATAGAGAATTTTTTCCTTGGAATGTTTGGCAATCGTAACTAAACTTCGGTTTTCCATATCAAGAGTATGTTATATATGTTCACTTTTTCAAGAGTGTAAAGGTATAAAAAAATAATAAAAAAAAAGAAGGTTCGGCGGATATTTCGCTGAACTTTGTTGGAAACGGCTGCAATCTCAAAGATTTTCGCTATTTTTGCACCGTATTAATCATATACGCGGAAAATGAGAAAGACATTGATATTCACGCTTTGGGCATTATTGTTTTTGGCCGTGGCGGGTGTAGCCTTGGTATTTGCAGCGATAGCCAAGGGGAAAATCGGTTATGTACCTCCTGTAGAGGAATTGGAAAATCCGAATCTGAAGTTTGCAACCCAGGTTATTTCAGATGATGGAGTAACATTGGGTACTTATTCTTATAGTACGGACAACCGTATTTATGTGGGTTATGAGGACTTGTCGCCTTATTTGGTCAATGCATTGATTGCGACAGAAGACGAGCGTTTTGCCGAGCATTCGGGTATCGATGCCCGTGCCTTGCTTCGTGCCATTGTGAAGCGTGGTATCTTGCAGCAAGGAAGTGCTGGTGGTGGTAGTACCATTACTCAGCAATTGGCCAAGCAGTTTTATTCCGAACAGGCCGGAAGTGTCATGGAACGGTTGATGCAGAAGCCGATAGAATGGGTTATTGCAGTTCAATTGGAACGTTATTATACCAAGGAAGAAATCTTGACCATGTATCTTAATAAGTTCGACTTTTTGAACAATGCTGTAGGAATCAAAACAGCTTCCAATACTTATTTCTCGAAAGAGCCCAAGGACTTGAATATTCTCGAAGCGGCAACGTTGGTGGGTATGTGTAAGAATCCGTCATACTTCAATCCGCGTCGTTTCAATGAACGTGCAAAGGGACGTCGTAATGTTGTGTTGGGACAAATGGTAAAATCCGGACATCTGACAGAAGCCGTTGCCGATTCATTGATGCAGGAGCCATTGGAACTCAAGTATCGCAAGGTGGACCACAAGGAAGGTCTTGCCACTTATTTCCGCGAATACTTGCGCGGTGTGCTCAATGCAAAGGAGCCCGTTAAGAAGGACTATCGTGGTTGGCAGATGCAGCAATATTACGAAGATTCGTTGGCTTGGGAGACTGATCCATTGTATGGTTGGTGTGCCAAGAACAAGAAGAAAGATGGAAGTAACTATAATCTTTATACTGATGGTTTGAAGATTTATACGACTATCGATTCTCGTATGCAACGTTATGCGGAGGAGGCTGTTCATGAGCATATTGCAACTAAAAAGACAGGTTTGCAGGATCGTTTCTTTAAAGCAAAGGGCAAGAAGAAGACTGCTCCGTTTACCGATAAATTGACCGTAGAAGAAGTGAATGCTATCATGGATAAGGCCATGCGATTGACCGATCGTTATCGCTTGATGAAGAAGGCGGGAGCGAGTGAAGCCGAAATTCGTAAAGCATTCAATACACCGCAGGAAATGACAGTTTTCACTTATCAAGGTGAGAAGGATACGATCATGACACCAATGGATTCATTGAAGTATTATAAGCATTTCCTCCGCACGGGTTTTATGTCTATGGACCCGATTACCGGTTATGTGAAGGCATATGTAGGTGGTACCAACTATAATTACTTCCAGTATGATATGGCTAATGTAGGCCGTCGTCAGGTAGGTTCTACTATTAAACCGTATGTATATACTTTGGCTATGGAAAATGGTTTCTCACCATGCGATATGACCCGACACGTGGAGCAAACCCTTATCGATGAAAACGGAAAGCCTTGGAGTCCACGTAATGCTAACAACAAGCGTTATGGTGAAATGGTAACTGTAAAGTGGGGGTTGGCTAATTCGGATAACTGGATTACTGCATACTTGATGAGTAAGTTGAGTCCGTATCAGTTGAAGCGTTTGATTCATTCATTTGGTGTGAAGAACCAGCAGATTGATCCGGTAGTGTCTCTTTGTTTGGGGCCTTGCGAAATTTCGGTGGGCGAAATGGTAAGTGCCTACACGGCTTTTGCTAATCGTGGTATCCGTACAGCTCCTCTTTTTGTAAGCCGTATTGAGGATAATGAAGGAAACATCGTGGCTGAGTTCACTCCGCACATGGAAGAAGTTATCAGCGAAGAAAGTGTTTACAAGATGCTGATTATGCTTCGTGCCGTTATCAATGAAGGTACAGGTGGACGTGTACGTCGTGTCTATAACATCAAGGCCGATATGGGTGGTAAGACTGGTACAACCAATAATAATTCCGACGGTTGGTTCATGGGCTTTACTCCAAACTTGGTGTCTGGTGTGTGGGTAGGTGGTGAAGAACGTGACATCCACTTCGATAATATGCGCGATGGTCAAGGTGCAGAAATGGCTCTCCCGATTTGGGGTCTTTATATGAATAAGGTATATGCTGACAAGTCGTTGGGCTATTTACAGACCGATACATTCGCTATTCCTCATGGCTTCGATCCATGTAAGGATATTCTAGCGGACGATGAAGCTCCGGCTATTCAAGAAAGTACAGGTATTGATAATATTTTCCAATAAGGATAAAAAAAGAGGTGCTCAATGCGAGCACCTCTTTTTTTATATGTTGTTTACTTGCAAGCGCAACGAGGTTTCAATTGCTTGAAGAAGTCGTTACCCTTGTCATCAACGAGGATGAATGCTGGGAAGTTTTCTACGCGGATCTTCCATACAGCTTCCATGCCCAATTCTGGATATTCTACACATTCGATGCTCTTGATGTTTTCTTGAGCAAGAAGAGCTGCAGGACCACCAATAGAACCAAGGTAGAAGCCACCATGCTTCTGGCAAGCATCTGTTACCTGTTGTGAACGGTTACCCTTGGCAATCATAATCATAGAACCACCAGCGGCCTGGAATGGATCTACGTATGGGTCCATACGCTGAGCGGTAGTTGGGCCCATAGAACCGCAAGGCATACCAGCCGGAGTCTTGGCAGGACCAGCATAATAAACCGGGTGGTTCTTGAAATATTCAGGCAAGCCTGCGCCTGAAGTAAGGCGTTCGTACAATTTAGCATGAGCAATGTCGCGAGCTACGATAATAGTACCGTTGAGGCTGACACGAGTAGCAACCGGATACTTAGATAATTCCTTGCAAACGTCTGCGATTGGTTGGTCGAGGTTGATCTGGATAGCATCACCTTCGCCTGCTTGACGCAATTCTTCAGGGATCAATTCGTATGGTTTATCGTCCATTTTTTCAATCCAGAGACCTTCCTTGTTGATCTTCGCCTTGATGTTACGGTCAGCAGAGCAAGATACACCCATACCTACCGGACAAGAACCACCGTGACGTGGCAATCGTACTACGCGGATGTCGTGGCAGATGTACTTGCCGCCGAACTGAGCACCCAAACCGATATTGTGTGCTTCTTCAGTCAAAATCTTTTCCAATTCTACATCACGGAATGCACGTCCTGTTTCGTCACCTGTTGTTGGGAGGTTGTCATAGAAATGAGTGGATGCCAACTTCACAGTGAGTAGGTTGCGTTCTACACTAGTTCCACCCACTACGAATGCAATGTGGTAAGGAGGACAAGCTGCTGTACCGAGTGACTTGATCTTTTCTACGCAGAAAGGAATCAACTTTTCAGGGTTCAACAAAGCCTTAGTTTCCTGGTAAAGGTAAGTCTTGTTGGCAGAACCACCACCCTTAGCAATGAAGAGGAACTTATATTCGTCGCCTTCGCATGCTTCGATATCAATCTGAGCAGGGAGGTTGCAACGAGTGTTCACCTCTTCGTACATAGTAAGAGGGGCATTCTGTGAGTAACGCAAGTTTTCTTGCGTATAAACATTATATACACCGCGTGAGAGTGCTTCTTCATCGCAGAAGTCTGTCCATACGCGTTGGCCCTTTTCACCGTGGATGATAGCAGTACCGGTGTCCTGGCAGATAGGAAGCTGGCCCTTGCTAGCCACTTCGGCATTGCGGAGCATAGCGAGTGCTACATACTTGTCGTTATCGGATGATTCAGGGTCATTCAAAATCTTAGCCACTTGAGCGTTATGAGCACGGCGCATGTGGAAGGATACATCGTAGAAAGCTTGTTGAGTCAATTGGGTAAGTGCTTCCTTCGATACCATTAGAATTTCCTTGCCATTGAATTCGGCTACTGAAACTCCTTCTTTGGTGAGGAGATAGTATTCAGTTTCATCTTTGCCCGTTTGGAACATCGGGGCATACTTGAATTCGGGTGTTGTTG
The DNA here is from genome assembly GCA_045121515.1 of Phocaeicola sp. Taxonomy (GTDB): domain Bacteria; phylum Bacteroidota; class Bacteroidia; order Bacteroidales; family Bacteroidaceae; genus Phocaeicola. Next base: position 33,339 of record JBGVGD010000066.1, on the reverse strand, counting down.
CCATAATGAATTATGTTTTTAGTTTGATTAGATTCAATTATTCATCATACAAAGGTAGAGATTAACTTTGAAATGCAAAGACAATAAAAAGCTTTTTTGCAGTAAATACTAAAAAGTAATAAAAAAAAGGGAGGAATGACTTGTCCAACCCAAAAAAAGGCAGTACGTTTGCATTAAGTTACAAAAATCATATTAAATGCTATGGAAAAAAAAACTATTGTAATAGGCGTTATTGGTGCTGATGCTCATGCGGTAGGCAACAAAATTATCGATTTGACATTGAATAATTCAGGTTTCAATGTGGTAAATCTTGGTGTGATGGTATCTCAGGAAGAGTTCATTGATGCAGCAATAGAAACAAATGCTGATGCTATCTTGGTATCTTCTCTTTATGGTCACGGTGAAATCGACTGTATGGGTCTCCGCCAGAAGTGTGACGAAGCGGGTTTGAAGGGAATGCCTCTTTTCGTTGGGGGTAACTTGGTAGTGGGTAAGCAGAATTTCGAAGATGTGAAGGAACGTTTCCTTGCTATGGGCTTCGACTTTGTTTATCCTCCTAGCACACCTATTGAAGAAACTATCGTTGACTTGAAACAAACATTGGGTATCGCTTGATTCAACGCTAACAAACTATGAAAATTTTAACGGTTGATGTAGGCAGTACATATACGAAACTGACTGCAATCGACGGGGAAACAAGACAGATTCTCGGAACTTCTCAGGCTTTTACAACCATTGAGACGGATGTGATGCAGGGTTTTCAGGAAGCGTTTGGACGTTTGACTGAAGACCGTGAGGATAATCCTTGTGCCGGTTTCAAGTACGATGAACTGTTAGTGTGCAGTTCGGCTGCCGGTGGCTTGAAGATGGTTGCTTTGGGGTTGGTTCCTGATTTGACAGCAAAGGCTGCACGTACAGCAGCGTCCAATGCCGGTGCAAAAGTGGTCAAGACTTTTGCCTATGAAATCAGCGGTTCTGAACAGCAGGAAATTTACGACATTAATCCGGACTTAGTTCTGCTCTGTGGCGGAACTGATGGAGGAAACAAGGAGGTTATTATTGCCAATGCTAAGCATCTGGTAGCTATTGACCGTCCTTTTACTACCATTGTAGCCGGTAATAAGAGTGCCAATGACGATATCAAAGCAATTTTTGATGAGGCAGGCAAAGATGTGGTGATTACTGCAAATGTGATGCCGCAATTCAACAAACTCAATATCGAGCCAGCTCGTGATGCTATTCGACAACTTTTCATTTCACGTATTATTGAGGCAAAAGGGCTGAATATTCTTCAGTCCATGACATCGTATAAGATTATTCCGACTCCGTTGGCGGTACTCCATGCTTGTGAACTTTTGAGTAAGGGTACAAAGACACAACAGGGTCGCGGTGACTTGTTGGCTGTAGATATTGGTGGTGCTACTACCGATGTATATTCCATGGCTTCCGGTGAACCGACCGTAGACAATACCATGTTGAAGGGATTGCCTGAACCTTGGATGAAACGTACTGTAGAAGGTGACTTGGGTATGCGCTATAGTTTGTCCCATGTATATGAGCAAATACCGGGTTCCGATAATTTGGAAAACGAATATATGCAACAGGTAAAGGCATGGGTGGAACTTTGTACTGCTCATCCTGATACGTTGGCTGCTCCAGGCTCTGAAGAAGAAAAGTTGGAAGAGTTTTTGGGACGTTCGGCTGTCTCTATGGCTGTAGAACGTCATTGTGGTCGTATTGCCGATGTATATACTCCGTTGGGTTTGATGCATACACAGGAAGGTAAGGACTTGATGAATGTACCTTCAGTCATCGGTATCGGTGGCGTGCTTCGTAATAGTCGCCGTCCGGAAGAAATCCTGAAAGGAAGTTTGTATGATTTCATGCATCCTGAATGTACTAAACCTCGTAAGCCGAAATTCTTTCTCGATCAAAAGTACATTTTTGCGTCGATGGGACTTTTGCGTTCAATTAATCCTGAACTAGCATTCGAATTGTTGGACAAAGAAACTGTAGAAATAGGCTGTAATGCAACCGTATAATTATAAAAAGAAAATAAAAGAATAAATCATAATATTATGGATAGAGAATTAAAAAACCAGAGAATTTCTGATGACGTGTTCATGAAAGAACGCGCAGAAGTGCTTCAACAGTGGCCTACCGGTAAGGATATCGATTTCCAGGAAGCGGTAGATTATCAGTTGTCTATCGAAAAGGAAAGACGTTTCGGTGAAAAATTGGCGAAAGCTGAAAAGGAAGGTATTACATTGGTTCAGCCTCGTGCAGGTGTTGCTTTGTATCAGGAACAGATTGAATTGTTGCAATACTTGGAAAACGAAGGTGGTGCTGACTTGTTGCCTACAACAATCGACAGTTACACTCGTTTGAACCGTTATAACGAATGTCAAGTAGGTATCGAAAAGAGCCAGGCTTCTGGTCGTTCTATGTTGAACGGTTTCCCGGCTGTTAACTATGGTGCTAAGGTTTGTCGTATGGTGACATCTGCATTGAAAAATCCGGTACAGGTTCGTCACGGTACTCCTGATGCTCGTTTGTTGACTGAAATTGCAATCGCTGGTGGTTTTACTTCTTATGAAGGTGGTGGTATCTCTTATAATATTCCTTATTCTAAGAATCACTCTATCGAACAGACTATCAAGTATTGGCAATATACAGACCGTTTGGTGGGTATGTATGAAGAAGCTGGTGTAAGCATCAACCGCGAACCGTTCGGTCCGTTGACAGGTACACTGATTCCTCCATGTATCTCTAACGCTGTTGCTGTAATCGAAGCTTTGTTGGCTGCTGAACAAGGTGTGAAGGATATCACTGTAGGTTATGGCCAGTGCGGTAACTTGATTCAGGACATCGCTGCTATGCGTTCTTTGGCTAAGATGACTCGCGAATACCTCCACAAGTATGGTTATGATGATGTTCGTGTAACTACCGTATTCCACCAGTGGATGGGTGGTTTCCCACAGGATGAATCAAAGGCATTCGGTGTAATCTCTTGGGGTTCTGCTGCAGCTGCTTTGTCTAAGGCTACTAAGGTTATCGTGAAGACTCCTCACGAAGCATACGGTGTTCCTACTAAGGAAGCTAATGCTTGCGGTTTGAGAGCAACTAAGCAGGTTATCTCCATGTTGCGTGACCAAGACTTGCGTGAAATTCCACAAGTAGTATTGGAAAGCACAATCATCGAATCGGAAGTTCGTAGCATCATGGATAAGGTTGAAATCTTGGGTAAGGGTGATATCGCAATCGGTACTGTACGTGCATTCGAAGCAGGTATCCTCGATATTCCGTTCGCTCCGAACCGTTACAATGCAGGTAAGGTTCTTCCTGCTCGTGACAACGACGGTGCTATCCGTATCCTTGAAATGGGTAACTTGCCGTTCAGTAAGGAACTCCGCGACTTGCACCGTGCTAAGTTCGAAGAAAGAGCTCGTTTCGAAAACCGTAGCGTATCATTGCAGATGGTAATCGATGACGTTAGTGCTATTGAAAAGGGTCGTCTTGTAGGCCGTCCTAAATTCTAAAAGAATAATTCCCCCTCTTTCACGGAGGGGGAATGTCTATATATTATAAAAGAAAACAATACGTTAAACTATAAACAAAAAAACACTATGAAAATTAAGAAAGTGGTTTGTTCTGCCGGTAAGACAGGATTCTTCTTTGATGACCAGAAGGCTATCAAGGCTGGTGCTAAGAACGATGGTAACTTCTATGTAGGTGATCCAATGACTCCAGGTTTTACTTCAGTAAGACAAATGGGTGAATCTATTTCTGTAATGTTTGTTCTTGAAGACGGACAGGTAGCATTCGGCGATTGCGCAGCTGTACAATACTCTGGTGCAGGTGGTCGTGACCCATTGTTCCTTGCAGAAAACTTCATTCCTGTAATTGAAAAGGAAATCGCTCCGTTGTATGAAGGCCGCGAAATTACCAATTTCCGTGAAATGGCTGACATCGTGGACAAGATGGTTTCTCCTTCTACTGGCAAGGTTTATCATACTGCTATCCGTTACGGTGTGACACAGGCTTGTTTGGATGCTGTTGCTAAGAGCCAGCACAAGATCATGGCTGAAGTAATTGCTGAAGAATATGGTACACAAGTTAGTGAAACTATGATTCCTATCTTCACTCAGTCAGGTGACGACCGTTATATGAACGCTGACAAGATGATCATGAAGGGTGCAGCTGTATTGCCTCACGCTCTTTTCAACCACGTTGAAGAAAAGGTAGGTTTGAAGGGCGAAAAGATTGAAGCTTACATCGAATGGCTCCGTAACCGCGTACTTGACAAGAAGCCGTTTGAAAACTACAACCCAATCTTCCACATCGACGTATACGGTACTTTGGGCTTGGTATTCAACAACGATTTCGAAGCTATCGCTGAATACATCGCTGGTTTGGCTAAGATCGCTCAGCCGTTCCACCTCCGCGTAGAAGGTCCAGTTGATATGGGTGAAAAGCAAGCTCAGATTGAAGCTTTGGCTGCTATCCGTGTAGCTTTGGAAGCTAAGGGTTCTGACGCTGAAATCGTAGCAGACGAATGGTGTAACACATTCGAAGACGTTATCGACTTCACTAAGGCTAAGGCTGGTCACATGGCTCAGATCAAGACTCCGGACTTGGGTGGTATCAACAACTCTATCGAAGCTGTATTGTATTGCCGTGAAAACGGTATGGGTGCTTACCTCGGTGGTACTTGTAACGAAACTAACCGTTCTGCAGAAGTTTGTGCACACGTAGCAATGGCTACACATCCTAAGCAGTACTTGGCTAAGCCAGGTATGGGTGTAGACGAAGGTTACATGATCGTGTTCAACGAAATGTCTCGTATCCTTGCTTTGAGAAAATAATTCAACCCTTAAAAGAAAGAAAGTTATGTGTACTGAAAATATGAATGAAATCCGCGTTCTTTCTCCGACCGCTATCCTCGGTTACGGTTTCCCTGAAGAATCGTTCATCGAAGGTATGCGTCGCAAGCCGCACGTAATTGCGGTTGACGCTGGTTCTACAGACCCGGGTCCATATTACTTGGGTGCTGGTTATTCTTTCACAGACCGCAATGCGGTTAAGCGTGACCTTGCTATCATGATTCCGGCTGCTCTCGAAGCAGGTATCCCTGTGATGATTGGTACAGCAGGTGGTAGTGGTGCTCGTCCTCACGTAGAAGAAACTGTAGGTATCATCGAAGAAATCGTGAAGGAAAAGAACCTCCACTTCAAGATGGCCGTTATCCAGTCTGAATTCGACAAGGAATTCGTGAAGGAAAAGATCCAGAAGGGTGATATTCTTCCTCTCGGTCCTGTTGCTGAATTGAAGGAATCGGATGTAGACGAATCTATCCACATCGTAGCTCAGATGGGTGAAGAACCATTCATCAAGGCTCTCGAAAGCGGTGCAAACGTTATCTTGGCTGGCCGTAGCTATGACCCATGCGAATTCTCAGCATTGGCTATCAGCTTGGGCTTCGACAAGGCGTTGGCTATCCACATGGGTAAGATTTTGGAATGTGCTGCTATTACAGCTCTTCCGGGTAGTGGTAGTGACTGTATGTTGGGTACATTGAAGAAGGACAGCTTCGTAGTTGAACCTTTGAACCCAATCCGTAAGTGTACAGCTCTCTCTGTAGCAGCTCACTCACTTTACGAAAAGTCTAACCCGTACGTATTGCCTGGTCCTGGTGGTGCTCTCGACTTGCACGAAACTAAGTTCAACCAATTGAGCGATACTCAGGTAGAAGTAAGCGGTACTAAGTTCGTTCCGACAGAAGAATACTTCGTGAAGCTCGAAGGTGTTCGCCGTGTAGGTTACCGTACTATGTCTCCAGCTGCTACTCATGACCCAATCATGATCAGCCAGATTGACACTGTGGTAGAAAAGGTACGTGAACGCGTAATGGACAACTTCCGTAACTCTGGTATGAAGGACTTCTATTTGGACTTCAAAATTTACGGAAAGAAGGGTGTGATGAACATGTTCCCACAGACTCCGGATTCTACTTGTGATGAATTGCTTATCATCATCGAAGCAGTAGCTCCAACTCAGGAAGAAGCTAACACTATCTGTGGTTTCGCACGTTCTACTATGCTTCACTATGGTTACGAAGGTCGTATTTCAACAGCCGGTAACCTTGCATTCCCGTTCTCACCGAGCGACTGCAAGATGGGTGCTGTTTACGAATTCAACGTATACCACTTGATGCGTATCGAAGACACTTGCGCTCCGTTCCCAATCAATTATATCGAATATTAATAACGAACGTAAGAAGAAAGAAGATATGGAAAAACATAAGTTAATCGACATCGCTTCTGTTATCAGAAGCAAGAACTCAGGTCCATACGAACTCACGTTCGACGTGATTTTCAAGGACTTTGAAACTTACGGTAAGGTGAAGGCTGCCAATGCTATCAACAAGCAGAATTTCAGTGCATTGTATGGCATTTCAGAAGATGTAATCCTTCACTTGGTATATTTCGATCCAGCTAAGGCTGTGAAGGTTACTATTACTCGTCCTATTCCGAGTGGTGCTTTGGGTGAAACCGACGTTTACGGTGCTCAGCAGCATGGTCCGCTCATGGGCTTGGAAGTGGAATATTAATAAGAAGTCTATAGCATAGATAAATGCGTCCAGTGTTTGCTGGGCGCATTTTCTTTATCATAAGGTTAATGATTTCAATCCTTCTTTCACAAAATCCCTCTCCAAGTCCGCTGGCTTCAACACACAATCATCATACATCAATAAATCAATATCTATTCTTATGACACCTTGTGATTTTTCTTCCGGCAGACGGCCAAGATCATGTTCTATCTGCTTTAGTATGACTCTTACTTCCTCAGTGGATAACGTAGTTTCAAACGACGCCACTTGATTACTGAAAGGAGAGAGGAAACGGCTTCCGAGGGCTTCTGTTTCCATTTCTTCGCTAAAGCGGATAGTTGGGAAATGTTTCTTTAATTCTCTTTGAGCATAGGCCATGTGGGCGATTCTATAGAAATTAGATCCCAAGCAAAGGATACAAGTATGCTGATTCATTCGATTATTCTTTAAAATTCACGGCAAATGTAGGAAATGTTTTGTACATTTGCGAAATTGAAACTAAAAAGAAACATACTATGAAATTTATTGGAATTATTCCAGCAAGATATGCATCTACCCGTTTCCCGGCTAAACCATTGGCCATGTTGGGTGGAAAGCCAGTGATTCAGCGAGTGTATGAACAAGTAGCGGGTGTGCTCGATGAGGCGTATGTGGCTACCGATGACGAACGTATCGAAGCAGCCGTAAAGGCTTTCGGTGGTAAGGTAGTGATGACTTCTGTAAACCACAAGAGTGGTACTGACCGTTGTTACGAAGCCTTTACTAAAGTAGGCGAGGGGTATGATGTGATTGTCAACATCCAGGGCGATGAGCCTTTTATCCAACCTTCGCAATTGGAGGCTATCAAGGCTTGTTTCGAAGATGAGGCTACGCAGATTGCTACTCTTGTGAAGCCGTTCACACCAGAAGATGGATTCGCTGCATTGGAAAATGTGAATTCTCCGAAGGTGGTAGTCAACAAGAACATGAATGCGCTTTATTTCAGCCGTTCCATTATCCCCTATCAGCGTAATGCCGAGAAGCAGGATTGGTTGGCTGGACATACTTATTACAAGCATATCGGTCTTTATGCTTATCGTGCAGATGCTTTGAAGGAAATCACTTCGCTTCCACAATCAAGCCTCGAGGTGGCCGAATCGTTGGAACAACTTCGTTGGTTGGAAAACGGATATACCATTAAGGTTGGTATCAGCCAAGTAGAAACGATCGGTATTGATACACCGGAAGATTTGGCAAAGGCAGAAGAATTCTTGAAAGGACAGGAGGGAAACAAGGCATGATGTTGGATCGTACCACACCTCCTTCTATACGACCGATGGGCGAAATGGAATTGAGTCGTCCGGAACGTCGGCAGATGAAGAATGGAATTCCTTTGAATATTATTCGGGCAGGTTCTCAGGAGGTTGTCCGTTTCGATGTGTTGATAGGAGCAGGCCAATGGCATCAGACACAATCGTTGCAGGCCATGTTTACCAACCGTATGCTCCGTGAGGGCACCCACTCATTAGTCTCTGCCCAAATAGCAGAGAAATTGGATTACTACGGGGCATGGTTGGAATTGTCTTCTTCGCCTAATTGTGGTTTTATCACACTTTATTCGCTTAACAAGTATTTCTCTCATACGTTGGCTATCATTGCCGATATGCTGATGAATCCCACATTTCCGGAGAAAGAATTGGGGGTAGTGTTGGAAACCAATCGCCAGCAGTTCCTCGTGAATAGCGAACGGGTGGAAGTGATAGCCCGCAAGCAGTTTAACCGTTCCTTGTTCGGTGAGGCGCATCCTTTCGGACGTTTTGCGGTAGAATCTGATTATGAAAAAATCACTTCCGAGGTGTTGTGTGAGTTCTATCGAAAGTATTACCATTCAGGCAATTGCAAGGTGTATGTATCGGGAAAGGTTACTCCAGAGATTATACGTTGCATCGAAGAACAATTGGGCGATGCTCCTTGGGGAGAAGTCAAACCGGTGCTCCCTTTGGAATTGATAGAGCCTCATCCTACTACGCAGAAGCATATCTTTGTAGAGAAAGCGGATGCCTTGCAGAGTTCCTTGAAAATGGGATGTTTCATGGTAGACCGTCTGCATCCTGATTTCTTGAAAGCCCGTGCCATGGTGACACTTTTCGGTGGTTATTTCGGTAGCCGTTTGATGTCGAACATTCGGGAAGACAAAGGATATACGTATGGTATTGGAGCCGGTGTGGTGAATTGTCCCGGAAGTGGAATAATGGCTATTACTACTGAGGCTGATAACCAATATATTGATGCAATTATTCAGGAAGTGTATCATGAAATAGATCGTTTGTGCAATGATTTGGCTCCTCGTGAGGAAATTGAAATGGTAAGGAGTTATATGTTAGGCGATTTCTGCCGTGCTTACGAAGGTCCTTTTTCGTTGTCCGAAGCATGGATTTATGTAGAGACAGCCGATTTGGATGAAGAATTCTTTGTCCGTCAGATTGATTCTATCCGTAGTTTTACTCCGGAGGAAATCCGCACCATGGCACAGCGATATTTATGTAAAGAAAAACTAATTGAAGTGGTTGCAGGTAAAAAAGTGTAAATTCATTCTGTTCCAAAGGCGGAAAAGTCGTATCTTTGGCAAGAATTAATAGGTGAGAAATGAAAAGATACGCGTATATATTTATTTTATTATTCTTTATTACTACAGGTCTTTCTGCCCAAATCAAGATTGGCAACTACACATTCAAGGACGGTGCTGAGTATACCGGTGAACTGAAAGGCAAGCGCCCGAATGGTAAAGGGAAAACCGTGTTCAAAAGTGGTGATATCTACGAAGGCCAATATGTGAAAGGCAAGCGTCAGGGTGAAGGTACTTACTTGTTCCACGACGGAGAAAAGTACGTGGGAGAGTGGTTCAATGACCAACAACATGGAAAGGGTACTTTCCATTTCATGAATAACAACCGCTACGAAGGTATGTGGTATGCAGATTATCAAGAAGGAGACGGTACGATGTATTATTACAACGGCGATACGTATGTGGGTCAATGGCATCAGGACATGCGTAGCGGAAAAGGTATATATACATGGAAAGCCGGAGCCAAGTATGAAGGTACATGGAAGGATGATAAGAAAGATGGCCAAGGTCTCATGGTTTGGCCGGACAAGTCCAGTTACAATGGCGATTGGGTGGCAGACTCCCGTGAAGGAAAAGGAACGTTCCAATATGTTAATGGTGACAAGTATGTAGGCGACTGGAAAGCAGATGTCCAGCATGGTAAGGGTATCTACTACTTCAGTAGTGGCGACCGTTATGAAGGTGACTATGTAGAAGGTGAACGTACCGGACAAGGGATTTATGTACACAAGAACGGCGATAAATATGTAGGAGAGTTCAAGAGCGGCGAACAGTCCGGACAAGGAACATTCACCTGGTCTAACGGAGCCGTGTATGAAGGCCAATGGATAGACAATGTCCGTAGTGGAAAAGGACGTTACAAGTGGGCCAATGGGGACGAATACGAAGGCGATTGGAAAAATGATATGCCTGACGGCGAAGGAGTACTTACCATGGCCGACGGAACCCGTTATAAAGGTGGTTTCAGTAAAGGAATGGAAGAAGGAAAGGGCGTAATGCTCACTCCGGATGGTATCCGTTTTGAAGGCTCTTTCAAGCAAGGAAAGAAGCATGGACCATTCGTGGAGACCGATAAAGAAGGCAAAATCGTCCGAAAAGGGGCATATAAATTCGGTACTTTGGACATCACTCAAAAATAAAGATATTTTTTCTAGCACGAACCAAATATATTTTGTAAGTTTGTAGGAGTTAACAAACGTTAGCCTAAGTAAAAATATCAAACAACCTATAAAAATAGATATTATGGAAGTAGTAAAGAATGCTAAACCTAAATTGAAATTGATTGAAAATGACCCTTGGTTGGAACCATATTCAGCCGCTATCGAGGGCAGACATCAGAATGTTCTAAGCAAGGAATTGGAATTGACAAACGGTGGTAAGACTACTTTGTCTGATTTTGCTTCAGGGTATTTGTACTTTGGTTTGCACCGCTCTCGCAAGGGTTGGACCTTCCGTGAATGGGCTCCGAATGCCAAGGAAATCTATTTGATTGGTGACTTCAACGACTGGCAGATGAAGCCTGCTTATCGTATGAAGAAAGTAAAACGCTCTAATGGCGTTTGGGAAATTGAAATGAAGCCGGAAGCCATGAAACATGGCGATTTGTATAAGTTGAAAATCATTTGGGAAGGTGGCGAAGGCGAACGTATTCCTTCGTATGCTAACCGCGTGGTACAGGATGAAGTAACCAAGATTTTCAGCGCACAGGTATGGGCTCCTGAAAAGCCTTATCATTTCCGTAAGAAGGTATTCCGTGCAAAGACTGACCCATTGATGATTTACGAATGCCACGTGGGTATGTCTCAGCAGGAAGAAAAGGTAGGTACTTACAATGAATTCCGTGAAAACGTACTTCCTCGTGTAGCAGCCGACGGTTACAACTGTATCCAGGTGATGGCTATCCAGGAACATCCATATTATGGTAGTTTCGGTTATCACGTATCCAACTTCTTCGCTCCGTCTTCTCGTTTCGGTACTCCGGAAGAATTGAAGGAATTGATCGACGAAGCACACCGCATGGGTATTGCCGTGATTATGGACATTGTTCACTCTCACGCAGTGAAGAATGAAAACGAAGGTTTGGGTAACTTTGCTGGTGATCCTAACCAGTATTTCTATCCGGGCGGTCGTCGTGAACATCCGGCTTGGGATTCACTCTGCTTCGATTACGGTAAGAACGAAGTGCTCCACTTCTTGCTCTCTAACTGTAAGTATTGGATGGAAGAATTCCGTTTCGACGGTTTCCGTTTCGACGGTGTAACTTCTATGCTTTATCATAGCCACGGTTTGGGCGAAGCATTCTGCAACTATGGTGACTATTACAATGGTAACCAGGATGACAATGCTATCTGCTACTTGACTTTGGCGAACAAGTTGATTCACGAAGTGAACTCTAAGGCTATCACTATCGCTGAAGAAGTATCGGGTATGCCAGGTTTGGCTGCACCGATAGAAAACGGTGGTTATGGCTTCGATTATCGTATGGCGATGAACGTTCCTGACTATTGGATCAAGATTATCAAGGAAAAGGTAGACGAAGACTGGAAGCCGAGCAGCATGTTCTGGGAAGTAACCAACCGTCGTGCCGATGAAAAGACTATCTCTTATGCAGAAAGCCACGACCAGGCTCTCGTAGGTGATAAGACTATTATCTTCCGTTTGATTGATGCTGATATGTACTGGCACTTCAAGAAGGGTGATGAAAACTACATGGCACACCGTGGTATCGCTCTCCACAAGATGATCCGTTTGCTCACTGCATCTACTATCAACGGTGGTTACTTGAACTTCATGGGTAACGAATTCGGTCATCCGGAATGGATTGACTTCCCACGTGAAGGTAACGGCTGGTCACACAAGCATGCTCGTCGTCAGTGGAACTTGGTAGACAACAAGGAACTCTGCTACCACTATTTGGGTGACTTCGACAAGGAAATGATTCACTTGCTCCGTAGCGTGAAGGATTTGCAGGATACTCCGGTAATCGAAATCTGGCACAACGATGGCGACCAAGTATTGGCATACCGTCGTAAGAACTTGATTTTCGTATTCAACTTCCACCCGAACAAGTCGTTCACAGACTATGGCTTCTTGGTTCCAACAGGTGCATATGATGTAGTATTGAATACCGACAATCCGGACTTCGGTGGTTTCGGTTCATCAGATGACAGCATCCGTCACTTCACTAACTTCGACCCAATGTATAAGAAGGACAAGAAGGAATGGTTGAAACTTTATATCCCTGCTCGTTCGGCAGTGGTATTGAGAAAAGTGAAAGCATAATCGTGCATGAATAACGAAAAAACAAATATTAATAAAAGAAGAACCGCCCGCATCATAGCCGTTGCGAGCGGTCTTCTTTTCTCTGTATTCAGTATTGTCTATTTGGCTGTATTTCAGAGAGAGGTCATGGAAGCCTTGCATTATTCCCTGGCACAAGGAAAGACGGTTTATGCTCCGTGGATGAGTGCTATCGTAGGAACAATCGTCTTGCTTGTTCTCCGCTGGGGTATCAATGCGTTGGTAGGTTTGAAAGGACCGTTGAAAGCCTTGTCCTATTTTCCTCCTTGCCTTTTGTTGGGCGTCGTGACCGATGTAGGCCATGGAGTTTATCACGGCGAAGGTATTTCGGAGCAATGGGCATGGTCGCTTCCGCTCTTGTTGGTACTTCATGTAGTGATTGGCAAATTGTTGGCTCGTGCTTGCAAGTTGTGGGTTAATCCGGATTTGGAAGAAGGTGTGATAGTCAACTCCAATCTATTCATTCTTCTCTCATTGTGTTTGATGACGGCTTGTATCGGTAATACCAATATGCATTTCCACCACGAACTGGAGGTAGAGGAAGCCTTGCGGAAACAGGATTACGAAACGGCTCGACAAGTAGGTATGAAGTCCATGGATCCAAGTCGGAACTTGACTGCTCTACGTGCATACGCCATGTCCAGAGAAGGAACAATGGGAGAGTACCTCTTCCAGTATCCCCAACTATATGGAGCAGCCGGTTTGTTGATGGGTACTTCCGACGATAAGGCTTTGCGCTTGAATGCAGACAGTTTGTATGTCTATTTAGGTGCTCGTCCAGCCTTGGGAGAACCGGCCATGAATTTCTTTACTCGCATTTGTGAAGAGGAATCGGGCAATTATACCACCATGGACTATTACCTCTCGGCCTTGCTACTCGAGAGAAAGTTGGACCAGTTTGTCCATGCATTCGATGAACTTTATACCGTCCGCGACTCTGTTCCTCATTACTATCAGCAGGCCCTATTCTTGTATGACAAGATGCATCCGTCCAAGAAGCCGATGGTAGCAGATGAGGCCATGGAGGAACAATGGAAAGCCTACGAAGAAGAGAAAACCAACCTAGCCGGAACCGTGGGAGAAGGCAATCGGATGAGGCGAAAGTTTGGTGATACTTATTGGTGGTATTATCAATATTGATAAGATTTTTAAGGAAACATGGGTACATCCCATGTTTTTTTATTATTTTTGCCGCCAATCTGTTTGAATAATAATAAAAAATAAGAATATATGGCAGTAGAATTGAAAGGACTTACCAAGAGAAGTGAAAATTACTCTCAATGGTATAACGAATTGGTAGTGAAAGCCGATTTGGCAGAACAGTCACCAGTACGCGGATGTATGGTTATCAAGCCATACGGTTACGCTATTTGGGAAAAAATGCAGCGTCAGTTGGACGATATGTTTAAGGAAACCGGTCACGTGAACGCATACTTCCCATTGTTGATTCCGAAATCATACCTCAGCCGTGAAGCCGAACACGTAGAAGGCTTTGCAAAGGAATGTGCGGTAGTAACTCACTATCGTTTGAAGAATGCCGAAGACGGTTCGGGTGTAGTAGTAGACCCAGCTGCTCGTTTGGAAGAAGAATTGATTATCCGTCCTACTTCAGAAACTATCATCTGGAGTACTTATAAGAACTGGATCAACTCATACCGTGACCTCCCTATCCTCTGCAACCAGTGGGCTAACGTAATGCGTTGGGAAATGCGTACTCGCTTGTTCCTCCGCACAGCCGAATTCTTGTGGCAGGAAGGTCATACCGCTCATGCTACTCGTGAAGAAGCGGTAGAAGAAGCAGAAAAGATGCTTCACGTATATGGCGAATTCGCAGAAAAGTACATGGCAGTGCCAGTAGTACGTGGTGTGAAGAGTGCTAACGAACGTTTCGCTGGTGCGCTCGATACCTATACTATCGAAGGTTTGATGCAGGACGGTAAGGCACTTCAGTGCGGTACTTCTCACTTCTTGGGTCAGAACTTTGCAAAGGCATTCAACGTTCAGTTCGTAGACAAGAACAACAAACTTGACTACGTTTGGGCTACTTCATGGGGTGTATCTACTCGTTTGATGGGTGCATTGATCATGACTCACTCAGATGACAATGGTCTCGTGCTTCCTCCAAACTTGGCTCCAATCCAGGTAGTTATCGTTCCTATTTACAAAAACCAAGACCAACTCGCTGCTATCAACGAAAAGGTGGACGGTATCGTTGCGAAATTGAAGGCTATGGGTATTTCTGTGAAGTACGACAACGCTGACAACAAGCGTCCGGGCTTCAAGTTTGCTGACTACGAATTGAAGGGTGTACCTGTGCGCCTCGTAATGGGTGGCCGTGACTTGGAAAACAATACCATGGAAGTAATGCGTCGTGATACTCTCGAAAAGCAGACTGTATCTTGCGACGGTATCGAAGAATACGTACAGGCATTGTTGAAGGAAATCCAGCAGAACATCTATCAGAAGGCATTGGATTATCGTTTGTCTCATACTGTTAAGGTAGATACTTACGAAGAATTCAAGGAAAAGATTGAAGACGGTGGCTTCATCTTGGCACACTGGGACGGTACTCCGGAAACCGAAGAACGCATCAAGGAAGAAACCAAGGCTACTATCCGCTGTTTGCCTTTGGAAGCTGACGAAGAAAGCTTGCAACCGGGTGTGGATATGGTAACAGGTAAGCCGTCTGCACGTCGTGTATTGTTTGCTAGAGCATATTAATCCGAATTAAAATAAATAAAAGATGGCCGTCTTTTTTAAAAAGTTGGCCATCTTTTTTTAAAACACTTTCGTCTTTTTATTCTTTATTATGTTCTAACATCTTATCCATTACATCCTTCATTTCTTGCCGAAAATCAGCAGGCTCCAGCACTTCCACTTCATTGCCTTGCGAAAGCAGTTCTTGACGGAAGTCGAACGTAGGACGAAGGTAGAATTCAAAGTCGGCGTAACCGGCTGTATTCCTTATTTCTTTCTGTGAGTGATGTATCGGGAGTGTCCGTAAGTAATTGGCATAAGGCTGATAAGCACGGAGGACGATGCTTTGAGGTTTGATATCCGTCCCGCAAATGACTCCATAACAATCTTTGAAAAACAATTCGGTATCGAAGTCCGAAGGATAGACAAAGGCTTCTTCCGTTTCCTCCAATGAGGCGATGCGGTCTAATGCATAAATGGTAGGGCGGTGATGCTTATCGTCATTGGCCAGCAGATACCACCGTTGTTTGAATACTTTAATAGCATACGGTTCCACAGTGAGGGTATAACCGGTGGATTGTCCGAATTTCCGGTAGGTTATCGTCAGTTTGTGGTCCTGTTTCATGGCATTGATGATAGGTTGAAGATACTCTTTCCCAGCCGGTATGTGTTCCAACATGATGCGGTTTCTCAGCGAACCACTTTCCATAAGCATGTTGCTGACGGAAAGGGAATCGAGCAACCAATGCTGTATGTTGGCATTGCTTAACGATTCCTTGTTTTCGATGTAATAGAAATAACCTCCTTTGCGTTGACACTCGATATTGATACCGAACATTTCTTCAATGGCCAAGCGGTGTCGGTTGAAGGTGATTCGGTTCATTGGCAAACCTCCGCTCATTTCAGTACGTACCCAGCGCTTGTTCAATTCCTGAAGCGTGATGCCTCCAGAGCGGTAAATGTTTTCAGTAATCCAGGTATATTGTTTGAAAATATTGTATGCTTTCATGGTATCAAAGTTTAAAGGATGATACAAATAAACGATTTTTTCCAAAGATACGAAAATTTTCTCAAACATGTAACATACTTTGCATCATGTTCCATTGTACTTTGCATCATCAAACAAGTATTAACTACATTAAAATCTAAGAATATGGAAAAGCAAGTAGAATTAAGAGAAGCGAAGTCAGTGGATGTACAGAGTGTTGTTGCTGGAGTATCTGTTTTGATTTGTATGTTGGCTGCGGTTTTAGGATATGAGAGTTTGAGTATTTGTAGTGTGATGATTTTTGCCGTTGTTTGTGTAATGGGGGGCATGGTTAAGGATTGGGTAGAGTTCTGTAAAGATTTGGTAGATGAGGAATAATGTAAAAAGAAATATAGATAAATAAGCGTAAATAGAAAAAACAAAAATTTCTCCAACATGTAACGAGTTTTGCATCATGTCGCTCCGAACTTTGTACCATAAATCATTTAAAAAGGAGGAAATAATGAGAGGACTTGGAATTATTTTATGGGGATTTGTTCTGATGATGCTTGCGTTCGACAGCCTTGTAGTACCGTGTGTAATATATGGTATAGCTATCGTAGTAGGACTTATAATTGGAATTCGTAAAACGATTAAAGAAAATAAGTAATAATGGCAAATCATTTAGTAACAATCAATAATGCCATAGCTAAGGTAGAAAAGCTGAAGGCGGAGGTGGAGAAGGTAAGGGATCGAATCTAGACGGAGTATGATGATTTGCCTTTTGAAACACAAGACAGTGAATATGGTGAAGAATTGCAAGATGCAATAGATGCATTGGAGGCTGCCTTATGTGATGGATTGGAGACAGCAGAAGACGAACTTCACAATGTGGTTGGTAATCTTGAGATGCTCCCGATGTGCGATCGTGGATTGGATGACATGGAGGATGAGGAAGAGGATTTCGAGGATGACTGCGAGGATGATTATTCTGCATCATTGGCTGCCGGGGCGATTTACTTCGGACTGAAAACTGGAAGAAGAGAGGAAAAGAAGCCGAACAATGAACCGCTCTATGATTATCATGATACACATTGGGAAACAAGCTTCGACTGGAAGGATGAAGACAACGATGGGTATGATGATAGGGATGATGGATTCTGGACACCCTAATAGTTTCTTCAAATAGCAGTTTTACTATCAAATCTTGCCGATATCGGCAAAAAATGCTATATTTGCAACTAATATCGACAATAAAACTTGCCGATAGGAACAAGAATATGAAATACATTTCAGTAGGAACATTTGCCGAGAAGTACGGCATTTCAGAGAGAACGGTACGCAATTATTGTGCTACTGGAAAGATAGAGGGTGCATTCTTGACGGGTAAAACATGGAATATACCTGAAGATACGGTATTGCCCCAACGCAAGCAGTCTACCATTAAAGTGATGCCTTTGCTTGCTGTTCTTCGTGAGCAGAAGCAGATGAAAATGAAGGGGAGTATCTATCATCGTACGCAAATTGACCTTACTTATAACTCGAATCATATCGAGGGTAGTCGATTGACGCATGAGCAGACACGACATATCTTCGAAACTAACACACTAGGGATAAGCGAGGAAAGCGTGAATGTGGACGACATCATCGAAACGACCAACCACTTTCGGTGCATCGACCTTATCATAGACCGTACGGAGGAGAAGCTCTCCGAGTCCTTCATAAAGGAATTGCATCGCATACTGAAATCGGGTACTTCGGATAGTCGAAAGGACTGGTTTGCCGTGGGTGAGTACAAACTTCTACCGAATGAGGTGGGCGGACATGAAACGTGTTTGCCAGAAGATGTAAGTAAAGAAATGAAAGCGCTGTTGAAGGAATATAATGCCAAAAAACAGAAATCGTTTGATGATATTCTTGATTTTCATCATCGCTTCGAACGGATACATCCTTTTCAGGATGGGAACGGACGTGTGGGACGACTCATTATGTTCAAAGAATGTATGGCAAATGGGCATATCCCTTTTATTGTAACTGATGAACTGAAGTGGTTCTACTATCGTGGCTTGCAACAATGGCCGAACATAAAAGGTTATTTGCGGGATACCTGCCTCACAGCACAAGATCGGTTTAAAGCGATGATAGATTATTATCGGATTGGATGATTCTTTTTTATGCACTTTTGGAGGATTTGAAACTTTGGATGAATAACATCCATTGTCCTAAATAATAAGGTATCATAATGAGGTAGCTGGCGCCTTCGATGTGGAAAACGAACTTATTCCATGCTAAAACGGTGTCCGAGAGTACAAATAACCAAGCACCGAGTGCATAATAAGGGTTCTTCTGCCTCCATGCCAAGATACACATGCTGAGAATAAGCAGAATGTAGACCGATACACCTGCTTGCAGAAATCCATGTACATGAGGAAGGATGAACATGCCTATCACCACTCCGTATAAGACTACGATACCTGATTTCCATTTCATTCCGTCGGATGTTCTATCTGCTGAGGTGGTACGGCAGAAGAAAAGGATGTAAGCAGCATGTGCCAAGGCGAAAGCTCCCATCTGTCCCCAAAAGTTGTGGCATACTCCCATATAGTCGCCTAGGGCAGAGAAGCCCATGGCTAGTATCATAGGCCAGGATGAATAGCGCAAGGCACAGAGAGTAAGGAAGGCTAATGGGAACACTAATTTGTAGGCTATTGCAACGGGTGAAAAGTGTAGCAATGCAAGCAGCAGATAGACAATGCTGATGAGGATTGACGGGCAGGAAAGGTGTTTTTTCATCATGTCATTATATTTAAAAGGATGATACAAATAAACGATTATTCTTCGATTTTTCCAAAAATACAAGGGTAGAGTTATGTGGGGAGAATGGGGTGGATGAGAAGTAATAGATTTCCTCTATCACTAGATAAACAAATTCTATCAGCTTTTATTAGGAATTCCATGGTTTTCATTGTTATCTTTGCAGTACAGAAATCAAACGAATAATAACAATTAAAATAAATAAGATTATGGAAGCAAAAGAAAAAGTATTGGCAACAATGAAGGAAGCAGGTACACCGTTGAACGCTGGTAAGATTGCAGAATTGAGTGGTCTTGACAAGAAGGAAGTGGACAAGGCGATGAAGCAACTCAAGGAAGAGGGTGCTATCGTTTCTCCTGTTCGTTGCAAGTGGGCTCCGGCTGAATGATCAACAAGACTTAACTAAATTATAAATAGGAGCGTATCAAGGCAAAATTGTCATGATACGCTTTTTAATTTCTCTATCTCTCATATTGTCTGTCTTCCTTGGAAAAGCAATAAAAACATCCTATCTTTGTCATGAAAAAAAGGACATGATGCAGGAACAGATTTGGAAATACATAGCAGAAATGGATACGACCGGATTCTTCATTACGGCAGAGATGCAGCGTACGGGGACCATGATGCCTGAAGGATTGGAAACTTTCATCCGAAAGAAACTGAAGGTGATTCGGGAGGGAGGTGCTAGTCGGAGATTTGTTTTTCAGGAAGGGGAGTGGCGTATCTATCTGACCTTTTTCCCTACAACTGAAGTGGTGGATGAGCGTTATGCCTTGAAGAATAAAGTGGTTTCACGAGGATATAAATGATTCACGGGTTTTAAAATCCGTGAATTTTGTTTTATAATCTCACTCGAAATTCTTATCTTTGCACCAAATTTTCGCGGACAAATGAAAATTAAGGAGATAATAGCTGCCCTTGAAAGGTTCGCGCCTCTGCCTTTGCAAGACGGATTCGATAATGCCGGATTGCAAATTGGACTGACAGAAGCGGAAGCAACAGGGGCTTTGTTGTGTCTGGACGTTACTGAAGCCGTAGTGGATGAGGCCGTAACGTTGGGATACAACCTCATCATATCACATCATCCACTCATTTTCAAAGGATATAAATCCATAACCGGACGTGACTATATCGAACGTTGCATCTTGAAGGCTATCCGTAACGATATCGTGATTTATTCGGCGCATACCAATTTGGATAATGCACCGGGTGGGGTGAACTATAAGATTGCCGAAAAGATTGGTCTGAAGAATATCCGTATCTTGGAACCGAAGGAAGATTGCTTGCTGAAGTTGGTTACTTTTGTACCGACAGAACATGCGGAAAAGGTTCGCCAGGCATTGTTTGATGCCGGATGTGGCTGCATAGGAAATTACGATTCTTGTAGTTATAACCTGCAAGGCGAAGGGACTTTCCGTGCAATGGAGGGTGCCAATCCGTTTTGTGGAGAAATGGGAAAACTGCATACCGAAGCCGAAGTACGTGTAGAAACAATATTGCCGTCTTTCCGTAAAGGTGCCGTTGTAAAGGCTTTATTGGCAGCGCATCCATATGAAGAACCGGCCTTCGATTTTTATCCGTTGAAAAATACCTGGAATCAGGTAGGCTCTGGAGTTGTGGGTGAATTGGTTGAACCGGAAACGGAAACCGAATTTCTGAAACGAATCAAGAAACTTTTTGAAGTAGGCTGTGTGAAGCATACGCGACTGACTGGCAGATTGATTCAGAAAGTAGCCCTTTGTGGTGGATCTGGCGCATTCTTGGCGTCCCGTGCGGTGGCAAGTGGAGCAGATGTGTTCATTACGGGCGAAATCAAGTATCATGATTATTTCAATTATGAGAATCAGATTCTAATGGCAGAAATCGGTCATTATGAAAGCGAACAATATACGAAAGAAATATTTTATTCAATCATACGGGATTTGTGTCCGGAAGTAGAGGTGCAAATGACTCGCGTAAACACGAATCCCATTAAATACTTGTAAAGAATTATGGCAAGAGAAGCAAAGAAAGAACAAGGCGAATTGACCGTAGAGGAAAAGTTGAGAGCATTGTATCAGTTGCAAACCATGTTGTCTGAAATCGACAAGATCAAGACTCTCCGTGGTGAACTTCCACTTGAAGTACAAGACTTGGAAGACGAAGTGGCTGGTTTGAGCACTCGTATCGAAAAGATTCAGAATGAAATCGCTGAATTGAAGTCGAATGTAGCAACAAAGCGTATTGAAATTGAGACTGCTAAGGTTTCGGTTGAAAAATATAAGACTCAACAGGAAAATGTACGCAACAACCGCGAGTATGATGTGTTGAGCAAGGAAATCGAATTCCAGACTTTGGAAATCGAACTTTGTGAAAAGCGTATTCGTGAAGCGTTGGCTGCTGAAAAGGCTAAGAACGAAGAAATAGCACGCAGCACAGAGGCTTTGGAAGAAAGAGAAAAGGACTTGGAAGCAAAGAAGGCTGAATTGGAAGAAATCGTTTCTGAAACCAAGTTGGAAGAAGAAAGACTTCGCGAAAAGGCTAAGGAATTGGAAACAACAATCGAACCACGTTTGTTGCAGGCTTTCAAGCGTATCCGTAAGAACTCACGCAATGGTTTGGGCGTAGTATACGTTCAGCGTGATGCTTGTGGTGGTTGCTTTAACAAGATTCCGCCTCAGAAGCAGTTGGATATCCGTTCACGCAAGAAAATTATCGTTTGCGAATACTGCGGTCGTATCATGGTTGACCCGGAATTGGCAGGCGCAGAATAATGTGCAAGTAATTATTCTTTAAAAATAGAAAGGCCGTTCCCAATAAAGGAACGGCCTTTTTTATAAGTCTTTATAATCAGGAATATCGGGTAAGAAGGTGTACTTCATCGTCGTGTAGTCTATGCGGCAGCAATAATGGCGAAGGCCATTGCTTACAATCAGATATTCAACTTTCAATACCATGTTATAGCGAGTTATCTGGTCGAATACGGCTTGGGTTATTTCTACGCTAGGGGCTTTGTATTCCACAATCATGCGTGCATTCAGTTCCTTGTTGAATAGGACGGTGTCACAACGCTTTTTCGTGCCGTTAAGGTCCAGTTGTACCTCGTTGGCCAATAATCCTTTTGGATAGCCCTTGATATCCGTCAGGAGGTGCGTGAAATGTTGCCTTACCCATTCTTCAGGGGTAAGGGCCACATACTTTTGGCGCAATGAATCAAAAATGACATTTTTTCCATTTCGCACTTGTATTTTAGCGGGATAGGATGGCAGATTTAATGGCAACATTTATTAAATTTGCATTGTTAGGTTTGTATAATTGAATGCAAAAATACAAAAGAACATGAAAACAAAAGAAGAAATAGTAAAAAACTGGCTTCCCCGGTACACGAAAAGACCATTGGAAGACTTTGCAGAATATATATTATTGACAAACTTCGACAAGTATGTAGAGTTGTTTGCCAAGGAATTTAATGTGCCCGTATTGGGATACGATGCCAATATGACCTCGGCTACAGCGCATGGAATGACGATTATCAATTTCGGTATGGGTAGTCCTAATGCGGCCATTATCATGGACTTGTTGGGAGCAATCAAACCGAAGGCTTGTTTATTTTTAGGAAAATGTGGTGGCATTGACAAGAAGAACAAGATAGGCGATTTCGTGCTTCCATTGGCGGCTATCCGTGGGGAAGGTACGTCCAATGATTATTATCCACCGGAAGTTCCGGCGTTGCCTGCGTTTATGCTTCAGCGTGCTGTATCTTCTGCTATCCGTGACTCTGCTCACGACTATTGGACAGGAACAGTCTATACCACCAACCGCCGTATCTGGGAACATGATGAGGCTTTCAAGGAGTATTTGATCAAGACTCGTGCCATGTGCATCGATATGGAAACAGCTACTTTGTTCGTATGTGGGTTTCATAACCATATCCCTACAGGGGCTTTGTTGCTGGTGTCTGATCAACCGATGATACCGGAAGGAGTGAAGACGGAAGCGAGCGATAAGTTGGTTACGGAACGTTATGTGGAAGATCATGTACGGATTGGTATTGAGGCCATGCGCATGATTATCGAAGAAAAGAGAACGGTGAAACATTTGAAGTACGAATGGTAATATGGCAAAGGAAACAACATACGAAGAGATAGCCCGTGATTTGAAGAACCGTGTCTATAAACCGGTGTATTATTTAATGGGAGAGGAGTCTTATTACATCGACCGTATTTCTGAATACATTGCCCAGACGGTTCTGACAGAAGAGGAGAAAGAATTCAATCAAACTGTGCTATATGGTTCGGAAACAGATGTGGCTACGATTATCAATGCAGCCAAGCGTTATCCGATGATGTCCGAGTATCAGGTGGTTATTGTGAAGGAGGCTCAGAATGTAAAGAAAATAGAAGAACTTTCTTACTATGTTCAGAAGCCTTTGATGTCAACAATTCTTGTAATTTGTCATAAGCACGGCGTACTGGACAGACGAAAAAAACTGGCTGCGGAAATCGATAAGGTAGGGGTCCTGTTTGAGTCTAAGAAGATAAAGGATGCCCAACTTCCAGGCTTCATTTCGTCTTACCTAAAGCGTAAGCAGGTAGACATTGAACCTAAGGCTTCGGAGATGATGGCGGAGTTTGTAGGTACAGATTTGAGTCGTATGGCAGGGGAGTTGGATAAACTTATTATTACGCTTCCACAAGGATCAAGAAGGGTTACTCCAGAACAGATAGAACGGAATATCGGTGTAAGTAAAGATTACAATAATTATGAGTTAAGAAGTGCTCTTGTAACCAAGGATGTGCTGAAGGCAAACAAGATCATCAAGTACTTTGAAGAAAACCCGAAGACGAATCCGATACAGATGACTCTCTCGGTCTTGTTCGGCTTCTTCTCGAATTTGATGCTTGCTTACTATGCAGCCGAAAAAACAGAGCAAGGAATAGCCAATCAGTTGCAATTGAAACAATCTTGGCAGGCTCGTGAATACATGGCGGCCATGCGAGTGTATAGTGGGGTGAAGGTGATGCAGATCATTGGTGAGATTCGTTACTGTGATGCAAAGTCGAAAGGAGTGGAGAATGCTTCTTTGAGTGATGGTGATTTGCTTCGTGAACTTGTCTATAAAATTTTGCATTGATTATTTTCGTTACATAGATAAGAGAACCGGAAATTCAGCAGAGGTTGGGTTTCCGGTTCTCTTTTTTATCTCCCTTTGTCTGCGAAAAAGAAAAGAGGAAAATTCTAAGAAGAATTTTGACAAATGGGTGGAGTAAATCGTCTGTTTTGCCTGTTTTTTCTAGATGAATGCTTTTACTTGACGTGGTTTTTAAGGTTAATAATCTGAAATACAATAATATAAGCCTAAAAATAGCCTCTCAGAATCGAATATTTTTAAGAAAACGTCCATTTACCTGTGAATTTGCTAAGGAATTGCCATTTGAGCAGGAGAGAGGTCGCCATTCATTATTGCCACTCAGTCGACCGAAGGGAGGAAGAATCTAGATGGCATAAAGTTGAGGTGTACGAGATTCTTCGCTTTGCTCTGAATGACAATACTAAATATGGTAAGATATATGTTTAGTCATCTTTACTATTGTAAAGAATAGAGAAACAAAGAAATTCTTTTAATTTATACTAAGTACAAATTCGAAAAACTAAAGAATTTACATTTCTGCCACAAAAATTCACAGTTAGCACTTATTTTGATTTAATTTTGTGTAGTTACAAATGTAATTATAGATATTATTGTGAATATTTGGAGTGATGTATAAATGTAAAAGAGAATATTTAATGCTAGTAATCATATAATTTTGAAAAGTAAATTCAATAAGATAAATGTACATGAATGAATATACACACCCTTAATAAAGAGTTTATATACTTGAAAGCCAATGATATATAGTGTATTGTTTAAGTTAGTATAGGTGTATTTCGTAAAACTGTGGTGATTTTTATGAATTACAATCGTAAATCATATTATTTGACCAAATAATATACTGAAAACCAATATTTAATGTCTAGTTGTTTAATTATTACTTAAAATAGATTTGCCAGATAATCAAGATAATTTAATCTTGTAAATGCACAAAAATATATTTTAAAATACAGATGTAATATTTACATTTTGGATTCTTAAATTTGCAAATATAAATATTAGTATTTACCTTTGTAATCGTCTTTAAAAGCCAAATACTTTTGTAAATGAAGGAAAGAATAACGAAAATAATCCAAAAGGAAGAGATGACAGCCGCCCAGTTTGCGGAAAAGATAGGCTTGTCCCCTTCTTCCTTGTCTCATATACTCAATGGGAGAAACAATCCAAGCCTGGATGTAGTAATGAAAATCGACAAGGCATGTCCTTATGTGAATCTTCAATGGTTGATGTATGGAGAGGGAGAGATGGAAAAACAGCCGGAAGCACCAAAATTGGAAGATTCTGGCATTTCGGGCATGTTGATGTTCGACGAGAATCCGTTATTTGCGTCCAACGGGACGGAAGATTTGGAAAATCGCAAGGAAATGGCACCAAAAACACCCGTTTTTGCCCCTAAAGAGATTGTGCGTGAGGAGATTAAGTACATCGAAAAGCCTGCAAGAAAAATCACTGAAATAAGAATTTTCTTCGATAATGGCACTTACGAGACTTTCCGACCGGATAAATAAGAAGAAAAGGAATAGGAATTAGGTAAATTCGTGTATATTTGCATTAGAAACGAATTTACCTAAATTATATTATATATGAAGAAATATATTTTGGACTTAGTGGTAACGCAGAACACTCGTCTGCATGTCAACTATGTTTTGATTAAGATGACACATGCAAATCCGTTGCCGGAAATGGTACCGGGACAATTTGCGGAGATTCGTATTGACGGATCGAATACTACATTCTTGCGTCGTCCTATCTCGATTAACTTTGTAGATAAGGAAGCAAATGAAGTTTGGTTCTTGGTACAGTTGGTGGGCGATGGTACTCGTAAATTGGCAACTGTAAAGGAAGGAGATGTGGTCAATGTGGTCCTCCCCTTGGGTAATGGTTACACCCTACCCCAAGAAAATGCCCCTATAAAGCCCCTTTTGGTAGGCGGGGGAGTGGGTACAGCCCCTATGTTGATGCTTGGCTCTACACTTGCTAAGATGGGCATTAAGCCGACATTCCTCTTGGGTGCACGCTCTTCAAAGGACTTGCTTCAGTTGGATGAATTCCAGAAATTGGGCGATGTATATACCACTACTGAAGACGGTAGCATGGGTGAAAAGGGATATGTAACCCAACACAGTGTCTTGAGTGCCCAGAAGTTCGATATGATCTATACTTGCGGTCCTAAGCCAATGATGATGGCTGTGGCTAAGTATGCTAAGGCAAACGACATCGAATGTGAAGTATCTTTGGAAAATACCATGGCTTGTGGTGTAGGTGCATGCCTCTGCTGTGTGGAAAATACCGACGAAGGTCACTTGTGTGTATGTAAAGATGGTCCTGTATTTAATATTAAGAAGTTATTATGGCAGATTTAAGCGTTAACATAGGCAATTTAAAGCTTTCTAATCCAGTAATGACCGCTTCAGGTACATTTGGATATGGAAAGGAATTTGAGGACTTTGTAGACCTTGAAAAGATTGGTGGTATCATTGTAAAGGGAACAACCCTTCATCGTCGTGAGGGAAATCCTTATCCACGTATGGCAGAAACCCCAATGGGTATGCTGAATGCCGTAGGACTCCAGAATAAGGGCGTAGATTACTTTATTGAAAAGATCTATCCGCAAATCAAGGATATCCGTACCAATATGATTGTAAACGTGTCTGGTTCGGCTATTGAGGATTATGTACAGACAGCAGAGAAGATCAATGCCTTGGATGCAATTCCGGCTATCGAATTGAACATCTCATGTCCAAATGTAAAGCAAGGCGGTATGGCTTTCGGTGTGACTGCTAGCGGTGCAGCCGAAGTGGTAAAGGCAGTTCGTGAAGTATATAAGAAGACTTTGATCGTGAAGCTCTCTCCAAATGTAACAGACATTACTGAAATAGCCCGTGCAGTAGAAGCTTCGGGTGCTGATAGTGTGTCGTTGATCAATACACTTTTGGGTATGGCTATTGATGCAGAAAAGCGTCGTCCGGTGCTTTCGACCATCACTGGTGGTATGAGTGGCGCAGCTGTAAAACCTATCGCTTTACGCATGGTTTGGCAGGTATCAAAAGCAGTAAAAATTCCTGTCATTGGATTGGGTGGTATCATGAATTGGAAGGATGCGGTTGAGTTCTTGTTGGCTGGTGCATCGGCTATCCAGATTGGTACTGCTAACTTCATCGATCCGGCAGTGACTGTCAAAGTTGCTGATGGAATCAACGATTATCTCGATCGTCATGGATTTACTTCTGTAAAGGATATCATCGGTGGTTTGATTGTCTGATAAATTTACCGAAATAAAATTTATAAAGTAAGGCTGATTTTAGCATCGGTCTTGCTTTTTTTATGCCTTGAAATTTGCTTGTATGAACTTTTGAAAAATAGTTGCTTATGCAATTAGTTGAAATGTTAAATCGGATGAAGTCTTTCGATGAAAAGGGGTGTTTTTGTCAAAACTTCCCATTTCATCGGAGGGTGTTTTAATCCATAGGTAGAAGGAATAGGAAGGCCTGATTTGAATGGATTATGAAGATGATTGAAGAAAGGGATATAAAAAACCGTGTTCAAACGTGGATGTTTCCAAAGTTGAACACGGGTATAGATTGTCAATATTGATTACTTTAACAAATCAGGTCTTAAACGCTGGGTTCTTTCCAAAGATTGCTGTAATTCCCACTCCTTGATCTTGGCTTCATGACCCGAAAGGAGAATGTCCGGAACCTTCCAACCGTTGTATTCTGCCGGACGCGTATAGACAGGAGCGGCCAACAGATTGTCCTGGAAGGAATCAGATAAAGCCGATTGTTCGTCGCTGATGACTCCCGGAATAATTCGCACGATAGCATCGGCAATGACACCTGCTGCCAACTCGCCTCCTGTCAAAACATAATCACCGATACTGATTTCTTTGGTGATAAGATGCTCGCGGATTCGATAATCGATGCCCTTGAAATGTCCGCACAAAATGATCAGATTTTTTGCCATGGAAAGGGTGTTTGCCATAGGCTGGTTGAACTGCTCTCCGTCAGGGCTGGTGAAGATAACTTCGTCGTATTCTCTTTCTGCTTTCAAGGCAGAAATGCATCGGTCGATCGGCTCGATTTTCATCACCATTCCAGCGAATCCGCCGAATGGATAATCGTCTACTTTGCGATAGCGGTCGTAGGCATAATCACGAAGATTGTGGATGTGGATTTCTGCCAATCCTTTCTTCTGTGCACGACTCATGATGGAACAATTGAAGAATCCTTCCAACATCTCTGGCAATACGGTTATGATGTCTATTCTCATATTTGCTTAAATCTAATTTTTTGCAAAAGTACGAAAACCCGAGCGAATTTCGACTAAAATTGTCTATTTTTGTCCTTGCTATACCTTTTATATATATGAACGAAGTAGAAAGAATATACCAATTGCGTGAAGAACTTCACCGCCATAACCATAATTACTATGTGTTGAACGCACCGGAGATTGATGACCAGACCTTCGACTTTCTGATGCGTGAGTTGCAGGACTTGGAAGCCAAGCATCCGGAGTGTGCAGACGAGAACTCACCTACTATGCGTGTAGGGAGTGACTTGAACAAGAATTTTGTACAGGTAGTACACAAATATCCGATGCTTTCTTTGGCGAATACATACTCGGAAGCCGAAGTGGCCGAATTTTATGAACGGGTAAAGAAGTCCTTGAACGAGGATTTCGAAATCTGTTGTGAGATGAAATTCGACGGTACCTCCATTTCGTTGACTTACGAAGACGGGAAGTTGGTGCGTGCCGTTACCCGTGGAGACGGTACCCAGGGCGATGATGTAACCGATAATGTAAAGACTATCCGAACCATTCCACTCGTGCTTCATGGAGAAGGTTATCCGCAGGAATTCGAAATCCGTGGAGAAATCCTGATGCCGTGGGTGGTTTTCGAGCAATTGAACAAGGAACGCGAAGAACGGGAAGAACCGTTGTTTGCCAATCCTCGAAATGCGGCTTCGGGTACTTTGAAACTCCAGAACTCATCTGTGGTGGCTTCCCGCAAACTCGATGCTTACCTATATTATTTGTTGGGCGAGAATCTACCGGGTGACGGACATTACGAGAACATGCAGGCGGCTTCCGCATGGGGCTTCAAGGTAAGTGATATTATGCGCAAGTGTTCTACCTTGGAGGAAGTGCTGGAGTTTATCCGTTATTGGGATGTGGAACGCAAGAACCTTCCCGTAGCAACAGACGGTGTAGTTTTGAAAGTCAATTCCTTCCGTCAACAGCGCAATTTGGGATATACAGCCAAATCTCCTCGTTGGGCCATTGCTTATAAATTCCAGGCAGAACGAGCCTGTACCCGATTGAATATGGTAACGTATCAAGTAGGACGTACAGGTGCCATTACACCGGTGGCCAATCTGGATCCGGTTCAATTGGCAGGTACGGTGGTGAAGCGTGCTTCTTTGCACAATGCTGACATCATCGAAGGGCTGGATTTGCACATTGGTGATATGGTGTATGTAGAAAAAGGCGGTGAAATCATTCCGAAGATTGTAGGTGTGGATATGGATGCCCGTTTTATGGTGGGTGATAAGATCCGTTTCATCGACAAATGTCCGGAATGTGGCAGCCCGTTGACACGTTATGAGGGCGAAGCAGCCCATTATTGTACCAATGATACGGCATGTCCTCCTCAAATCAAGGGCAAGATTGAGCATTTTGTGAGCCGTAAGGCGATGAACATCGACGGATTGGGCTCGGAAACGATCGACCAGTTCTATCAGGAAGGCTTGATTCATACCATTGCCGATCTTTATTCGTTGAAGGCTCCGGATATTGCCCGATTGGAACGTATGGGTAAAAAGTCGGCCTTGAATATCATGGAAGGTATCCGTGCATCGAAAGATGTGCCGTTTGAGCGGGTTTTGTTCGCTCTCGGCATCCGCTTTGTGGGAGAAACTACGGCCAAGACCTTGGCAAAAGCCTTCCGGAGCATTGACAAGTTGGCATCGGCTTCGCTGGACGACTTGATGCAGGTAGACGAAATTGGAGCACGTATCGCAGAAAGCATTATCCGCTATTTTGCCGACGAAAAGAACCGGGAACAGATAGAAAGACTCCGTGAAGCAGGCATTCAGTTGGAAATGGAGGAGCTTGACCTATCGGAATACACCGATAAGTTGTCGGGTAAGTCTATTGTGATCAGTGGTGTGTTTACACATCATTCACGCGATGAATACAAGGAAATCATTGAAAAGAACGGAGGCAAGAATGTAGGAAGTATCTCGAAGAAGACCAGTTTCATCCTGGCCGGAGACAATATGGGGCCTGCCAAGTTGGAAAAAGCCAACAAACTGGGAGTACCTATTCTGAACGAAGAAGACTTTTTGAAACTGATAGAGTAACTTTTTATTGTTAAAACGCAAAAATAAATGGATAATTTATAGGTATTAATGAAAAAGGTTGTATTTTTGCGCAAATTTGAAAAAGTAAAAAAATAAGATATATGCAAACAAGATTAAGAGGAATGGGGGTAGCATTGATTACTCCGTTCAAGGAAGATGGTGCTGTGGATTACGAGGCTTTGCTTCGTTTGGTGGATTATCAGTTGCAGAATGGAACGGACTTCTTGTGCGTGTTGGGTACAACCGCTGAAACTCCGACATTGAGCAAGGAAGAGAAGGAAAAAGTCAAACGCACCGTGATTGATCGCGTAAATGGACGTATTCCTATCTTGTTGGGTGTGGGTAGTAACAGTACCCAAGCAGTAGTAGACAGTGTAAAGAACGACGATATGACCGGTGTAGATGCATTGCTCGTTGTCGTACCTTATTATAATAAGCCGTCTCAGGAAGGTATCTACCAACATTACAAGGCAGTGGCCGAAGCAACCGAACTCCCGATTGTACTTTACAATGTGCCGGGACGTACAGGGGTAAACATGACTGCTGAAACTACTCTTCGTTTGGCTCGTGATTTTGAAAACATCGTAGCCATTAAGGAAGCATCAGGCAATATCGGACAAATGGAGGAAATCATCAAGAACAAGCCGGAAGGTTTCGATGTCATTTCGGGAGACGATGGTATTACTTTCCCATTGATTACTTTGGGGGCAGTGGGTGTGATTTCTGTATTGGGTAATGCGTTCCCGGCCGAGTTCAGCAAGATGAACCGTTTGGCTTTGGAAGGTAATTATGCCGAAGCGTTGACTATTCATCATCAGTTCACTGAAATCATCAACCTTCTGTTTGCCGACGGTAACCCTGCCGGTGCTAAGGCGATGCTGAACATTATGGGTATGTGTGAAAATAAACTCCGTTTACCATTGGTTCCTGCCCGTGAAGCAACTTGCGATAAGTTGCGTGCCGCATGGGAGGCATTGAAATAAAAAGAAAATAGATATTTGTAATCTTTTATAGTGTCATTCTGAACGAAGCGAAGAATGACACTATTTTTTTTCATTTTTTGCCCATTTCATCGGTATTTATTTGGTAAAAAATAAAAAAATGCTTAACTTCGGAGCATGAAAAACATATAACTGAAAATCTTATGAAAAAATTAATTCTTTGTTTGGCGGTGATGATGTTGGGCATCGTTGGCGCTATCGCACAGACCAAGAACGGCGGTATCAGCGAAGACATGTTGGGTCGCATCCGTCAGGGTTATCAGGGTACTCCTGAACAAAAGGCTGTAAAGAATGCACTTGCATCCAATTCTATCGCAGCATTGGCTATCAACGGTGAAAATCTTTCGATGATTGACACTCATTTCTCTCACCGCGTAAAGACTAAGGGTATTACTAACCAGAAGTCATCTGGCCGTTGCTGGTTGTTTACTGGTTTGAACGTACTTCGTGCCAAGGTGATTGACAAGTACAATCTTCCAGGTCTTGAATTCTCTCAGAACTACAACTCATTCTATGACTTGCTCGAAAAGTCTAACCTCTTCTTGCAGGCTATCATCGACACTAAGGACCTTCCTTTGGAAGACCGTAAGGTGGACTGGTTGTTGAAGAACGCTATCGGCGACGGTGGTCAGTTTACTGGTGTTTCTAACTTGATCATGAAGTATGGTGTAGTTCCTAAGGAAGTGATGCCGGAAACATATCAGAGCGACAATACTGGTCAAATGGGTATGATTTTGAAGTGGAAACTTCGTGAATATGCGCTCGAACTCCGTGGTTTGAAGGCTAACAAGACAGCAGAACGCAAGGAAGCCATGTTGACTGAAATCTACCGCATCTTGGTAGAATGTCTTGGTGTTCCTCCAACAGAATTCGAATGGACTCGTTATGACAAGGCTGGTAATGTGGTAAGCACCAAGAAGTACACTCCGAAGAGTTTCTACCAGGAATACATTGGTGACGATTTGGAACACAACTACATCATGGTGATGAACGACCCAAGCCGTGAATACAACAAGGTATACGAAATCGAGTACGACCGTCACGTATACGATGGCGAAAACTGGGTATACCTCAACCTTCCTATCGAGAAGGTAAAGGAACTCGCTATCGCTTCTATCAAGGACAATACAGCCATGTATTTCTCTTGCGACGTGGGTAAGTTCTCAGACCGTAAGAAGGGTACTTTGGACATCAAGAATATGGACTATGAATCATTGTTCCGCACTAAGTTCCCAATGGACAAGAAGCAACGTATCCAGACATTCTCAAGCGGTTCTTCTCATGCCATGACTTTGATTGCGGTGGATTTGGACGAAGCCGGCCAACCAAAGAAGTGGATGGTGGAAAACAGTTGGGGTGCTGCATCAGGCTACCAAGGTAACTTGATTATGACAGACGAATGGTTCGACAACTACATGTTCCGCGTAGTAGTAGAAAAGAAGTACGTTCCTGCCGACATCATGAAGTTGATGGAACAGAAGCCTATCATGCTTCCTTCTTGGGACCCAATGTTTGCTCCTGAAGAATAATCCGTTTTTGCATATTATTAAGGGATATCTATCTTGCTTCGGCAAGGTAGGTATCCTTTTTTTATGTCTTTTCCCTAGTGTTTTCCGGTTTTTACATACATTTCATACACCGGAGGGTTAAGTTGTTGATTGATAAGTTCTACAGGGTGGTGGATCTTCCTGCATCGCTCTATTTCTCCTAGTAAGCGTCTCCGCGATTCTCTTTCTCACTTATAAAATCAGGGCTGATGTCCTTTCATCAGCCCTGATTCCACTTATCCGGTAATAAATCCCTGTATTTTTCCAATGGTGTATTTGGCTGCCATTCAGCAGTCCTCTCGAT
>JBGVGD010000065.1:0-53368 GCA_045121515.1 Phocaeicola sp. | reverse complement strand
AAGACTTGGCAAGTATCTTTGGCTTACATATTCTAAAAATACAAAAGATAAAGAAGAGGCATTCTACGGAGAGTGCCTCTTTTTTTATATCTTTGCCGTATGAAGAAATACGTGGATGTCATAGTGCCCTTGCCCATTGCCTCGCAATATACCTACTCACTTCCTTCGGACTTGGAGGAGAGTGTGCAGGAAGGGTGTCGTGTGGTCGTTTCGTTCGGACGCAAGAAGTTCTATACAGCCATTGTGACAAAGGTTCACTATGCAGCTCCCGAAGGATATGAAACGAAGGACATTGAGGAAGTATTGGATGCTTCTCCGATCCTTCTTCCCAAGCAATTCGAGTTTTGGGAATGGCTATCCACCTATTATTTATGTACATTGGGCGATGTCTATAAGGCGGCCATGCCCTCAGGGATGAAGTTGGAAAGCGAAACCGTGGTGGTGTATAATGAAGATTTCGAAGCCACTCAACCGCTTTCGGAGAATGAACAACGCTTGTTGGATTTACTCAGTTCGGACAAGGAGCAATGTGTCACCCAACTACAACGAGCCATTGGCTTGAAGAATGTCCTTCCCGTTGTGAAACGATTGTTAGAGAAGGAGGCTATCTTCGTGAAAGAGGACTTGAAAAAAAGTTATAAGCCTCGGACAGAAACCCGTGTGAGATTGGTCAATCGGGAATTGGATGACGCCGGAATGATGACATTGTTCAATGAACTTTCCAGAGCCAAGAAGCAGTTGGCCGTACTGATGAAATATGTGGAACTTTCGGGTTGGACAAGCCGAAGTGAATACTTGAAGGAAGTTTCCAAGAAGGAATTGTTGGAAAAGTCGGGGGCGACTACAACCATTTTCAATGGATTGGTGGACAAAGGCATCTTTGAAGTTTACTATCAGGAAATCGGTAGATTAAATAAGTCGGAAGTTGCTACATCTGAACTAAATGCGTTAAATGCTTCACAACAAGAGGCTTTCTCGGCAATCCTTGGGAATTTCCGACAGAAAAATGTATGTCTTCTTCATGGAGTCACTTCCAGTGGAAAGACAGAAATTTATATTCACTTGATACAAGAAGCCTTGAAGCAAGGCAAACAAGTATTGTATCTGTTGCCTGAAATCGCATTGACTACCCAAATCACCGAACGCTTGAAGCGAGTGTTTGGAAAACGTTTGGGAGTGTATCATTCGAAATTCCCCGATGCTGAACGAGTGGAAATCTGGAAAAAACAATTGGGTGAGGAGGAATACGATGTGATATTGGGTGTCCGTTCATCTATCTTCTTGCCTTTCAAACGATTGGGATTGGTGATTGTAGACGAAGAACATGAAAATACGTATAAGCAGCAAGACCCTGCTCCTCGCTATCATGCTCGTAGTTCGGCCATTATGCTTGCTTCGATGTATGGAGCGAAAGTACTTCTAGGTACGGCTACCCCAAGTGTAGAAACCTATTTTAATGCAACCAGTGGTAAATATGGCTTGGTGGAATTGAAGGAGAGATATAAGGAGATACAGTTGCCTCATATTGAATGTGTGGACATCAAGGAACTGGCGCATCAGAAACGGATGAAAGGACCTTTCTCGCCCATGTTGGTGAAGGAAATCCACGATGCGTTGGAACGGAAGGAGCAAGTTATCCTTTTCCAGAACCGACGGGGGTTTGCTCCGATGATAGAGTGTCATACATGTGGCTGGGTACCCAAATGCAAAAATTGCGATGTGAGTCTTACTTATCATAAGGGTTTGAACCAACTTACTTGCCATTATTGTGGTTGTTCTTATCAAGTACCTCGTACATGTCCGGCGTGTGGAGGGGTAGAATTGCAACATCGGGGATTTGGTACCGAACGTATTGAAGACGATATCCAATTGATTTTCCCGGAAGCACGAGTGGCTCGAATGGATTTGGATACAACCCGTACTCGTTCGGCCTATGAAAGAATCATTGCCGATTTTGAGCTAGGAAAAACGGATATTCTGATAGGTACACAAATGGTGTCCAAGGGATTGGATTTTCAACATGTCAGTGTAGTAGGAATTCTCAATGCCGATACGATGTTGAACTATCCGGATTTCCGTAGTTATGAACGGGCTTTCCAGTTGATGGCACAAGTAGCAGGCCGTGCTGGACGAAAGAATAAAAGAGGGTTGGTTGTCCTTCAGACTAAGTCGCCCGACCTTCCGGTGATTCATCAAGTGATAAGGAATGATTACGAACAATTGTATTATGATCAATTGGCTGAGCGCCAGTTGTTCCATTATCCACCCTATTATCGGCTGATTTATCTCTATTTGAAGCATCGCAAGGAAGATGTGCTCAACTTGGCTGCCGATACCATGGCCCAACAATTGCGCTCTGGTTTGGGAAATCGGGTGTTAGGTCCCGATAAACCACCTATTGCCCGGATTCAGACTTTATATATAAAAAAGATGATTGTAAAAGTGGAACAAAATGTTTCGATGGCCAAAGTGCGCGATTATCTGTTAGGCGTTCAGCGTGCCGTTATCGAAGATGAACGTTTCCGTTCCCTTATAGTATATTATGATGTAGATCCTCAATAAACAGAAATGAAGATAGAACTTGATATGCATACACATACGCTGGCCAGTGGCCATGCGTTCAGTACCATTCAGGAAATGGCTAAGGCTGGTGCAGAAAAAGGATTGAAGTTATTGGGAATAACAGAACACACTCCAGGTATTCCTGGTACATGCGATCCGATTTATTTCCGCAATCTTCATGTGGTTCCTCGGCAAATGTACGGTATCGAACTGATGTTGGGTGCCGAAATCAATATCTTGGATGGCGAAGGAAATATTGATGCCGATGAAGAATTGATGAGACGGCTGGATATCCGTATTGCTGGTATTCATTCTTTGTGTTATACGCATGGCACAAAGGAAGAGAATACCCATGGTATGATGCAGGCTATTCGTCATCCGTATATTCAAATCATCAGTCATCCGGGGGATGGTACGGCTTTACTTGACTTTGAACCAATGGTGTTGGCATCAAAAGAATGTGGCACTTTGCTTGAAATCAATAATAGTTCGTTGAAACCCACTCGTAACAAGGTCGATGCTCGTGACAATAACTTGGAGATTCTTCGTTTGTGTAAGCGTTACGAAGTACCTGTCATTTTAGGAAGCGATGCTCATATTTCTTTTGATATAGCCAATTATGAACATCTGTATCCTTTATTACAAGAAACAGAATTCCCGGAAGAACTGATTGTAAATCGGAGTGTAGAACTATTCAAAAAACAATTGAAAAAGAATTGATTATGAAGATATTATTCGTTTGTTTAGGAAATATTTGTCGTTCCTCATCGGCAGAGGAAGTGATGCGCACATTTATTAAACGTGAGGGTTTGGAAGAAAAAATCGAAGTAGATTCTGCAGGTATTTTGAATTATCATCAGGGAGAATTACCGGATAGTCGGATGCGGATGCATGCTTACCATAGAGGATATGAATTGACCCATCGTTCCCGTCCTGTTTGTACGGAAGATTTTTTGACTTTCGATATGATTATCGGTATGGATGACCGTAATATCCAGGATTTGAAAGATCGGGCTCCATCTCCTGAAGCCGAAAAGAAGATATCTCGAATGACAGATTATTGTCGCACCAAGATGGTGGATTATGTACCCGATCCATATTATGGCGGTGCACAAGGATTCGAAACCGTGCTTGACATTCTGGAAGATGCTTGCGAAGGATTGCTGGATGAAATAAGAAAGGAGCTTTGAAAGCTCCTTTTCTTATTTCTTCAATTCCGGATAGGTAATACGGGTATGGTATACTGTTTTTAGTTTTTCCTTGAACAAGGCTTTTACAGTGGCTATGTCCTTGAACGTAATCGGACATTCTTTGAAATATCCTTCTGAAACTTGTCCGTCGATTATTTTTTCAATCAAAGTACCGATACTTTCTTCTGTATATTCAGACAAACTCCTTGATGCTGCTTCTACGGCATCGGCCATCATCAGGATAGCTTGTTCCTTTGTGAAAGGGTTAGGACCTGGATAACTGAACTTTTCGATGTCGATTTCTTCGTCCGGATGCTCATTCTTGTACGAAATATAGAAATATTTAGCCACCCCTTTCCCGTGGTGAGTGCGGATAAAATCCTTGATGACTTTAGGAAGTTGGTGCTTTTCTGCTAGTTTGATACCATCGGTAATGTGGTTGATAATAACTTGAGCGCTCTGTTCGTAACTAAGATTCTTGTGTGGATTTACATTGGTTTGGTTTTCGGTGAAGAATGCCGGATTTACCATTTTACCAATGTCGTGATACAAGGCTCCAGTACGTACCAATTGGCTATTGGCACCAATTTTGTTGGCCGCTTCTGCTGCTAGATTAGCCATTTGAAGCGAATGTTGGAAAGTGCCAGGTACTACTTCAGACATTTGTCGAAGTAGTTTGTTGTTAATGTTCGAAAGTTCTACTAATGTTACATTAGAGGTGAAACCGAATGTCTTTTCCAAGATGAATAATAATGGATAAACAAACAATAGCAGAATACCATTGATAACAAAATAGATGTACATCCGGGTATTCAACTTGGTTAGATCATCTTCTTGAATAAGTTCGAAGGCCAAGTAAAGAATTGCATAACTGATGACTACAATGAGCGCTGTTCGCAATAGTTGGGAGCGTTGGGAAAGTTCACGCAAACTATAAATGGCCGTCATGCCGGCTGCCATTTGCAGGATAATGAACTGGTGTGGATAGCGCAAGAATATGGAGCATATCAGGATGATGGTAGTATGTGCCATAAATGCAGTTCGTGAATCCAAGAAAATTCCGATGATGATAGGTATCATAGCCAAAGGGACGACATAGACATTCGAGAGATTTTCTTCTACCATGATAGATAATATGACAGGGAAGAATACGATGAGCGCAAAAAGAAGGAGTACGCTACGTTTCCGCTGGTAATATTCTTTTCGGAAAAGTTCTAGAAAAATCATGAAGCAAAGGATGAGTACGCTTACCAATAAAGTCTGTCCGATGAAGGTAAGATGGATTTCCTGTACGGTATTGCTTCGCTTTTCCCATGCATGGCGGAGGGAATTGAGAATGTCATAAGTTTGTTGATCAATGATTTCGCCACGGTCAACAATTTTCTGCCCGTTTTGGACAACTCCCTTTGCAGGAGAAACGGTGGATAGCAATTCCTGTAAGGATGCTTCCGATTTCTCCAAATCGTAATTGATGTTGGACGTCAGGTAATTGTCTAAGTTGCAGGCTTGAAGGATTCGTTTGTTGTAATGTAGGGTATCTGCATTCAACAAATGTTCATACGCACCTTTTACAGAGTACAATCGGTCAACAGGTTGACTGGTCGCTACGTTCTTGTCTACCAAAAGAATCGTTTGAATACTGTCTTCCGAGAGCAATTGTGCATCTTGAACGGACAATACTCCTTTTTCGTAGATGTGTCTCAAGGTACGTTCGATATGACGGATGTAGTCTGAACTAGGAAGGGAGTGCTTGAGGTGTTGGTTATAATCTTCCCGCAATTTCAAGAGCATGTTTTTTTCTACGTTCTTGTCAACATCAAAGTAAGGTTGATACAAAACGAGTAGACTATCTTGTTCCTTTTGGATTTGTTGCTCACTTTTGTGGATAGGGAAATCGAACGAAGCTTGCAGAAGCCCGTATTTCCAAGGTGTATCCAATTCAAAGTCGTAATTGAACTTTCCTTCTTTCGGCATGAAATACGAGATGATGGAAACTGTTACGACGAAAATGAGGCATTTGTATAATAAATCTTTATAAGAAAAACGTCTTTGGCTGTTAATACTATTCATAATCATATAATTTTGTGCGCAAATTACGAAAAAATCGGGAATTTGGATTAATTTTGCAAGGTATTTTTAGATAAAGAACAAATGTCAGACAGAAAAGTTAGAGTTCGTTTTGCTCCGAGTCCTACTGGAGCGTTGCATATCGGTGGTGTACGCACTGCTTTGTATAATTATTTGTTTGCTCGTCAGCATGGTGGTGATTTGATTTTCCGTATTGAAGATACAGACTCAAGTCGTTTTGTACCGGGTGCAGAAGAGTATATCATTGAGTCGTTCAAGTGGTTGGGTATCAAGTTCGACGAAGGTGTGAGCTTCGGTGGTGAACATGGTCCTTATCGTCAGTCGGAACGTCGTGACATTTACAAGAAGTATGTAGATGTGTTGATGCAGGCTGGTAAAGCTTATATCGCTTTTGATACTCCGGAAGAATTGGATGCCAAGCGTAAGGAAGTGGCTAATTTCCAATACGATGCTTCGACTCGTATGGGAATGCGCAACTCGCTTACTCTTCCGAAAGAAGAAGTGGATGCCTTGATTGCAGAAGGCAAGCAATATGTGGTTCGTTTCAAGATTGAACCGAATGAAGAAGTACATGTTCACGATATCATTCGTGGTGAAGTGATTGTCAATTCTTCAGTTCTTGATGATAAGGTGTTGTATAAGTCAGCCGATGAATTGCCTACTTACCACTTGGCAAACATTGTAGATGACCATTTGATGGAAGTTTCTCATGTAATCCGTGGGGAAGAATGGTTGCCTTCGGCTCCGCTTCATGTATTGCTTTATCAAGCTTTCGGTTGGGAAGATACCATGCCGGAATTTGCGCACTTGCCATTGCTCTTGAAGCCGGACGGAAACGGTAAGTTGAGCAAACGTGATGGTGACCGCCTTGGTTTCCCTGTATTCCCGTTGGAATGGCATGATCCTAAGACTGGTGACGTTTCTTCAGGTTATCGTGAATCAGGTTATTTGCCGGAAGCGGTTATCAATTTCTTGGCTCTCTTGGGCTGGAACCCGGGTAATAACCAGGAAATCATGTCACTCGATGAATTGGTACAACTCTTCGACTTGAAGCATTGTAGCAAGGCAGGCGCTAAATTTGACTATGAAAAGGGCAAGTGGTTCAACCACGAATACATCATGAAGAAGGATAATGGCGAATTGGCTGAACTCTTCATGCCTATCTTGAAGGCTAATGGTATTGAAGCTCCGATGGATAAGGTGGTAACCGTGGTTGGTTTGATGAAAGACCGTGTAAGTTTTGTGAAGGATTTGTGGGAAACTTGCAAGTTCTTCTTCGTGGCTCCAACTGAATACGATGAAAAGACTTGCAAGAAGCGTTGGAAAGCAGACTCGCCAGTTCACATGTTGGAATTGGCTGATTTTCTTGAAGCCATGGAAGACTTCTCGGTAGAAAATCAAGAAAAGG
The DNA here is from genome assembly GCA_045121515.1 of Phocaeicola sp. Taxonomy (GTDB): domain Bacteria; phylum Bacteroidota; class Bacteroidia; order Bacteroidales; family Bacteroidaceae; genus Phocaeicola. The sequence goes on along the minus strand of JBGVGD010000065.1, from coordinate 46,120 downwards.
AAGTGATGGCTTGGATCGCTGAAAAGGGTTATCACTTGGGTAATGTGATGAATGCGTTCCGTTTGACACTCGTAGGTGAAGGCAAGGGTCCGCATATTTTTGACATTACCGCAGTTTTGGGTAAAGAAGAATCTTTGAGACGTATCCGCCGTGCAGTGGAAGTACTCAAATAAAAAATAGAAAGACATGATTTACAATCTGGCCATGTATATTTTGGAGCTGGGTGTGAAACTGGCAGCCTTGTTCAGTGACAAACCGGCCAAGATGGTGAAAGGCTATCGGGAAGTGTTTGATTTGCTTCAACGTAAAATCGACCGCAATGCCCAATATATCTGGTTTCATGCGGCATCTTTGGGCGAGTTCGAACAGGGTCGTCCATTGATTGAACGCATCCGTAAGGAATATCCTCAATACAAGATTTTGCAAACCTTCTTTTCGCCTTCGGGTTATGAAGTACGAAAGAACTATGACGGCGCGGATATCATATGTTATTTGCCTATCGATACTCCAAGCAATGTGAAGAAGTTTGTTGATTTGGTAAATCCTTGTATGGTATTCTTTGTGAAGTATGAGTTCTGGCAGAACTATTTGAATACGCTATCTAAGAGAGGTATCCCTGTGTATAGTGTATCATCTATTTTTAGGCCAAACCAAATCTTTTTCCGTTGGTATGGAAAGGGGTATCAGCAAGTATTGAAGACATTTGCTCATTTGTTTGTACAGAACGAGGAGTCGAAGCGGTTGCTAGCCGATATTGGTGTAAACAATACGACTGTGGTAGGAGATACCCGCTTTGATCGTGTACTCGATATCTGTGCAGCAGCCAAACAATTGCCATTGGTGCAGAAGTTCAAAGGTGATGCCTTGACTTTTGTTGCCGGTAGTTCTTGGGGACCGGATGAAGATATTTTCATCAAGTATTTCAATGCACATCCGGAAATGAAACTCATTATTGCTCCGCATGTGGTGAATGATAGTCATTTGAAGGAAATAGAATCAAAACTTCAGCGTTCTTCTATCCGTTATACGAAAGCTACGGAAGACAACGTCCAACAGGCTGATTGTTTGATTATCGATTGTTATGGCTTGCTCTCGTCTATTTACCGTTATGGGGAAATATCATACATCGGTGGTGGTTTCGGGGTAGGTATTCACAATGTGTTGGAAGCTGCTGTATATGGTATTCCGGTAATTTTTGGCCCGAACAACAAGAAGTTCCGTGAGGCGCAACATCTTTTGGCGAATAAGGGAGGTTTTGAAATCAATGGGTACGAAGATTTCCAACAATTGATGGATAAGTTCCTGACCGATGAGTCTTATCTGAAGCAATCGGGAAAGGCAGCCGGTGATTATGTGAAAGATAATGCTGGCGCAATGGATAAAATAATGAAACGTGTGACTCTGTAATGAGTCACACGTTTTTTTAATGTTTATTTTTCTTCTTCCTTAAACCAAGAAGCATACATCAAATATCCATTGGCTATCTTTTGGTTTAGTTCTCTACTTTGTTCAACGGGGATTTTCTTGATGAATTTGGCAGGAACGCCAGCCCAAAGGGTGCCCGGCTCGATGAGCGTATTTGCCAAAACCAAAGCCCCGGCAGCTACAATAGCTCCTTCGCCTACCACGGCATAATCCAAAATGGTAGAACCCATACCGATGAGTGCACCGTCTTTAATAGTTGCTCCATGGATAGTTACATTGTGGCCCACAGATACATCGTTGCCGATTTCCACGACTGAACGTTCGTAGAGGGTGTGGAGTACGCTCCCGTCCTGAATGTTGACTCTGTCGCCAATACGAATAGGGTTTACATCGCCACGAAGTACAGCATTGAACCAAATGCTGCAATCCTTTCCGATTGTTACATCGCCTACAATCGTTGCATTTTCAGACAAATAAGTGTTTTCACCGATTTGAGGGGTAAACCCTCTGACTGATTTGATAAGTGCCATAATCAATTAAGTTTGAGTGGTGAAGTTGCTGCCTTTAACCATGCTTGCTCTTCTTCGTTCAAGAAGACGGAGAGGCGGTTGTATACCATTTCGTGATAATCGTTGAGGCATTTCAATTCCTCGTCGGTGAGCATTTCTATTACAATGGCTTCCTTGTCGATAGGACAGAGAGTCAGTGGTTCGAACTGATAGAATTTGCCGAATTCAGTTTCTTGGCTAGGAACAATCAGTAATGTATTTTCGATACGGATACCATGACGGCCGGCTTTGTAGATGCCTGGTTCATCGGTAACAGTCATGCCTGGTTCCAAAAGGGTCGGCATGTGGTTCATGCGTATTTGGTGAGGACCTTCGTGCACGCAAAGGAAATGACCGATGCCATGTCCGGTACCATGCATGTAGTTGATTCCTGATTTCCACATAGCAATACGTGCCAATACGTCCAATTGAGTACCGCAAGTGCCTGCAGGGAATTGGGCATTTTGTAATTGCAGATGGCCTTTCAATACCAAAGTGTAATCTGTTTTTTCTTCTTCTGTGAGAGGCCCAAGGGCAATGGTGCGGGTGATATCGGTGGTTCCGTCCAAATATTGAGCACCGCTATCAAGTAGTAACAAGCCTTCAGGTTTCAATGGAATGTCGGTTTCAGGAGTCGCTTCATAATGTACAATGGCAGCATGTTCCTTGTATCCGGCGATGGTGTCAAAACTGATACCTTTAAAATTGGCTTGTTCTGATCGTAATTCATATAGTTTTTTGTCTACAGACAATTCGGACTCATTTCCAGCCGGCACAGCAGCCTTCAGCCAACGGAGGAATTTGACTAAGGCTACACCGTCTCGCTCCATAGCCTTACGGAATCCTGCTTGTTCTGTTTCGTTTTTGACGGCTTTCATCAAAGCTACAGGGGAAGATGCAACAATCGTATCGGCATATCGAGTGGATAGGTCGTAAAGCGCTTCGTTGGCTAATGGGGAGATTTGTAAAACGCCTTGATGTTCGGAAGCAAATGTGCGGAGATCCTCGGCCAAAGCCTGGTATGTCTTGATGTTGACTTGATGATTGCTCAAATAATTCCGTACTTCGTCGGTGATTTTTTCTTCTAATATATATAAGGTATAACCTTCTTTTGAAATCAAGAGATAACTGATGAAAACAGGATTGCAGTGTACATCGTTTCCGCGCAAATTGAGTGTCCATGCTATTTCGTCAAGTGCGGAAAGGATGATGGCAGATGCTCCGTTCTTGGCTATTGCTTCTTGTATGCGGTTGAACTTTTCGGTGCAAGATGCTCCTGTATATGTTTCGTCGAGGATGAACACAGGTGCGGTAGGCAAACTTGGTCGATCTGACCAAATGGGATTGAAGATGTCTTCGGTCATAGTTTCCAACACTAAACCGTTTGTCTTTAATTCGTTACGAAGCGATTGGGTTTCTTGGTGCGAATTTACCCAACCGTCAATACCTACTTTATCACCCTCTTTCAAAATACTTGTCAGCCATTCTGAGATGGATGGAGTTTCTGGCAATCGTTCTTTGAAAAGACGGATGCCTGTACCTTCCAATTGCTCTTCGGCTTGGATGAAGTAACGTGAATCTGTCCATAACCCGGCATCTTCTAACGTGATGACAGCAGTTCCTGCCGAACCGGTAAAACCACTAATCCATTTGCGGGTTTCCCAATGCTCTGATACATATTCGCTGGAGTGAGGATCGGTGCTTGGCACGATGAATGCGGATAGTTGGCGGGCTTCCATTTGTTGGCGGAGGGTGGCCAATCTGCTTTTTATTTCCATAGTTCTTTCCATAGTCATTCTATTAAGTGAACAACAAAGATACGATTTCTCATTCATTTTCAATAAAAAAGAGAGGAAAGTTTTGTAAATAACGAAAGTATATGTAATTTTGCGCCGCAATTTGACTGCGGAAATTTTAATAACAACATAATTAATTCATAAAAAATGATTGTAGTACCAGTAAAAGAAGGCGAAAACATTGAAAAGGCCTTGAAGAAGTTTAAGAGAAAATTCGAAAAGACAGGTGTTGTAAAGGAATTGAGAGCTAGACAACAGTTCGACAAGCCATCTGTATTGAACAGATTGAAAAGAGAACGTGCTGTCTATGTACAGAAGCTCCAACAAGTAGAAGATTAATTTTTACGCAAAGTTTTTTGAATAATTGAATTCTTTTTCATATATTCGTTGCATGAATCTATGATGTAACGTTTCTTATGTTAATAGAATCTTTTTTGGACTACCTCCGTCTTGAACGGAACTATTCGGAAAGGACGATTGTTTCTTATCGGACAGATCTGAGAGAGTTTGGAGGGTTCCTTGAGAATACTGAGGCAGAATTAGATTGGAAGAAGGTGCATGCCGATCATGTCCGAAATTGGATGGTTAGTCTGATGGAAGGTGGTAAAGCGGCAGCTTCTGTAAATCGAAAACTGAGTTCATTGCGTTCTTTCTATCGTTTCCTGTTGCGGAAGAAACTGGTTGCGGTGAATCCGATGCTGAAAATTGTCGGACCTAAGAAAAAGAAACCGTTGCCTTTCTTCGTGAGGGAGAAGGATATGAACCGATTACTTGACGAAATTCCTTTTAAGGAGGGTTTTGAAGGGTGTAGAGATCGGACAATTCTGGAAATGTTTTATGCGACAGGCATGCGACTTTCTGAGTTGATAGGACTGAATGATGCGGATGTTGATTTTGCGTCTAAGTTGATTAAGGTAACGGGAAAGAGGAATAAGCAAAGACTGATTCCGTTCGGAAAGGAATTGGAAGAGGACTTGAACTTATATATTAAGATAAGGAATGAAATGTTGCCTGGAGGGACGGAAGGCTTTTTCGTTTTGAAGAACGGAAGGCGGATGTATCCAATGGGAATTTATAGATTAGTGAAACGGAACCTCTCTAAGGTTGTGTCGCTGAAGAAGCGGAGTCCGCATGTGCTGAGGCATACCTTTGCAACTGCGATGCTGAACGACAGTGCAGAACTGCAATCCGTTAAGGAATTGTTGGGGCATGAAAGTTTGGTGACGACCGAAGTCTATACGCATGCAACTTTTGAGGAACTTAAAAAAGTTTATGAACAAGCTCATCCAAGAGCGTAAAACAAAAGGAGGTATTTATGGAAGTAAGAATTCAAGCGATTCATTTTGATGCATCTGAAAAACTTCAGGACTTTATCCAGAAGAAGGTTGCCAAATTAGAAAAGTTTTGCGACGATATAAAGAAAGTGGAGGTGTCATTAAAGGTAGTTAAGCCTGAGACTGTAATGAATAAAGAGGCCGGAATCAAGGTTTTAGCGTTGAACGGTGAGTTCTTTGCAGAGAAGGTGAGCGATACATTTGAAGAATCCGTGGACGTTTGCGTAGATGCATTGTCCAAACAGTTGATTAAAGCAAAGGAAAAACTTCATGGCAAATAAAAAAAAGTCTAAAAGTTTTTGCGATTAAAAATAAATGTCTAACTTTGCAGCCGCTTAACTCGATAAGAGTGCGGCTGTAAAGTTGAATAAGCCTCTTTAGCTCAGTTGGCCAGAGCACGTGATTTGTAATCTCGGGGTCGTTGGTTCGAATCCGACAAGAGGCTCAAAAAGAAAAAGCTCTTTGAAAAAAATGTTGGGCAAATACCAGAGTGGCCAAATGGGGCAGACTGTAAATCTGCTGGCTTACGCCTTCGGTGGTTCGAATCCATCTTTGCCCACACACTCGCTGTTATAGCTCAGTGGTAGAGCACTTCCTTGGTAAGGAAGAGGTCACGAGTTCAAATCTCGTTAACAGCTCTTGAATACGAAACTGATTATTAATCAAATAAACAATAAATTTTAAAGCTATGGCTAAAGAAAAATTCGAACGTACGAAAGATCACGTGAACATTGGTACCATTGGTCACGTTGACCACGGTAAGACAACTTTGACTGCTGCTATCACTACAGTATTGGCAAAGAAGGGTCTTTCTGAAATGCGCTCTTTTGACTCTATCGACAATGCTCCAGAAGAAAAGGAACGTGGTATTACTATTAACACTGCTCACGTTGAGTATGAAACTGCTAACCGTCACTACGCTCACGTAGACTGTCCGGGTCACGCCGACTACGTAAAGAACATGGTTACTGGTGCTGCTCAGATGGACGGTGCAATCATCGTTTGTGCTGCTACAGACGGTCCGATGCCTCAGACTCGTGAACACATCTTGTTGGCTCGTCAGGTAAACGTACCTCGCTTGGTTGTTTTCTTGAACAAGTGCGACATGGTTGACGATGAAGAAATGTTGGAATTGGTAGAAATGGAAATGCGTGAATTGCTTTCTGCATACGAATTCGATGGCGACAATACTCCTATCATCCGCGGTTCTGCACTTGGTGCTTTGAACGGTGTTGCTGAATGGGAAGACAAAGTTATGGAATTGATGGAAGCTTGCGACACTTGGATTCCATTGCCTCCACGTGCAGTTGACAAACCATTCTTGATGCCGGTTGAAGACGTATTCTCAATCACAGGTCGTGGTACAGTAGCAACAGGTCGTATCGAAACTGGTGTTATCCACGTAGGTGACGATGTTCAGATCCTCGGTTTGGGTGAAGACAAGAAGTCAGTTGTAACTGGTGTTGAAATGTTCCGTAAGTTGTTGGATGAAGGTCAGGCTGGTGACAACGTAGGTTTGTTGCTCCGCGGTATCGACAAGAACGAAATCAAGCGTGGTATGGTATTGTGTAAGCCAGGTCAGATCAAGCCTCACTCAACTTTCAAGGCAACTATCTACGTTTTGAAGAAGGAAGAAGGTGGTCGTCACACTCCATTCCACAACAAGTATCGTCCTCAGTTCTACTTGCGTACTATGGACTGTACAGGTGAAATCTCATTGTCAGAAGGCGTTGAAATGGTAATGCCTGGTGATAACGTAGAAATCAAGGTTGAATTGATCTACCCAGTAGCTTTGAACGTAGGTTTGCGTTTCGCTATCCGCGAAGGTGGCCGTACAGTAGGTTCTGGTCAGATTACTGAACTCCTCGACTAATACGAATCTCAAATAAATCTTATCAGTTCTCAATCGTAAGGTTGGGAACTGATTTTTACGGGAGTAGCTCAGTTGGTAGAGCACCGGTCTCCAAAACCGGGTGTCGGGAGTTCGAGCCTCTCCTCCCGTGCTAATAAAGAAAAGAATATGTTTAAGAGAATCGCAAATTATTGTAAAGAATCTTATGACGAACTTGTCCATAAAGTGTCATGGCCAACTCGTTCAGAGCTTTCAAGCAGCGCAGTGGTTGTTTTATATGCTTCCCTACTCATTGCGCTCGTAGTTTTTCTAATGGATTCTGTCTTCCAGTTTGTAATGGAGGATATTGTATATCCGCATTAAAATTGAAGTAAGATGTCTGAGATTACTAAGAAATGGTACGTTTTGCGTGCCGTAAGTGGTAAGGAAAACAAGGTGAAGGAATATTTGGATGCTGACATCCGTAACGGTAACCTTGGTGATTATGTATCTCAGGTGTTGATTCCGACCGAAAAGGTTTACCAGGTTCGCAATGGTAAAAAAATTGTGAAGGAAAGAAGTTATCTTCCTGGTTACGTTTTAGTCGAAGCTGCATTGGTTGGTGAAGTTGCTCATCATTTGAGAAACACGCCGAATGTAATGGGCTTTTTAGGAGGTTCTGAAAATCCGGTACCTCTGAGACAATCGGAAGTGAATCGAATCCTTGGTACAGTAGACGAACTTCAAGAAAGTGCAGAGGATATGAATATCCCTTACACTGAAGGAGAAACTGTGAAAGTAATCGTTGGTCCTTTCAGCGGATTCAGTGGCATCATTGAAGAAGTGAACGGGGAAAAGCGTAAACTGAAAGTGATGGTTAAGATCTTCGGTCGTAAAACACCGCTTGAACTTGGCTTTATGGATGTTGAGAAAGAGGCTTGATACATTTTGTTACGTGTATAAGTTCTTTCAAAGTTATAATTAATATATAAAAATTGAAACAAAATGGCTAAAGAAGTTGCTGGACTAATCAAATTACAGATTAAAGGAGGCGCTGCGAATCCATCACCACCGGTAGGCCCTGCATTGGGTTCTAAGGGTATCAACATCATGGAATTCTGCAAGCAATTCAATGCCAGAACCCAGGACAAGGCAGGTAAGGTATTGCCTGTAATCATTACCTATTACGCAGACAAGTCTTTTGATTTTGTTATCAAGACTCCTCCTGTAGCAATCCAATTGTTGGAAGCTACTAAGCAAAAGAGTGGTTCTGCAGAGCCTAATCGTAAGAAAATTGCCGAAATTACTTGGGAACAGGTTCGTACGATTGCTCAGGACAAATTGGTTGACTTGAACTGCTTCACTATCGAGTCTGCTATGACTATGGTAGCTGGTACAGCTAGAAGTATGGGTATCGCTGTAAAGGGTGAATTCCCGGGTAATAATTAATAAACACTTCAAATCATAATGGGTAAACTGACAAAAAATCAAAAGTTGGCTGCACAGAAGATTGAAGCAGGGAAAGCATACTCACTGAAAGAAGCGGCTCAGCTTGTAAAGGAAATCACTTTTACTAAGTTTGATGCTTCATTGGATATTGACGTACGTTTGGGTGTTGACCCACGTAAGGCTAACCAAATGGTTCGTGGTGTGGTATCATTGCCTCACGGAACTGGTAAGCAAGTACGTGTGTTGGTACTTTGTACACCAGATGCTGAAACTGCTGCAAAAGAAGCAGGTGCCGACTATGTTGGTCTCGATGAATATATCGAAAAGATCAAGGGTGGATGGACAGATGTAGATGTTATCATCACTATGCCGTCTATCATGGGTAAGATCGGTGCTCTCGGTCGTGTACTCGGTCCTCGTGGATTGATGCCGAACCCAAAGAGCGGTACTGTAACTATGGATGTAGCTAAGGCTGTTAAGGAAGTTAAGCAGGGTAAGATTGACTTTAAGGTTGATAAGACAGGTATTGTTCACACATCAATCGGTAAGGTATCTTTCACTCCGGAACAGATTTGTGGTAACGCGAAGGAATTCATCGCAACTATCCTCAAGTTGAAACCATCTGCAGCTAAGGGTACTTATATTAAGAGCATTTATCTTTCTAGTACTATGAGTAAGGGTATCAAGGTTGACCCGAAAACAGTAGACGAAATCTAATAAAAGGAGGAAATCATGAGAAAGGAAGATAAAGGCGCTATTATCAGCCAGTTGGCTGAAATTGTAAAGCAATATGGACACTTCTATTTGGTAGATACAACTGCAATGGATGCAGCTGCTACTAGCGAATTGAGAAGAAAGTGTTATAAGGCTGATATCAAGATGGTCGTTGTTAAGAACACTTTGCTTGAAAAGGCATTGATGACTATCGAAGGTGTTGATTACTCACCATTGTTTGTATCTTTGAAGGGTACAACTGCAGTAATGTTCAGCGAAGTAGCTAACGCTCCTGCTAAGTTGTTGAAGGAATACAAGGATGGTAATCCTACTTTGAAGGCTGCTTATGCAGAAGAAGGTATCTACGTAGGTGCTGATCAACTCGAAGCCTTGGCTAATATCAAGAGCAAGAATGAAGTTATCGCTGATATCGTTGCTTTGTTGCAATCTCCAGCGAAGAATGTTATCTCTGCTCTTCAATCTGGTGGTAACACCATTCATGGAGTTCTTAAGACTCTTGGCGAACGTGCCGAATAATAAAATTTATAATCAATTAGTAACAAACAATTAAAATCATACAAAAATGGCAGATTTGAAAGCTTTTGCAGAACAATTAGTTAACTTGACAGTAAAGGAAGTTAATGAACTTGCAACAATCCTTAAAGAAGAATATGGTATTGAACCTGCTGCTGCAGCTGTAGCTGTTGCTGCTGGTCCTGCTGCTGGTGCAGCTGCTGTTGAAGAAAAGACTTCTTTCGACGTAGTATTGAAGAGCGCTGGTGCAGCTAAGTTGCAGGTAGTTAAGGCAGTTAAGGAAGCATGTGGTCTTGGCTTGAAGGAAGCTAAGGACATGGTAGACGGTGCTCCTAGCGTAGTTAAGGAAGGCTTGGCTAAGGACGAAGCAGAATCTTTGAAGAAGGTTCTCGAAGAAGCTGGCGCTGAAGTTGAACTTAAGTAATACAAGCCTGTTTACAGGAAATTCGGTTAGGAATCCTCATAGGAGGATTCTTAACCTTTTTGCGTCTTATTAATATTAAGATACATAAAATCTATATCAGATGTCTTCAAATACTGAAAATCAAAGAATTAATTTTGCTTCCATCAAGAATCCGATGCAGTATCCGGATTTCTTGGAAGTGCAATTGAAGTCATTCCAGGACTTTCTCCAATTGGATACCCCGCCAGAACTCCGCAAGAATGATGGCTTGTACAAGGTGTTTGCTGAGAACTTCCCGATTGCAGATACCCGCAACAATTTTGTTCTAGAGTTTTTGGACTACTACATCGACCCGTCTCAATATACGATCGAAGATTGTATTGAACGCGGTTTGACCTACAGTGTACCATTGAAAGCTAAGTTAAAGCTTTATTGTACAGACCCTGACCACGAAGATTTCGATACAGTTATCCAGGATGTTTATTTGGGTCCTATCCCTTATATGACTCCGAAGGGAACTTTCGTAATCAATGGTGCTGAACGTGTTATCGTTTCTCAGTTGCACCGTTCCCCAGGTGTGTTCTTCGGTCAGAGTGTACATGCTAACGGTACAAAACTTTACTCTGCTCGTATTATCCCATTCAAGGGCTCTTGGATCGAATTCGCAACAGACATCAACAATGTGATGTATGCGTATATCGACCGTAAGAAGAAATTGCCTGTAACTACTCTTTTGAGAGCGGTTGGCTTTGAAAATGACAAGGATATCCTTGAAATCTTCAACTTGGCTGAAGAAGTAAAAGTAAACAAGGCTAATTTGAAGAAGGTGGTTGGCAGAAAGTTGGCTGCACGTGTTTTGAAGGCATGGACAGAAGACTTCGTTGATGAAGATACTGGTGAAGTAGTATCTATCGAACGTCATGAAGTGATTATCGATCGTGAAACCGTTATTGAACCGGAACACGTAGACGAAATCATTGAATCAGGTGTTCAGAACATTCTCGTTCACAACGAAGAAGCAAATGCTTCTGACTATTCTATTATATTTAATACTCTTCAGAAAGACCCGAGTAACTCAGAAAAGGAAGCGGTGCTCTACATTTATCGCCAGTTGCGTAATGCAGACCCTGCTGATGATGCAAGTGCTCGAGAAGTTATCAATAACTTGTTCTTCTCTGAAAAAAGATATGACCTTGGCGAAGTGGGTCGTTACAGAATCAACAAGAAGTTGGGCTTGACGACTGACATGGACGTGAAGGTATTGACTAAGCAAGATATCATTGAAATCATCAAGTACCTTATCGAATTGATTAACTCGAAGGCTGATGTGGATGATATCGACCACTTGAGTAACCGTCGTGTACGTACCGTAGGTGAACAGTTGTCTAACCAGTTCGCAATCGGTTTGGCTCGTATGTCACGTACTATCCGCGAACGTATGAACGTTCGTGATAACGAAGTGTTTACTCCGATTGATTTGATTAACGCGAAGACCATTTCTTCTGTAATCAATTCATTCTTCGGAACCAATGCGTTGTCTCAGTTCATGGACCAGACTAACCCGTTGGCCGAAATTACTCACAAGCGCCGTTTGTCTGCTCTTGGTCCTGGTGGTTTGTCTCGTGAACGTGCAGGTTTCGAAGTGCGTGACGTACACTATACTCACTACGGTCGTTTGTGTCCGATTGAAACACCGGAAGGTCCGAACATCGGTTTGATTTCTTCTTTGTGTGTATATGCAAAGATTAACGAACTCGGCTTCATCTCAACTCCTTACCGTAAGGTTGCCAATGCCAAGGTGGACATCACACCGGAAGGTATTGAATATTTGACAGCGGAAGAAGAAGAAGACAAGATTATTGCTCAGGGTAATGCGCCGTTGAATGAAGACGGTACATTCATCCGTCCGAAGGTGAAGGCCCGTCGTGATGCTGACTACCCGGTAGTAACTCCGGATCAAGTAGAATTGATGGACGTATCACCGCAGCAGATTGCTTCTATTGCAGCTTCTTTGATTCCGTTCTTGGAACATGACGATGCTAACCGTGCGTTGATGGGTTCTAACATGATGCGCCAGGCAGTTCCATTGTTGCGTACAGAAGCTCCGATTGTAGGTACAGGTATTGAAAAGCAATTGGTAGAAGACTCTCGTACTCAGATTGCAGCCGAAGGTGATGGTGTTATCGAATATGTAGATGCTACTACTATCCGTGTATTGTACGATAGAACAGCCGATGAAGAATTTGTAAGCTTCGAACCGGCATTGAAGGAATACCGTATTCCGAAGTTCCGCAAGACTAACCAAAGCACTACTATCGACCTTCGTCCGATTTGCGATAAGGGTCAGCGTGTGAAGAAGGGTGATATCCTTACACAAGGTTACTCTACTGAAAACGGTGAATTGGCTTTGGGTAAGAACCTTTTGGTGGCTTACATGCCTTGGAAGGGTTACAACTATGAGGATGCTATCGTATTGAACGAACGCGTAGTACGTGAAGATATCTTGACTTCTGTACACGTAGATGAATATATTCTGGAAGTGCGCGAAACAAAGCGCGGTATGGAAGAATTGACTGCCGATATCCCGAATGTAAGCGAAGAAGCTACTAAGGACTTGGACGACAATGGTATCGTTCGTATCGGTGCTCGTATTGAACCGGGTGATATCCTTATCGGTAAGATTACTCCGAAGGGTGAATCAGATCCATCTCCAGAAGAAAAATTGCTTCGTGCAATCTTCGGTGACAAGGCTGGTGATGTGAAGGATGCTTCATTGAAGGCTTCTCCGTCATTGAGAGGTGTCGTAATTGACAAGAAGTTGTTCTCTCGCGTAATCAAGACTAGAAGCGAAAAGAACGCAGACAAGGCCCTCATGCCGAAGTTGAATGAAGAGTTCGAAGAAAAAGCAGCTCAATTGAAGGACATCTTGGTAGAAAAGTTGTTGGTATTGACTAACGACAAGGTTTCTCAAGGTGTGAAGGACTATTTGGGCACAGAAGTAATTGCTAAGGGTGCTAAGTTTACTAAGCGCGACTTGGAAACATTGGATTATACCATTATCCAGTTGAGTAAGTGGACTACCGACGATCGTACAAATGGTATGATTCGTGACTTGGTAATGAACTTCTTGAAGAAAGTGAAGGAAATGGATGCAGAACTGAAGCGTAAGAAATTCGCTATCACTATCGGTGACGAACTTCCTTCAGGTATCATCCAGATGGCTAAGGTTTATATTGCTAAGAAACGTAAGATTGGTGTCGGTGATAAGATGGCAGGTCGCCACGGTAACAAGGGTATCGTATCCCGCGTTGTTCGTCAGGAAGATATGCCGTTCTTGGCAGACGGTACTCCGGTAGATATCGTATTGAATCCGTTGGGTGTGCCTTCTCGTATGAACATCGGTCAGATTTTCGAAGCTGTGTTGGGACGTGCCGGTAGAGAATTGGGCGTTAAGTTTGCTACTCCTATCTTTGACGGTGCTTCTTTGGATGATTTGGACGAATGGACAGACAAGGCAGGTTTACCACGCTATTGTAAGACATATTTGTACGATGGTGGTACTGGTGAACAGTTTGACCAGCCGGCTACAGTAGGTGTTACTTACATGTTGAAGCTCGGTCACATGGTTGAAGATAAGATGCACGCACGTTCTATCGGTCCGTACTCTTTGATTACTCAGCAGCCGTTGGGTGGTAAGGCACAGTTCGGTGGTCAGCGTTTCGGGGAAATGGAAGTTTGGGCGCTTGAAGCATTCGGCGCAGCACACATCCTTCAGGAAATCCTGACTATCAAGTCTGATGACGTTGTAGGACGTTCAAAGGCTTACGAAGCTATTGTTAAGGGTGAAGCAATGCCTACACCGGGTATCCCAGAATCTTTGAATGTATTGTTGCATGAATTGAGAGGCTTGGGCTTGAGCGTAAACCTTGAATAATAAAAATATAACTCTTTACAATATAAATAAGAAAGTATGGCTTTTAGAAAAGAATCAAAGATAAAGAGTAATTTCTCGAAGATCTCTATCGGATTGGCTTCTCCTGAAGAAATCCTTGAGAGTTCGTCTGGTGAGGTGTTGAAGCCTGAAACAATCAACTACCGTACCTACAAGCCGGAACGTGACGGTTTGTTCTGCGAACGTATCTTCGGACCGGTGAAGGACTATGAATGCCATTGCGGTAAGTACAAGCGTATCCGTTATAAAGGCATTGTCTGCGACCGTTGTGGTGTGGAAGTAACAGAAAAGAAGGTTCGCCGTGAACGTACAGGTCATATCCAGTTGGTAGTGCCTGTAGCTCACATCTGGTATTTCCGTTCATTGCCTAATAAGATCGGTTATTTGTTGGGTTTGCCGACAAAGAAGCTCGATGCTATCATTTATTATGAACGTTACGTCGTTATTCAGCCGGGTATTGCGGAAGAAGAAGGCGTAAATAAATACGACTTGTTGTCTGAAGAGGAATACTTGGACTTGATGGACAAGCTCCCAAGAGACAACCAGTATTTGGAAGATACAGATCCGAACAAGTTCATCGCTAAGATGGGTGCTGAAGCTATCTATGACTTGTTGGCTGGTTTGGATTTGGACTCTTTGTCATACGAATTGCGTCATAAGGCAAACAATGACTCTTCTCAGCAACGTAAGAACGAAGCTTTGAAGCGTCTTCAGGTAGTAGAATCGTTCCGTGCATCACGCGGACGTAACAAGCCTGAATGGATGATTATGCGAATCATCCCTGTCACTCCGCCGGAATTGCGTCCGTTGGTTCCGTTGGATGGTGGCCGTTTTGCAACTTCTGACTTGAATGACTTGTACCGTCGTGTGATTATCCGTAACAACCGCTTGAAGAGATTGATTGAAATCAAGGCTCCTGAAGTTATCTTGCGTAATGAAAAGCGTATGTTGCAGGAAGCGGTAGACTCGTTGTTCGACAACTCTCGTAAGTCTAGCGCGGTGAAGACTGATGCTAACCGTCCTTTGAAGTCTTTGTCAGACAGTTTGAAGGGTAAGCAAGGTCGTTTCCGTCAGAACTTGTTGGGTAAGCGTGTTGACTACTCAGCTCGTTCGGTAATCGTTGTAGGTCCGGAATTGAAGATGGGCGAATGTGGTATTCCTAAGCTCATGGCTGCAGAACTTTACAAGCCGTTTATCATCCGTAAGTTGATTGAACGCGGTATCGTAAAGACTGTGAAGAGTGCGAAGAAGATTGTAGACCGCAAGGAACCAATCATTTGGGATATCCTCGAACACGTAATGAAGGGTCACCCAGTATTGTTGAACCGTGCGCCGACTTTGCACCGTTTGGGTATCCAGGCATTCCAACCGCACATGATTGAAGGTAAGGCTATCCAGTTGCACCCGTTGGCATGTACAGCGTTCAACGCCGACTTCGACGGTGACCAGATGGCGGTTCACTTGCCTTTGAGCAACGAAGCCGTATTGGAAGCTCAGATGTTGATGCTCCAGGCTCACAATATCTTGAACCCGGCCAATGGTGCGCCTATCACAGTGCCAGCACAGGATATGGTTCTCGGTTTGTACTACATCACTAAGCTCCGTAAGGGTGCTAAGGGTGAAGGCTTGACATTCTACGGTCCGGAAGAAGCGTTGATTGCATACAACGAAGGTAAGGTGGACATCCACGCTATTATTAATGTAGTAGCTAAGGACTTGGATGAAAACGGCAATATCGTTGACAAGATGATCAAGGAAACATCTGTTGGTCGTGTGATTGTTAACGAAATTGTACCTGCAGAAGTTGGTTACTTGAATACCATTATTTCTAAGAAGTCTTTGCGTGATATCATCAGCGACGTTATTAAGGCTGTCGGTGTGGCTCGTGCTTGTGAATTCTTGGACGGTATCAAGAACTTGGGTTACAAGATGGCGTTCGAAGGTGGTTTGTCGTTCAACTTGGGCGATATCATCATCCCGAAGGAAAAGGAAGAACTCGTGAAGCGTGGTCATGAAGAAATCGAACAGATCATGATGAACTATAACATGGGTTTCATTACCGACAACGAACGTTACAACCAGGTTATCGATACATGGACACACGTTAATAGTGACTTGTCTGATATCCTTTATAAGACTATTAAGAATGACGACCAAGGTTTCAACTCAGTATTTATGATGCTTGATTCTGGTGCCCGTGGTTCTAAGGAACAGATTCGTCAGTTGTCCGGTATGCGTGGTTTGATGGCTAAGCCTCAGAAGGCAGGTGCTGAAGGTGCGCAGATTATCGAAAACCCGATTCTTTCGAACTTTAAGGAAGGTTTGTCCGTGCTTGAGTACTTTATCTCTACTCACGGTGCCCGTAAGGGTTTGGCGGATACCGCTTTGAAGACTGCCGATGCCGGTTACTTGACTCGTCGTCTCGTAGACGTCTCGCATGATGTGATTATTAATGAAGAAGACTGTGGCACATTGCGTGGTCTCATTTGTTCAGCGTTGAAGAATAACGATGACGTTATTGCAACCTTGTACGAACGTATCCTTGGCCGTGTGTCTGTACACGATATCATTCACCCGACAACTGGTAAGTTGATTGTTGCTGGTGGTGAAGAAATTACTGAAGCTATTGCACAGGAAATCGAAGATTCACCAATCGAAACTGTAGAAATCCGTTCGGTATTGACTTGTGAATCGAAGAAGGGTGTTTGTGCGAAGTGTTATGGCCGTAACTTGGCTACTAGCCGTATGGTTCAGAAGGGTGAAGCTGTCGGCGTTATCGCTGCTCAGTCAATCGGTGAACCGGGTACTCAGTTGACACTCCGTACGTTCCACGCCGGTGGTACTGCGGGTAACATCGCTGCCAATGCAAGCATCGTGGCTAAGAACAACGCTCGTTTGGAATTCGAAGAACTCCGTACTGTCGACACTGTCGATGAAATGGGCGAATCGGTGAAGGTGGTAGTAAGTCGTTTGGCCGAAGTACGTTTTGTGGATGTAAATACAGGTATTGTTCTTTCTAACCATAACGTACCTTACGGTTCTAAGCTTTATGCATCGGAAGGTGAAGTAGTAGAAAAGGGTAAGCTTATCGCTAAGTGGGACCCATTCAACGCTGTTATCATTACCGAAGCTGCTGGTAAGATTGAATTCGAAGCGATGGTTGAAAACGTGACTTACAAGGCAGATGTCGATGACGCTACCGGTTTGCGCGAAATCATCATTATCGAATCGAAGGATAGAACTAAGGTTCCTTCGGCTCACATTACAACCGAAGAAGGTAACTTGATCCGTACATACAACTTCCCGGTAGGTGGTCACGTTGTAGTTGAAAACGGTCAGACAGTGAAGGCTGGTGACATCCTTGTGAAGATTCCACGTGCTGTAGGTAAGGCAGGCGATATCACCGGTGGTCTTCCACGTGTTACTGAGTTGTTCGAAGCTCGTAATCCTTCTAATCCGGCTGTGGTTTCAGAAATCGATGGTGAAATCACTATGGGTAAGATCAAGCGTGGTAACCGTGAAATCGTGGTAACATCGAAGACAGGTGAAGTGAAGAAGTACTTGGTGAACTTGTCTAAGCAGATCCTCGTACAGGAAAACGACTACGTTCGTGCCGGTACTCCGTTGTCAGACGGTGCTATCACTCCAGCAGATATCTTGGCTATCAAGGGTCCTACTGCCGTTCAGGAATATATCGTAAACGAAGTTCAGGACGTATACCGTTTGCAGGGTGTGAAGATTAATGACAAGCACTTCGAAATCATCGTTCGTCAGATGATGCGTAAGGTAGAAATCGTAGAACCGGGCGATACTCGCTTCTTGGAACAACAGGTAGTAGACAAGCAAGAGTTCATGGAAGAAAACGACCGCATCTGGGGTAAGAAGGTGGTTGTTGATGCCGGTGACTCTCAGAACTTGCAACCGGGTCAGATTGTGACTGCTCGCAAGCTCCGCGACGAAAACAGTATGTTGAAGCGTCGTGACTTGAAGCCAGTAGAAGTACGTGATGCTATTGCTGCAACTTCTACTCAGATCTTGCAAGGTATCACTCGTGCTGCTTTGGGTACATCCAGCTTCATGTCGGCTGCATCGTTCCAGGAAACTACTAAGGTATTGAACGAAGCTGCTATCAACGGTAAGGTAGACCGCTTGGAAGGTATGAAGGAAAATGTGATCTGTGGTCACTTGATTCCTGCAGGTACTGGTCAGCGTGAATTTGAAAAGATTATCGTAGGCTCGAAGGAAGAATACGACCGTATCTTGGCTAACCGCAAGAACGTCGTTGACTTCAGTGATGTAGAGTAATCTCGATAGATATATAAAGGAAAGGTCGGCTCCGATGAGGTGCCGACCTTTTTTTATCTCCATTCTATTAATCCTTCTTCTAATTTCGAAGGTTGATACCCGAACTCTTGGAAAGCTTTCTCCGTACTCATGGGACTGAATAAAGGACGGGGAGTCGCTTCGTTCATCTCTTCCGTGGTGACGGCTTGTATCAAGGACGTATCCAGTCCGAAATACTTGGCTGTCCGATAGGCGATGTCGGCCACACTTACTGTTTCCCCTCCGCAGATGTGATAGATACCTTGGTGCTTTTCCGATAGCAAGGATTCGATGGCACGGGCAATGTCTTCTACCCAAGTAGGGGAGCGGAACTGGTCGCAAACGACTCGGATACCTTGTCCGTTTTCCAAACGGCTTTTGACCAAATGGACAATGTTCCCATGCTGGCCGGGGAAAGGTTTCCCATAGACTACTTCCACTCGGGCAATAGCATAGTTGGTACATGTTTGTTCAATGGCTTCTTCGCTCCAGCGCTTGGTCTTGCCGTAGTAGTTTACGGGGTTGGGACTGTCTGTTTCCTTATAAGGTTCTGATGCTGTTCCGTCGAACACGAAATCCGTTGACAAGTGAATTAGTCGGCAGGAGTTCGCTTGGCTATATTCCGCCAAGTGCTTTACAGCCGAAACGTTCAGAGCGTATGCCTCTTCCGGATGTTGCTCGCAGTAGTCCACTACGGATAGGGCAGAGGCGTTGATGATCACTTCCGGTTGGAAGTCCTTTAATAAGCTACCCGTTGCATCGGTGTCCACCATATTCAATGTCTGGAACTGATACCCTTCTTCGGGAAGGATGTCCGGATGCAGGGAACAGGCCATTACTTGATGGTTGGGGGCAAGACGCTTCAATATGCGTCGTCCGGTGAAGCCGTTGGCTCCTAGTATCATGATTTTCATAAGCGGAATGTACATTATTGTTTCAGTTGTAAATTTAATGCTTTTACCCGGATATTAAGGTGGTTTCTCCAGAAAAATTTATTCGGTGCGTT
The DNA here is from genome assembly GCA_045121515.1 of Phocaeicola sp. Lineage (GTDB taxonomy): Bacteria > Bacteroidota > Bacteroidia > Bacteroidales > Bacteroidaceae > Phocaeicola. Next base: position 26,805 of record JBGVGD010000065.1, on the reverse strand, counting down.
CACTCGTGTCACATACGTGTAAATGCTTGATGGATATGGATATAGTGTGAAAGGAGCCTCGAAAAGTTCCTTTCACCGTTTCACACCGGCACTACGCAATAAGTATTCCCCATTCGGGTATGGGTGCGCTGTACTCCGATGGCTTGAAGTACTTTCCCCATTTGGCTGGCATTGCTATTACGCAAAGCCGACGGAAACTTCTTCTGCAAACGGCAGAAAATTTCGGTAGCAGTCATCATACGGCCTGCCTCCTCGTCCTTAGGCAAACGGAAGCAACGGAAGAAGATTTCCTGGGCGGGCGACTGTTTGTAGAAGGCACGGTTGTTCTCCTGAATCTCCTTTTCTTCTTCTGCACTGAACCAAAAACGCTCACCGGCCAATAGTTCCGCTTTCAACTGGGCATAGAGTTGGGCATAGTCGGGTGGGGTGCAATCAATCTTCTTCTTTACCTCCACACATAGGAAACGTCGGCTTCCAGTGCTATCGGTCAGTAGTTCCTTCTGGTTGCTGGTACCGATGAAGGAGGCAATTCTTGGCAACTGACTATAATAGGAACGGTGCGACTTTCGGAAAGTGAGTTTGCGGAGTTGCATCAGGTTCTTCAAGGTGGCTTGGCTGCGTTCGCCATAGCGGTCGAACTCATCCATGTTGATAAGTCCGAAGAGCGAGAGTTTCTGTTCGCATCCGCTTACACTGGTAAGGTCGAACTTGTCGATGTAGAATCCTTGCAAGGCTTCGGGCAAGAGACGCGAACAGAAGGTGGACTTGCATCGCCCTTGCTCGGTGCTGACCAGGAGAGGAGCCACGGCATTGGCGCACTGGCTTTCCATTTTCATCCATTGGGCAGTCATGCCCAGCATCCAGCGGTGGAAACCGTTTACCCATACGGGGTTGTCCGATACACGTCGGGCCAACTCCGTTACTCGGTCGATGCCGTCCCATTCGGGCAGGTGTTCTATATAATAGGTAAAGGGGTGGAAGTCCGCTATCTTCTGTGAGCAGAGCAGGCGGCTCACATCCTTGTCCCAACAATTGATACCCGCTGCTCTGGCTTCGATGCATAAAGTGTTCAGTGTACGTTGGTCCACCAACTGATAAGTGTGGTCGCCCTTCGGAGCATACTCCGATTGTTCGGTCAGCACATTGAAGCGGAAATCATATCGGTCGAACAGATAGGTTTCCAATCGTTCCAGCATAGGCGATGGGGCGGATAGTTTCTCTGCCTTGGGTGTTACGGTTTCCGCTTCGTTGCAAACGGGATTCATTACTTGTCCGGTGGTTTCCTGACCGAACCATTTCTTCCAAATTCTGATAATCATTTCCTTCATACTTTTGAGTTTTTTTGTTTTTGTAGCTGCAAATATAGATTCGGAAAATTCCGTTTTGCAATTTTTTCCATGCGCTCTTGTTGGAAAATGCAACTATCTGTAAGATGTAGGAAACATTACCTGAAAGACGTAGGTCTATTAGCCTGAACGTCTTGGTATATTATACTTTCCACATAATATGGAGAAGTCCTTCCACATTATGTGGAGAGAGCGTTCCACAATATGTGGAAAGACCATGCCACATGTTGTGGAAGGATTAGTTCTTCAGCGCGTTTAGGTTAGTTTGTCGAGGACTTGTGGTTAGTTCGCCTAGAACCTATGGATAGACGTTTCTATGGGGTGGATTGGGGGTATGTTGATAAAGAGTGGAGTGGGGTTGAGGGGATATCCGAATTTTGTGAAACGGTGAAAGGGGATTTTTTTGCCTCCTTTCACATGGGGGCTTTGATGGTAAGGTGATTAGGAGGTAGTGACGGGAGTGAAAGCCTTGTTATTGTTTATTTGTTAATAACTAACGTGATTAGTTTGATTATTCCCGAAAATGTTTATCTTTGCGATGTGTATTAAAATGGCTATAGATATGAAAGTTTTATTGCTCTTTTTTGTATGTTTTATGACTTATAGTTGCCATTCCCGAAATCATTCGGATAGTTCGGAAGTATCTTCTGTGGACACTCTTTTTGAAGTTGGGAATTCGCTAAAACTATATTTGTCTGATGGAGTACGTCCCACTTCAGGTTATGTCCGTTATTATGAGGAAAACGGGAAGTCTTATTTGGTGCAAGGAAATGAGAGGCAAAAGACCATCCGAGTTTATGATTTTATCACGGGAAAGCCGATGGATGAAGTTGAACTAAATATAGGCGAGGGAGAATTCTATGCACATCATTTGGATACAGCCTTTGTTATTGGCCGAAGCAAAGGTAAGGCTAGTGTCAATGCCTGGATAGAAGGGGAAAAGGTGTCGCTTGATATTCCTATTCATGTAAGGAGGGGGCATATAGAACAATACCCGAGATGCTGGAAAGATGGGGTTGTCCATGTAAATGGCAAATGGTATTTCTCCTGTTTCCGCATGGGCGAATATCCGGATGAGATGAAGTCTGGAAAAGAACGCTTTCCTCTGTTAGAAGTGGACTTGGATACAAAGAATCATCGTTTTGTGGGTGCTTATCCAGATGTTTATGTCTCCAATAATATGGGGACTATGAATTATTGGTTTCCAGAGCTATGTCGTGGGAATAACGATATGATTTTGGTGGGTTTCAAGGCATCGCCTGAAATGTTGATTTATTCACCTGCTACGGGTGAATCCAGATTTGAATCTGTTAAGAGTGTCTATGCCGATACGATTCCCTTGCCTTTGACAGAGAAGGGGCGTGACTATTTCAGCGAGTCGGATTCTTATTATTATTTTGCCCAGTATTCTCATTATGGGCCAATCAGTTATGACCCTTGGAAGAAAATATACTACCGTTTTGTAGGAATTGGATTGAATGATTGGGACTTGGAACCCAGTCCTTTTCTTCAGGAACAGAAAAAATGGTCAGTGATGGTATTTGACGCATCGTTCCGTAAGCTTGGTGAGCAATTTTTGGGTGATGCTTATCATGTGGACTTTCATTTTGTTTCTCCAGATGGATTGTTCTTGTTGAACAAAGGAAAGGGTGAAAATGTAGCGGAGTATACATTATTTAAATATAATAAGGAGTAATATGGTGAAACATTTGTGGGTATTGATGCTGTTTTTCTGCTTTTCGTGTTCTTCGAAATCAGGTAGAGATGCTGTGGGGAAATCGGATGCCAGACTTGCCGTAACGGTAGATTTTGTTGATTACATTGAAGGGGAAAAAGAGGATGAAATTGCTTTAAGCGGTTTGGTTGATAGTTTGGTGTATATTCCTCTTCAAACTCCTGATGACCTTCCGGTTGATGTCTTGTTGGCTGTCAAGATGTCTCCGGATGAAATTTTCGTGATGGACAGGCAACAAAAACTGTATCGGTTTGATAGTCATGGTCGTTTCCTAAATCTTATAGGTAGCAGAGGGGAGGGGCCAAGCGAATATGTCAGTGCCGTTGATTTCGAGATTGATGCAAGTCAGGATGTAGTCTATTTGTTTGACATTTACAGGAAAAAGATTAAAGTTTATCAGATGTCCGGTGCTTTTGTGCAAGACATTGTAGTGCCAGATGGAGTTGAAAGCATGGCTTTGCTGAATGATACCTGTTTCATCGGTTATAGGCCGTGGTATGCAACTGTTGACAAATCTGACGAATGTGTCGTCTTTGGAAAGTCGGAGGAGGTGTACCGGACTATTTCTTTTGAACCGAAAGAGAATGTGGAAGGGGTGAAGATAGATTTGTTCCGTATGCCGGATTTTAGTCAGCTTGCTAGTTCTTCACGTTTTCGGATGCCTTTCGAACATTCTGTTTTCTTGATTTCGGACGATAATAGGGTGTCTAAGGATGTGGTATTCGACATGGGAAAATATCTGTTGCCGATGGAGGTCTCAATGAACAATGAGTTGTACAACAAGAATCTGAACTCTTCCTATATCTTCGAATTGAATGCGAATCGTATATCTGATTTTATATATATGAATTTCTTTTATAAGAGAAAGCATTATCGAGTAGTTTATGATATTGTTCATGCTAAATTCTATACTGTGTTTGTAGGTCATGAGCCTAAGGGAATCAAGAATGACTTGGATGGTGGAACTACATTTTGGCCTATGTGGTTTGCTTCGGACAGAATGATTGGGGTTGTTCCGGCTGATGAATTGGAAGATACCTATGTCGATAGTAAGATAAAGGTGTTGTATGATAACTTCAGGGATTATGATAATCCCGTGTTGCAGATAGGCTATCATCACGTACCTTCAAGGAGTGGGCTGGGGTTGTAAAACCGAATAATTTAGCTATCTTTGCCTTATATATAATAATGTATAATATTAAAGGACATGGAAAACCAGAAAAACAACAATCAGTTGCAAATTGAGTTGAAAGACGATGTGGCACAAGGTACTTATGCCAATCTTGCTATCATAACACACTCTAGTTCGGAGTTTATCGTGGATTTTGTTAGAATAATGCCAGGTTTGCCGAAGGCAGGCGTGCAATCTCGTATCGTTTTGACACCGGAGCATGCCAAACGCTTGATGTATGCCCTTCAGGAAAACGTGCGTAAGTTCGAACATCAGTTCGGGCCTATCCGTATGCCGGAAGAAATGAACGGCGGTCAGGGCGGACCGGACGGGAAGACCTTCATTCCGCCATTGAGCGGCTTCAAAGGTGAGGCTTAATGCTCTTGAATAGTTAAAAAAATATAATAGTCTGCTTTTCGAGCTTTTTTCGGGGGGTAGACTATTTTATTTTTCTCCTTTTCATTGCTGAATAAAATATAATTCGTAACTTTGCACCCCGAAAAAGTGTATTTCGATTTTCTCGGTGAAAAACTGAGACTTACATATAGATAAATAATAAAACAATATATAACAATTAAAAATTTAACAAAATGCCTACTATTCAACAATTAGTAAGAAAAGGAAGACAGGTATTGGTTGAAAAGAGTAAGTCACCGGCACTTGACTCATGTCCACAAAGACGTGGTGTTTGTGTTCGTGTGTACACTACTACTCCTAAGAAACCGAACTCTGCAATGCGTAAAGTTGCTCGTGTGCGCTTGACAAACTCTAAGGAAGTAAACTCTTACATCCCAGGTGAAGGCCACAACTTGCAGGAACACTCAATCGTTTTGGTACGCGGTGGTCGTGTTAAGGACCTTCCGGGTGTACGTTATCACATCGTTCGCGGTACATTGGATACAGCAGGTGTAGCAGGTCGTACACAACGCCGTTCTAAGTACGGTGCTAAGCGTCCTAAGCCAGGTCAGGCTCCAGCAGCAGCAAAGGGTAAGAAGAAGTAATACCCCGCTCCTTAAAAGAAAAAGTATTTAAATTTTAGTTTTGGTTTGTTGGAAAAAAGCTATAAAGGTTGAGTAAATGCCTCGGAGGAGGCGTTGAAGGAAACGAAAAGAAGCAAACAGCCCCAAACAAAACATTATTTTTGAAAGAAAATGAGAAAAGCAAAACCAAAAAAACGTGTGATCCTCCCGGATCCAGTATTCGGTGACCAAAAGGTTACTAAGTTCGTAAATCACTTGATGTACGATGGTAAGAAGAACACTTCTTACGAAATCTTCTATACAGCATTGGAAACAGTGAAGACAAAGCTTCCTAACGAAGAAAAGACAGCTTTGGAAATCTGGAAGAAGGCATTGGATAATGTAACTCCTCAGATTGAAGTTAAGTCACGCCGTATCGGTGGTGCTACTTTCCAAGTTCCTACTGAAATCCGTCCAGACCGTAAGGAATCAGTTTCTATGAAGAACTTGATCCTCTTCGCTCGTAAGCGTGGTGGTAAGTCAATGGCTGACAAGTTGGCTGCTGAAATCATCGATGCTTTCAATGAACAGGGTGGTGCTTTCAAGCGTAAGGAAGATATGCACCGTATGGCTGAAGCTAACCGTGCATTCGCTCACTTCAGATTCTAATCAAGTATTTATTAACTAGTTAAAGGAAGAAAAAATGGCAAAACAAGATTTGCTCTTGACCCGTAACATCGGTATCATGGCTCACATCGACGCCGGTAAGACAACAACTTCTGAACGTATCTTGTTCTACACTGGTTTGACTCACAAGATCGGTGAAACTCACGATGGTACTGCTACCATGGACTGGATGGCTCAGGAACAGGAACGTGGTATCACTATTACTTCTGCTGCTACCACTACTTTCTGGAACTATGCAGGTAACAAGTATAAGATCAACTTGATTGACACCCCGGGACACGTGGACTTTACTGCTGAAGTAGAACGTTCACTCCGTGTATTGGACGGTGCAGTTGCTACTTATTGTGCGGTAGGTGGTGTTGAACCACAGTCTGAAACTGTATGGCGCCAGGCTGATAAGTACAATGTACCACGTATCGGTTACGTTAACAAGATGGACCGTTCGGGTGCTGACTTCTACGAAGTAGTTCGTCAGATGAAGGATGTTTTGGGTGCAAATCCATGTCCGATCGTAATTCCTATCGGTGCTGAAGAAACATTCAAGGGTGTAGTTGACTTGATCAAGATGAAGGCTATCCTTTGGCATGATGAAACCATGGGTGCAGACTACTCAGTAGAAGAAATCCCTGCAAACTTGGTTGACGAAGCTAACGAATGGAGAGAAAAGATGCTCGAAAAGGTAGCTGAGTACGATGATGAATTGATGGAAAAGTTCTTCGACGATCCTTCAACTATCACTAACGAAGAAGTAATGCGTGCTTTGCGTGCTGCTACTTTGAAGATGGATATCGTTCCGATGATGTGTGGTTCTTCATTCAAGAACAAGGGTGTTCAGACTTTGCTTGACTATGTATGTGCATTCTTGCCATCTCCATTGGATACTCCAGCAATTATCGGTACTGACCCTGCTACAGGTGAAGAAACTTCTCGCCGTCCGGCTGAAGATGAAAAGACTTCTGCTTTGGCATTTAAGATTGCAACTGACCCATATGTAGGTCGTTTGACTTTCTTCCGTGTATACTCTGGTAAGGTAGAAGCTGGTTCATATATTTTCAACACTCGCTCTGGTAAGAAGGAACGTGTATCACGTTTGTTCCAGATGCACTCAAACAAGCAGAATCCGGTTGAAGTAATCTCTGCTGGTGATATCGGTGCAGGTGTTGGTTTCAAGGATATCCGTACAGGTGACTCTTTGTGTGATGAAGATGCTCCAATCGTATTGGAATCTATGGACTTCCCAGAACCGGTAATCGGTATTGCAGTTGAACCTAAGACACAGAAGGACTTGGACAAGCTTTCTAATGGTTTGGCTAAGTTGGCTGAAGAAGACCCGACATTTACTGTTAAGACTGACGAACAGTCTGGTCAGACAGTTATCTCTGGTATGGGTGAATTGCACTTGGATATCATCATCGACCGTTTGAAGCGTGAATTCAAGGTTGAATGTAACCAAGGTAAGCCACAGGTTAACTACAAGGAATGTATCACTAAGACTGTTGAATTGCGCGAAGTTTACAAGAAGCAGTCAGGTGGTCGTGGTAAGTTCGCTGATATCATCGTAACTCTCGGTCCAGTTGACGAAGACTTCAAGGAAGGTGGCTTGCAGTTCATCGACGAAGTTAAGGGTGGTAACATTCCTAAGGAATTCATCCCATCAGTACAGAAGGGCTTCTTGACAGCAATGAAGAATGGTGTATTGGCAGGTTATCCAATGGATTCAATGAAGGTTGTGTTGAAGGATGGTTCATTCCACCCGGTTGACTCTGACCAGTTGTCATTCGAAATCTGTGCTATTCAGGCTTACAAGAATGCTTGTGCTAAGGCAGGTCCGGCTTTGACAGAACCGATGATGAAGCTCGAAGTAGTAACTCCGGAAGAAAGCATGGGTGATGTAATCGGTGACTTGAACCGTCGTCGTGGTCAGGTAGAAGGTATGGACTCTACTCGTTCAGGCGCTCGTTTGGTTAAGGCTACTGTTCCATTGGCAGAAATGTTCGGTTACGTAACAGCTTTGCGTACTATCACTTCTGGTCGTGCAACTTCATCAATGACATACGATCACCACGCTCAGGTATCTAGCTCTATCGCTAAGGCAGTACTTGAAGAAGTTAAGGGTCGTGTAGACTTGGTATAATATACTCTGAAAAGATTGGGGCAACGGATTAGCGAATGACTCTTAATCCGGCCCCACCTTTATATAAATTTTCATTTTTAAATTATCAAAAGACAATGAGTCAAAAAATTAGAATTAAACTGAAAAGCTACGATCACAACTTGGTAGACAAGTCAGCAGAAAAGATCGTTAGAACAGTGAAGGCTACAGGCGCTATCGTAAGTGGTCCAATTCCATTGCCAACTCACAAGCGTATCTTCACAGTGAACCGTTCAACTTTCGTTAACAAGAAGTCTCGTGAACAATTCGAACTTTCTTCTTACAAGCGTTTGATTGACATCTATAGCTCAACAGCTAAGACTGTAGACGCCTTGATGAAGTTGGAATTGCCGAGTGGTGTAGAAGTAGAAATCAAAGTTTAATCCATTAAAATTTAACTGAAATGCCAGGATTATTAGGAAAGAAAATCGGAATGACATCCGTTTTCAGTGCTGATGGTAAGAATGTACCATGCACTGTTATCGAAGCTGGTCCTTGTGTAGTTACTCAAATCAAGACCGTAGAAAAGGATGGTTATGCTGCTGTTCAGGTAGGTTTCCAGGACAAGAAGGAAAAGCATACTACAAAGCCTTTGATGGGTCACTTTAAGAAGGCTGGTGTAACTCCAAAGCGCCACTTGGCTGAGTTCAAGAATTTTGAAACAGAATTGAACCTCGGTGACACTATCACTGTAGAATTGTTCGACGGCGTTGATTATGTAGACGTAGTTGGTACTTCTAAGGGTAAGGGTTTCCAAGGTGTTGTTAAGCGTCATGGTTTTGGTGGTGTAGGTCAGACTACTCACGGTCAGCACAACCGCGCTCGTAAGCCGGGTTCTATCGGTGCTTGTTCTTACCCTGCAAAGGTATTCAAGGGTATGCGCATGGGTGGCCAAATGGGCGGTGACCGCGTAACTACTCAGAACTTGAAAGTATTAAAGGTAATTCCGGAACACAATCTTCTTTTGATTAAGGGTTCAGTACCGGGTTGCAAAGGTTCAATCGTAATAATTGAAAAATAATGGAAGTTAACGTATTAAATATTAAGGGTGAAGACACCGGAAGAAAGGTTACGTTAAACGAATCTATCTTCGGAATTGAACCGAATGACCATGCTATCTACTTGGATGTAAAGCAGTTCATGGCTAACCAACGTCAAGGTACTCACAAGTCAAAGGAAAGAAGCGAAATCAGCGGTTCTACTCGCAAGTTGGGACGTCAAAAAGGTGGTGGCGGTGCACGCCGTGGTGATATCAACTCACCAGTATTGGTAGGTGGTGCTCGCGTATTCGGTCCTAAGCCACGTGACTACTGGTTCAAGTTGAACAAGAAGGTTAAGGCTTTGGCTCGTCGCTCAGCTTTGTCATATAAGGCACAGGAAAACGCTATCTTGGTAGTTGAAGACTTCACATTCGAAGCTCCAAAAACTAAAGATTTCGTAACTATGGTTAATAATCTTAAAATTGCTGACAAGAAAGTTTTGGTAGTTTTGCCAGAAGCTAATAAAAATGTATTTTTGTCAGCCCGAAATATTGAACGCGCTAATGTGGCAATTGCGTCAGCATTGAATACATACTCTGTATTGAATGCTCAGACTCTTGTTGTGACAGAAAGCTCGCTCAAGGCTATTGATAACATCTTATCTTAATTAAAAGGAGGCTTAGATAATGGGAATTATTGTTAAACCGTTGGTAACTGAAAAAATGACTGCAATCACCGAAAAGACAAATCGTTTCGGTTTTATTGTGCGTCCAGAAGCTAACAAATTGGAAATTAAGAAAGAAGTTGAAGCATTGTATAATGTGACTGTTGTTGAAGTAAACACCATGAGATATGCTGGTAAGAACAAGAGCCGTTATACAAGATCAGGAATCATCAATGGTCGCACAAATGCTTTCAAGAAAGCTATTGTGACATTGAAGGAAGGTGATACTATTGATTTTTATAGCAATATTTAAATAAAAGATGGCAGTACGTAAATTTAAGCCCACAACACCGGGGCAGAGACACAAGATTATTGGTACTTTTGAAGAAATTACTGCGTCAGTACCAGAAAAATCTCTTGTTAGCGGTAAGCGTGTAACAGGTGGCCGTAACAATGTCGGTAAGATGACAGTGCGCTATATTGGCGGCGGTCACAAGAGAAAATTCCGTTTTATTGACTTCAAGAGAAATAAAGACGGTGTACCAGCAGTTGTAAAGACAATCGAATACGATCCAAACCGTTCGGCTCGTATCGCTTTGTTGTTCTACGCTGATGGTGAAAAGAGATATATCATTGCTCCTAATGGATTGCAAGTTGGCACTACTTTGATGTCTGGTGAGAATGCAGCGCCTGAGATTGGTAACGCACTCCCATTGCAGAACATCCCTGTGGGTACCGTAATTCACAACATCGAATTGCGCCCAGGTCAAGGTGCAGCTTTGGTTAGATCAGCTGGTAATTTTGCTCAATTGACTTCAAGAGAAGGTAAGTATTGTGTAATCAAGTTGCCTTCAGGTGAAGTAAGACAAATTCTGAGTGCTTGTAAGGCTACTATCGGTAGCGTAGGTAACTCTGACCATGCATTGGAATCTTCTGGTAAGGCAGGTCGTTCACGTTGGTTGGGCCGTCGTCCACACAACCGTGGTGTTGTTATGAACCCTGTTGATCACCCGATGGGTGGTGGTGAAGGTCGTCAGTCTGGTGGTCACCCACGTTCACGTAAGGGCTTGTACGCTAAGGGCTTGAAGACAAGAGCACCTAAGAAGCAGTCTTCTAAGTATATTATTGAAAGAAGAAAGTAATTAAACTGATTAATTGAGTAAATTATGAGTCGTTCATTAAAAAAAGGTCCATATATCAATGTGAAACTTGAAAACAAAGTGCTTGCTATGAATGAAAGTGGCAAGAAGGTTGTTGTTAAGACATGGGCCAGAGCTTCAATGATTTCGCCTGATTTTGTAGGGCATACAATTGCAGTTCATAACGGAAATAAATTTATTCCTGTTTACGTTACAGAAAACATGGTAGGACACAAGTTGGGCGAATTCGCTCCTACACGTAACTTCCGCGGCCATGGTGGTAACAAGAAGAAATAAGCAGGATCACTGAAAGAATAAAAAAGTAATAAATAATGGGAGCAAGAAAAAAAATATCGGCTGAAAAAAGAAAAGAAGCCCTTAAGACCATGTATGTTGCAAAGTTGCAAAATGTTCCTACTTCTCCGCGTAAGATGCGCCTCGTAGCTGATATGGTACGTGGTATGGAAGTGAACCGTGCATTGGGTGTCTTGAAGTTTTCTTCTAAGGAAGCTTCTGCAAGAGTGGAAAAGCTTTTGCGCTCTGCTATTGCTAACTGGGAACAGAAGAACGAACGTAAGGCAGAAGATGGTGAGTTGTTTATAACTAAGATTTTTGTTGATGGTGGTGCAACGTTGAAGAGAATGCGTCCAGCTCCACAGGGTAGAGGTTATAGAATCCGTAAACGCTCAAACCATGTGACTTTGTTCGTTGACACTAAAAGTACTAATGAAAAAAACTAAGAAGTAGATGGGACAGAAAGTTAATCCGATAAGCAACCGTTTGGGTATTATTAGAGGTTGGGATTCTAATTGGTACGGTGGCAATGATTATGGTGACGCTTTGTTGGAAGATAGCAAGATCCGCAAGTATTTGAATGCACGTCTTGCAAAGGCTAGCGTATCAAGAATTGTTATCGAACGTACATTGAAGTTGGTGACTATCACTGTTTGTACTGCTCGTCCGGGTATCATCATTGGTAAAGGCGGTTCTGAAGTAGATAAGTTGAAGGAAGAATTGAAGAAGATTACCGACAAGGATATCCAAATCAATATCTTCGAAGTTAAGAGACCTGAATTGGACGCTGTTATCGTTGCAAATAACATCGCTCGCCAGGTAGAAGGTAAGATTGCCTATCGTCGTGCCATCAAGATGGCTATCGCTAACACAATGCGTATGGGCGCTGAAGGTATCAAGGTGTTGATTTCAGGACGTTTGAATGGCGCAGAAATGGCTCGTTCTGAAATGTATAAGGAAGGTAGAACTCCGTTGCACACATTCCGTGCTGACATCGACTACTGTCATGCAGAAGCTTTGACTAAGGTAGGTTTGTTGGGTATCAAGGTTTGGATTTGCCGTGGTGAAGTTTATGGTAAGAGAGAATTGGCTCCTAACTTTACTCAGACAAAGGAAAGCGGTCGCGGTAACAACAACAACGGCGGTAAGAACTTCAGAAAAAAGAAAAACAACAATCGCTAACGAATTTGAATTTTAGGAGATATGTTACAACCGAAAAAGACAAAATTCAGAAGACAGCAGAAGGGTACCCAGAAGGGTAACGCTCAAAGAGGTAACCAGTTGGCTTTCGGCTCATTTGGTATCAAGTCTTTGGAAACAAAGTGGATTACAGGCCGTCAGATTGAAGCAGCCCGTATTGCTGTAACAAGATATATGCAGCGTCAAGGACAGATTTGGATCCGTATTTTCCCGGATAAGCCAATCACTCGTAAGCCTGCTGACGTACGTATGGGTAAGGGTAAGGGTAGTCCAGAAGGTTTCGTGGCTCCTGTAACTCCGGGCCGTGTTATTATTGAAGCAGAAGGTGTACCTTTCGAAGTTGCAAAAGAAGCTTTGCGCCTCGCAGCTCAGAAGCTTCCTGTAACTACTAAATTTATCGTGAGACGTGACTACGATGCTCAAAACCAAAATGCTTAATAAATAAGGATTATGAAGATTGCAGAAATTAGAGAAATAGCTACCAACGAATTGGCCGAAAGAATCGAAGCAGAAGTTGCCAATTACAATCAGATGGTGTTGAATCATTCTATCTCTCCGTTGGAAAATCCTGCTCAGATTAAGCAGTTGCGTAGAACAATTGCGCGTATGAAGTCGGAATTGCGTCAGAGAGAACTTAACAAATAATAATGGTCCTCATGGAAGCTAGAAATTTAAGAAAAGAAAGAACTGGTGTTGTAGTAAGCAATAAGATGGAAAAGACCATTGTTGTTGCTGCTAAGTTCAAGGAAAAACACCCTATTTATGGTAAGTTCGTGTCTAAGACAAAGAAGTACCATGCTCACGACGAAAAGAATGACTGTAATGTAGGTGATACAGTACGCATCATGGAAACTCGTCCTTTGAGCAAAACAAAGAGATGGAGATTGGTTGAAATTGTAGAAAGAGCTAAGTAATTATGATACAAGCAGAATCCAGACTTACAGTATGTGATAACAGTGGCGCTAAGGAAGCTCTTTGTATCCGCGTTTTGGGCGGTACAAAGAGACGCTACGCTTCTGTTGGGGATGTGATCGTAGTCTCTGTTAAGAGCGTAATCCCTTCAAGTGATGTTAAAAAAGGTGCAGTTTCAAAGGCTTTGATTGTACGTACTAAGAAAGAAATCCGTCGTGCTGATGGTTCTTACATTCGTTTTGATGACAATGCTTGCGTTTTGTTGAACAACGCTGGCGAAATTAGAGGAAGTCGTATTTTTGGCCCTGTTGCAAGAGAATTGCGTGCTACTAACATGAAGGTAGTTTCACTTGCACCTGAAGTACTTTAATTTTCATAAGTATATAAAGTAATGAGTAAGTTACATATTAAGAAAGGCGATACAGTTTACGTAAACTCTGGTGAAGACAAGGGTAAAACTGGCCGCGTGTTGAAAGTTCTTGTTAAGGAAGGACGCGCTTTTGTGGAAGGTATCAACATGGTATCTAAGAGCACTAAGCCTAATGCAAAGAATCCTCAGGGAGGTATCGTTAAGCAGGAAGCTGCTATCCATATCTCTAACTTGAATGTGGTTGACCCTAAGACAGGTAAGCCGACACGTGTGGGAAGAAAAGAAAGTTCTGATGGAAGAACATTTGTTCGTTATGCTAAAAAATCAGGAGAGGAGATTTAATAATGAGTAATACTGCTAGCCTTAAGAAAGAATATGCAGAGCGCATTGCGCCTGCATTGAAGAATCAGTTCCAGTATTCTTCTACAATGCAGATTCCAGTACTCAAGAAGATCGTGATCAACATGGGCTTGGGTATGGCTGTAGCAGACAAGAAGATTATCGAAGTTGCTATCAACGAATTGACAGCAATCACTGGTCAGAAAGCCGTAGCTACCATTTCAAAGAAGGACATCGCTAACTTCAAGTTGCGTAAGAAAATGCCTGTCGGTGTGATGGTAACTTTGCGTCGTGAAAGAATGTACGAATTCCTTGAAAAGTTGGTTCGCGTTGCATTGCCACGTATCCGTGACTTCAAGGGTATCAACAGCAAGTTCGACGGTAGAGGTAACTATACTCTCGGTATTGAGGAACAAATCATTTTCCCTGAAATTAATATCGATAGTATTACAAGAATTCTCGGTATGAATATTACCTTTGTAACTTCTGCTCCGACAGACGAAGAAGGTTATGCTTTGTTGAAGGAATTCGGTTTACCATTTAAAAACTCTAAAAAAGACTAAAATATTATTGCAAAAGAATCAATGAAGGCTCGTGAAGTATAGAGAGCCTAACTTGTAGCCAAATATGCTGAAAAACGTGCTGCATTGAAGAAGATTGTTAACACAGGTGATCCTGTTGAAGCATTCGAAGCTGCTCAGAAGTTGCAGGCTATTCCTAAGAATGCTAATCCTATTCGTTTGCACAACCGTTGTAAGTTGACTGGTCGTCCAAAAGGTTATATCCGCCAATTCGGTATCTCTCGTATCCAGTTCCGCGAAATGGCCTCTAACGGTTTGATTCCAGGTGTAAAGAAAGCAAGCTGGTAAATTCATTTTATTTTTAAATATTGTCAGGGCAGTCCTGATTAATTTAATTTATTATTTATATGACAGATCCAATCGCAGATTATCTCACCAGATTGAGAAATGCAATTAGTGCAAAGCACAGAGTAGTTGAAGTGCCTGCCTCAAATTTGAAGAAGGAAATCACTAAGATCCTTTTCGACCAAGGCTACATTCTGAACTACAAGTTTGTTGAAGATGGTCCTCAGGGTACTATTAAGGTGGCTTTGAAGTATGACTCAGTAAACAAGGTTAACGCTATCAAGAAGTTGATCCGCGTTTCAACTCCGGGTTTGCGTCAGTATACTGGTTACAAAGACATGCCGAGAGTAATTAACGGTTTAGGTATTGCTATAATATCTACTTCGAAAGGTGTAATGACTAACAAGCAGGCTGCTGAACTTAAGATCGGTGGTGAAGTGCTTTGTTATGTATATTAATAGGAGGATAAGCAATGTCAAGAATAGGTAAATTGCCAATTAGTATTCCTGCTGGAGTAACTGTTACTCTGAAGGATAATGTAGTTACAGTAAAGGGTCCTAAGGGTGAATTGACTCAGTTCGTTAACCCTGCTATCAATGTAGAAATTGAGGATGGCCAAGTGGTGTTGAAGGAGAATGAAAATGAATTGCTTGACAACCAAAAGCAAAGACATGCATTCCACGGTTTGTATCGTGCACTTATCAACAATATGGTAATCGGTGTTTCTCAAGGTTACAAGAAGGAACTTGAACTTGTCGGTGTAGGTTATCGTGCTTCAAACAATGGTAATATCATTGATTTCTCTTTGGGTTATACTCATAGCATCGTTATGCAGTTGCCTGCTGAAATCAAGGTAGAAACTAAGTCAGAAAGAAATAAGAATCCTCTTATTATTTTGGAATCTTGCGACAAACAATTGCTTGGTTTGGTTTGTGCAAAAATTCGCTCTTTCCGTAAGCCGGAACCTTATAAGGGTAAGGGTATTAAGTTTGTTGGCGAAGAAATTCGCAGAAAGTCTGGTAAGTCAGCCGGTGCTAAGTAATCACTATAAAATCGTATTATCATGACAACAAAAATAGAAAGACGAATTAAGATTAAATATAGAGTACGCAATAAAGTTTCAGGTACTGCTGAACGTCCGCGTATGAGTGTTTTTAGAAGTAACAAGCAGATTTACGTTCAGGTTATCGATGACTTGTCAGGTAAGACTTTGGCTTCAGCATCTTCTTTGGGTATGGAAACAATGCCTAAGAAGGAACAAGCTGCTAAGGTTGGCGAATTGATCGCTAAGAAGGCACAGGAAGCTGGTATTACAACTGTAGTATTCGACCGTAACGGTTACTTGTATCATGGGAGAATCAAAGAAGTAGCTGACGCTGCTCGTAACGGTGGACTTAAATTCTAATTAATTATGGCAGTTAATAAAGTTAAGATAACTAACGACGTTGAGTTAAAGGACAGATTGGTTGCTATCAACCGTGTTACTAAGGTAACTAAGGGTGGTAGAACATTCAGCTTCTCTGCAATTGTTGTTGTTGGAAACGAAGATGGTATCATCGGTTGGGGTCTTGGTAAGGCAGGTGAAGTTACAGCTGCTATTGCTAAGGGTGTAGAAGCCGCTAAGAAGAACTTGATTCGTGTTCCGGTTTTGAAAGGCACAGTTCCTCACGAACAGTTGGCTAAATTCGGCGGTGCTGAAGTATTCATCAAGCCAGCTTCACACGGTACTGGTGTGGTAGCAGGTGGTGCTATGCGTGCCGTTCTTGAAAGTGTAGGTATTACAGACGTTTTGGCTAAGTCAAAAGGTTCTTCTAACCCACACAACTTGGTAAAGGCTACTATCCTTGCTTTGGGCGAAATGAGAGATGCTCGCATGGTTGCTCAGAACAGAGGTGTAAGTATGGAAAAAGTATTTAGAGGATAAGGAGGAATTATGGCAACTATTAAGATTAAACAAGTTAAGAGTAGAATTGGTGCTCCTGCTGATCAGAAGAGAGTATTGGATGCACTTGGACTTCGCAAGATGAATCGCGTGGTTGAACACGAAGAAACTCCATCAATCCTTGGTATGGTAAAGAAGGTTAGTCACCTTGTAGCCATCGTTAAGTAATTCATTGTTAATAAAAAATTGATTACGATATGAATTTAAGTAATTTGAAACCTGCTGAAGGCTCTACACAGACTAGAAAAAGAATCGGCCGTGGTCCGGGTTCTGGTTTAGGTGGTACTTCTACAAGAGGTCACAAGGGTGCTAAGTCTAGATCTGGTTATAAGAAAAAGATCGGTTTTGAAGGTGGTCAGATGCCTCTTCAACGTCGTGTACCTAAATTTGGTTTTAAGAATATCAACCGTGTAGAATACAAGGCTATTAACTTGGATACTATTCAGGCTCTTGCTGAAGCAAAGAACTTGACAAAGGTTGGCATGGCTGACTTCATCGAAGCTGGCTACGTTTCTTCAAACCAGTTGGTAAAGGTTCTTGGTAACGGTAGCTTGACTACTAAGCTTGATGTTGAAGCAAACGCTTTCTCTAAGAGCGCGGTAGCTGCAATCGAAGCTGTAGGTGGTAATGCAGTAAAACTCTGATTCAATGAGAAAATCTATTGAAACATTGAAGAATATATGGAAAATTGAGGATCTGAGACAAAGGATCCTCATTACTATATTATTCGTTGCAATTTATCGGTTTGGATCTTATGTGGTTCTACCAGGTATTAATCCAGCAATGTTGACTCAGTTGCATCAACAGACAAGTGAAGGTTTGTTGGCGCTGTTGAACATGTTCTCAGGTGGAGCTTTCTCTAATGCGTCTATTTTCGCATTGGGGATTATGCCGTATATCTCGGCATCAATTGTTATTCAACTTTTAGCGATTGCTGTTCCGTACTTTCAGAAAATCCAACGTGAAGGTGAAAGTGGCAGACGTAAAATTAATCAATATACCCGTATATTGACAATTGCTATTCTAATTGTTCAAGCTCCTTCTTATTTGATGAACTTGAAAATGCAGGCTGGCCCGTCACTTAATGCTTCATTAGATTGGACATTCTTTATTATTACTTCAACAATCATCTTGGCCGCAGGTAGTATGTTTATCTTGTGGTTGGGTGAAAGAATTACAGACAAGGGTATTGGTAATGGTATTTCATTCATTATCTTGATTGGTATCATTGCTCGTTTGCCACAGTCTTTGTTCCAAGAAGTAGTTTCTCGACTTTCTTCTCCAGGTGCAGGTGGTATTGTAATGTTCTTGTTGGAAATCGTATTCTTGTTGTTCGTTATCGCATTTGCAATTATGTTGGTACGCGGTGTACGTAAGGTGCCTGTACAATATGCAAAGCGTCTCGTTGGTAACAAGCAATATGGTGGTGCAAGACAGTACATTCCTTTGAAGGTGAATGCTGCTAACGTAATGCCTATCATCTTTGCTCAGGCAATCATGTTTATTCCTATTACGTTGGTTGGTTTCTCTGAAGCAGCTAGTGCAAGTGGTATTGTACGTGCATTTGTAGATCACACTAGTTTCTGGTATAATTTTGTATTTGCGTTGTTGATTATTGTGTTTACTTATTTCTATACAGCTATCACAATCAATCCAACTCAGATGGCAGAAGATATGAAGAGAAACAACGGTTTTATTCCAGGAATCAAACCGGGTAAGAATACAGCTGAGTATATAGATGCGATTATGTCTCGTATTACTTTGCCGGGTTCTATTTTCTTGGCTATTGTAGCTATTTTGCCTGCTTTTGCCGGTTTGTTCGGTGTTCAGGCTGAATTCGCTCAATTCTTCGGTGGTACATCACTTTTGATTTTGGTGGGTGTAGTTTTGGATACTCTCCAACAAGTAGAAAGTCATTTGTTGATGCGTCATTATGACGGACTCTTGAGTTCAGGAAGAATTAAGGGACGTAATGTTTCTGCATATTAATTAGTCTGAGATGATATTTCTTAAGACAGATGATGAAATAGAACTTCTTCGCCAGAGTAACTTATTAGTTGGTAAAACTCTGGCAGAAGTTGCTAAATTGATAAAACCTGGTGTTACAACCAAGGAACTTGATAAAGTAGCTGAAGAGTTCATCAGAGATCATGGTGCTATTCCTACTTTCAAGGGTTATCCCAGTCCGTACGGCGGACCATTTCCTGGTACATTATGTACTTCGGTAAATGAACTGGTTGTACATGGTATACCCAATGATGTACCTCTGAAAGATGGTGATATTATTTCTGTCGATTGTGGTACACTCTTGAATGGTTTTTGTGGAGATTCTGCATATACCTTCTGTGTAGGTGAAGTTGATCCGGCGATTAAGGAACTGCTTCGTACAACCAAGGAGGCCTTGTATTTAGGAATTGAAAATGCTGTTCACGGGAAGCGTTTGGGTGATATAGGTTTTGCTATCCAATCACATTGTGAAGCAAAATCTTATGGAGTGGTAAGAGAATTTGTTGGACACGGTATTGGTCGCGAAATGCACGAAGATCCCCAAGTTCCGAATTATGGTAAAAGAGGATCGGGAACCATGCTGAAAAAAGGAATGTGTCTTGCTATTGAGCCGATGATTACACAAGGCAGTCGCCAGATAGTTATGGAGCGAGATGGTTGGACAGTTCGGACAAAGGACCGCAAATTCGCTGCACATTTTGAACATACCGTTGCAGTAGGAATGGGAAAAGCAGATATTTTATCATCGTTTGAATATATTGAACAAGTATTAGGAGATAAATCAATTTAATATGGCAAAGCAATCCGCAATAGAACAAGATGGAGTTATCGTAGAAGCATTGTCTAACGCAATGTTTCGTGTTGAACTGGAAAATGGACATGAAATCACTGCCCATATTTCTGGAAAAATGAGAATGCATTACATTAAAATATTGCCCGGAGATAAGGTAAGAGTAGAGATGTCTCCTTATGACTTATCTAAAGGAAGAATCTGTTTTAGATACAAATAAAAAATATAAGATATGAAAGTAAGAGCATCATTAAAGAAGCGTACAGCGGACTGTAAGATCGTAAGACGCAATGGCCGTTTGTATGTTATTAACAAAAAGAATCCTAAGTATAAACAACGTCAAGGATAAATTTATTATTTTTGCAAAAAAAATAATTTAGTATATGGCTATAAGAATAGTTGGTGTAGATTTGCCTCAAAATAAGAGAGGCGAGATTGCGTTGACCTATGTATATGGTATCGGACGCAGCAGTTCAGCAAAGATTTTGGATAAGGCTGGTGTTGACAGAGACTTGAAGGTTAAGGACTGGACAGATGATCAGGCAGCTAAGATTCGTGAAATTATTGGTGCTGAATACAAAGTAGAAGGTGATCTTCGTTCAGAAGTGCAATTGAACATCAAGCGATTGATGGATATTGGTTGCTATCGCGGTGTACGTCATCGTATTGGTTTGCCAGTTCGTGGACAAAGCACTAAGAATAACGCTCGTACTCGTAAGGGTAGAAAGAAAACAGTTGCAAATAAGAAAAAAGCTACTAAATAATAATTGTTGATATGGCAAAAAAAACAGTCGCAGCGAAGAAAAGAAATGTGAAGGTTGATGCTAATGGACAGTTGCACGTTCATTCTTCATTCAACAACATCATTGTTTCTTTGGCAAACAGTGAAGGTCAAATTATCTCTTGGTCTTCAGCAGGTAAGATGGGTTTTAGAGGTTCTAAGAAGAACACTCCTTATGCAGCACAGATGGCTGCACAAGATTGCGCTAAGGTAGCGTTTGATCTTGGCTTGAGAAAGGTGAAGGCATACGTTAAGGGTCCAGGTAACGGTCGTGAATCTGCTATCAGAACTATTCATGGTGCAGGTATTGAAGTTACTGAAATCATCGACGTAACTCCGCTTCCACACAATGGTTGTCGTCCTCCTAAGAGAAGAAGAGTATAATAGATAACCCTATTTTTATGAAACTTGATTTTGTTAATAATGGATTGCACTTCCTTTCTGTAATCGCGGCTGCAACAAATTAAGTTCATTAGTAACAATTAAATTAGAAAAGAAATGGCTAGATATACTGGACCAAAATCAAGAATTGCCCGTAAATTCGGTGAAGCTATCTTTGGAGCAGATAAGGTATTGTCAAAGAAGAACTATCCTCCAGGACAGCATGGTAACAACAGAAGAAAGAAAACTTCTGAATATGGTGTCATGTTGGCTGAAAAGCAAAAAGCTAAGTATACATACGGTGTATTGGAAAAACAATTCCGTAACTTGTTTGAAAAGGCTGCAAGTGCTCCTGGTATTACCGGTGAAGTATTGCTTCAGAGCCTCGAAGCTCGCCTTGACAACGTAGTGTTCCGTTTGGGTATTGCTCCTACACGTGCTGCTGCTCGTCAGTTGGTAAGCCACAAGCACATTACAGTTGATGGACAGGTAGTTAACATCCCGTCTTATTCTGTAAAGGCTGGTCAGATTGTAGGTGTTCGTGAAAGATCTAAGTCTTTGGAAGTGATTGCTAATTCACTTGCTGGATTTAATCATAGCAAATATCCTTGGTTGGAATGGGATGAAACAGTAAAGGCTGGTAAGTATTTGCACACTCCAGAAAGAGCTGACATTCCTGAAAACATTAAAGAACACTTGATCGTTGAATTGTACTCTAAATAATAATTAATTTCATGGCGATATTAGCATTTCAAAAACCTGATAAAGTATTAATGTTGGAAGCGGATTCCAAATTCGGCAAGTTCGAATTCCGTCCGCTCGAGCCTGGTTTCGGTATTACTGTAGGTAATGCTTTGCGCCGTATTCTTCTTTCTTCATTGGAAGGTTTCGCTATCAATACGATCAAGATTGAAGGCGTAGAACATGAGTTCGCAACTGTTCCAGGTGTTAAGGAAGATGTAACCAACATTATCTTGAATCTGAAGCAAGTTAGATTCAAGCAAGTAGTAGAAGAATTTGAAAGCGAAAAGGTAACTATTTCGATTGAAAATTCAAGTGAATTTAAAGCAGGTGATATAAGCAAATATTTGACTGGATTTGAAGTGTTAAATCCTGAATTGGTTATTTGCCATTTAGATTCAAAAGCGACATTACAGATGGATATTACCATTAACAAGGGTCGCGGTTATGTTCCAGCTGATGAAAATCGTGAACACTGTACCGATGTTAATGTAATTCCTATCGATTCTATTTACACACCGATACGTAATGTAAAGTACCAAGTAGAAAACTTTCGTGTAGAACAGAAGACTGACTACGAAAAGTTGGTATTGGAAATTACTACCGATGGTTCCATTCACCCGAAGGACGCTTTGAAGGAAGCAGCTAAGATTCTGATTTATCACTTCATGCTCTTCTCTGATGAAAAGATCACTCTTGAAACATCAGATGTTGACGGCAACGAAGAATTCGATGAAGAAGTATTGCATATGCGTCAGTTGCTTAAGACTAAGCTTGTTGATATGGACCTCTCAGTTCGTGCCTTGAACTGCTTGAAGGCTGCTGATGTTGAAACATTGGGCGACCTCGTTCAGTTTAACAAGACAGATTTGTTGAAGTTCAGAAACTTCGGTAAGAAATCGCTCACGGAGCTTGATGATTTGCTCGAGAGTCTGAATCTTTCGTTTGGAACAGATATTTCTAAGTATAAATTAGATAAAGAATAAAAAATGAGACATAATAAGAAATTCAATCATTTGGGTCGTACTGCTTCTCACAGAAACGCTATGTTGGCTAACATGGCATGTTCTTTGATCAAGCACAAAAGAATCACTACGACTGTAGCAAAGGCTAAGGCTTTGAAGAAGTTCGTTGAGCCTTTGATCACTAAGTCTAAAGATGACACTACAAACTCTCGTCGTGTTGTATTTAGCAACTTGCAAGACAAATTCGCTGTAACAGAATTGTTCAAGGAAATCTCTGTTAAGGTTGCTGACCGTCCGGGTGGTTACACTCGTATCATCAAGACTGGTCACCGTTTGGGTGACAACGCAGAAATGTGTTTCATCGAATTGGTAGACTATGATGAAAACATGGCTAAGACAGCTGCTGCTAAGAAGACAACTCGTACTCGTCGTTCTAAGAAGAATGCTGCTGAAGCAACTACAGAAGAAGCACCAAAGGCTGAATAATCTGTACCCAACTATATATACTAAGAGGATGTGCTCGAATGCACATCCTCTTTTTTTATGGTCATTTCTTCCTGTTAAAAGACTTTTTAACGACTTCCGTATTAGTCAACAAACTTAAACGTATACTTTTGTATTACATTTATTATATAAGAGCTAGAAATGAAGAAGATTGTACTATTGTTGGCTGTCGTTCTTACGATGTCCTCGTGTTATACTACTTTCATGCAAGGAAGTCCTGCAGCCGTTTCAGCAGGCGCTTCGATTGGTAGTGTCTTAGGCTCCATAGTGGGCGATAGGGCCGGAGGTTGGCAAGGTTCCCAGTTTGGGGCTTTGGTAGGTACGGTGGCCGGTGCTGCCATTGGTAATGCTGTGACTACTCCTAGACAGGAAAGGGTAGTGGTAGAAGAAAGTTATCCGGAACGTATCCCTTCGGAATCATATTATGTTCCGACAGGAATTCGCATTACCAATATCCGTTTCATTGATGATAATCGGAATCACATCATTGATGCGGAAGAAAACTGCAAGTTGGTTTTTGATATTGTGAATGAAGGCGCTGTCTCTGCTTACAACATTACTCCTGTCATTGAGGAAATGACCGGGATGAAGTATCTGGGGATATCTCCGTCTGCACAGATTTCGTATCTGCCGCAAGGGGATAGGGTGCGGTATACGGCTACTATTGCCGGTGGAAAGCGTTTAAAGACTGGAGAGGCAGTATTTCGGGTATATACTACAGAGAGTAATGGTGCTGTGAGTGAAGCCCATGAATTCACGCTTCCTACAGCCAAGAGACAGTAATAAGAAAGAGGGGTGATTTTCACCCCTCTTGTCATTTCTTATACTTTTCCAACTCCGGAAGATATTTCTTGATGTCATTGATACGAGTTGCGTCACTTGGATGCGTACTCATGAATTCTGGTATAGAGGTACCTCCGCTAGCCGACATCTTCTGCCAGAAAGTGATAGCTGTGTTAGGATTATACCCAGCCATGGTCATGAAGATTAGTCCCATATAGTCGGCTTCCGATTCGTGCTTGCGCGAGAATGGGAGAGTTACCCCATATTGAGATCCTAATCCATATACTGTATTACCGATTTTCTGGATGCTTTCCGACTTCTTGCTTAAAGCCTGACCCACAATCTGTGCACCATATTCAGACAGTAACTGCTGGCTAATGCGTTCGTTGCTGTGCTTCGCTACGGCATGAGCCACTTCGTGACCGACTACCACTGCCAATTCATCGTCTGAAGAACATATCTTCAGCAATCCTTCGTATACTACAATCTTCCCGCCAGGCATACAGAAGGCATTTACTTGGTTGTCCTTTACCAAATTGAATTCCCAAGAGAAGTTCTGTACTTCACTGGCCAGTCCGTTGTTCTTCAAATATTGTTCGGTTGCGGCTGCGATGTTCTTTCCTACACGAGTCACCATGGCCTTTCCTTTGCTGTCTGTTGACAGGGGAGCCGATTTCATGTATTCCGAATACTGTGTCAAACTGGAAGTCAGGACTTCCGAATCGGAAACCAGCAACAACTGGCTTCTGCCTGTTACGGGCACACTTCCGCAACTGCTCAGCAAGAGCAATGCGCTGATGAATAAACCTGCAATCTTTTTCATATCTATTCCTTATTATTAGTTTCTAACGGGTAATCTCAACCATATCCATTTCGGAATCAATCGCCAGAATCCGACCAACAGACGGAATTTCCAGTCGATGATAGCTACTCGCTTTTTCTTTTCGATAGCGCTGACAATGTCCAGTGCTACGATTGGAGCATCCATAAGCATCGGATATTTCTTCTGGTTGTTAAGCAAGGGTGTTGCAACGAATCCAGGGCGGATATCCGTAAACCGTATGTTCAGTTTCTGCATCCGTGCCAATTGGTCAAGAGCATCCATGTAGATGTTCTGGAATCCTTTGGTAGCCGAATAGGCCGCTGCTGCGCCCAAACCTTTAGTCCCTGCGATAGAACTGATGACAGCCAGATGTCCATGCCCTTGTTTCTCGAAGTAGTGGTAGGCTGCATTGGTCATGCGGATGAAACCTTCCACATTCGTTGCTGCTGTGGCCAATTCAAGTCCGGTTTCCAGTGTGTAGTTCTGTTTGCCGATGCCTGAACTCAGTAAGAACACATCCATGCCACCCACTTGTTTAATCAAGGCCTGCAATTTCTCCGGCGCATCTTCTTTAGTAACATCCAAGGCCTGTGCAGATACTTGTTCGGGATATGCCGCACGGAGTGCTTCCAATTCTGCTTCCCGTCGTCCGGCTATACCTACCTTCCAACCCTGGGCGATATAAATTAAAGCTACTTCCCGCCCAAGGCCGGAAGTAGCTCCAATGATGATTACTTTCTTATCCATAACTTACTTTACACAAGCCATAGCCTGTTCCAAATCGGCAATAATGTCGTTCACATCCTCAATACCTACCGAGAGACGGATCAAATCCGGTGCTACGCCCGCTTCAAGCAACTGTTCGTCGGTGAGCTGACGGTGAGTATGACTAGCCGGGTGGAGTACACATGTACGGGCATCGGCCACGTGAGTTACGATGCAAGCCAACTTCAAGCTGTCCATGAACTTGATAGCTTCTTCGCGGCTACCCTTCAAACCGAAGGCAATCACGCCGCAAGAACCGTTCGGCATGTACTTCTGTGTCAATTCATAATACTTGCTGCTCTTCAGACCGCAATAGTTCACCCAAGCCACCTGTGGGTTTGCTTCCAACCATTCCGCTACTTTCTGTGCATTCTCACAGTGGCGAGGCATACGGAGGTGAAGGGTTTCCAAACCGAGGTTCAAGAGGAAAGCATTCTGTGGAGACTGGATAGAACCGAGGTCACGCATCAATTGGGCGGTTGCCTTGGTCATATAAGCCATCTTGCCGAATGCCTTGGTGTAGGTCAAACCATGATATGATTCGTCTGGAGTAGTCAAGCCCGGGAACTTGTCTGCATGGGCTTCCCAATCGAAGTTACCGCTATCCACGATTACCCCGCCCACAGCAGTAGCATGACCGTCCATGTATTTAGTGGTAGAGTGAGTTACGATATCGGCACCCCATTCGAACGGGCGGCAGTTGATAGGAGTAGCAAACGTATTGTCCACAATGAGAGGCACTCCGTTCTTGTGAGCGATGCGGGCAAACTTCTCGATATCCAATACGTCGATGCTTGGGTTCGAGATTGTTTCACCGAACAAAGCCTTGGTATTCGGTTGGAACGCATTTTGCAATTCTTCTTCCGATGCGTTGATGTCCACGAATGTACATTCGATGCCGAGTTTCTTCATGGTTACGGCAAAAAGATTGAATGTACCGCCATAAATAGTCGAGGCACATACGAAGTGGTCGCCTGCCTGACAGATGTTGAAGATAGCGTAGAAGTTGGCAGCCTGGCCTGATGAAGTCAGCATAGCACCTACACCACCTTCGAGAGCAGCAATCTTAGCCGCTACGGCATCGTTGGTTGGGTTCTGCAAACGAGTATAGAAATAACCGCTGTCTTCGAGGTCGAAGAGACGAGCCATCTGTTCGCTGGTGTCATACTTGAAAGTTGTACTTTGGTAAATAGGGAGCACACGTGGCTCACCCTTGGTAGGTTGCCATCCACCTTGTACACAAAGGGTGGAAGGGCTGAAATTTTTCTTTTCCATATATCTGATAGTTTATTTTGTCCGTTTTTTTATAAAACGATGCAAAAGTAAGAAATTCCTCTAATTTAAAACCATTTTATAAGGAATAAGTATTATTTTTGCGTCAAAACAAGAAAACGATATGGAAGAAGGAATCAAATTCAAACATTCTATGTCCGCCCAAATTCGCTTTAGCGATGTGGATCAGTTCGGACATGTGA
This sequence comes from Phocaeicola sp., assembly GCA_045121515.1. Taxonomy (GTDB): domain Bacteria; phylum Bacteroidota; class Bacteroidia; order Bacteroidales; family Bacteroidaceae; genus Phocaeicola. The sequence goes on along the minus strand of JBGVGD010000065.1, from coordinate 34 downwards.
ACAATTCAGTGTATTTCCAGTTGTACGATTTGGC
>JBGVGD010000064.1:0-46560 GCA_045121515.1 Phocaeicola sp. | reverse complement strand
ACGTAAGAAAATGGAAGCCTTGCTTGATATTCTCCGTTGCTTGGCAAACGAAGAGCCTATCCCAGAAAATTGTCGTCCACATTTATTGACAGGACAATACAAAGGTTGTATGGAATGTCATATAGGAGGTGATTTCCTTTTAATATGGATTGAAGACGACATTATAAGTTTGGTCCGACTTGGTTCACACTCTGAATTGTTTGGGCAAAAAAAGCGATTCTTATCATCAAAACGATCAGACCAAATGAGAACAACTATCTATATTATACTCGCAATCGTCTTATCATCATGTGCTTCTACTCGTGCCTTTAAGCATGGTAACCCGACTCTTGACGATTACAAGATATTTGAGCAAGACAGAGTGGGCAATTCTGAGAGACACTTCACATTCAAGGAACTGACAACCAATACACGCTTTCTCGACACACTCAAACTCGACATGTATTTTGCTAATAGTAATTCTTTTCAGCAGATGACCATTGGCGAATCAATGGAGTATATTGGCAAACCTTCTGCTGCTATCATTATAAAGAATGATACCATTCTTTATGAACACTACCATGGAGGTTGGAATAAAGAAAGCCAATCTACCGTCTTTTCGATAACGAAAACCATAACAAGCCTATTGTGTGGTGTAGCACTGAAAGAAGGTTATATTCGTAGTGTAACTGACAAAGTGACGGACTACATTCCAGAATTGAAGAAAGAAGACTCAATGTTCGAAAAACTAACAATCGAACATCTGCTTGACATGACCGCCGGATTGAAATTCGACGAATCATACAATTGGAATCCTTTCTCCCAAATGGCTAAACTACATTATGGAAAAAATACATTGAAAACAATCCGAAACATGAAATTCGCCAACACTCCCGGTGAACGGTATCACTACAATTCCATGACAACAGCCATACTGGGCATTGTCATAGAAAGAGCAACAGGAATACCGTATGCAGAATACCTTTCCGAAAAAGTATGGAAACCATTGGGAATGGAACAATCGGCATCCATTAGTCTAGACAGCAAAAAACATCGCATAGCAAAAAGTTATGGCGGACTGACTACCAATGTACGCGACCTTGCTAAAATAGGTCGTCTATATCTGAATAAAGGTAACTGGAATGGAGTACAAATCATTGATACTGCTTTTGTAGAACGTTCTCACACAAAGAAGTACATAGGCAGTAATAATGGTACTTATTCATACAATTGGTATTGGGGAACAACCGACCATAGATATTTCAAGGATAAAGAAAGTTTGCGACAATACTACAAGGCTTTCCCAAGCATGAAAATTGCCACTACAATGCGCAGTAATAAAACCGGCGATTATGCAGCGATTTTTCACCGTGGCGGATTTTGGGCTGAAGGATTATATGGTCAAGTATTGTATGTAAATACAAAAAAGAATTATATAGCCGTTTTCTTGGGTGCCGACCGCATTGAGGATTATTGTTATGTATTCGACAGATTGTATGAGATTTTATAAACGATTCGATTAAAAAAACGAAACATAATGAAAACATTCAGATTATTATTAGGACTTATCATGATATGTGCATTGGCAGGATGTGAAAAGCATAATATATTGGACATACGAACAACCTACTGCACAGTTCTTATCAATGGAGAAGAATATAAAGATGCTCCAACCTTAAGAGAACAACTAGGAAGGAATGGCTATCCCAATTCAACCAAAGAACGTATTTTTATCAGAAAGAATCAAGGTAATATTGCTTACCTGCAATTCCTGTTGGCAGACAATGACGACAAAAAGTGTTACTACTTATTTGGAGGTATTCCATTTCCCGAAGGAGAAAATTTTCCATTATTGAATAAAGAATATTCCCTTCGCTATCATCCGGAATTTGATATAACAAGTATCCCTGCTGGTAGGATTACTGAAAATTATATACAATCATCCGGCAATCAGGTTGGCATTATGTTTATACAAAAGCATTATGAACTGTCCAATGAATTTGCAAACGCTCTTTCTCCACTATCAGGCGCTATCGTTTTTACCGAATACAACCCAAAGAACAAGAAATACAAAGGTACTTGGCACATGAAAAACGGGGATGAGAATTATGAGATAACAGGCGAATTCAATAGTACGGTAGTGTATAATGAGTATTAATCATATATCTGAAAACAAACTGCTTATGAAAAAGATATTCTTCTTATTAGCAACAGCAATCATGCTATTATCTTCATGCTCCAAAGATGAAGATATAAACGTTACAAACTTAGTCGGTACATGGGATGAGTGTTATGACAATTCTCATTTTATCATGGACGGATCCGTGGAATATACTTTCTATGGAAATGGAACGTACCAGGTGTATTCATACGATGCATTCTCGCATACGGAGCATACCAGAACCAACACCTATGTCTTGCAAGATGATTTGCTCATTCTGAATACGGAGCATTCAGAGAACGCATTACGCTATCGCATTGTCGAATTCAAGAAAAATGAAATGGCCTGGCAAATGGAAGGAACTGAATATTCAGGAGGTACATGGGGAAGTGAGTATAAACATTTTAAGAGGAAGTAACCCTATGAAACTCTGGAAAAATTTATCAAAGGAACAAAAGAGAATGGCTAAGATTGCCATTTTTAATACATTGATGACGAGCATCATTATGGTCATCATAAAACCTATCGTAAAAGGTGAAGCGTTTATTGTAACAGATAAACTGATAGAACTTCTGATATTCATTGTTGTCCTGTTTGCATTTAATTGCATCTTTATTATTGGAGCAAGAACACCGAAGGAGAAATAAAAAACGTCCCTACTTTGTTTATTAGAGTCAAAACATTATCTTTGCCAAATAAAAGTGCAACTATGGACAAGACAACGAAAGATAAAGTAGAATACACCATCGCCTTCATCAGCGACTTTGCGAAAACCCATTCGCTATCCACGATGCAAGCGTACCGATATCTGGAACGCTTTAAGGGACTAGAATTCATAGACAAGTTCTATGGAGTGTTACATACATTGTCTTTCGAGGATGCTATAGACGACCTTACGGCTTATTGTCATCGGAAAGGAGGCGCATTAGTATGAAACTTTTTCATGGATCAAATATCAATATCGAACAGATAGATTTCACAAAATCGAAAGTCGGTAAAGATTTTGGTTGCGGATTTTATCTCTCAGCCCAAAGAGAGCAAGCCCAAGAAATGGCTGAAAAGAAAGCCGAACAAACTGGGCAAGGAACTCCCATTGTCAACGAATATGAATTTGATGAAACGATGTTAGATAACGGAACACTTTCTGTCCTTCGATTTGACAGCTATAGCAGAGAATGGGCAGAATTTGTCCTGTTAAATCGCAAAAACCGTACTCGTATTTCATCTCATCCATACGACATCGTGATTGGGCCTATTGCTAACGATACGGTAGGTTATCAAATCCGCCGATATATAGCAGAGATAATCAGCATGGAACAATTCATAGAGGAACTGAAATATATGAAAGGTATTAGTTTTCAATATTTCTTTGGAACCGAAAAAGCCATTAAACACTTAAAGAAATGCTAACCGAACAAGCCAAACAATTCATGATAGAGGAGATTTCAAAAGAAATGGTTTATCTCCTGATAGAAGAAAAAGGTATGAGTATGCAAGAAGCATTGCATGCTCTCTATACTTCGGATACATACGCACGTTTGGCAGAAACCCAAAACGGACTTTATACCCAAAGTACGGCGTATGTATACGAATATTTGGAAAATGAACTCGCAAAAGGGAAGATTGCTTAAAAAATAGAGGTTACAAAACAAGATGATAACAAACAACGCATTCTCGCTTTGCCCCACAGACCAATGAATATATCCAAGCCGTAGCAAAATATTGGGATGAGCGAAACTTCCAGATGCCATTAAATACATCTAAACAAATTAAAGATACATTTTCAGGAGGTACATGGGGAAGTGAGTATAAATATTTCTAGAGGAAGAAAGGGAAGTAAGCCGATGAGACTCTGGAAAAACTTATCAAAGGAGCAAAAGAGAATGGCTAAAAGTGTTTATTGTAACAGACAAACTGATTGAAATTCTGATATTCATTGTTGTCCTGCTTGCATTTAATTGCATCTTTATTATTGGAGCAAGAACACCGAAGTAGAAATAAAAAACATCTCTACTTTGTTTTATTTGAGTCAAACCTTTATCTTTGTCAAATAACAAAAGACTATGGATAAGAAACAAAAATGACTTTATGATGAAAAACAAACTACAAATCCACAATAGTACCGCCGAATTCTTAATATTCCAACTGGAAAGTAAAGAAGAAGGTATAGAAGTACGATATCAAGACGAGACTCTTTGGCTGACCCAAGACGCTATCGCTACGCTCTTCGACAAAGGACGTTCCACTATTACGGAACATTTGAAAAATATCTTTGAAAGCCAAGAATTGCAAGAAGATTCAGTTTGTCGGAAATTCCGACGAACTGCTTCGGACGGAAAAGATTACGCAACCCAATATTACAATCTGGATGCAGTCACATCAATCGGATTTTGACAAATACGATACAGATAATTTACTTGATTTCAAAAATGAATAAACACTACATCTACATATTAATCACAAATATTATAATAAACAGCTTATGAAAAAGATATTCTTCTTATTAGCAACAGCAATTATGCTATTATCTTCATGCTCCAAAGATGAAGATATAAACGTTACAAACTTAGTCGGTACATGGGATGAGTGTTATGACAATCCCCATTTCATCATGGACGGAACCGTGGAATATACTTTCTATAAGAATGGAACGTATCAGGTGTATTCATACAATGCCCTATCGCATATGGAACACACCAGAACCAACACCTATGTCTTGCAAGATGATTTGCTCATTCTGAATACGGAGCATTCAGAGAACGCATTACGCTATCGCATTGTCGAGTTCAAGAAAAATGAAATGGCTTGGCAAATGGAGGGTACTGAATATTCAGGAGGTACATGGGGAAGTGAGTATAAACATTTCAAAAGGAAGTAATCCTATGAAACTCTGGATAAATTTATCAAAGGAACAAAAGAGAATGGCTAAGATTGCCATTTTTAATACATTGATGACGAGCATCATTATGGTCATCATAAAACCTATCATAAAAGGTGAAGCGTTTATTGTAACAGATAAACTGATAGAATTTCTGATATTCATTGTTGTCCTGTTTGCATTTAATTGCATCTTTATTATTGGAGCAAGAACACCAGAACAGAAATAAGTGATTATATCTGATTTAGGGATTTCCCCACTCACAAATAGGGAAACGCCTATTGCAATATCCACATTCCCCACCTACCTTTGTTCCAAACTTAATACATAGGATTATGAGAACATTGATTACTGCTATTTTATGCGTATTGGCCAGTAGCGCTTTCGCATCAACATCCAAGGCACCGGAACTCCGCCGTTCCGAAGTAAAAACCGTCGAGCAACGTCATCATAAGGAACAACCGTCCCGTCATCATTCCGCAATGAGTGAAAAGGACTTCCAATTCCTATATAAAATCATCAAGAAGAAATCGTTTGATGACGACCGGTTGGAAATACTCAGTGTGGGAGTGCTCGACAATTATTTCACTTGCCAGCAATGTGTCCGCTTGATGTCTCTTTACAAGTTCGATGATGACAAGTTGCAAATCCTCCGAATCATGGCCGGACATATCGTGGATTTGGAGAATCATCACGACATATTGATGCGACTTGATTTTGAGTCTAACAAACTGAAAGCACTTTATATTTTGGGAATCAGGTACTAATTTTGTAAGTTTGCAACCTAAAATTAAGCGCAACTTATTATTATAGAACAAAACATGATGACAAAGAAAGAATCAATCAGACTATTCGAGGACAAGAAAGTACGTACCATTTGGGACGACGAACAAGAGAAATGGTATTTTTCCATTTCAGACATCGTTGAAGTATTAACAGACAGTAAAGACCCCAAACAGTACATCAAGAAGATGAAAAGCCGTGATCCTGAATTAAAATCCAACTGGGGTACAATTTGTACCCTGGTTCAAATGACAAGTGAAGACGGCAAAAGACATAAAGAAATGGCTGCATCTACTGAGGGTATTTTCCGCATCATCCAATCCATTCCATCGCCCAAAGCAGAACCTTTCAAAAGATGGATGGCAAAAGTTGCCGCTGAACGCCTTGACCAATTACAAGATCCGGAATTGAGCATTCATCAGGCCATGGAAGACTATAAACGTTTGGGATATTCTGACAATTGGATAAACCAGCGTTTAAAAAGTATCGAAATACGGAAAGACCTGACGGACCAATGGAAACTTCACAACGTAGAAGAAGGAATACAGTATGCCACGCTGACTGACATCATCTATCAGACTTGGGCGGGGAAAACCGCCAAGGAATACAAACATTTCAAGGGACTCAAGAAAGAGAACTTACGCGACAACATGACGAATGAAGAATTGGTACTCAACATGTTGGCAGAACTTTCTACTACCAGCATAACCAAAGACCCACAGAACTTGGAAGAGAACATGCAATGCGCTACTGAGGACGGCGAAGTGGCACGAGTAGCCCGTGAACAACTTGAAGCGAAAACTGGTAGAGCAGTCGTTTCACCTCTTTCTGCCAAACGCTTTTTCAAAGAACAAAATCCAAAAGATGAAATCGAGAAGTCTAAATAACAAAACAAGTCAAGTAAATTATTGAATAAAAGACAATGACATAAAAATATGAAAAAAACTTTATTCCTAATAATCATTTCACTTGTAATATGTGAACATTCCATTTGCCAAGTTGCAAGTCAGAACAAGTACAATAAGACTCATCCGCTATCGATTATCTGGAAAGAAATGCGCTACAATTTTGCTTTTCCAGAAAAACTGAACGACATTAATCTTGACAGTTTGTACTTGGCATATCTACCTCTTCTTGAAAACGCTCAAGACAACTATGATTTTTATAGGGTTTTAAGTTCCTTCATGTCACATTTTGATGAAGCGCATACCCGCATCATCGCTCATAACAACATATCCGATGTTCCTCCCATTGAAACGGCTAATTGGGGAACAGATATCATCGTAAAGAACATTTCAGAAAAGATAACCAAGAAGATTCCTGTGGATAGTCGAATCATATCCATCAATGATTGTCCCGTTATGGAATATCTGAAAGATTCAGTCATGCCTTACATCGGTGCAGCTACCCCACACTGGAAATTTGACAAGGCTGTTTCCGAATTATTGTCAGGAAGACCATTGTCGAATGTAAGAGTTAAGTTTCACACTCCACAAGGTAAAACAAAAGAAATAACCTTGACAAGAGATTATCATTCAAACAACAAGCAAGAAAAAATGGCACTTCCTGTTCCTCCTCCACTTTCTGTAAAATTCTTGGATAATGGGATAGGCTACATTCATTTATCAACATGCAGTTGGGATAAAGTGGAAGAGATTCAAAAAGTATTCAATGCCAATCTTACCCAAATCCTTGACTGCAAAGGGTTAATTATCGATGTACGAGGCAACAGAGGAGGTAGCGATGAAGCATGGAGTCCGATAGCCAACCATTTATTAACAGAAAAAGAATACGACTTCAAAGGCAAATGGAAGTGTAGAATCCATTCTTATATGAATAATGCGAACTCTATGTACACATTACCTTATCAACCATACTCAAACATTGTACCGGATTCCTTAAAATTCACTGGACCTGTTGTTTTTCTTTCAGGTAAATACGTAGGTTCGGCCACGGAGGATTTCATTCAATTAATGAAAGAACACCAAAGGGGACTGATTGTTGGAGAGCCAACGGTAGGATGCATAGGTGAACCTATGGTCGTTCCACTAAACAATGATTTTAGTGTCATGCTTTGTGCGAAGAAATATGTGGACAAGGACGGAAATCAACCGAATGAAACCGGAATCCTCCCCGATGTAGTCGTAAAACAAGATTACGGCTCATATATTTCAGGCAAAGACTTACCGTATGAATATGCTATCAGCACACTGACGGGGATGATAAAAGAAAATACAAAGCCATAATAGAAAAACCGAACAGCAAAATATGGAATTGCAAAAATACTACCAAGAAAAGTTAAATAATGCCCGTCACGGAAGTGAACAAACCAAGAAGAAGATTCTGCACATCAGTTTGCTGAGAATCATCATCTTCATCGCAGGATTCATCGCACTTTGCTATGGATACGACCAAGGAGGAACCATTATCGGTGGGATTTTTTTAGGAACATTCATTCCCTTCCTTCTATTGGTGAAACTTCACAACCGTTTGTTTCATGAGAAAGATTGGCACGAGACAAGCATCCGTCATTATCAAGCAGAACTGGCATCGCTAGAGAATGACAATAGTGCATTCGACGGAGGAAAAGAATGGATAGATGCCTCCCACCCTTTCAGCCTCGACCTTGACATATTCGGCGATCGTTCACTCTTCCAATTCTTGAACCGCACATGCACTCCTTTCGGGAAGGAGACACTTAGTCATTGGTTGCGGCAACCATTAGACAACAAGATAGACATCGAGACCCGCCAACAAGCAATCAAGGAATTAAGCAACTATAATGATTTCCGTGAAACTTTCCGAATCACCGGTTGCTTGAACAAAAACGATGAAACGACCATGAACGACTTGAAGAAATGGATAGCATCTCCTTCCATTTTCTTACAAAAGAAAAGCAACCAATGGATTTGTCGGGCGGTTCCTGTCATCAACATCATCCTGTTCGTTTTGGGAATGATGAATGTTATTTCCATGAGTTGGTTTGGCTTGGCTTTTTGTTCTTTCGCCATTGCAAGTTCCAAACTTATCAGAAAGGTTACACTTATCCAAGAGTCATACAACAAGACCTTGAAGATGCTTTCCACCTACGTCCGTCTGATTGAATTGGCCGACAAGCAATCCATGGAAAGCCCATTACTCATCGTATTGAAAAAAGAATTTGAAAGCCATGGCAAGAAAGCACCTGAAGTGCTCGGCATGCTTGCTAAAGAGCTAGACCGCCTTGACCTCCGCAACAATCTGATATTGTATGCTTTATTGGAAGGAAGCATGTTCTGGCAACTTCGTCAGATGCTCCGCATCGAGCGTTGGAAGGAAGAGTATGGCGCACACTTGTTGCAATGGTTGGAAGCCCTCGGTCAATTGGATGCAATTAGCGCTTTGGGCACCTTCGCCTTCAACCACGAAGGGTACACTTACCCTATCATTACCGACCACCCTTTCGTCTTCCGAGCCAAGGATATGGGACACCCGCTCATGCCTCGAAAACAATGTGTAGTGAACGATGCAGAGATCCCTCAACGTCCATATTTCCTCATCATCACGGGTGCGAATATGGCCGGAAAAAGTACCTATCTTCGAACCATCGGTTGTAATTATATCCTATCTTGCATCGGTGCTCCCGTCTGTTGCTCGTCGCTCGAAATTTATCCGGCACACTTGATGACCAGCTTGCGCACCAGTGACTCATTGGCGAACAATGAATCCTACTTCTTTGCCGAGTTGAAGCGTCTCCAGCAAATCCTGGAACGTTTGAAGAGTGGCGAGGAAATGTTCATCATCCTGGATGAAATCCTGAAAGGCACCAACTCTATGGACAAGCAGAAAGGTTCATTCTCACTCGTCAAGCAGTTACTGAGATTGAGGACCAACGGCATCATCGCCACCCACGACCTCCTACTCGGTGAATTGAAACAACATTTCCCCAACGAGATAAGCAATTATTGTTTTGAAGCCGACATTCATAACGATGAGTTGACCTTCTCCTACAAACTTAGAGAAGGAGTCGCCCAGAATATGAATGCCTGCTTCTTGATGCAGAAAATGGGGATAAGCATCGAGTAAGCATCCCTTGACTATATACATATAAAAATCCCGGATTGATAAAAATGTGCATAAATTATTAAAGGAAAAGATCATTTAAATCCACTTCATTCTGAACCTCATTACTATATGCATTATGAGCAATTCCGTTGGTTGAGACCATAATGATGTGTACGGCACATTTTGTTTTCGTCACTTCTGCAAAGACTGTTCTTTTTTGATTCAGCTCCTTTTCATACGTTTCGCTAATTACATATTGGTCTTTGGAATATTTCATTTCACAAAGATCTATAATGCCATCGCTACGTTCAATCAACAAATCGATTTGTACACCTGGCCGTTGGATCTCCTTGTCTGCCTTACAATGCCAAGCATATTCGTTAGTCAAGATACCGCTGATTCCCAATTTCGTCTTTATTTGCTCAATATGCCATAAGCAAACCCGTTCGAAAGCCAAACCGCACCATGTATTGTATGCCGGTTTTCCTTGCATGGCCTGCCAGAAATTACTTCCATGCCGTTGTTCGTGAATAAATTCGTAATAGAATAAAGTGTAATGGTCAATTAATTGATAAACCTCATGTTTCACTCTCTTACCCAACATGGAATATCCACGAATGAACCCACACCATTCCAAATCTTTCAATATATCTGTCAAGGCACCGTTGTCCTCCAGTTTGCCCTCGGATATAAGTTCTTGACGAGTCATTCCCATCTTCTTTTTAGCCAAAAGTTTAATGACTTTTATATAAGGTTCCGGCTTCTTGAAAAGGGAAGCATACAACATCTCGAATTCATCATGAAGGTCTCCGTCGTCAGAGAAAATCAGCCGGTTGATTTCTTGGGTAATACTTGCCCCACGACTTAGAAGACTCCAATAATACGGAACACCGCCGAAAACCATATAACCTTCGAGTATCTGTTTCCGAGCGAGGGTAATTCCTCGCGATTTCATCATCTCTTCGCAAAGCTGCAAAGAGAATGGTTTCAAGGCAATACGGTGTGTCAGTCGATTATGCAACCCTCCTTTATTCTTAATGATTTTCTTCACCATCCAAGCCGTAGAACTACCACAGACGATAAACACAATGTCCTTTCGGGCCGATACCCATCCGTTCCAAAATGATTCCAATTCAGAAAGGAAATTAGAACGTGGCGCATCCATCCAAGGTAATTCATCTAAAAAGATCACCTTCTTACCTTCTGGCTGACAGTTGATAAACCGTTTCAGTTCACTGAACGCATCCATCCAGTTGGTAAGAATAGGAACATCGGTCAAGCCTTGTTCTTTCAACGCCAATCGGAAACGAGCCAATTGCTTCCGGGCTGTAGTTTTAGCAGCACCTGTAAATTGGAAGTGAAACTTGTATTCGTAAGCTTCGCGTATCAAGAAAGTCTTCCCGACACGACGACGTCCATATACGGCAATAAACTGTGAATACTCTTCAGTCAAGGCATTCGCTAGAATCTGCTTTTCTTTATCTCTTCCTATCAACATATCTTGAGTTTTGCTACAAAGGTAATGAAAAAATGTGCGTAAATCAGCGGAATCTCCTTTTTTTTAATAGATTCCGCTGATTTACGCACATTTTATTGATTATGCGGACTATTTCAATGACGCTTACTGCAATATTCGTCGTATATTTGTTTTATTAGTAGCAAATCTTGAAAGTATTTTTCCAAACTCCAATTACTATCATATTCTTCGTTCAATTCGTCCCATAATGGAGATAATCCCATTTCAGTCCGCAACGAATCTACTTTTTCTGGATATTTCAATGGAACAATATAAGGAATCCCCTTTCTGATAATCTTTTGAGTTCCATAGACCTGCTCCTTGCCTTGATTCATAGCAAATCGATCTGTCAAAAAAGCGTAATGCCATTTTTCGGTAGGATATTCAGTCAACTTTTCTTTCAACATATCAAGGTATAAAGTTTGTAACTCCTCATCATTGCAATGTTGAACAATCAGGAATAAAGCCTCATTTGCTCTTTCACTAATTTCATCGGTTGTCAACCAACCATGCTCCTTCAAGACAGAAAAAGCATACAAGCTATTTCTTTTATCTATTTCATTCATATAATTCCGTATACATTCAACAAGCTCCACTTTATTTTTTCGAGCTTCAAGGTACAACAAACGAATACTCTGATCTTCCAACAAAATTCTTTCCAACTCTTGAGAAATTTGATAATAGGTATCATTTTCCTTAAGATAGACTTCATAAAGCCGCGGTAGCGTATTGAGGAAAGAAACACTGTCCTGTTTCTCCAAATATACATAACAACTGTCTGCCATCAATTGAAAGTTCGATTCTTTCTTTTGACTATAAACATCTAGTACACCCAATAACTTTATCAAGATAATCAAGCAAACAAATCTTCTCATACGTTATTATTTCAATGATTTCACCGCAAAATTATTGAATTATTTCGAAAAGAACGTAGCTTTGTAGATTACAATGCTTGCTTCTTGATGCAGAAAATGGGCATCAACGTGGAATAAAAGGTAGATTTCTCTCATAAACGCAAGGCTATCTGCCAAATAATGTGTATTTTTGCATATTCAATTGAAAAAACATATCACTCATGAGTAACCAAAGATATATGCAGCGCGGCGTATCGGCATCTAAGGAAGATGTACACAACGCCATTAAGAACATCGATAAAGGTATTTTCCCACAGGCTTTCTGTAAAATTATCCCAGATATCTTGGGAGGAGATCCGGAGTATTGTAACATCATGCACGCCGACGGTGCAGGTACTAAGTCTTCATTGGCTTACCTCTACTGGAAGGAAACTGGCGACCTCGGTGTATGGAAGGGCATCGCTCAGGATGCGCTCATCATGAACATCGACGACTTGCTTTGCGTAGGTGCCGTAGATAACATCCTCGTTTCTTCAACTATCGGCCGTAACAAGCTCCTCGTACCGGGTGAAGTGATTTCGGCTATCATCAACGGTACAGACGAACTCTTGGCTGAACTCCGTGAAATGGGTGTAGGCGTATATGCTACCGGTGGCGAAACTGCTGACGTGGGCGACTTGGTACGCACCATCATCGTTGACTCTACCGTGACTTGCCGTATGAAGCGTAGCGATGTCATCGACAATGCGAACATCCGTCCGGGTGACGTGATTGTAGGTTTGGCTTCTTATGGTCAGGCTACATACGAAAAGGAATACAACGGTGGTATGGGTAGCAACGGTTTGACCAGTGCCCGTCACGACGTGTTCTCTAAGTATTTGGCAGAAAAGTATCCGGAAAGTTATGACAAGGGTGTACCTGAAGACCTCGTTTATAGCGGTGGTTTGAAGTTGACCGACGAAGTGGAAGGTTCTCCAATCGATGCAGGTAAGTTGGTTCTTTCTCCGACTCGTACTTATGCACCGGTCGTAAAGAAGTTGCTTGACGCTCTCCGTCCGGGAATCCACGGTATGGTACACTGCTCGGGTGGTGCACAAACTAAGGTGCTTCACTTCGTAGGCGACAATTGCCGTGTCATCAAGGACAACATGTTCCCGGTTCCTCCATTGTTCAAGACTATCCACGAACAAAGCCAGACAGATTGGAGCGAAATGTACAAGGTATTCAACATGGGTCACCGTCTCGAAGTATACTTGTCGCCGGAACATGCAGAAGAAGTAATCGCTATCTCGAAGAGCTTCGGCATCGATGCACAAATTGTAGGTCGCATCGAAGAAAGCGAAGGCAAGAAGGAATTGATTATCCGTTCTGAATTCGGCGAATTTACATACTAAGTCCATCATTCCATGGAAAAAGAACGAAAAGGTTGCTTAATAGGTATTGTAGCTCTATCCCTTATGGGGTTAGGAATATTTATCGCATATGAATATAATTGGCCGTACCTCAGGAACTTATCCATAATGCAAAGTTGTATGATTGGCTCGTATATAGGGAACACCTATCTTCGTCATAAAACAACCAAGCAAACTCCTAAGAAACATTGGGTGTTGTACTTTCTTGCAATCTTCGTTCTCGCCGGTATTTTTACATGGATAGAATGTAACGCTAAATAAAACAATGAAAAAAGTAATATACTTTTTGTGCTGCATCTTTTGCATCTGCACCTTCGTATACATGGTTTACGAAACCTGGCTTGGCATTGAAGCCGAAAACTTCACTTTTCGTTGGCTGATGTGGTGTTTAGGGGCCATCGGTTGGGGAGTCATTACTTTCAATGTCGTAACCAAAGATTACAAATGGGCAGCATACCTTTGTAAATAACGAATCAATGGCTGAGAACAACAACATATTAGAAAAGCTGGAAGGATTGGTGGCAAGGTTCGAAGAAGTATCGACCCTTATCACCGACCCTAACGTGATATCCGACCAAAAGCGCTACGTAAAGCTCACCAAGGAATACAAGGACTTGAGCGACATCATGAACGCTCGCAAGGAATACATCCAATGCCTGAACGGTTTGGAAGAAGCCAAACTGATGATGAGCGAGAACGACCCGGAAATGAAAGAAATGGCTCGCGAGGAAGCAGCGATGTGCGAAGCCCGCATCCCGGTATTGGAAGAAGAAATCAAGCTTCTCCTCGTACCTGCCGACCCACAAGACGACCGCAATGCCATCCTCGAAATCCGTGGTGGTACTGGTGGTGATGAAGCGGCAATTTTTGCCGGCGACCTTTTCCGCATGTACACCAAGTATTGCGAATCGAAGGGCTGGCGTTTGGAAGTATCGAGTGCCAACGAAGGAGCTGCCGGTGGTTTCAAGGAAATCATCTGTTCCGTTACCGGTGAAAAGGTGTATGGTACCTTGAAATATGAATCGGGCGTTCATCGTGTACAACGCGTGCCTGCTACCGAAACTCAAGGTCGTGTACATACCTCGGCTGCATCCGTAGCCGTTCTCCCCGAAGCTGAACCATTCGATGTCGAAATCAACGAAGGCGAAATCAAGTGGGATACTTTCCGAAGCGGTGGTGCAGGTGGTCAGAATGTAAACAAGGTAGAATCAGGTGTACGCCTCCGTTATAATTGGAAAAACCCGAATACCGGTGTAGTGGAAGAAATCCTCATCGAATGTACCGAGACACGTGACCAACCGAAAAACAAGGAACGTGCCCTCTCACGCCTGCGTACCTTTATATATGACAAGGAACACCAAAAGTACATCGATGATATCGCCAGCAAGCGAAAGACCATGGTATCAACCGGTGACCGTTCGGCCAAGATCCGTACCTACAACTATCCGCAAGGACGAATTACCGACCACCGCATCAACTATACCATTTACAACCTTGGCGCCTTTATGGACGGTGATATACAAGACTGCATCGACCACTTGATTGTAGCGGAAAATGCGGAACGACTTAAAGAAAGTGAACTTTAAAGAGTTATGAGTTTTGAGTTATGAGTTATAAGTTTCCAATCGGCTTATGAGCTCATAACCAACAACTCATAACTTATAACTCATAACTTAAAACTTAGAATCATGAACAAGCAAGAACTCTTTGAAAACATCAAGAAGAAACAATCCTTCCTCTGTGTAGGTTTGGATACTGACATAAAGAAAATTCCTGAACATTTGTTGAAGGAAGAAGATCCAATTTTTGCATTCAATAAGGCTATCATCGATGCAACCGCACCTTACTGTATTGCTTACAAGCCAAACTTGGCATTCTATGAAAGCATGGGCGTAAAGGGCTGGATTGCCTTCGAAAAGACAGTAGAATACATCAAGACTAACTACCCTGACCAATTCATCATTGCAGATGCTAAGCGTGGTGACATCGGTAATACATCACAAATGTATGCCCGCACTTTCTTCGAAGAAATGGAAATCGACTCTGTTACTGTGGCTCCTTACATGGGCGAAGACAGCGTGACTCCGTTCTTGACTTACGAAGGCAAGTGGGTTATCCTTTTGGCTTTGACCAGCAACAAGGGTTCGCATGACTTCCAGTTAATGGCTGACCCAGAAGGCGAACGCCTCTTCGAAAAGGTTCTTCGCAAGAGCCAGGAATGGGCAAACGATGAAAACATGATGTATGTAGTAGGTGCTACACAAGGTCGTGCATTCGAAGACATCCGTAAGATTGTTCCTAACCACTTCTTGTTGGTACCAGGTGTAGGTGCTCAAGGTGGTTCGTTGGAAGAAGTTTGCAAGTATGGTATGAACAGCACTTGTGGTCTTATCGTAAACTCTAGCCGTGCAATCATCTATGCAGACAAGACTGAAAACTTTGCCGTTGTAGCCGGTCAGGAAGCACAGAAAGTTCAAGCACAAATGGCAGAACAATTGAAAGCAATCCTTTAAACAGAAAAAGGAAACAAATAGTCTAAAACCTCATCTTCGGTGTTCCATTTCTCCGAAGATGAGGTTTTTTTATGCACAAACCACAAAAGAATGTGTAAATAATTGGTAAAAAGTAGGGATATATAAAAAAAAACTCCTTAATTTGCATAATTAAGTATATATACACGCAAAGTGTATTTACACTTGTATGAATTTGAATCATTAATTAGACGATAAGATTTAGAAGTATTATGGAATTTTCAGCGAAACAAATTGCGGAATTCATCCAAGGAACGATTGTAGGTGACGAAAATGCAACCGTACATACCTTTGCCAAAATCGAAGAAGGTATTCCTGGTGCTATTTCATTCCTTTCAAACCCGAAATATACTCACTACATCTACGATACCCAATCAAGCATCGTATTGGTGAACAAGGACTTTGAACCGGAAAAGGAAATCAAGGCAACCCTTATCAAGGTAGACAATGCTTACGAAAGTTTGGCCAAGCTGCTCAACCTATACGAAATGAGCAAGCCAAAGAAAACTGGAGTTGATCCATTGGCATACATTGCTCCAACAGCTAAGATTGGCGAAAACGTTTATATTGCTCCTTTCGCCTGTGTAGGCGACAACGCAGTCATCGGTGACAACACTTCACTTCATCCACACGCTACCGTTGGTAGTGGTGCTAAGGTGGGCAGCAATTGTATCCTCTACCCTCACGCAACCGTTTACCATGATTGCCGAGTTGGAAACAATTGTATCCTTCATGCTGGAAGTGTAGTAGGTGCAGACGGTTTCGGCTTTGCTCCTTCTCCAGAGGGTTATGAAAAGATTCCTCAAATCGGCATCACTATTTTGGAAGACAATGTGGAAATCGGTGCCAATACATGTATTGACCGCGCTACCATGGGAGCGACCATTATCCGCAAGGGTGTGAAGTTGGACAACTTGATTCAGATTGCACACAATGTTGAAGTAGGAAGCCATACCGTTATGGCATCCCAAGTAGGTGTTGCCGGCTCTACCAAGATAGGCGAATGGTGTATGTTCGGTGGACAAGTAGGTGTAGCCGGTCACATCAAGGTAGGTAACAAGGTTAATCTGGGCGCACAATCGGGCGTTCCTGGAAGTATCAAGGATAACCAGAACTTGATTGGTACACCACCTATCGAAATGAAGAACTACTTCAAGTCGTCTGTTCTTTTCAAGAAATTGCCAGATATGGCAACTGAACTGAACAACTTGAAGAAAGAAATTGAAGAACTTAAAAAACAATTAAATAAATAAACCCCTATGTTGAAACAGAAAACTTTAGGAGGTAGCTTTTCCCTCAGTGGAAAGGGGCTCCACACCGGAGTAAATTTGACGGTGACCTTCAATCCAGCACCGGACAATCACGGGTATAAGATTCAACGAATCGACTTAGAAGGCCAACCAATCATCGATGCGGTAGCCGAAAACGTAGGCGAAACTACCCGCGGTACCGTGTTGGTCAAGAACAATATAAAAATCAGCACCATCGAGCATGGTATGGCTGCACTTTATTCTGCAGGTATCGACAACTGCTTGATTCAGGTAGATGGTCCGGAATTTCCGATCCTCGACGGTAGTGCCAAGTACTATGTGGAAGAAATCAAGAAAGTGGGCATCGTAGAACAGAGCGCTCCAAAAGACTTCTACATCATCAAGTCTAAAATTGAATTCAGAGACGAAGAAACTGGTTCATCCATCATTGTATTGCCTGATGAAAGTTTCAGTGTGAATGCATTGATTTCATACGATTCGAAGATTCTCTACAACCAATTCGCTACGTTGGAAGACATGAGCAAGTTCCCAGAAGAAGTTGCTTCGGCTCGTACCTTTGTTTTTGTACGCGAAATTGAACCTTTGTTAAGCCACGGTTTAATCAAGGGTGGTGACTTGGACAATGCTATCGTCATCTATGAACGTGAAATGTCGCAGGAAAGATACGACAAGTTGGCCGACGTGATGGGTGTTCCTCACATGGATGCAACCCAATTGGGTTACATTAACCATATTCCATTGGTATGGGACAACGAACCGGCCCGTCACAAGTTGCTCGACATCATCGGCGACTTGGCATTGATTGGTAAGCCTATCAAAGGCCGTATCATTGCTACTCGTCCGGGACATACCATCAACAACAAGTTTGCCCGTACCATCCGTAAGGAAATCAAGTTGCACGATGTTCAAGCACCGGTATACAATTGCAATGAAGCACCTATTATGGACGTTAAGCGTATCCGCGAATTGCTTCCTCACCGTTATCCGTTTGCATTGGTAGACAAGGTAATCAGCATCGGAGCTAACCACATTGTCGGTGTGAAGAACGTAACCGTGAACGAACCATTCTTCCAAGGTCACTTCCCAGAAGAACCTGTGATGCCAGGTGTACTTCAGATTGAAGCGATGGCACAGTGCGGTGGCTTGTTCATTTTGAACACAGTGGACGAACCGGAAAGATATTCTACCTATTTCATGAAGATTGACGGTGTGAAGTTCCGCCAGAAGGTAGTACCGGGCGATACCCTCATTTTCCGTGTAGAATTGCTTGCTCCAATGCGCCGAGGCATCTCTTCGATGAAGGGTTATGTCTTTGTTGGCGAAAAGGTAGTTTGCGAAGCAGAATTTACCGCTCAAATTGTAAAGAACAAATAAAAGAGTTATGAGTTTTGAGCATAGAATACTGAATTACAACTCATAACTCATAACTTATAACTTATAACTCAACTTATTATGATTAGTCCATTAGCATATATCCACCCTGAAGCAAAGATTGGTGAGAATGTAGAAATTGGTCCGTTTGTATTCATCGACAAGAATGTAGTAATTGGCGACAACAACGTCATCATGCCAAATGTCAACATCTTGTATGGTTCACGAATCGGTAATGGCAACCGTATCTTCCCGGGTGCAGTTATTGGCGCAATTCCACAAGACTTGAAGTTCCGTGGCGAAGAGACAACCGCTGAAGTGGGCGACAACAATACGATCCGTGAAAATGTAACTATCAACCGTGGTACAGCTGCCAAGGGTAAAACCGTGGTAGGTAACAACAACTTGTTGATGGAAGGTGTTCACGTGGCACACGATACATTCGTAGGCAATGGTTGTATCATTGGTAACGCCACTAAGTTGGCTGGCGAAGTGGAAATTGACGATAATGCTATCATCAGTTCAACTGTATTGATGCACCAGTTCTGCCGTATCGGTGGTTATACTATGGTACAAGGTGGCTCACGCTCCAGCAAGGACATTCCTCCTTATATCATTGCAGGTCGCGAACCGATTGCTTATTGCGGTTTGAACTTGATAGGTTTGCGCCGTCGCGGCTTCTCTAATGAACTGATTGAAAACATTCACAATGCTTACCGCATCATTTACCAAAGCGGAAAGAATGTAACAGAAGCCTTGAAGCAAGTACGTGAAGAAATTCCAATGACACCGGAAATTGAATATATCGTTTCGTTCATTGAAAATTCTTCTCGAGGTATCATCAGATAACAATAGATTATGGTATACAGATTTACAATTATCTCTGATGAAGTAGACGATTTTATCAGAGAAATACAGATTGATTCAGAAGCTACTTTCTTTGAATTGCACGAAGCAATCCTGAAAGCCGCTAAATATAACGATGACCAAATGACTTCCTTCTTTATCTGTGATGAAGATTGGGAAAAGGAACAGGAAATCACTTTGGAAGACATGGGTACCAGCTCGGACGAAGACAGTTACATCATGCGTGAAACTCGCTTGAGTGAACTATTGGAAGACGAAAAGCAGAAAATGCTTTATGTATTCGACCCATTGGCAGAACGCGTGTTTTTCATCGAATTGTCTGAAATCCTTTATGGCAAGGACATCGAGAAGGCCAAATGCACCCGCAAGGAAGGTATTGCACCGAAACAGACCGTAGATTTCGACGAAATGTTTGCGGCTAGCGGTACCAACCTCGACTTAGGAGAAAACTTCTACGGGGATGAAGATTTCGACATGGACGACTTCGACCCGGAAGGCTTTGACATGGGTGGCGGTTCTATCGATCCTTATAGCCAAGACAATTATTAATTATCCACTCCAATATTCCCCTCTTGAGAGGGGTAAGGGGTGTGTAAAATCATATCTGTTTATGTATTCTAACACACCCCCTACCCCCTCTCAAGAGGGGAAACTTATCATTTATGACAAAGACCCTTATCGTCCTCATAGGCCCTACAGGAGTAGGGAAAACCGAACTAAGCCTTTCCATAGCCGAACACTTCGGGACATGCATCGTTTCATCGGATTCCAGACAACTCTATGCCGACCTGAAGATAGGCACAGCTGCCCCTACCCCAGAGCAATTGGCCAGAGTGCCGCATCATTTCGTAGGTACCCTGAAACTGACCGACTATTACAGTGCCGCCCAATACGAAGCCGAAGTCATGGCTAAGTTGGAGGAATTGTACCAACATAACGATGTCGTGGTGCTCACTGGTGGTTCCATGATGTATGTGGATGCTATTTGCAAAGGTATCGATGATATCCCGACGGTAGACAAGGAAACCCGGGAACTGATGATGAAACGGTACGAGGAAGAAGGATTGGAACAACTTTGCTCCGAGCTGAAACTCCTCGATCCGGAATACTATCAGATAGTCGACTTGAAGAATCCGAAACGGGTCATCCATGCCCTCGAAATCTGTTACATGACTGGCAAGACTTACACTTCTTTCCGCACACGGACTACCAAGGAACGTCCTTTCCGCATCATCAAGATTGGCTTGACCAGAGACCGGGAAGAACTCTATGACCGAATCAACCGACGGGTGGACGAAATGATGAAGGAAGGATTATTGGAAGAAGCCAAGAGTGTATATGAATACAAACATCTGAACTCCCTGAATACCGTAGGATATAAGGAAATGTTCCAATACCTGGACGGAGAATGGACACTCGACTTCGCTATCGAGAAAATCAAGCAGAACTCACGTATCTACTCCCGCAAGCAGATGACGTGGTTCAAACGGGATACGGATATCACTTGGTTCCACCCCGACCAAAAAGAAGAAATTATGAATCACATAAACAACCTACTATCATGAAGAAACTCTTTACGCTCCTAATGGCTGCCCTCCTCTGCATCGGTGCATCGGCACAGATAGCACAAGATGCTTACAAAAAGTGGCACCAGAACAAGTACTCGATGTTTATCCATTTCGGTCTATATTCCGTTTATGGTGGCGTGTATAATGGCAAGCCTGTAACCTTCGGCTATAGCGAACAAATCCAGTCGTTTGCCGGTATCTTCAGTGATTGGTATGGGGACACTGCGTTGGAGTTCGACCCTGTGAAATTCAATGCCGATGAGATTGTAGCCTTGGCCAAGGAAGCCGGTATGCGCTCTATCGTCATTACGACCAAGCATCACGACGGTTTCTGTATGTTCAAGACCGCTACTACTCCTTATAACTCAGTAGATGCCACTCCTTCCAAGCGTGACTATGTGAAGGAACTTTCGGATGCTTGCCGCCGTGGAGGTATCAATTTTGCGATCTATTATTCGTTGATTGACTGGAATTACCCGCACGCTTATCCGATTTCCAGCCACAATTGCGACTTCATTACTCCGCAACACCACGAATTCAGCAAGGCTCAAGTAACAGAACTCCTGACCAACTATGGTCCTATCTCTGAATTGTGGTTCGATATGGGTTCCAACCGTCCTGAGCAAAGCCAGGAATTGTACGAGCTAGTTCACAAACTCCAGCCAAACTGTATGGTCAGCGGACGCTTGGGGAATGGTTGGTATGACTTTGCAGTAATGGCAGACAACAAATATCCGGAAGGTGCGCTCCAAGCGCCTTGGCAGTCGGCTGCTTCCATGTTCGATGAAACATGGTCATACCGTTCTTGGCAAAAGAGAGGCGACAAGCACGAAAAGGCCATGGAGAAACTCCGTAGCCTCATCAATGTGGTATCTCATGGCGGTAACTTCCTCTTGAATATCGGTCCTCGTGGTGACGGTTCGGTTGTGGAATTCGAATGTGAAGTATTGAAGGAAATCGGTGCGTGGTTGAAGGAAAATGGAGAAGCCATTTATGCAACCGAAGCCTCTCCTTTCCGTGAAGATTTCGCATGGGGTAAATCGACTCGCAAGGGCAACAAACTATACTTGATTCTCTCGGGCGAATATCCTGCCAATGGCGCAATTGAATTGAATATGCCGGGATACAAATTGCAAGAATCGAAAGGAAACTTGACTTCTGCCAACATGAAGGGCAGCAAGGTGATGATTACTTTGCCTGAGAACGCTTACAACGATCAAACGATCCAAGTAGTAGAATTGACCTTCGACCGTGAAGTGCTTCCACAAGCAAGTGCCAATGCGATTCGTACCTCTAATTATAGCTACGACTGCTTCGACTATTATAGCAACTACCGAAGCACCGTTAGTTATGAATGGGCATTGCCGAAGAAGAAGACAACCAAGGTGGAATTGACTTATACAGCGGAAGAGTTGGGAGACGAAATTACCTTGAATGGACAACTTGTGAAATTGGAAGGTGGCAAGGCCATAACCTTGAAAGTTGATCCGAAGACTCAATGGGGCAAGCGATATGTTTGCGGTCCGGAATTCAACCTCTTCGACCGTGCTTCTACTATCGAAGCCAGCTTGGAAAAGACTCCTCTTCGCAAGAAGGGTAGCGCATGGAAGGAAGTATCTGAAGAAAAAATTACTCTTCCGGTGAACTTGATTGAGGATTACTATTTGATGCAGACCGTGGAATCTCCGAAGGCTCAGGATATCTTAGTCGATGTGGCTGCAGGTAACGCCATTGAACTTTTCGTGAATGGTGTTTCGGTGATGAAGCATCTGAATCCTTATCGTTGCACCTATCGTGAGGAAAAGGTTTTGGTACACCTTGAAAAGGGTACGAATGTGATTGTACTTCGTGCTTATAACCGTTTCGAAAAGGAGACTTCGTTGTTGCTTCGTCCTTCTGCTGAACAGGTGATTTATAAGCAGAATGTGGTCTTGGATACTCCGGCTGATCGTGTTATGGTTCGTCGTACCGGATTGGCTACCCAGCATGCGGATACGGAATTGCATAATCTTGTTGTGAAGTGATCTTTCTTTTTTCTTTTGTGCGCACAAAAGAAAAAAGAAAGATCACTTCACAACAAGATTATGCAATTCCGTATCCGCATGCTGGGTAGCCAATCCGGTACGACGAACCATAACACGATCAGCCGGAGTATCCAAGACCACATTCTGCTTATAAATCACCTGTTCAGCAGAAGGACGAAGCAACAACGAAGTCTCCTTTTCGAAACGGTTATAAGCACGAAGTACAATCACATTCGTACCCTTTTCAAGGTGTACCAAAACCTTTTCCTCACGATAGGTGCAACGATAAGGATTCAGATGCTTCATCACCGAAACACCATTCACGAAAAGTTCAATGGCGTTACCTGCAGCCACATCGACTAAGATATCCTGAGCCTTCGGAGATTCCACGGTCTGCATCAAATAGTAATCCTCAATCAAGTTCACCGGAAGAGTAATTTTTTCTTCAGATACTTCCTTCCATGCGCTACCCTTCTTGCGAAGAGGAGTCTTTTCCAAGCTGGCTTCGATAGTAGAAGCACGGTCGAAGAGGTTGAATTCCGGACCGCAAACATATCGCTTGCCCCATTGAGTCTTCGGATCAACTTTCAAGGTTATGGCCTTGCCACCTTCCAATTTCACAAGTTGTCCATTCAAGGTAATTTCGTCTCCCAACTCTTCCGCTGTATAAGTCAATTCCACCTTGGTTGTCTTCTTCTTCGGCAATGCCCATTCATAACTAACGGTGCTTCGGTAGTTGCTATAATAGTCGAAGCAGTCGTAGCTATAATTAGAGGTACGAATCGCATTGGCACTTGCTTGTGGAAGCACTTCACGGTCGAAGGTCAATTCTACTACTTGGATCGTTTGATCGTTGTAAGCGTTCTCAGGCAAAGTAATCATCACCTTGCTGCCCTTCATGTTGGCAGAAGTCAAGTTTCCTTTCGATTCTTGCAATTTGTATCCCGGCATATTCAATTCAATTGCGCCATTGGCAGGATATTCGCCCGAGAGAATCAAGTATAGTTTGTTGCCCTTGCGAGTCGATTTACCCCATGCGAAATCTTCACGGAAAGGAGAGGCTTCGGTTGCATAAATGGCTTCTCCATTTTCCTTCAACCACGCACCGATTTCCTTCAATACTTCACATTCGAATTCCACAACCGAACCGTCACCACGAGGACCGATATTCAAGAGGAAGTTACCGCCATGAGATACCACATTGATGAGGCTACGGAGTTTCTCCATGGCCTTTTCGTGCTTGTCGCCTCTCTTTTGCCAAGAACGGTATGACCATGTTTCATCGAACATGGAAGCAGCCGACTGCCAAGGCGCTTGGAGCGCACCTTCCGGATATTTGTTGTCTGCCATTACTGCAAAGTCATACCAACCATTCCCCAAGCGTCCGCTGACCATACAGTTTGGCTGGAGTTTGTGAACTAGCTCGTACAATTCCTGGCTTTGCTCAGGACGGTTGGAACCCATATCGAACCACAATTCAGAGATAGGACCATAGTTGGTCAGGAGTTCTGTTACTTGAGCCTTGCTGAATTCGTGGTGTTGCGGAGTAATGAAGTCGCAATTGTGGCTGGAAATCGGATAAGCGTGCGGGTAATTCCAGTCAATCAACGAATAATAGATCGCAAAATTGATACCTCCACGGCGGCAAGCATCCGAAAGTTCCTTCACATAGTCACGCTTGGAAGGAGTGGCATCTACTGAGTTATAAGGAGTAGTAGCGGTCTTGAACATACAGAAACCGTCGTGATGCTTGGTCGTAATGACGATAGAGCGCATACCGGCTTCCTTGGCCAAGGCTACAATCTCATCGGCATTGAATTTCACAGGGTCGAACTCCAACGCAGTGTCCCCATACCAATCACTGAAGATACCGGCAAACGACTGGATTTGTTCGCTATAGCCGAAGGTTACAGGCTTGCCATTATACACGCCACCATAAACGGAATATAGACCGAAATGGATAAACATCGAGTACTTGTTCTGGTGCCACTTTTTGTAAGCATCTTGTGCTATCTGTGCCGATGCACCGATGCAGAGGAGGGCAGCCATTAGGAGCGTAAAGAGTTTCTTCATGATAGTAGGTTGTTTATGTGATTCATAATTTCTTCTTTTTGGTCGGGGTGGAACCAAGTGATATCCGTATCCCGTTTGAACCACGTCATCTGCTTGCGGGAGTAGATACGTGAGTTCTGCTTGATTTTCTCGATAGCGAAGTCGAGTGTCCATTCTCCGTCCAGGTATTGGAACATTTCCTTATATCCTACGGTATTCAGGGAGTTCAGATGTTTGTATTCATATACACTCTTGGCTTCTTCCAATAATCCTTCCTTCATCATTTCGTCCACCCGTCGGTTGATTCGGTCATAGAGTTCTTCCCGGTCTCTGGTCAAGCCAATCTTGATGATGCGGAAAGGACGTTCCTTGGTAGTCCGTGTGCGGAAAGAAGTGTAAGTCTTGCCAGTCATGTAACAGATTTCGAGGGCATGGATGACCCGTTTCGGATTCTTCAAGTCGACTATCTGATAGTATTCCGGATCGAGGAGTTTCAGCTCGGAGCAAAGTTGTTCCAATCCTTCTTCCTCGTACCGTTTCATCATCAGTTCCCGGGTTTCCTTGTCTACCGTCGGGATATCATCGATACCTTTGCAAATAGCATCCACATACATCATGGAACCACCAGTGAGCACCACGACATCGTTATGTTGGTACAATTCCTCCAACTTAGCCATGACTTCGGCTTCGTATTGGGCGGCACTGTAATAGTCGGTCAGTTTCAGGGTACCTACGAAATGATGCGGCACTCTGGCCAATTGCTCTGGGGTAGGGGCAGCTGTGCCTATCTTCAGGTCGGCATAGAGTTGTCTGGAATCCGATGAAACGATGCATGTCCCGAAGTGTTCGGCTATGGAAAGGCTTAGTTCGGTTTTCCCTACTCCTGTAGGGCCTATGAGGACGATAAGGGTCTTTGTCATAAATGATAAGTTTCCCCTCTTGAGAGGGGGTAGGGGGTGTGTTAGAATACATAAACAGATATGATTTTACACACCCCTTACCCCTCTCAAGAGGGGAATATTGGAGTGGATAATTAATAATTGTCTTGGCTATAAGGATCGATAGAACCGCCACCCATGTCAAAGCCTTCCGGGTCGAAGTCGTCCATGTCGAAATCTTCATCCCCGTAGAAGTTTTCTCCTAAGTCGAGGTTGGTACCGCTAGCCGCAAACATTTCGTCGAAATCTACGGTCTGTTTCGGTGCAATACCTTCCTTGCGGGTGCATTTGGCCTTCTCGATGTCCTTGCCATAAAGGATTTCAGACAATTCGATGAAAAACACGCGTTCTGCCAATGGGTCGAATACATAAAGCATTTTCTGCTTTTCGTCTTCCAATAGTTCACTCAAGCGAGTTTCACGCATGATGTAACTGTCTTCGTCCGAGCTGGTACCCATGTCTTCCAAAGTGATTTCCTGTTCCTTTTCCCAATCTTCATCACAGATAAAGAAGGAAGTCATTTGGTCATCGTTATATTTAGCGGCTTTCAGGATTGCTTCGTGCAATTCAAAGAAAGTAGCTTCTGAATCAATCTGTATTTCTCTGATAAAATCGTCTACTTCATCAGAGATAATTGTAAATCTGTATACCATAATCTATTGTTATCTGATGATACCTCGAGAAGAATTTTCAATGAACGAAACGATATATTCAATTTCCGGTGTCATTGGAATTTCTTCACGTACTTGCTTCAAGGCTTCTGTTACATTCTTTCCGCTTTGGTAAATGATGCGGTAAGCATTGTGAATGTTTTCAATCAGTTCATTAGAGAAGCCGCGACGGCGCAAACCTATCAAGTTCAAACCGCAATAAGCAATCGGTTCGCGACCTGCAATGATATAAGGAGGAATGTCCTTGCTGGAGCGTGAGCCACCTTGTACCATAGTATAACCACCGATACGGCAGAACTGGTGCATCAATACAGTTGAACTGATGATAGCATTATCGTCAATTTCCACTTCGCCAGCCAACTTAGTGGCGTTACCAATGATACAACCATTGCCTACGAATGTATCGTGTGCCACGTGAACACCTTCCATCAACAAGTTGTTGTTACCTACCACGGTTTTACCCTTGGCAGCTGTACCACGGTTGATAGTTACATTTTCACGGATCGTATTGTTGTCGCCCACTTCAGCGGTTGTCTCTTCGCCACGGAACTTCAAGTCTTGTGGAATTGCGCCAATAACTGCACCCGGGAAGATACGGTTGCCATTACCGATTCGTGAACCATACAAGATGTTGACATTTGGCATGATGACGTTGTTGTCGCCAATTACTACATTCTTGTCGATGAATACAAACGGACCAATTTCTACATTCTCACCAATCTTTGCTTCAGGGTGGATATATGCTAATGGACTAATCATAATAAGTTGAGTTATAAGTTATAAGTTATGAGTTATGAGTTGTAATTCAGTATTCTATGCTCAAAACTCATAACTCTTTTATTTGTTCTTTACAATTTGAGCGGTAAATTCTGCTTCGCAAACTACCTTTTCGCCAACAAAGACATAACCCTTCATCGAAGAGATGCCTCGGCGCATTGGAGCAAGCAATTCTACACGGAAAATGAGGGTATCGCCCGGTACTACCTTCTGGCGGAACTTCACACCGTCAATCTTCATGAAATAGGTAGAATATCTTTCCGGTTCGTCCACTGTGTTCAAAATGAACAAGCCACCGCACTGTGCCATCGCTTCAATCTGAAGTACACCTGGCATCACAGGTTCTTCTGGGAAGTGACCTTGGAAGAATGGTTCGTTCACGGTTACGTTCTTCACACCGACAATGTGGTTAGCTCCGATGCTGATTACCTTGTCTACCAATGCAAACGGATAACGGTGAGGAAGCAATTCGCGGATACGCTTAACGTCCATAATAGGTGCTTCATTGCAATTGTATACCGGTGCTTGAACATCGTGCAACTTGATTTCCTTACGGATGGTACGGGCAAACTTGTTGTTGATGGTATGTCCCGGACGAGTAGCAATGATACGGCCTTTGATAGGCTTACCAATCAATGCCAAGTCGCCGATGATGTCGAGCAACTTGTGACGGGCCGGTTCGTTGTCCCATACCAATGGAATATGGTTAATGTAACCCAATTGGGTTGCATCCATGTGAGGAACACCCATCACGTCGGCCAACTTGTCGTATCTTTCCTGCGACATTTCACGTTCATAGATGACGATAGCATTGTCCAAGTCACCACCCTTGATTAAACCGTGGCTTAACAAAGGTTCAATTTCGCGTACAAAAACAAAGGTACGAGCCGAAGCAACTTCTTCTGGGAACTTGCTCATGTCTTCCAACGTAGCGAATTGGTTGTAGAGAATCTTCGAATCGTATGAAATCAATGCATTCACACTGAAACTTTCATCAGGCAATACAATGATGGATGAACCAGTTTCTTCGTCTCTGAATTCAATTTTAGACTTGATGATGTAGAAGTCTTTTGGAGCGCTCTGTTCTACGATGCCCACTTTCTTGATTTCTTCCACATAGTACTTGGCACTACCGTCGAGGATCGGAAATTCCGGACCATCTACCTGAATCAAGCAGTTGTCGATACCTGCAGAATAAAGTGCAGCCATACCATGCTCGATGGTGCTGATTTTTATATTGTTCTTGACCAACACGGTACCGCGGGTAGTTTCGCCTACGTTTTCGGCTACCGCATCGATGATTGGTTGGCCTTCTAAGTCGATTCGTTGAATCTTATACCCGTGATTGTCCGGTGCTGGATTGAAGGTCACCGTCAAATTTACTCCGGTGTGGAGCCCCTTTCCACTGAGGGAAAAGCTACCTCCTAAAGTTTTCTGTTTCAACATAGGGGTTTATTTATTTAATTGTTTTTTAAGTTCTTCAATTTCTTTCTTCAAGTTGTTCAGTTCAGTTGCCATATCTGGCAATTTCTTGAAAAGAACAGACGACTTGAAGTAGTTCTTCATTTCGATAGGTGGTGTACCAATCAAGTTCTGGTTATCCTTGATACTTCCAGGAACGCCCGATTGTGCGCCCAGATTAACCTTGTTACCTACCTTGATGTGACCGGCTACACCTACTTGTCCACCGAACATACACCATTCGCCTATCTTGGTAGAGCCGGCAACACCTACTTGGGATGCCATAACGGTATGGCTTCCTACTTCAACATTGTGTGCAATCTGAATCAAGTTGTCCAACTTCACACCCTTGCGGATAATGGTCGCTCCCATGGTAGCGCGGTCAATACATGTATTGGCACCGATTTCCACATTGTCTTCCAAAATAGTGATGCCGATTTGAGGAATCTTTTCATAACCCTCTGGAGAAGGAGCAAAGCCGAAACCGTCTGCACCTACTACACTTCCAGCATGAAGGATACAATTGTTTCCAACTCGGCAATCATGGTAAACGGTTGCGTGAGGGTAGAGGATACAATTGCTGCCCACCTTAGCACCACTACCAACGGTAGCGTGTGGATGAAGTGAAGTGTTGTCACCGATGACTGCGTTGTCGCCTACACAGGCGAAAGGAGCAATATAAACGTTTTCGCCAATCTTAGCTGTTGGAGCAATGTATGCCAATGGATCAACTCCAGTTTTCTTTGGCTTGCTCATTTCGTATAGGTTGAGCAGCTTGGCCAAACTTTCGTAAGCATTGTCTACCTTGATAAGGGTTGCCTTGATTTCCTTTTCCGGTTCAAAGTCCTTGTTCACCAATACGATGCTTGATTGGGTATCGTAGATGTAGTGAGTATATTTCGGGTTTGAAAGGAATGAAATAGCACCAGGAATACCTTCTTCGATTTTGGCAAAGGTATGTACGGTTGCATTTTCGTCACCTACAATCGTTCCTTGGATGAATTCCGCAATTTGTTTCGCTGAAAATTCCATAATACTTCTAAATCTTATCGTCTAATTAATGATTCAAATTCATACAAGTGTAAATACACTTTGCGTGTATATATACTTAATTATGCAAATTAAGGAGTTTTTTTTTATATATCCCTACTTTTTACCAATTATTTACACATTCTTTTGTGGTTTGTGCATAAAAAAACCTCATCTTCGGAGAAATGGAACACCGAAGATGAGGTTTTAGACTATTTGTTTCCTTTTTCTGTTTAAAGGATTGCTTTCAATTGTTCTGCCATTTGTGCTTGAACTTTCTGTGCTTCCTGACCGGCTACAACGGCAAAGTTTTCAGTCTTGTCTGCATAGATGATTGCACGGCTAGAGTTTACGATAAGACCACAAGTGCTGTTCATACCATACTTGCAAACTTCTTCCAACGAACCACCTTGAGCACCTACACCTGGTACCAACAAGAAGTGGTTAGGAACAATCTTACGGATGTCTTCGAATGCACGACCTTGTGTAGCACCTACTACATACATCATGTTTTCATCGTTTGCCCATTCCTGGCTCTTGCGAAGAACCTTTTCGAAGAGGCGTTCGCCTTCTGGGTCAGCCATTAACTGGAAGTCATGCGAACCCTTGTTGCTGGTCAAAGCCAAAAGGATAACCCACTTGCCTTCGTAAGTCAAGAACGGAGTCACGCTGTCTTCGCCCATGTAAGGAGCCACAGTAACAGAGTCGATTTCCATTTCTTCGAAGAAAGTGCGGGCATACATTTGTGATGTATTACCGATGTCACCACGCTTAGCATCTGCAATGATGAATTGGTCAGGGTAGTTAGTCTTGATGTATTCTACTGTCTTTTCGAAGGCAATCCAGCCCTTTACGCCCATGCTTTCATAGAATGCCAAGTTTGGCTTGTAAGCAATACAGTAAGGTGCGGTTGCATCGATGATAGCCTTATTGAATGCAAAAATTGGATCTTCTTCCTTCAACAAATGTTCAGGAATTTTCTTTATGTCAGTATCCAAACCTACACAGAGGAAGGATTGTTTCTTCTTGATGTTTTCAAAGAGTTCTTGCTTGTTCATGATTCTAAGTTTTAAGTTATGAGTTATAAGTTATGAGTTGTTGGTTATGAGCTCATAAGCCGATTGGAAACTTATAACTCATAACTCAAAACTCATAACTCTTTAAAGTTCACTTTCTTTAAGTCGTTCCGCATTTTCCGCTACAATCAAGTGGTCGATGCAGTCTTGTATATCACCGTCCATAAAGGCGCCAAGGTTGTAAATGGTATAGTTGATGCGGTGGTCGGTAATTCGTCCTTGCGGATAGTTGTAGGTACGGATCTTGGCCGAACGGTCACCGGTTGATACCATGGTCTTTCGCTTGCTGGCGATATCATCGATGTACTTTTGGTGTTCCTTGTCATATATAAAGGTACGCAGGCGTGAGAGGGCACGTTCCTTGTTTTTCGGTTGGTCACGTGTCTCGGTACATTCGATGAGGATTTCTTCCACTACACCGGTATTCGGGTTTTTCCAATTATAACGGAGGCGTACACCTGATTCTACCTTGTTTACATTCTGACCACCTGCACCACCGCTTCGGAAAGTATCCCACTTGATTTCGCCTTCGTTGATTTCGACATCGAATGGTTCAGCTTCGGGGAGAACGGCTACGGATGCAGCCGAGGTATGTACACGACCTTGAGTTTCGGTAGCAGGCACGCGTTGTACACGATGAACGCCCGATTCATATTTCAAGGTACCATACACCTTTTCACCGGTAACGGAACAGATGATTTCCTTGAAACCACCGGCAGCTCCTTCGTTGGCACTCGATACTTCCAAACGCCAGCCCTTCGATTCGCAATACTTGGTGTACATGCGGAAAAGGTCGCCGGCAAAAATTGCCGCTTCATCACCACCAGTACCACCACGGATTTCGAGGATGGCATTGCGGTCGTCTTGTGGGTCGGCAGGTACGAGGAGAAGCTTGATTTCTTCTTCCAATACCGGGATGCGGGCTTCGCACATCGCTGCTTCCTCGCGAGCCATTTCTTTCATTTCCGGGTCGTTCTCGCTCATCATCAGTTTGGCTTCTTCCAAACCGTTCAGGCATTGGATGTATTCCTTGCGAGCGTTCATGATGTCGCTCAAGTCCTTGTATTCCTTGGTGAGCTTTACGTAGCGCTTTTGGTCGGATATCACGTTAGGGTCGGTGATAAGGGTCGATACTTCTTCGAACCTTGCCACCAATCCTTCCAGCTTTTCTAATATGTTGTTGTTCTCAGCCATTGATTCGTTATTTACAAAGGTATGCTGCCCATTTGTAATCTTTGGTTACGACATTGAAAGTAATGACTCCCCAACCGATGGCCCCTAAACACCACATCAGCCAACGAAAAGTGAAGTTTTCGGCTTCAATGCCAAGCCAGGTTTCGTAAACCATGTATACGAAGGTGCAGATGCAAAAGATGCAGCACAAAAAGTATATTACTTTTTTCATTGTTTTATTTAGCGTTACATTCTATCCATGTAAAAATACCGGCGAGAACGAAGATTGCAAGAAAGTACAACACCCAATGTTTCTTAGGAGTTTGCTTGGTTGTTTTATGACGAAGATAGGTGTTCCCTATATACGAGCCAATCATACAACTTTGCATTATGGATAAGTTCCTGAGGTACGGCCAATTATATTCATATGCGATAAATATTCCTAACCCCATAAGGGATAGAGCTACAATACCTATTAAGCAACCTTTTCGTTCTTTTTCCATGGAATGATGGACTTAGTATGTAAATTCGCCGAATTCAGAACGGATAATCAATTCCTTCTTGCCTTCGCTTTCTTCGATGCGACCTACAATTTGTGCATCGATGCCGAAGCTCTTCGAGATAGCGATTACTTCTTCTGCATGTTCCGGCGACAAGTATACTTCGAGACGGTGACCCATGTTGAATACCTTGTACATTTCGCTCCAATCTGTCTGGCTTTGTTCGTGGATAGTCTTGAACAATGGAGGAACCGGGAACATGTTGTCCTTGATGACACGGCAATTGTCGCCTACGAAGTGAAGCACCTTAGTTTGTGCACCACCCGAGCAGTGTACCATACCGTGGATTCCCGGACGGAGAGCGTCAAGCAACTTCTTTACGACCGGTGCATAAGTACGAGTCGGAGAAAGAACCAACTTACCTGCATCGATTGGAGAACCTTCCACTTCGTCGGTCAACTTCAAACCACCGCTATAAACGAGGTCTTCAGGTACACCCTTGTCATAACTTTCCGGATACTTTTCTGCCAAATACTTAGAGAACACGTCGTGACGGGCACTGGTCAAACCGTTGCTACCCATACCACCGTTGTATTCCTTTTCGTATGTAGCCTGACCATAAGAAGCCAAACCTACAATCACGTCACCCGGACGGATGTTCGCATTGTCGATGACATCGCTACGCTTCATACGGCAAGTCACGGTAGAGTCAACGATGATGGTGCGTACCAAGTCGCCCACGTCAGCAGTTTCGCCACCGGTAGCATATACGCCTACACCCATTTCACGGAGTTCAGCCAAGAGTTCGTCTGTACCGTTGATGATAGCCGAAATCACTTCACCCGGTACGAGGAGCTTGTTACGGCCGATAGTTGAAGAAACGAGGATGTTATCTACGGCACCTACGCAAAGCAAGTCGTCGATGTTCATGATGAGCGCATCCTGAGCGATGCCCTTCCATACACCGAGGTCGCCAGTTTCCTTCCAGTAGAGGTAAGCCAATGAAGACTTAGTACCTGCACCGTCGGCGTGCATGATGTTACAATACTCCGGATCTCCTCCCAAGATATCTGGGATAATTTTACAGAAAGCCTGTGGGAAAATACCTTTATCGATGTTCTTAATGGCGTTGTGTACATCTTCCTTAGATGCCGATACGCCGCGCTGCATATATCTTTGGTTACTCATGAGTGATATGTTTTTTCAATTGAATATGCAAAAATACACATTATTTGGCAGATAGCCTTGCGTTTATGAGAGAAATCTACCTTTTATTCCACGTTGATGCCCATTTTCTGCATCAAGAAGCAAGCATTGTAATCTACAAAGCTACGTTCTTTTCGAAATAATTCAATAATTTTGCGGTGAAATCATTGAAATAATAACGTATGAGAAGATTTGTTTGCTTGATTATCTTGATAAAGTTATTGGGTGTACTAGATGTTTATAGTCAAAAGAAAGAATCGAACTTTCAATTGATGGCAGACAGTTGTTATGTATATTTGGAGAAACAGGACAGTGTTTCTTTCCTCAATACGCTACCGCGGCTTTATGAAGTCTATCTTAAGGAAAATGATACCTATTATCAAATTTCTCAAGAGTTGGAAAGAATTTTGTTGGAAGATCAGAGTATTCGTTTGTTGTACCTTGAAGCTCGAAAAAATAAAGTGGAGCTTGTTGAATGTATACGGAATTATATGAATGAAATAGATAAAAGAAATAGCTTGTATGCTTTTTCTGTCTTGAAGGAGCATGGTTGGTTGACAACCGATGAAATTAGTGAAAGAGCAAATGAGGCTTTATTCCTGATTGTTCAACATTGCAATGATGAGGAGTTACAAACTTTATACCTTGATATGTTGAAAGAAAAGTTGACTGAATATCCTACCGAAAAATGGCATTACGCTTTTTTGACAGATCGATTTGCTATGAATCAAGGCAAGGAGCAGGTCTATGGAACTCAAAAGATTATCAGAAAGGGGATTCCTTATATTGTTCCATTGAAATATCCAGAAAAAGTAGATTCGTTGCGGACTGAAATGGGATTATCTCCATTATGGGACGAATTGAACGAAGAATATGATAGTAATTGGAGTTTGGAAAAATACTTTCAAGATTTGCTACTAATAAAACAAATATACGACGAATATTGCAGTAAGCGTCATTGAAATAGTCCGCATAATCAATAAAATGTGCGTAAATCAGCGGAATCTATTAAAAAAAAGGAGATTCCGCTGATTTACGCACATTTTTTCATTACCTTTGTAGCAAAACTCAAGATATGTTGATAGGAAGAGATAAAGAAAAGCAGATTCTAGCGAATGCCTTGACTGAAGAGTATTCACAGTTTATTGCCGTATATGGACGTCGTCGTGTCGGGAAGACTTTCTTGATACGCGAAGCTTACGAATACAAGTTTCACTTCCAATTTACAGGTGCTGCTAAAACTACAGCCCGGAAGCAATTGGCTCGTTTCCGATTGGCGTTGAAAGAACAAGGCTTGACCGATGTTCCTATTCTTACCAACTGGATGGATGCGTTCAGTGAACTGAAACGGTTTATCAACTGTCAGCCAGAAGGTAAGAAGGTGATCTTTTTAGATGAATTACCTTGGATGGATGCGCCACGTTCTAATTTCCTTTCTGAATTGGAATCATTTTGGAACGGATGGGTATCGGCCCGAAAGGACATTGTGTTTATCGTCTGTGGTAGTTCTACGGCTTGGATGGTGAAGAAAATCATTAAGAATAAAGGAGGGTTGCATAATCGACTGACACACCGTATTGCCTTGAAACCATTCTCTTTGCAGCTTTGCGAAGAGATGATGAAATCGCGAGGAATTACCCTCGCTCGGAAACAGATACTCGAAGGTTATATGGTTTTCGGCGGTGTTCCGTATTATTGGAGTCTTCTAAGTCGTGGGGCAAGTATTACCCAAGAAATCAACCGGCTGATTTTCTCTGACGACGGAGACCTTCATGATGAATTCGAGATGTTGTATGCTTCCCTTTTCAAGAAGCCGGAACCTTATATAAAAGTCATTAAACTTTTGGCTAAAAAGAAGATGGGAATGACTCGTCAAGAACTTATATCCGAGGGCAAACTGGAGGACAACGGTGCCTTGACAGATATATTGAAAGATTTGGAATGGTGTGGGTTCATTCGTGGATATTCCATGTTGGGTAAGAGAGTGAAACATGAGGTTTATCAATTAATTGACCATTACACTTTATTCTATTACGAATTTATTCACGAACAACGGCATGGAAGTAATTTCTGGCAGGCCATGCAAGGAAAACCGGCATACAATACATGGTGCGGTTTGGCTTTCGAACGGGTTTGCTTATGGCATATTGAGCAAATAAAGACGAAATTGGGAATCAGCGGTATCTTGACTAACGAATATGCTTGGCATTGTAAGGCAGACAAGGAGATCCAACGGCCAGGTGTACAAATCGATTTGTTGATTGAACGTAGCGATGGCATTATAGATCTTTGTGAAATGAAATATTCCAAAGACCAATATGTAATTAGCGAAACGTATGAAAAGGAGCTGAATCAAAAAAGAACAGTCTTTGCAGAAGTGACGAAAACAAAATGTGCCGTACACATCATTATGGTCTCAACCAACGGAATTGCTCATAATGCATATAGTAATGAGGTTCAGAATGAAGTGGATTTAAATGATCTTTTCCTTTAATAATTTATGCACATTTTTATCAATCCGGGATTTTTATATGTATATAGTCAAGGGATGCTTACTCGATGCTTATCCCCATTTTCTGCATCAAGAAGCAGGCATTCATATTCTGGGCGACTCCTTCTCTAAGTTTGTAGGAGAAGGTCAACTCATCGTTATGAATGTCGGCTTCAAAACAATAATTGCTTATCTCGTTGGGGAAATGTTGTTTCAATTCACCGAGTAGGAGGTCGTGGGTGGCGATGATGCCGTTGGTCCTCAATCTCAGTAACTGCTTGACGAGTGAGAATGAACCTTTCTGCTTGTCCATAGAGTTGGTGCCTTTCAGGATTTCATCCAGGATGATGAACATTTCCTCGCCACTCTTCAAACGTTCCAGGATTTGCTGGAGACGCTTCAACTCGGCAAAGAAGTAGGATTCATTGTTCGCCAATGAGTCACTGGTGCGCAAGCTGGTCATCAAGTGTGCCGGATAAATTTCGAGCGACGAGCAACAGACGGGAGCACCGATGCAAGATAGGATATAATTACAACCGATGGTTCGAAGATAGGTACTTTTTCCGGCCATATTCGCACCCGTGATGATGAGGAAATATGGACGTTGAGGGATCTCTGCATCGTTCACTACACATTGTTTTCGAGGCATGAGCGGGTGTCCCATATCCTTGGCTCGGAAGACGAAAGGGTGGTCGGTAATGATAGGGTAAGTGTACCCTTCGTGGTTGAAGGCGAAGGTGCCCAAAGCGCTAATTGCATCCAATTGACCGAGGGCTTCCAACCATTGCAACAAGTGTGCGCCATACTCTTCCTTCCAACGCTCGATGCGGAGCATCTGACGAAGTTGCCAGAACATGCTTCCTTCCAATAAAGCATACAATATCAGATTGTTGCGGAGGTCAAGGCGGTCTAGCTCTTTAGCAAGCATGCCGAGCACTTCAGGTGCTTTCTTGCCATGGCTTTCAAATTCTTTTTTCAATACGATGAGTAATGGGCTTTCCATGGATTGCTTGTCGGCCAATTCAATCAGACGGACGTAGGTGGAAAGCATCTTCAAGGTCTTGTTGTATGACTCTTGGATAAGTGTAACCTTTCTGATAAGTTTGGAACTTGCAATGGCGAAAGAACAAAAAGCCAAGCCAAACCAACTCATGGAAATAACATTCATCATTCCCAAAACGAACAGGATGATGTTGATGACAGGAACCGCCCGACAAATCCATTGGTTGCTTTTCTTTTGTAAGAAAATGGAAGGAGATGCTATCCATTTCTTCAAG
Source organism: Phocaeicola sp. (assembly GCA_045121515.1). GTDB lineage: Bacteria > Bacteroidota > Bacteroidia > Bacteroidales > Bacteroidaceae > Phocaeicola. The sequence continues at coordinate 8,650 of JBGVGD010000064.1, read as the reverse complement.
TCGTTCATGGTCGTTTCATCGTTTTTGTTCAAGCAACCGGTGATTCGGAAAGTTTCACGGAAATCATTATAGTTGCTTAATTCCTTGATTGCTTGTTGGCGGGTCTCGATGTCTATCTTGTTGTCTAATGGTTGCCGCAACCAATGACTAAGTGTCTCCTTCCCGAAAGGAGTGCATGTGCGGTTCAAGAATTGGAAGAGTGAACGATCGCCGAATATGTCAAGGTCGAGGCTGAAAGGGTGGGAGGCATCTATCCATTCTTTTCCTCCGTCGAATGCACTATTGTCATTCTCTAGCGATGCCAGTTCTGCTTGATAATGACGGATGCTTGTCTCGTGCCAATCTTTCTCATGAAACAAACGGTTGTGAAGTTTCACCAATAGAAGGAAGGGAATGAATGTTCCTAAAAAAATCCCACCGATAATGGTTCCTCCTTGGTCGTATCCATAGCAAAGTGCGATGAATCCTGCGATGAAGATGATGATTCTCAGCAAACTGATGTGCAGAATCTTCTTCTTGGTTTGTTCACTTCCGTGACGGGCATTATTTAACTTTTCTTGGTAGTATTTTTGCAATTCCATATTTTGCTGTTCGGTTTTTCTATTATGGCTTTGTATTTTCTTTTATCATCCCCGTCAGTGTGCTGATAGCATATTCATACGGTAAGTCTTTGCCTGAAATATATGAGCCGTAATCTTGTTTTACGACTACATCGGGGAGGATTCCGGTTTCATTCGGTTGATTTCCGTCCTTGTCCACATATTTCTTCGCACAAAGCATGACACTAAAATCATTGTTTAGTGGAACGACCATAGGTTCACCTATGCATCCTACCGTTGGCTCTCCAACAATCAGTCCCCTTTGGTGTTCTTTCATTAATTGAATGAAATCCTCCGTGGCCGAACCTACGTATTTACCTGAAAGAAAAACAACAGGTCCAGTGAATTTTAAGGAATCCGGTACAATGTTTGAGTATGGTTGATAAGGTAATGTGTACATAGAGTTCGCATTATTCATATAAGAATGGATTCTACACTTCCATTTGCCTTTGAAGTCGTATTCTTTTTCTGTTAATAAATGGTTGGCTATCGGACTCCATGCTTCATCGCTACCTCCTCTGTTGCCTCGTACATCGATAATTAACCCTTTGCAGTCAAGGATTTGGGTAAGATTGGCATTGAATACTTTTTGAATCTCTTCCACTTTATCCCAACTGCATGTTGATAAATGAATGTAGCCTATCCCATTATCCAAGAATTTTACAGAAAGTGGAGGAGGAACAGGAAGTGCCATTTTTTCTTGCTTGTTGTTTGAATGATAATCTCTTGTCAAGGTTATTTCTTTTGTTTTACCTTGTGGAGTGTGAAACTTAACTCTTACATTCGACAATGGTCTTCCTGACAATAATTCGGAAACAGCCTTGTCAAATTTCCAGTGTGGGGTAGCTGCACCGATGTAAGGCATGACTGAATCTTTCAGATATTCCATAACGGGACAATCATTGATGGATATGATTCGACTATCCACAGGAATCTTCTTGGTTATCTTTTCTGAAATGTTCTTTACGATGATATCTGTTCCCCAATTAGCCGTTTCAATGGGAGGAACATCGGATATGTTGTTATGAGCGATGATGCGGGTATGCGCTTCATCAAAATGTGACATGAAGGAACTTAAAACCCTATAAAAATCATAGTTGTCTTGAGCGTTTTCAAGAAGAGGTAGATATGCCAAGTACAAACTGTCAAGATTAATGTCGTTCAGTTTTTCTGGAAAAGCAAAATTGTAGCGCATTTCTTTCCAGATAATCGATAGCGGATGAGTCTTATTGTACTTGTTCTGACTTGCAACTTGGCAAATGGAATGTTCACATATTACAAGTGAAATGATTATTAGGAATAAAGTTTTTTTCATATTTTTATGTCATTGTCTTTTATTCAATAATTTACTTGACTTGTTTTGTTATTTAGACTTCTCGATTTCATCTTTTGGATTTTGTTCTTTGAAAAAGCGTTTGGCAGAAAGAGGTGAAACGACTGCTCTACCAGTTTTCGCTTCAAGTTGTTCACGGGCTACTCGTGCCACTTCGCCGTCCTCAGTAGCGCATTGCATGTTCTCTTCCAAGTTCTGTGGGTCTTTGGTTATGCTGGTAGTAGAAAGTTCTGCCAACATGTTGAGTACCAATTCTTCATTCGTCATGTTGTCGCGTAAGTTCTCTTTCTTGAGTCCCTTGAAATGTTTGTATTCCTTGGCGGTTTTCCCCGCCCAAGTCTGATAGATGATGTCAGTCAGCGTGGCATACTGTATTCCTTCTTCTACGTTGTGAAGTTTCCATTGGTCCGTCAGGTCTTTCCGTATTTCGATACTTTTTAAACGCTGGTTTATCCAATTGTCAGAATATCCCAAACGTTTATAGTCTTCCATGGCCTGATGAATGCTCAATTCCGGATCTTGTAATTGGTCAAGGCGTTCAGCGGCAACTTTTGCCATCCATCTTTTGAAAGGTTCTGCTTTGGGCGATGGAATGGATTGGATGATGCGGAAAATACCCTCAGTAGATGCAGCCATTTCTTTATGTCTTTTGCCGTCTTCACTTGTCATTTGAACCAGGGTACAAATTGTACCCCAGTTGGATTTTAATTCAGGATCACGGCTTTTCATCTTCTTGATGTACTGTTTGGGGTCTTTACTGTCTGTTAATACTTCAACGATGTCTGAAATGGAAAAATACCATTTCTCTTGTTCGTCGTCCCAAATGGTACGTACTTTCTTGTCCTCGAATAGTCTGATTGATTCTTTCTTTGTCATCATGTTTTGTTCTATAATAATAAGTTGCGCTTAATTTTAGGTTGCAAACTTACAAAATTAGTACCTGATTCCCAAAATATAAAGTGCTTTCAGTTTGTTAGACTCAAAATCAAGTCGCATCAATATGTCGTGATGATTCTCCAAATCCACGATATGTCCGGCCATGATTCGGAGGATTTGCAACTTGTCATCATCGAACTTGTAAAGAGACATCAAGCGGACACATTGCTGGCAAGTGAAATAATTGTCGAGCACTCCCACACTGAGTATTTCCAACCGGTCGTCATCAAACGATTTCTTCTTGATGATTTTATATAGGAATTGGAAGTCCTTTTCACTCATTGCGGAATGATGACGGGACGGTTGTTCCTTATGATGACGTTGCTCGACGGTTTTTACTTCGGAACGGCGGAGTTCCGGTGCCTTGGATGTTGATGCGAAAGCGCTACTGGCCAATACGCATAAAATAGCAGTAATCAATGTTCTCATAATCCTATGTATTAAGTTTGGAACAAAGGTAGGTGGGGAATGTGGATATTGCAATAGGCGTTTCCCTATTTGTGAGTGGGGAAATCCCTAAATCAGATATAATCACTTATTTCTGTTCTGGTGTTCTTGCTCCAATAATAAAGATGCAATTAAATGCAAACAGGACAACAATGAATATCAGAAATTCTATCAGTTTATCTGTTACAATAAACGCTTCACCTTTTATGATAGGTTTTATGATGACCATAATGATGCTCGTCATCAATGTATTAAAAATGGCAATCTTAGCCATTCTCTTTTGTTCCTTTGATAAATTTATCCAGAGTTTCATAGGATTACTTCCTTTTGAAATGTTTATACTCACTTCCCCATGTACCTCCTGAATATTCAGTACCCTCCATTTGCCAAGCCATTTCATTTTTCTTGAACTCGACAATGCGATAGCGTAATGCGTTCTCTGAATGCTCCGTATTCAGAATGAGCAAATCATCTTGCAAGACATAGGTGTTGGTTCTGGTGTGTTCCATATGCGATAGGGCATTGTATGAATACACCTGATACGTTCCATTCTTATAGAAAGTATATTCCACGGTTCCGTCCATGATGAAATGGGGATTGTCATAACACTCATCCCATGTACCGACTAAGTTTGTAACGTTTATATCTTCATCTTTGGAGCATGAAGATAATAGCATAATTGCTGTTGCTAATAAGAAGAATATCTTTTTCATAAGCTGTTTATTATAATATTTGTGATTAATATGTAGATGTAGTGTTTATTCATTTTTGAAATCAAGTAAATTATCTGTATCGTATTTGTCAAAATCCGATTGATGTGACTGCATCCAGATTGTAATATTGGGTTGCGTAATCTTTTCCGTCCGAAGCAGTTCGTCGGAATTTCCGACAAACTGAATCTTCTTGCAATTCTTGGCTTTCAAAGATATTTTTCAAATGTTCCGTAATAGTGGAACGTCCTTTGTCGAAGAGCGTAGCGATAGCGTCTTGGGTCAGCCAAAGAGTCTCGTCTTGATATCGTACTTCTATACCTTCTTCTTTACTTTCCAGTTGGAATATTAAGAATTCGGCGGTACTATTGTGGATTTGTAGTTTGTTTTTCATCATAAAGTCATTTTTGTTTCTTATCCATAGTCTTTTGTTATTTGACAAAGATAAAGGTTTGACTCAAATAAAACAAAGTAGAGATGTTTTTTATTTCTACTTCGGTGTTCTTGCTCCAATAATAAAGATGCAATTAAATGCAAGCAGGACAACAATGAATATCAGAATTTCAATCAGTTTGTCTGTTACAATAAACACTTTTAGCCATTCTCTTTTGCTCCTTTGATAAGTTTTTCCAGAGTCTCATCGGCTTACTTCCCTTTCTTCCTCTAGAAATATTTATACTCACTTCCCCATGTACCTCCTGAAAATGTATCTTTAATTTGTTTAGATGTATTTAATGGCATCTGGAAGTTTCGCTCATCCCAATATTTTGCTACGGCTTGGATATATTCATTGGTCTGTGGGGCAAAGCGAGAATGCGTTGTTTGTTATCATCTTGTTTTGTAACCTCTATTTTTTAAGCAATCTTCCCTTTTGCGAGTTCATTTTCCAAATATTCGTATACATACGCCGTACTTTGGGTATAAAGTCCGTTTTGGGTTTCTGCCAAACGTGCGTATGTATCCGAAGTATAGAGAGCATGCAATGCTTCTTGCATACTCATACCTTTTTCTTCTATCAGGAGATAAACCATTTCTTTTGAAATCTCCTCTATCATGAATTGTTTGGCTTGTTCGGTTAGCATTTCTTTAAGTGTTTAATGGCTTTTTCGGTTCCAAAGAAATATTGAAAACTAATACCTTTCATATATTTCAGTTCCTCTATGAATTGTTCCATGCTGATTATCTCTGCTATATATCGGCGGATTTGATAACCTACCGTATCGTTAGCAATAGGCCCAATCACGATGTCGTATGGATGAGATGAAATACGAGTACGGTTTTTGCGATTTAACAGGACAAATTCTGCCCATTCTCTGCTATAGCTGTCAAATCGAAGGACAGAAAGTGTTCCGTTATCTAACATCGTTTCATCAAATTCATATTCGTTGACAATGGGAGTTCCTTGCCCAGTTTGTTCGGCTTTCTTTTCAGCCATTTCTTGGGCTTGCTCTCTTTGGGCTGAGAGATAAAATCCGCAACCAAAATCTTTACCGACTTTCGATTTTGTGAAATCTATCTGTTCGATATTGATATTTGATCCATGAAAAAGTTTCATACTAATGCGCCTCCTTTCCGATGACAATAAGCCGTAAGGTCGTCTATAGCATCCTCGAAAGACAATGTATGTAACACTCCATAGAACTTGTCTATGAATTCTAGTCCCTTAAAGCGTTCCAGATATCGGTACGCTTGCATCGTGGATAGCGAATGGGTTTTCGCAAAGTCGCTGATGAAGGCGATGGTGTATTCTACTTTATCTTTCGTTGTCTTGTCCATAGTTGCACTTTTATTTGGCAAAGATAATGTTTTGACTCTAATAAACAAAGTAGGGACGTTTTTTATTTCTCCTTCGGTGTTCTTGCTCCAATAATAAAGATGCAATTAAATGCAAACAGGACAACAATGAATATCAGAAGTTCTATCAGTTTATCTGTTACAATAAACGCTTCACCTTTTACGATAGGTTTTATGATGACCATAATGATGCTCGTCATCAATGTATTAAAAATGGCAATCTTAGCCATTCTCTTTTGTTCCTTTGATAAATTTTTCCAGAGTTTCATAGGGTTACTTCCTCTTAAAATGTTTATACTCACTTCCCCATGTACCTCCTGAATATTCAGTTCCTTCCATTTGCCAGGCCATTTCATTTTTCTTGAATTCGACAATGCGATAGCGTAATGCGTTCTCTGAATGCTCCGTATTCAGAATGAGCAAATCATCTTGCAAGACATAGGTGTTGGTTCTGGTATGCTCCGTATGCGAGAATGCATCGTATGAATACACCTGGTACGTTCCATTTCCATAGAAAGTATATTCCACGGATCCGTCCATGATAAAATGAGAATTGTCATAACACTCATCCCATGTACCGACTAAGTTTGTAACGTTTATATCTTCATCTTTGGAGCATGAAGATAATAGCATGATTGCTGTTGCTAATAAGAAGAATATCTTTTTCATAAGCAGTTTGTTTTCAGATATATGATTAATACTCATTATACACTACCGTACTATTGAATTCGCCTGTTATCTCATAATTCTCATCCCCGTTTTTCATGTGCCAAGTACCTTTGTATTTCTTGTTCTTTGGGTTGTATTCGGTAAAAACGATAGCGCCTGATAGTGGAGAAAGAGCGTTTGCAAATTCATTGGACAGTTCATAATGCTTTTGTATAAACATAATGCCAACCTGATTGCCGGATGATTGTATATAATTTTCAGTAATCCTACCAGCAGGGATACTTGTTATATCAAATTCCGGATGATAGCGAAGGGAATATTCTTTATTCAATAATGGAAAATTTTCTCCTTCGGGAAATGGAATACCTCCAAATAAGTAGTAACACTTTTTGTCGTCATTGTCTGCCAACAGGAATTGCAGGTAAGCAATATTACCTTGATTCTTTCTGATAAAAATACGTTCTTTGGTTGAATTGGGATAGCCATTCCTTCCTAGTTGTTCTCTTAAGGTTGGAGCATCTTTATATTCTTCTCCATTGATAAGAACTGTGCAGTAGGTTGTTCGTATGTCCAATATATTATGCTTTTCACATCCTGCCAATGCACATATCATGATAAGTCCTAATAATAATCTGAATGTTTTCATTATGTTTCGTTTTTTTAATCGAATCGTTTATAAAATCTCATACAATCTGTCGAATACATAACAATAATCCTCAATGCGGTCGGCACCCAAGAAAACGGCTATATAATTCTTTTTTGTATTTACATACAATACTTGACCATATAATCCTTCAGCCCAAAATCCGCCACGGTGAAAAATCGCTGCATAATCGCCGGTTTTATTACTGCGCATTGTAGTGGCAATTTTCATGCTTGGGAAAGCCTTGTAGTATTGTCGCAAACTTTCTTTATCCTTGAAATATCTATGGTCGGTTGTTCCCCAATACCAATTGTATGAATAAGTACCATTATTACTGCCTATGTACTTCTTTGTGTGAGAACGTTCTACAAAAGCAGTATCAATGATTTGTACTCCATTCCAGTTACCTTTATTCAGATATAGACGACCTATTTTAGCAAGGTCGCGTACATTGGTAGTCAGTCCGCCATAACTTTTTGCTATGCGATGTTTTTTGCTGTCTAGACTAATGGATGCCGATTGTTCCATTCCCAATGGTTTCCATACTTTTTCGGAAAGGTATTCTGCATACGGTATTCCTGTTGCTCTTTCTATGACAATGCCCAGTATGGCTGTTGTCATGGAATTGTAGTGATACCGTTCACCGGGAGTGTTGGCGAATTTCATGTTTCGGATTGTTTTCAATGTATTTTTTCCATAATGTAGTTTAGCCATTTGGGAGAAAGGATTCCAATTGTATGATTCGTCGAATTTCAATCCGGCGGTCATGTCAAGCAGATGTTCGATTGTTAGTTTTTCGAACATTGAGTCTTCTTTCTTCAATTCTGGAATGTAGTCCGTCACTTTGTCAGTTACACTACGAATATAACCTTCTTTCAGTGCTACACCACACAATAGGCTTGTTATGGTTTTCGTTATCGAAAAGACGGTAGATTGGCTTTCTTTATTCCAACCTCCATGGTAGTGTTCATAAAGAATGGTATCATTCTTTATAATGATAGCAGCAGAAGGTTTGCCAATATACTCCATTGATTCGCCAATGGTCATCTGCTGAAAAGAATTACTATTAGCAAAATACATGTCGAGTTTGAGTGTGTCGAGAAAGCGTGTATTGGTTGTCAGTTCCTTGAATGTGAAGTGTCTCTCAGAATTGCCCACTCTGTCTTGCTCAAATATCTTGTAATCGTCAAGAGTCGGGTTACCATGCTTAAAGGCACGAGTAGAAGCACATGATGATAAGACGATTGCGAGTATAATATAGATAGTTGTTCTCATTTGGTCTGATCGTTTTGATGATAAGAATCGCTTTTTTTGCCCAAACAATTCAGAGTGTGAACCAAGTCGGACCAAACTTATAATGTCGTCTTCAATCCATATTAAAAGGAAATCACCTCCTATATGACATTCCATACAACCTTTGTATTGTCCTGTCAATAAATGTGGACGACAATTTTCTGGGATAGGCTCTTCGTTTGCCAAGCAACGGAGAATATCAAGCAAGGCTTCCATTTTCTTACGT
>JBGVGD010000063.1:0-17711 GCA_045121515.1 Phocaeicola sp. | reverse complement strand
AACCTTATTGAAAATCTCAACGGGAAGATTAGAAAGTACACTAAATCAAAGCTTTCCTTCCCTTCTGATGATGCGGTCAAGAAGACTGTTTACCTATCGTTGATGGAAATTGAGAAGAAATGGACACAACCTATTCATAATCAAGCCCAATTATGAATTGTGAAAAGATTTATTTGTGTTCCATCTTAATTAAATCTTGAATTTTGTCAAGTAATGGTTGGGCCTTTATTTCAACTTCCTTTCTTTTAGTCATCATCGTTGAAAAAGCAATGAAAACAATAAAAGCTTTTTGTATAGAAGTATCAATACCTTTTGTTATCCATACTTCATTATATTGTATGTAGATAAATGATGTATATATCAAAAATGCAACATAGGCAAAACTAATAATATAGTGTATATTGTTTTTACTTGTAACATATAAGGCTAAATCAGTTCTAACACTTTCATATTTATGATTTCCCCAATTCTTTAAAGGAGACCATTTTTTTATAATCCAATGAATAATGAAATTACAATGTACAGATACAATAGAGCCTATAGATAAAGTTAGAAATATGATTGTTTCTATGGTAAAATGAAATTGAAAAAGGAAAGACAATCCTTTTGACAATAAAAACGGTGTTCCAAAAGCATATAATGCAATGATTAAATAACTGAATAATATGGTTAGTGAAGGTTGCATATATCGAAACCATTCTGCAATTATTTTAATTGGCAAAGAAGCTATGTAACAAAAAGCTTTTATTACTGCATATTTACTGTTTATCTTATATGTAAAAAAATATAGCAGTAGAGAAATCAATATAGAAAAGATAAATATCTCTTTCCATTCAGTGGTAGCCCATATGAATAACGCTGAAAGTCCTATACCAACAATAAAAAAATATATAATCTGTAAATTCAATTTTATGTTATCACTAGACATAGTTAAATAATCATCCAATCCACTTTTCCAAAAACTCCTTCAAAGGCCAAAGATACTCTGCATCCAAGTTCCAATGCAAAGCATTATGGTATTCTCGTTCCCGCTCCTTAATCTTTTTTTTATCGCTTTCGGATGTACCGAGCAAAGCCTCCAAGTAGCCATAAATCTTGGTTTTCTTGGCTGGGATTGTGAGTGGTGGAGGTGTTCTACCAGGAATGTCAAGAGTGACCAATTCTTTTTCATAGTGTTCCCAACATTCCATGATAGGACGGTTGTTCGGATTGATGATGTTTTCCAACAAATCTTCCAATTCGCCTTTATCTTGGTTGTTCGGAAGAAGGAATAATTCAAACTCTAATCCGTTTTGTTTTTTCCACTCTAAGATAGATGCTCGTCTAGTTTCAAAATTATTGTCTGCATCGAATATGACCAAGTTGATACCGCCTTGGTCGGTCATAGAACGCATACGATTAATAGCAACGGAAGATTTTAGATTGTCCTTACCATTGGTTCTAAGAATGAAATTGTCGGGTACTTTCTGACCAAAAAGATGATAGATGTATTGGCGGATGAATGTTTCGTCCGCTATTCCTTCCACGACAATCAGGAAACGGTCTTTCATAATATGATACTTCTAAGTTCTACTTCGTTTAGACAAGCATCCTTGAATGCTTCATAAGTGTATTTGTATGCTTGGTGGTCTTTTTTCAAAGTCTGCTCGATAGTGTACAGACGGAATGCATCCTGATATTGAGGGTTTTCTTCCAACATCTGATAGAGTTGATAAAGCGTTTCTTGGCTATGGGTGGTAATGAACACTTGCTTGTTAGTGTCCGTAGCCAAAGCAAAGATGCTTTCCCACAATTTCTTATAGGCAGAATAATGCAAACCATTATCAATCTCATCAATCAGGATGATATTGTTGGTGGTGTTAGCGGAACTAGCCACAATACTGAGATAGCGACGCAAACCATCGCCTGTCATTCCAATAGGTAACAATTCACCCATTCCTTCAAAACCAATAAAGATTTCGTTACCAATGGTTTCGATAGCATTGATCCGGTCATCAAATTTAACCAAACGTTCCAAAACAATATCTTTCTTCTTACGCTTGATAAGTTCTGCTAAATCATTAGCTGTATTATTTGCCATGAGGTCGGCAGACAAGAAAGAGGCACTGTTCTTTTCCAAATATCCCTCGGCAATGGTTTTACGAGTTACACCTCCTTGATGGAAAGTCACACTACTTCGATAGGATTTTGTTTCCTTTTCGGAAGAGATGCTGAAATTCATTTCCAAGGTATTGAGGAAAACTTTGGTCTCGGAAGTAGGAATCTGTGGTTGAGCCAGATTTTCTTTCTCATCAAAAATATAGGTAAGATTCATCTTCAAGTTTCGACCGATTCCATCAAATTGTTGGGCTTGAATTTCGGGCGCATGATTGAAATCCAAGTTATGGAAAATGTAACGGACATCATTGAAGTTGCTGAACAGATTGCGTGTTCGGAAGGAATTTACTCGCTGTACAATGTCTGGATTGGACATCCCCATTAATAGCATCAAGGATTCGAGTATGGTACTTTTTCCTGAATTATTATGACCTAGGAAGATATTTACCCGTGAAAGGTCGTCTATCGCCAGATGGTTGACTCCTCTGTATTTCTGTATTTCAATGCTTTTGAATCCGTCCATATTAGATTATATATAATGTCTATTGCAAAAATAGAAATTATTTCATTATGAACGTTCTATTTGAAGATAAATTTGTAATTTTGTATATATTAAATGCAACGCTATGATTTCTTGTATGGTATAGAGCCACTTACGAATGTTTTTTATGATATAAATTAGGGGGGATTTTTATTTCCCCCCCCTAATTGTTTACACTTCAAATCCTTATCCTTAAAACGAAATATTAAAATATCCTTTTCACCAAGGAGGAAGGAATATTACATATCTTCAATTGAGAGTCCTCTATATATAATCTCGTAACCATTGAAGGAACCGACAGTATTCATGAATGATTCAACCTTACCTCTTAAAATCTCTTCGTCAAAATTCTTCGCTTGTCGTTTAACTTCAATGAATTCTATTTTGTTGTCTACTTCATCTTCAGCGATAATATCAATCTCATTCTCTCCCTTTCTGTCATGCCAGTAACCAAGACGAGTATAGTTGCCTGTTTCTTTTAACACTTCATTAAAGTAATGTTCAAGAGATTTTCCGCTGACTGTTGTAAAATCACGCTCTGCAATTGTTCTTAGTTTTTCATTACCGCCAGCCTCGATAATGTGCGTATATTTATATACAAATCGGAACCAAAACTTCAGAAACTGATCATCTATAGTATAATGTACATTCTTGTTGGTTGATTTTTCATAGATTGGCTGCATCTTACTTATCAAACCATATTCTTCACTCAGATTTTTCAAGTAACCTGACAATTCTTTTATATTAAGAGTTTGTTCCAATTCTGAACGTGTGTTTCTTCCTTGAGCAATAAGCGTTAGAATAGAGAAATAGATACCGTAATCTTTGCCGAATTCATCAACAAGCATATTTTTACCTTCTGGCAAGAAATAGGAATCACGCTCAAAAAACATATCCAACATTTTTTTTTCGGTAAACTTTTTCCGGTCAATCAATAACTCAACATATTTAGCTACTCCGCCAGTTAAAGTATAAATAGCCAACAAATCAGACTTCTTATAGTTTGGATAATATTCTGCCATTATTTCTTTCAAGACTGAAGGTTTGAAAGGTCGTATGTGCATAGTGCTAGTCTGCCTGCCAAATAGAGGCTCCTTCTTATTCTTGAATATTTTATTCATTAAGGTGTTCACAGAACCGGCCACTATAAGATTGATGTGTGCCTTATTTTTATAGTTATCCCAAATATTCTGCATATCAGAGTAGATAGATGGGTTTACTCTATAGAAATCCTGAAACTCGTCAATGAAAAGAGTGATATGCTGATTCTGTGATAGTTCCATGATGAATTTGAAGATAGTAGCAAAAGACATACCTTTGCTGTCCATAATCGGGATATGGAGTTTTGTACGTATTTCTTCAATGAATATGTCACAAAGATCGGCTTCCGCTTTACGGGCAACAAAAAAGTAGAGCATTGTTCTATTCTCATAAAACTTCTTTACCATTTCTGTTTTACCAATACGGCGTCTTCCCGTAATAATCGTAAATTGGGCTACTTCATGAGACAAACCTTCTATTTCTCGAAGTTTTTCAAATTCTGTTTCTCTATCAAAAAATCTCATTTCAATAGGTTTTAATCGTAATACTCATTACCGTAACGTTTGTTACGATACTGCAAATTTACAAATAAAATTATCATTCCTGCAAAAACAAAAGTGTATTATTCACTTCGTTGCATTAAAAACAATTAAAGGGAAGACTCTCGTCCTCCCTTTAATATTTTATGTTCCCAAAGACTTATGCCTTCAAAGACAAATCCTTATCCGTAATGAACGAAAGATCATTCAAGATAATCACTTCGCGGGTACGTTCCGGATTATCGGTACGGAAAATCAAGATACCCTTACCGCTAAGCAAGAATGAATACATATAAGTAATCCCTATACCTTCTTCTGTAAGGATACGGACTGCATCCGCAGCACGACCTGGTACATTGTCGAGGGTCAAGGCAAAGACATCAGAGAGGGCTACAGAGATACCTGCTTCCTTCAAAGTGTTGTATGCACGGCTCGGTTCCGAACAGATAATGCGATAGATACCATATTCCACTGTATCGGCAATGGTGGAAGCCACCAACTGGATGTTTGCTTCCTTCAATAACTGAAGCACTTTTAAAAGTGTGCCTGACTTGTTCTCTATAAAGATAGATATTTGTTGGATAGTCATGATTCTACTTTTTTAAAATGGTTTTCTTAAATCCTTTACTCTCACGGCTTTTCCTTCTGATTGAGGCAAGGTACCCTTCGGTACGAGCTTCACATACGGGGTAACCAGAATTTCATCCTTCAATACGCGGGTGATGTTCTTGGTAAGCACTTGCAAGCGGCCGTAATCATCGGTAAAGAGTTTTTCGAGTTCTACTTCGATCATCATTTCATCGTTCGAATCCTTGGTTTCGAGGGTGATGAGGTAGTTAGACGAAAGTTCCTTGAACTGCATGAGAACGGTTTCAATCTGAATCGGGAAGATATTTACACCCTTCAAGATGATCATATCGTCGCTACGTCCCTTCATACGGTCAAGACGCTTGTGATGACGGCCACAAGGACATTCTCCCGGAAGAATACGGGTCAAGTCGCGGGTACGATAACGGAGGAGTGGCATACCTTCACGATTAATAGTAGTAAGCACCAACTCTCCTACTTCGCCTTCCGGTACAGGTTGCAAAGTATCCGGGTCAATGATTTCGACAATGTAGTAGTCTTCCCAAATGTGGAGACCGTTTTGTTCCTGACATTCGAAAGCCACACCAGGACCACACATTTCAGACATACCGAATGAATTGTAGGCCTTTACGCCCATCATTTCTTCGATACGACGACGCTGTTCTTCTGAATGAGGTTCCGCACCGATGACCAAAGTCTTCAACTTGGTATCCTTGCGTGGGTCGATGCCCATTTCCTGCATGACTTCGTACATGCGGGTAACATAACTAGGAATGGCATGGAGAGCAGTCGTACCGAAGTCAGTAATGAACTTCAACTGACGCTTGGTATTACCGGCTGCAGCAGGTACGGTGAGCATACCCAAACGTTCAGCACCATACTGGAAGCCCAAACCGCCAGTAAACATACCATAACCGGATGAGTTCTGGAATACATCTCCCGGACGAAGACCTACCATGTGCAAGCAACGGGCAACAGCATTTGCCCATTCATCCAAGTCCTTCTGGGTATGGATGATAACGGTAGGATTTCCGGTTGTACCACTTGACGAGTGCAGACGCACTGCCTTTTCCAATGGGACGGATGCAATACCGAATGGATAATTGTCACGCAAGTCTTGCTTGGTGGTAAAAGGTATCTTCTGTAAGTCGTCCAGCGACTGAATATCATCGGGAGTCAATCCATTCTCTTCAAATCTCTTCTGATAGAAAGTAGAGTTCATACAATGCTTCACAGTCTGTTGGAGACGTTCCAATTGCAGTTTCTCGATTTCTGCTCTATTCAGAGTTTCTTCTTTGTGTAAATACATAATAGGTTATTTTAATGAAGTCGCAAATATACATTAAAACATCATTTCTAACAAATCATCGACCAAAACTCTATCAAAATAACGATTAATTTCTATTTTTGAAAGACATTTGCGAATTTCATTTATCTCATAAGGGATACCGGTCAAGGCTTTTTCCACATCGGAAGCAGGGAGATTTCCCAAGAAATCGCCTCCGAAACGACAGGAAGCAATACGGTTTTCGGCCAAGGTTAGGTGAATCTCTACCGTTCCACAAGCCAGTCGTGCAGAGTGTACGAGGGTTGCTTTAGGCGAACGTCCATAGTTCCATTCCCATGTGGCAAATTTCTTGTCGGTCAATCGCTGGATGTTGGCCAAGTCTGTTTCAGTCAATTGGTATTCGGTATCCGTATAGTTGTTGGAAAGAATTTCTTCCAAGCGTTGGCTGAAAGTTTGGATATCAGGTATTTCCGGTAAGTATTCGCATAGATTGGCTACTCGGCTACGTACTGAAGCGATGCCCTTGCTTTGTAGTTTGGTAGTAGAAGGATTCAAGACATGGGTCAATACATCGACATCCACATTATACATCAGTGTACCATGCACCATTAATCGGTTCTTACATACTCGTTTGGCAAAACCTGATACTTTTCTACCTTCTACCAGAATATCGTTTCGTCCCGAAAGAGTAGCAGGAACACCAAGAGTTTGCAGAGCTTTTGCCAGTAAGGATGCATATTCGGGATAATCCCTTTCCAAGTCTTCCGAACGGCCTACAATGGTATAGTTCAGATTTTCCAAATCGTGATAAACGGCTCCTCCACCTGTTACTCTGCGTACCAAGTCGATGCCGTTTTCTTTCAGATAATCAAGATTCACCTCCGTATTTACTTCCTGATTGAAGCCGACAATCACGGCTGGACGGTTTTGCCATAGGTAAAAAACAGGTTCATCAATGGATAGGCTTTCCAGACAATATTCATCGAAAGCCATGTTATAATAAGGGTTAGTGCTAGGATTCTTGAGGTATCGCATAAACTTTTTTTAATGTTTGAGGCAAAGTTATAACATAATTCCGTATTTTTGCCTTAATAAATTAAAATTAGCATGAAGAGAAAATATTTATTGTTGGCATTGTTGGCTATGGGTACTCTCACCAACGTGCAAGCACAAAGAAAGCGTGTATCTCCATACGCACCAAAATTGGAGCAACTTTATATTCAAGCGGATGAGGCTCAACGTCCGACAGTTAGTAATAAGCCATTGATTGGTATTTCATTGGGTTGGAGTGAAACCAAGAATTCAGTGAATAATACCTATGTCAATTCGGTTTTGATGAACGGTGGTGTTCCTTATCTGATTCCTGTAACCGATAATGTGGAAGTGCTTCGTCAGATTGTAGCGCAATTGGACGGTATTATCTTTACTGGTGGTGAGGACTTTGCACCGGCTTATTTTGGTGAAGAAGAACACGAACATTTGGGCGAAGTGAATGTTACTCGCGACACCTATGACTTGACACTCTTCAAGTTGGCTAGCGACCGTAATATCCCTACCCTTGGCATTTGTCGTGGTTTGCAATTAATCAATGTAGGCATGGGTGGAACACTTTATCAGGATTTGCCTTCTGAAAAGCCGTCGGATATCAATCATCGTCAGTCAGAAGCAGGTACAGTGGCTACTCATAGCGTATCGGTTGTAGAAGGTAGTTTGATGCATCAGATTTTGGGACAGAAGGAAGTTCAAGTCAATACTTTCCACCACCAAGCAATTGAAAAGTTGGCTCCGGGATTGAAGATTGTAGGTTGGGCAAACGATAGTGTACCTGAAATGATTGAGGCTTATCCGCATCATCAGATTATCGGTACTCAGTTCCACCCGGAAATCTTTACCAATGCCGGTGACGAACTGATGGGCAAACTCTTCAAGTTTTTGATTGGTAAGGCAGAAACTTTCCAAAAGGCTAAGGATATCCATTCTCGTATTCTTTCGGTAGATACTCATACTGATACTCCGCTTTGGTTCACTCGTGGTGACTTCAGCGTGGGTAAGCGCAAGAGCAATCAGGTGAACATCCAGAAAATGGAAGAAGGCAAACTCGATTCCCAGTTCTTGGCTATTTTCTTGGCTCAGAAGGAACGCGATGAGGCTTCTTCTAAAGCAGCAGTAGAAAAGTGTCTCAAGATGATTGAGAATACCTATGCTGATGTGGCTAAATACCAAGATGCTTGTGGTATTGCTTTGACAGAAGAAGATGCACTTCGTTTGAAAGCAGAAGGCAAGAAGGCTTTCTTCCTTGGCATTGAAAACGGATATGCTATCGGTAAGGATATCAAGAACGTGAAGAAGTTCAAGGATATGGGTATACAGTACATGACTCTCTCCCACTCTTATGACAATGATATCTGCAATTCTTCTTCTCATACAGAAGACGCCAGCAAGGGATTGACTGCTTTTGGTCGTAAGGTAGTGAAGGAAATGAACAAAGTGGGCATGATGATCGACGTATCTCATGTGAGCGAAGGTACTTTCTGGGATGTCATTAAGTATTCCAAGGATCCTATTTTTGCTTCGCACTCCAGTGTAAAAGCATTATGTGACCACGACCGTAATTTGACTGACGACCAACTTCGTGCTTTGGCAAAGAATGGTGGTGTGATTCAGATTTGTATCTATGACGGTTATTTGAACAATGATGCAAAGGCTGCTTCTATTGATGATATAGTGAAGCACATCGACCATGCTGTAAAGGTAGCGGGTATCGACCATGTAGGTATCGGTTCCGACTTTGACGGCGGTGGCGGTGTTTTGGGTTGCAAGGGTGACAATGATATGATTAACATTACCGTGAAATTGATTGAAAAGGGTTACTCTGAAGAAGATATCCGCAAGATTTGGGGTGGTAACTTCTTCCGTGTGATGAATCAGGTGATCAATAAATAATTTTCTGTTATTTAGAGCGAAGCGAAGAATCTCGAAGACATTTATACTTTATGTTTTCGAGATTTTTCGTCGCTAAAACTTCTCTGAATGACAATTTGGATTAAATAGTAAAACATTATATGATGAATAAAAGAATTATTCTCTCAATGTGCTTGGCAGCATCGTTCAGCATATCTGCCATGGCACAACATAAGCAATACGAGGAAGAAGTGGCTTTCTTTAAGGAAAGAATCAAGACTTTGTCTTCTGATGAATTTGGTGGTCGTAAGCCTTTGACAGAGTATGAAACCAAGACTATCAACTACATTGCCGATGAATTCCAGAAGTTGGGTTTGCAACCGGCTAACAATGGAAGTTATTTCCAACCGGTTCGCGAAATCTCTACCCTCGCCCGTCCGGACAAGAACCGTATCCGCGTAAAGGCGGCTAAGGGTAGCATGGATTTGAGTTTCCCGGAAGATATCGTAGTTTGGACACATCGTGGTCAGAAGAAAATGGTGGTTCCTAATACCGATTTCGTATTTGTGGGCTTTGGTATCAATGCGCCAGAATATGGTTGGAATGACTATGAAGGCATTGATGTGAAGGGAAAGATTGTTATTGCTATGGTGAATGATCCGGGTTTCTATGACAAGGATTTGTTCCGTGGACGCAACATGACTTATTATGGTCGCTGGACATACAAGTTGGAAGAAGCAAAGCGTCAGGGTGCTGCCGGTGCTTTGGTGCTTCATAATACAGCGGCAGCTTCTTATGGCTGGAATGTTTGTAGTACCTCTCATGTGAATCATAACATTGCTCTTTGCTCAGAAGACTTGAATGCGGATGCGTTGGCTTTCGAAGGCTGGTTGCATGAAGAAGCGGCAAAGAAGTTGTTCGAGATCAGTGGTTTGAACTTCGAAGAAGTGACAAACTCTGCCAAGAAGAAAGGTTTCAAGAGTTTTGCTATGAAAGCCAAGAGCAAAGTCACTATGAACGTTTTGGAAATGAATGTAGGCGAATCACACAACGTGGCAGCCGTTCTTCCGGGTACTGACTTGAAGGATGAATACATTATATGTACTGCACACTGGGATCATTTGGGTATTGGTACTCCAATCGAAGGCGATAGCATCTATAATGGTGCTGCTGATAATGCTTCGGGTACAGCAGCCTTAATGGTATTGGCCAAGAAGTTCCAACAATTGCCAGTTAAGCCACGTCGTTCAATTGTATTCTTGGCAGTAACGTCTGAAGAATGTGGTTTGCTTGGTTCGGAAGGATATTGTGAAAATCCACTTTTCCCTCTTTCGAAAACAGCAGCCAACTTGAACTTCGACGGTACGGCCCCGGCCATGCGTACTACTGGAGTAACTCTCCGTGCAGCAGGTAAGACAGATATGGACGCTTTGGTTTTGGCAGCAGCAGCGGCACAAGGCAGAAGTGTACGTGTGGTAACTGAAGACCCTGCGGGTGGTTTCTTCCGTTCAGACCACTTCAATTTCGTGAAGAAGGGTGTGCCTACCGTGCTTTGTGGTGGTGGCGGTGAAGTCATCGACAAGGCTAGACAAGCAGCGAAGTCGAAGCGTTACACTTATCATCAGCCTAACGATGAATATCGTGAAGAAGAATGGGATTTCGACGGTGCAATGGAAAACCTCAACTTGATGTTCAGTATCGGTTTGATGATTGCCAATCAAGATGAAATGCCGAAGTGGGCGAAGGATGCAGACTTCCAACGTCAACCGGATAAGAAATAAAAAAGAAAAGCGGAGACCTCAAATCTCCGCTTTCTTTTTTGATATTAATGAATCAAACTATACTTTCCTTCAGTAATCTTGTCGATTGGAAGTGACTTGTAAACCATGGTATAACCACCACCGCTTACTGCTTCATAAGTATCTTCTTCATAGAAGAATGCTACCTGACCGTCTTCCTGGAGAATCATAGTCGAGTAAGCAGAACCCTTGTCCGATACTTGGAAACGGCCGTCCCAATCCTTAGCGAAATCTGCTGGAGTACCATAATCGGAAGCGTCTGCCAATTCCTTATAATAGATACCTACATTAGTACGATGAGGACCAAAAGGTACTGATTGCAATGCCAAGTGCATCTTCTTGTTGTCTGCATTGCGCCATACCGGTACAATCATGATTTCACCGTTGCAAGAGTTCTTTTCTGCAGCAACACCGTTGTTTTCAGCGCCAGAGAATGCATGTGTACCCCAACTGCCTTCTGCCTTGTCAGCATCAGTGAACTTGAAGATGTTGTACATACGGCCACCGTTGGTACGTGAACTCAAGATGATAGAACCGTCAGGAAGTTCTTCAGTCTTCGGTTCGTCACCCTTGCTAGGTACGCCTGGTACATTCACGTCACCGAGAATCTTCCAGTTGCTACCGAAATCATCCGAGTAAACCACGAAGTTACAGAAATTGTTGTCTTTATCGCGAGCCAACATACAAGCATACAAACGGTAGTAATCACCTACCTTAGTACGTGTACTCTGCATGATACGACCAGAGCCGATGAACATGGATTGGATAGGACCTACAGCCGATTCATCCAATGGTACATAGAACTGGTCTGTGATGATGCTTGGCTTGCCCCAAGTCTTACCACCGTCTTCACTATGCATGATAGCCACTTGGTTAGGTACTTCGCGGCTTGAACGGAAGAATACCTGGTGTCCGGCTACACAAAGGAGCAATACACGGTCGCTTTCGCGGTCTGCAATCAAACATGGGTCGCCATAACCGGCAGTAAGCGACTTGTTCGGATCCTTATCCACCATGATACCATCGCCTTCGATGATAGTGAATACATCGCCCCAAGTCTTACCATTATCCTGGCTGATACGTCCGTGGAGGTCTACACGACCATAACCGATATCGGCACGGCAAGGACGGGAGTCGGCTACTGCCAACAAATCACCCTTCGATGTCTTGGTGATAGATGGGATACGGTACGGAGTCACGTCCGTATTCTGAGTGGTGAACACTTCGAACGGACCTTGTTCTTCATAAACTACTTGCTTACGTTGTTCTCCACAACTGGTCAATGCAGCCATACAGAGAGAAGCAACGAACAAACGGGTAAGTTTTTTCATAAGATGTGATTTTATAAATTTAAACGAATATTCTTTCTGCAAAGAAACGAATATATTCTTAATTATGAAAATGCTAGATAGGGATTTCCCTAAAACAAATAGGGAAAATCCCCTGAACGAATAGGAAAATTCACTTTTTAGAGTAATTTTCCTCTCCTACCTTTGCGATACAGAAAAGAATTACTCACTCTTAAAAATAGAAAGTTATGAAGACACGGATGATGAAAATGATGGGATGGATGCTGATATTGGTCGGCATGATGAGCCTTACTTCTTGTGAAGTGGAGTTTAGAGTTTGGGACGATGACATTCATCATAGCGACAACACCAGTGAACTCTGTAGCCGTACTTGGGAAGAATCATGGACAGAAAATGGAAAGCGATATACACAAAGACTTGACTTTTATAATAACCGCACTGGACGAGATTATTTACGCATCGAGTATTGGAATGGTGATATTTCCGAAGATGTCTATCGTTTTAACTGGAGATGGGACGGTCATGATTGCATCCGCATGGAATATGGACCGGGTGATGTCTCCTATTTGGAAGATATCTGGATTTACAACAACACACTCACAGGCTACTTGGATGAGGTAGAGGTTTATTTTAAGGGAAGATTGTAAAATGGATACTTGAAAGGTAACTGTCATTCAGAGCGAAGCGAAGAATCTCGAAGCCACAAAGGTGGATGTTTTCGAGATTCTTCGTCACTATGTTCCTCTGAATGACAGTTTAAAGTTTATTCACTCTTAATGCTTAGCACTGGATTCTCATTAGCCACACGCCACGACTTCACGATAACTGTACCAAGGATGAAAGCCAATGCCACGATGACCACACCTATATAGATGAGCGGGCTGATGGAGAGAATATCCTTGAAGTTGCTGGATATCCATGCTTCTCCCATTTGCCACGAGAGCAGGACACCGATGACTACGGCAGGCAGGGCCACGACGCTCACATCCCGACAAAGCATTTTCAGAATGTCGGTCACTTCGGCTCCGTTCACTTTACGGATGGCGATTTCCTTGCTACGTCGGCGAACTTCCTCGTTGGTGTAGCCTATCAAGCCCATCAAGGTGATGACCAGGATGGCGATGCAGGCCATCAAGACCGAATCTCGGAAGGAACGGATGTGTTCAAAGCGATTCCTTAATTCCCTGTCATACGAAACGAATAGCGGACTCTTGTTGGGATAGAGTTTCTTCATTTCCTCGTTCAAGCGGATATGGTTTTCTTCGAAAGGCTCTTTCAAGCGGGCATTGATTACTACATAGGAATTACTACTCATCTCATTGGAAATCCATTGCGCAAGATAAGGAATATCATTGTCGTCATTGGGGTATTCCATATCTACGATTCCAGTAACGGTACCATAATCTTCCACCATTTCGCCTATTCCATCGCCTGCCCATCCCATCGCCTTCACGAAGGCCGGATTCACCAAGATTTCATTTGCATTGGTGTGATACTTGCCGGCTTTCAAGCGAATGTTCATGAATCGGCAGAAGTTATCATTGTATTGGGCGATACGTGTGTTGAACTTCTTGCCTTCGTTGGCTTGGAATACTTTTACTCCTACTGTTCCACCAAAATGTAAAAGTTCTACCTTTGAGAATTCAGCACCTTCCACATAAGGCAGGTTGCGGACGTTGCTCATGGCATTGGCAGGGTTTTCAAACCGGTGCATGGCAAAGACCACTCTATCCGAATCATATCCCATATCCTTGTTCACAATGTACTGATGTTGCACATAGATGACGGTCACGAAACCAATCAGAAAGGCTGTACCCATGAATTGCATGAAGAGCAACGGATACTTCCAGCGCTTCTTTCCTTCGGTATATCGGCGGAACACTTGGGTAACGGGGATGGATGAGAACACGCGTCCCGGAAGAATGCAACCGACGAGGAATATCAGGACGATAGTCAGTGCCGGTGCCCATAAGTGATTCAGTGCAAATATCGTTTCGAGAGGTAGCCCGACCATATCCTCTATCGTTCCACCGAAATTGAGAATCAAGAAGATGGCTATCAATACCGAAATGCTTGTCAAGAAGAATGTTTCCAATAGGAACATCCCGAAGATATGAGGCGTTTCTGCCCCATTGCACTTGTGTACCCCGATGGCCTTGGCACGATGCGAGAGCGAGGAGATGGAAATCAGCGCATAGTTGAAGGCAGCGGTCAGGAGCAATACCAATCCCAGGACGGTAAAAACAATGACCATAGCCTTGGCCGATGCCTGTTGCAAGTGATACCCTTTCAAGGGAGTTAAGGAAAGTTCTATCTTCTTGACACTACCGCTATCGTAGAAGCCGGCTGAATCCAGATAGTTGCCTACGACGGGATTGATGCGCTGGTTGATGTAGTCCATATCCGCCCCCTCCTTCAAGCGGACGAAGGTAGGATAGTTACCCCCACTCATCCAATCGGTACGCATAGAGCCACCCAGCATCCAAGGGTGATTGATGGACAATACCGCTTCGGCATACATGGTTACATTTCGGGGCATATCGGCAAAGATACCTTTCACAATCAATTCGTATTTGTTTTGCCAACGGAGCGTCTTCCCTATCGGGTTTTCACTACCGAAGATACGACGGGCACTTGCTTCTGAGAGGAACAAGGCATCGGGCGCATGAAGGTCGAGTGCATTTCCTTCAACCAAAGGTACACCCATAGTTTGGAAGAAGAGCGAATCGCTTTGGATAAGGCGCAAGCGGATATGCTCTTTCCCAAGTTGAACGGCTCTTGGAGCACTTTCACAAATGACTGTAGCCGATTCTACCTGCTCGGGGAAATGTTCCAATAAGGTCTTGGACGTGGGATAGATACAAAAGTAGTTCTTGTATTCCAATCCTTTTCCCGAATCCCATGCAGTCTCTGCTACATAGATATCCTCATAGTCGCGGTAGTAAGAGTCGAATCCCAACTGAACTCCTACCAAGGCAAACATGATGATGGAAAAAAACAATCCCAACGAGAGGGAAACCACCTTGATAAAGGTGGAATCCTTTCCGCGGATAATGTTTTGTATAGCGTAATAAATTTGTTTCATATTTCTTTTTTCTGTTTTAGGTGAGTAAACAATCATTCACTCTTGATGCTCACCACCGGATTCTCATTCGCCACACGCCAAGACTTCACAATGATCGTGCCGAGGATGAAGGCCATAGCCACTATACCTACACCTATATATATGAGGGGGCTGATAACAAGAATATCCCTAAAGTTGGTCGATACCCATAGCTCGCCCACATACTTCGATGCAAGCGTACCTATCAATACGGCCGGTAAGGCGATGATGACTACATCCTTGCAAAGCATCTGCAAGATATGACTAACCTCTGCTCCATTCACCTTGCGGATAGCGATTTCCTTGCTACGTCTCCGCACTTCGTCGTTGGTATAGCCGATGACACCTAATAAAGTGATGAAGAGAGTAACAATACAAGCTATAAGTACGGAATCCCTGAAGATGCGGGCAGAACGGAAGATGTTGCTCATAGCATCATCAACGGGTTTAAAGACAATCTCTTCTTGCGGATAAAGTTTTTTCATATCTTCATTCAACCGTTGGAGATTATCGGCAAAAGGTTCTTTCAATTTCACGTGAAGACAAGCCGTTTCTGCTTCATTATTCCACCAACGGATGCAATAAGGTTCCATTTCTACACGGTCAGGGAACGAGTATTCGATGATACCCGTTACAGTTCCCATTTCAGGTACTATTTCCCCTATTCCATTGCTTGTCCAGCCCATCTTCTTTACGAACGCTTGATTGACGACTAGTTCATTGGACTGAGTATGGTATTTCCCTGCTATCAGTTTAATGTTCAACATTTTGCAGAAGTCTGTATTGGCGAAATTGCTTCGCGGGAAAAATAAGACAGTACCATTCTCATCTTTTACAGAGAAAGGGGCATAAGCTTCCAATATAACCGTATTCGCATTCTCGACTCCTTCCACATACGGCAAGTTGCGTATATTGCTAAGCCCGTTCAGCGGATTATCGAAAGCATGATAACAATAAACCAACCGTTCGGCATTCCAACCCAAATCTTTGTTCATGGTATAATGATATTGAGAGAAAATGAGTGCTACAAAACAAAGCAGGAAAGCACTGCCCATAAATTGAATGAACAATAGCGGATATTTCCAACCTTTTCTGTTTTTCTTGTACCGACGGAAGACTTGGGTCACAGGGATAGACGTAAGCAATCGTCCAGGCAAAATACATCCGATGATGAATAAAACAACGATAGCAACCAATGACGCCCATAAATTCTGTAAGCTGAACATTCCTTGAATGGTAGCATCGGTCAGTTCCTCTATCTTTGCTTGGAAGTTGAAGATAAGGAAAATGGCTATCAGGACAGAAATCATCACGACAACAAATGTTTCCCAGAAAAACATACCGAAGATGTGTACGTTTTCTGCACCACTACATTTGTGTATGGCAATGCCCTTGGCTCGATTTGCCAAAGAAGAAATGGAAATCAATGCATAATTGAATGCTGAGGCAAGGAGCAATATAATGGCCAATAAGGACATGATATAAATCATAGTCATTACTTTTCCTTGTTTCAAATGATACCCTTTCAGAGGTGTGATGGATATATCGATGCCTGAAATCCCGTATTGCCCGTAATGGTCACTGATGGGTAGATAGTTGGCAAATACGGCAGATGTACGTTGATTGATGAAGTCGATGTCGGCTCCTTCTTTCATGCGTAGCATCGTGAGGTAATTTCCTCCACTATTCCACCCCTTCCAGTTGGTGACACAGTTCATTGAAATCACGGCTTGGGTTTGAATGGTCACATTTTCAGGCACATCTGCAAAGATGCCTTTCACTACCTTTTCATAACTTCCTCCCCATATCAAGACTTTTCCCATAGGGTCTTGGTCGCCAAAGATTTTGCGTGCTTGGGTATTTGATAGGAATATGGCATCGGGTATATTCAAGTCCAAGACATTTCCCTTTATCAATGGAATGCCCATTGTCTGGAAGAAAAGAGAATCGGCTGCAACTATTTTTGATGAATAATTTTCATTTCCATGTTTTAAGGTCTGTCCGATGAAAGTGTATATCACCGTGGAGGATTCAACATGTTCCGGAAAATGTTTCATCAGTGTTTCTCCGCTTGGATAGATGTTATAAGGACTAGGCTTGCCTTTTCCGTCTTTGTTTTCCCATGCGGTTTGTACCACATGCAATTGCTCATAATCTTGATAAAAAGTATCAAAACTCAATTCCAATGCCACTCGGGCAAGTAGAATGATTGACAAAAACAGCCCCAATGAAAGGGAAACCACCTTAATAATCGTGGAATCCTTCCCACGGATGATGTTCTGTATTGCGTAATAAATCTGTTTCATATTTCTTTTTCTTTTTCACCACAGATTACACAGATAAACACAGATTATTTATTTAATTACCCGTTGGCGGAATTAATTCAGTGCATATTTAATCTCACCAATGGGTCTGTTGTTTAATTTGTTTACATATTGTAAGATTGTAAAAGCACTGATTTTCCCGATAATTCGGGTAAATAGTCCTATTGTATCTTTGGCGTA